>JAUWWQ010000072.1 GCA_030616775.1 Planctomycetota bacterium
AGAGCTCGTCCGTGAGCAGTGGCTTGGCCATTGGTTCGTCCTCCATGACAACCAAGGAATCGAAATCGCTGCGCACTCATCGGTTCACCTGCTCATCGAACATGACGTTTTGTTAGACGGTCTAAGGCTTTCGGCAAAACCGTTGGCCCGTCGCGATCCGCAAGCCGAGCCTCCCAGCGACATCCTCGCCGACCCCCAATCCGGTGATCCTAAGCGCCGCGGCTTTTGCCCGATCTGCGGCACGGGCCAGATGGTGCTCATCGAGATTCTGAAGCCGCCGCCGGGCGGGCGCATCGCCCGACAAGGTTGCGTACCGATCCCGGCTTTCGATACGTCATGAACAGAGTGACTGGAACTCTCGCCAATAGCCCGATTGACGATCCCCCGGAACGGAGGTCAGCGACGCTCCGCCCGGGCCAGGTAGCCACGCGGCATGTGATGCTGCGTCCCCGCCGCGGCCCACCCGTCCGAAGCGCGGCGGCGCATGCGCCGACACCGACGTCTCTGGAAAAGCCGATTCTGCGCAGTGGACCTAGTGCTCTGTCGCGGATCATTTGATGGGGCAGGTCATTGTACTACGCTCGTGCGAGAATCCTTTCTCGCACGAATGGGCCGAGAAGGGATTCTCGGCCCAGCGAGATGCTACGTCCCTCAATTGAGCGGCGACAAAGCACTAGAAGAGTTCGTCGCCGCCCTGGGCGAGGTATGGTTCTGCCCGTATTTCGTCGCTGCGCCGATCCAGTGCATGGAGAACATAACCCGCAAGAACAACCCGCCACGGGCCGTTGCCTTGGAGCCCGAATCGGTTGAGAAGATCAGGATTTCGGAAAACATTGGGATACGCGGCCTCAAGCGTCTTGCGGGGCACTTCTGGTAGTGCCTCCTTGTCGATCATCAGCAGCGAAACATTAACTCGAAGGTGTGCGTCGAGCACAAAGCCAGCACAACTATATCGCCGATAGCGACGGACTCCCGTATTCTCATCGCGAATGTCTTTCCAAGGTGGGTTGATGACATACTGCTTGAGTTTTCCAGCGTTCACAGCCTGATACTCATCCTCTACCTTTGCGATCCAGGTATTGATGCCATTGATTTCATCGTTGGTCAGCGGAATTCGCCCGGCAACATCCGCGCTAAGCTGCTTGTCTGTTTCAAGCGGCGGTCCCATGTGAATAACACGGACAGTGTCAGCGCACTTGACCTCGCGGTCGTCGGTATTGAGCAGAGCAACATGCTGGACAAAACCCGAAGATGTCTCGGAGTGCATGCCGACGACATCGAATCGCCTTAATGTCGCTGTGCGTTCAGCGAGATCAAAGGCTGGCATGGAATCCTCCGGCAGGTGCCAGATGTCAGATGGTCTGCAGCTCATTCATGGCGCGCTCCAGCAGCTCGAGGACTTCAGGCGCAACCGGCACCGACCGCGCGTCCCAAGAGCTCTGCAACTCACGCAGTTCGCGCGCAGTCTGCTGCGAAAACCACGAGACCTCAATTCGGCGAACGGCCCGAACGATGTGCAACGTCTCATTGCTGGCCATCGCGGCAAGCGTGCAGACGGCCAACTGTGCCATGGCAGCACTCTGGCTGCTGGCAATGGCGTAGCGATTCAACAGTGACTCGGCGATTCCCCGGACTTTGCCCACGAGGTCTGTGTGCTGATCCAGCCTTTCAGGAGGTTGTGCTTCGAAGATACGCCCAAGCATCTTGAGGGCGACGAGACTCGTCTCGATGGGATGACCCGGTTCGAGCAACGCGAGCAGGCGGCTGGCCTCGTTCGGACGAAGCATCGAAGCACCGGTACGCATCGCCGAGAAGACGCCCGGGGCATCCTGCTGGTCGTTGCTGTCTCGATATTGGACAGCGAGGTCAAGTAAACGCGGCGCAAGCAGCGCGGACTGTTCGGGCGTGAACCCTGAGTCCTCGGCGGTCAGGATCAGTTCGCATAGGCGAGGCCAGTCGTTCTCAACGTCGAGTCTAAGTAGCTCATCGGCAAGACGATCGGAAGTCCACTCTTCGGCGATTTCGTCGATGATCCCAGGTTGGTCGTCGCGTGCCGCTTCGCAGGACTGGGGTTCCGCGTCAAATGAGGGTGCCGCTCTCAGGTCTTCTTTAGCGAATTGCCATACAGGTGCATGCTGGCTCCACAATGCTTGAAGCACGGCATCCCAATCAGCCTTATCCGCTACCTGCCGAATCTCACGACCAGCGTCCGATTGGGCGTCTTCGTCTGTGCCTCTGCGCAGTCCGGAGTAGGTCTTGACTCTACCTCCCTCGATGACCCTAAAGAATTTCTGATCTTGTGCAACCTTTAATGTCAAGCAGGCTTGTGGGGTCCAGGCATGCGTTTCCTGCGGAGAATCGAACAACTCGCCAAACAAAGAAACAAGATAGTGTTCTTTGAGGGTATTAGACATCACTAGCCTTCTTTGCCGGGGCGCGTGTCAAGGGCAGATCGGGTAAGCCTCCGGGAAACGAGCGTTCAACAGACTTGCGCAGCACATCGAGTTTCGATTCAGCCTTTGCCGCCTTCTCCCGCAGATCGTTGACTTGTCGGTGAGTCAATTCGGCTTCGAACGATTTCGGTAGGCCGTCCGCTCCTGTCGCGACGATATGCAGACGCGTGTACGGCATCATACCCTCGATCTGCTTACGGTCCTCGTCAAAGATCGGTCGAAGATCGCAGATCAACTCGATCGACTCGAGTTCCTGCCCGGTCAACTTGGCCAGTCGTTCAGCCTTTTCGAACCGTGCTAGCGCGGGATAGGGCTGAATTAGGTTCGGCAGTATCTCACCCAGCCTAGCGAGTTCAGCTTCGCTCAGAGGAAAGTCTTTCTCTTGCTTTCCTCGCTCGGCCAGCCCTTTCACCAAAGGCTCTGTATCTTTGGGCTCGAGGTTCTGCAGCGCAGTCTGCACGGATCGAGCGGTCTCTTCGACTTTGATTGTCCGGCGGACTTCAGCCGCGAGGGCCTTCGGATCAAGGAACCCCTTGACCTGGGACAACCGTTCGCGAAGTGTATTGGACTCATCGTCGCTGAGGGTTGAAACCGCCTTTAGATCCGCGAGCATGGATGAGTCGGCGCCAGAGCTGTCAAAGGGTGGGCGCAAGCCACGTATATAGATCACCGGTTCAGGCATGGTTGTTTACCATTAGCATCGGACCGACAACCGGCTACTGGCGATCCTTCCCCGCGCACGGCGATATTTTGTGCGCTGACTCCGTTCAGCGATCCTCAAGTCTAGACCGGATCGGCAGACTAGCAGCATCATGTCACAAAACCGACCGCTCCCAACAATTATCGGGTGTTGCCTAGTCCCTCCGCCAAGGTTTCGGAAGGGAGATGACCCTCAGATCGAGTCGTACGGCCAATGCCGGTCCCGGTGCAGTCTCCCATGATCTCCAAATTATACCCCGGTCGGAGGCAGCAGCAAGTAGGCGCTTTGACTCTAGGTCCCCGATCGAACGCCGCGAGCTGCTCGTCGCGCCCGAACAGGTCCGTACCCGTCGACGGGAGCTTAGCCAGTGCCATATCTTCCGGGGTTACTTGACGCGCCTCACCCCTGCCGGCTAGGCGGATATGTCGAGCTGGCCACCGGGGGATTCGACCGGCTCGCCGTTGAAGCCGGAGGCGTAGCCATCCGCGGATTGCAGGACCATCGTTGTGGTCGTCTGTTGAATCGAGATTGTGGTCGATGAGTAGGAGATACTGACAAATTGTGGTTGGCCCACCCCACCTGCGCCCAGCGACGCCAGGGCATTCCCTGAGGACGCGACGCCGTTTTGTGAGCTCTCTAACAGGGCAAGGAGTATAATGAGGGCGATTAACATGCGCAGAGTCTTGTCGTCCTCGAGGCCGCCACCGATGCTCTGCAACAGTCCTGATACGGCGGAGTGCACGCGCGTGAGGGCGAGCATATTGTCCGTCAGCGGCGGCGGGGTGGTTTTCATGCCCTGTGGGCCTGCATCAATCGCCGCGCTTCCGGCGGAGCGGTTCGAGCTCAACGGCAGGCTTCCCGACAGGCTTCCCGGGCCAACATTTACCGGTGGAATCGGCCCCACGATCTTCTTCTCCTTGAAACCTCCTGCGACCGTCACTCGCGCACAAAACGGTCCATCTGACTTATGGCAAAGCCACGCCCTTCCGAATACCAGGGGACCGATCCGATGTAAGCTTCGTTGTAGCAATGGTTTATGAGCAGAACAGGGCATCGCCGATCGTATCGGTTTTGCCGCCATGTTTGCCTAGCGCCTCAGTCTCGTTTCCGAAAAGCAGCACAGCCCCAGCCAGTCCCAGACGCAACTGTCCGATATTGCCACATGGCCTCGTGGCCGGGAGCTGGTGGCCAGGCAACAGCCCCTATCTGGCTTCCTTGAGCCTCGCTGCACGGGATTGGGTGAAGCGAAGCCCCTATACCGTTCGTGGTCGGTTTCCGGAGCGTCCGCGTTGTCTCCGACCCTCAACCCAGGTCGTGGTCGGTTGACAGGCCTGCCAGTCAATCTAGTATGAGGACTTGGCCATGGTCATATGCGCGCTACGGTGCCCGGTCAGTTCGGCAGTGGCTTGTGGCGCGCCGTGGTGGGTACGTGCATCGAAGCATCTAGTGACATCCGGTGCCGGCGAGACGGTTATCCGCGATACCATGCGTTGATCGCCGCAGGCGCCATCCACTGCTGTGTTTCAGGCTACTAGAAGTCTCATGAATTCTACCGCGTTGAGCACGACCATGGCCGCTTCTTCAGTAGCTGCGACTGCCCCTGCCAAAATCAACCTCACTCTTGATGTGCATGGCCGCCGCGACGACGGTCACCACGAATTGCGGTCGCTGGTCATCGGTGTCAACCTCTGTGACCAGGTTCGCTGTCGCGTCCGCCATGAACCTGGAATCGAGCTGGTATGCGCCGACCCCAGGCTATGGGGCAGTGGCAATCTTGCGCATCGGGCGGCGGTGAAGCTCGCACAACATCTCGGGCATGATCCAGCCCTCAGGATCGAGCTGGAAAAGTGGATCCCCGTTGGTGGTGGAATGGGCGGAGGCAGCAGCGACTCCGCGACCACCTTGAGCCTGTGCAACGATCTCTGGGGAGCCGGACTGGATCCCAGTGAGCTTGCCGCCATCGGGGCTGAGCTGGGCTCGGACGTACCCCTTTTCTTCTCACTTCCGAGCGCCGTCGTGACGGGTCGCGGTGAGCAGGTCCAGCCGGTAACTCTGCGCTGGTCCGGGTGGGTGCTGCTGGTATTTGTGGACGCCGCGGTGTCCACCACCGAGGTCTACCGGGCCTGGCGTCCCACGGATGCGGCGCGTTTGCCTGGGAGAACAGACGAGGCGATCATCCTGGCGGCAACTGCGGATGAGGTGTCTGCCCTGGCATCGAACCACCTCGAACCGGCTGTCTTCCGTGTTTCTCCTGCGGTGGCCCGGGTCTACGATGAACTTAATCGGGCGGGACTGGGCCCGATACGCATAACGGGAGCGGGATCGACGTTGTACCGATTGTTTGACGAGGAGGAGGCTGCGCACCGGGTGGAAAGGCTAGTAAACGACCTACGCATTGGCGTGACAACCTCGGTGGTTGCGGCACCCGTTGGGCCAGGCTCAATAGCCAGTGAGGAGTCTTGAATGGAAATCTCCGACATACGTGTCAGGCTTGTAAAAGATGTTAACCAGCGCCTCAAGGCCGTTTGCAGCGTCACGCTGGACCGGGAATTCGTGGTTCGGGATGTAAAAATTGTTGAGGGGACCAGTGGTCTGTTCGTGGCCATGCCGTCACGTAAGCTCTCGGTTCCCTGCTCGAAATGCAGAACACAGAACCATCTGCGGGCCAGGTATTGCAACGAGTGCGGAGACAAGCTGCCACCCGCGCGGATCCCCGCCGACGCGGGCGGTCGGGAGAAGGCCCATCGGGACATCGCTCATCCGATCACCACGACCTTCCGTGAGTCGATCCAGCAGCATGTGCTCGAGGCCTATGAGGATGAATGCGAGCGGGACGAAGATGCCGACTATGCGGCATCGGACCAGGATACCCAGGCAGGTCGTGGAGGCTCACGGGGATACGATTCGGCGACCACCGACGCCAGAGCTGGAGAAGGCGCCTCTTCCCGTGATGATCGCGTTGACGAAGGCGGGGCAGAGCGCCCCAGGCGCCGACGGAGAGGGCGTGGACGGGGCCCCCGAGAAGGCGAGCCGGGCCCCACAAGGGATGAAGCCGCTCGTGAGCAGCCCACGCCGGCTACACCGACGTTGGGCCCGGACGTATCCGAGTCTAAAGAGCCGGCTGAGTCGGGCATGATCTCCGGCGAAAGTGATACGGGCGGCTGGGGTCTCTCGGAGCCGCCCGCCGGTGCCCCGCCGGCTGACCAAGCTGGAGAGGCATTGGCCCCGCCTGCCGGCGGTAGTGAGGAGGCCCCAACCGATCAAGCGGACAGGAGCGACAGGGCCGGCGAACCTTCTGAATCCGACGAGAGTGACGAGGGCAGCGCGCCGTTCGGAGCCGGTATCTTCTAACTGTCTCTAACAGAACGCCTTGAGAGCGCCGAGCCGCGACCGTGAGGGAGCGGACGGGTGGCATGGCCCACGCTTGCGTGGGCATGGTCATCGCTGGACCGAGAATCCCTTCTCGGTCCTCTGGTAGGTGGCGGACGGGTGGCATGGTTCGCACGAGGGTGTATTGACCCGGACGAAATGAATGCCAACGCAAGCGGATGTCATGGAAAAGATCGTCGCCCTGTGCCGACGGCGTGGCTTTATCTTCGGCAGCAGCGAAATCTACGGCGGCATCGGCGGCTTCTGGGACTACGGCCCGCTGGGCACCGAGCTGAAACGCAACATCAAGGACGCCTGGTGGAACGACTGCGTTCGCAATCCCCCGCCCGGCCCCAACGGCATCGAGTACCAGATGGTCGGCGTAGACTGCTCGATCATCATGAACCCCAAAGTCTGGGAAGCGTCGGGGCATGTGGGTGGATTCAAAGATCCGATGATTTCGTGTCGACAGGAGCGCTGCAAGAAGCTCTTCCGAGCAGACAAGCTATTCATAATTGGGTTCTACGACCAAGCAGACATCGACGATGCGGAGCCAGTAATCGAGGAGGCTCAGGGGATCGCCACGCGTGACCGTCAAGAGGCGAACACGCTCATACAGAGTCTTCCGCACTCGCATATTCCCAGGTTCATGAAGACGCTTGAGGCAGATACTCCTGAAGATGCAGTTAGCCAGGTGCCGTTTGATTCGCTCTCGCACAGTGTCCGGAGACAGTTCAGAGGTAACCCGTGCCCCGCATGCTGGCGTCTGGATAGGCCTCTTCCCCCATCGTGGCCTCCTGCCAGGTGCCCGATATGCGGGGGCGAGTTAACGGAAGCTAGGGCATTTAATTTGATGTTTGAGACACATGCTGGCGCACTTCAGGACTCCAGCAGCAAGGTCTACCTGCGTCCCGAGACGGCGCAGGGGATCTTCGTCAACTTCCCCAACGTAGTGAAGACCTCGCGCGTAAGATTACCCTTCGGCATCGCGCAGATTGGGAAGGCATTTCGCAACGAGATTAATCCGCGGAACTATACGTTTCGCTCGCGCGAGTTCGAGCAATACGAGATCGAGTTCTTCTGCCACCCGTCCGAGGCGGCCATGTGGTATGAGTACTGGCGCGATCTGCGCCACAAGTGGTACGTGGACCTCGGCCTGAGAAGCGACAAGCTTCGCCTGCGCGACCACGAGGCAAACGAGCTGGCCCACTACGCCGAGAGCTGCGCCGACGTCGAGTACGATTTCCCCTTCGGCCTCAGCGAGCTGGAGGGCATCGCCAACCGCACCGACTTCGACCTCAAGGCCCACATCGAAAAGAGCGGCAAGGACCTTTCCTACTTCGACGACCAGCGCAAGGAGCGGTACGTTCCCTACGTGATAGAGCCGTCCGGCGGCGTCGACCGCAGCGTACTGGCGTTCATCACCGAGGCCTACACCATGGACGAGGACCGGGCCAGCCCCGAGTTCATGAATTTCCACCCGCGGCTCGCACCTATCAAGGCGGCCGTGTTTCCGCTGGTCGCCAAAGACGGCCTGCCGGAGATTGCCGAGCCGGTCTATCGAGAAATCAAGAAGCACGTGCCTTGTCAGTACGAGGCCAAGCAGTCGATCGGGAAGCGCTACGCGCGGATGGACGAAGCCGGTACGCCGTTTTGCTTTACGGTCGACGGCCAGACAAAGGAAGATGACACCCTGACCGTCCGCGACCGCAACGACGCCAGCCAGATTCGCATCGACAAATCCAGGTGCGTCGAGTATCTGCGCGACAGGCTCGGGCTGTAGAGCATTCTCGGATACCGCGTAACGGAACCCCCCTTTCATCCCCCCTTGACAAGGGGGGAACGAGGGGGGTCGAGCGATACACAAAATCCGAGTCTGCTCTAGCCAGCTGTGGAATCCCACCGGCAGTTAGTCTGTCCATCCACACTGGCGGATCCCGACGTACGTCGGGACCAGTGTCACCCGCCCGTCTGTCCATCCACACTGGCGGACAAGCCGCCAGTGCCACCCGCCCGCCGATCGGGTGACGGATCAGCTCGTACGGGCGTTTCCGCTGACTGGGCTGCTCTTCCGGTCTGACTTTAGTGACGCCCGGCGGGCCATTAGCGTGGTCGCATCGAGCGGGAACGTCCGATTTAGCTATTTTGGGCCGTGCTGAGGAGTGGCTGGGATAGGCGGGTCAACACCGTGGGCCGGCTCCCGAAAATCGCGTGCCCACGGCCTGCCTCACGCTCGTGCCGTCACGGGGGCATTGAGATGTCAACAGAAGTCGTCTGTCCGGATATAGAGAAGCTGGCGACGCATGCCCGGAACGATCTGGCGCCGGATGCGGCCTCCCGTCTCGACGGACACCTCTCTGACTGTAGATCCTGTCTAGACCGCTACCTGGAGTTCGGGAAGGGATTGCTGGTCCCGGACATCCCCGGCTGCCACGTTGTCAAGGAGATCGGCCGGGGCCGCTTCGGTGTGGTGTACAAGGCCTGGTGGCTGAGGGGCAAACCACGGACCGTGGCGCTCAAGGTATTGACCAGCGTCGGCGGTATGGAGAAGAGCCGGTTCGACCGCGAGATAGCGGTTCTCAGGAGGATCGACTCTCCCTGGATTGTTAAGTGCCTTGACTCCGGCACGATCGGCGACGCCACGTATTTCATCATGGATTTCGTCGAGGGCGTCCACCTCGATGAGTATCTCGGTTCTTACGGCGGCGATCTGGAAGACAAACTCGCCGTGTTCCAGCTTGTGTGCCGTGCGGTTGCCGACGCCCACGCAGCCGGAGTTACCCATCGCGACCTGAAGCCGCGTAACATCCTGGTCGACGCGGAAGGGCAGCCGCACATTCTGGACTTCGGGATTTGCGTGGTAGAACCCGCCGATTGGAGCAGTTGGGCACGCGATGCCATTACCCAGCCTGGTGACATCATTGGGACACTAAGGTACATGTCACCGGAGCAAGCGTGGGGAGGTGTGGCCGGACCCATCTACGAGCAATGCGACATCTGGTCGCTCGGGATATTGTTGTACGAGATTGTGACCGGCGGCGGTTATCCCTACTCGCTCTCGCCCACGCCGGACAAGCCGGCACATGAGGCCCTGTTGGAGCGCATCCGCAAGGAGCTTCCCCGGCTTCCCCGGCTCGGCTCGGTCCCGCGCGGGCGGGACCTCGAGGTGCTGCTCCAGCGTTGCCTGGCCTGGGAACCGGATCGCAGAATCGAAACCGCGGCCAGGCTGGCTGACGATCTGGACCGGTATTGCACCGGCCGACGCATCAAGACCAAGCCGCTGCGGATCCCGTATCGCGTTAAACGTCTGGTGTTAGGTGCCGCCACGCGCTCGCGGTGGATCTTTTCGGTGCTGTTTATCGCCACACTCGGCGTGACTATCTGGCTGGCAACGTCTCTTATGAACGTCGGATGGCACGTGACCGGCCGTCATTATCAGGGCCATGAAGACGCATCAGCGGTGCCGGCCTTATCGAGCCAAGCACACGATGGCATCCTGATTGTCGGCGTATTTGATGACACAGTCGATGCGGTTGTGGACTTCGCTGCGGGAAAGCAGATCGGCGGCGTGACAGCGAGTATTCTGACTTGGCGCGCGGTTCACGGCCTTCTCATGGAGCGGCTCGCGACAGCCGGTCCCAAGGCAGTCGTTTGGGACTACTATTTCCGTACACCGCAGCCGGGCGACGGACGCCTGGTGGCCGGTGTTGAGAGGCTTGAAGACGCCGGCATACCCGTCGTGCTGGCAGCGTTAACCTACGGCGAAGACGGCACGCCCGATCTGAGCCCGAACCTTACCGGGCCTTTGGGTGATCAACTGCGCCACGGGGCGATTGTGGCCCGCGACATGGTCGAGCGTCCGGGGGACTTCGTCATAGCCATCAAACGCGCTGGGGCCACCATCGTACCTAGTTTGGCACTTAGCACGTTAGCAGCCGCGCTTCATCCGGATACGCGACTCGATCTGGACTGGCCTCAGCGGAACAGGCGGATCAGCCTGCTCTATGAGCTTGAGCCCGGGGCATATCTGCGAGAGCATGATCGCATTGAGGTAACCAAGGTTTTCCAGAGGAGCCGAGGCCGATACGCGGTCCGGGCCGGCGATCTTTTGGCTTGTAGCACATTCCCGTTGGATAGACCTGAGCAGTGGGCACAGCGAACCGTGCGTTACCAGAGGCTACTTTCCTGCCCGGATGAGGAGCTGCAGGCGCTGGCGATGAACAAACTGATCATTATCGGCGACCTCCGGGTGCCGCGCACCGGGTTTGTTCATGACCGCCACCCGGTGAAGTATGGCATGTCGGTTGTCGAGGATGTGCCTGGTTGTTATCTGCTGGCGGACGCCGTCGCGGGCCTACTCGACAGGCGTTACATGAAATCAGCGTTCCCGCTGCCGCCGGCGACTTTTCTACTCATGTTGGCCGCGGGCGCGGCGGGCTGCTTGTTGCCCATCAGGCTGGCCGCCAAAGACGTGTTTCATGATCCGCGCGGCCGGCGTTACCTTTGGGTAGTGCTGGTGAGCCTTTCGGCGTCGTGCTTTCTCGTCATGATCGCTGCGAGAAGCTACGCCGCGGTCAATTGGGCAATGGCGGGCTTCTCGCTGCTCGCCCCGATGGCCGGTTCGTTCTGGGTGGAACTCGCCCGCAACCGGCACCGCATCCTGGACAGAAACAGGCGGGCTATCGAGAATTTCGGGCTTCCAACCGACGGAACGATCACACTTGCGCCGAAGCGAAGGAGATCGCTCCTAACAGCAGGATAACCGCGATAGCCGTGGCCGGGACAATCCGCGAAACCCAGCGGACCGTTCTGTCTTCACCAGCCGACAGTGGGTATATGACCACCGTCGAGACCTCCTAGCCTTCCATGCCGATGGCGATGAGTGGTACGAGTCCTTCCAGCCAGTCGATGATCCAGTTGATGAATTGCATAGCACCAGTCCTCCACATACTAGCCGCCCGAACGACTATATTGTTATGCGACGACCCTCATACGACCTGAGCGAGGCTCGTCGCGCTGGAGCCGGTACTTTGGCAATCGTTCATCGTCTAGGCGCGAGGGCTGGTTTAGCACACGGCAAATATTTTTGTACGATTCGTGACCGATCCGACCGCACCGATCCGGCCTTAACGGCCCCTTTCGGCGGTTCTGCAGGCCACTGGGTGATACCGCGGGAGTATTCCGTTCGCCGGAAGGAGTGAAACCGGCGGTTTCGGCGACTCCGCCACGTTGCGATCCGGGCGTAGAACGTGTGTTTGGAGGGGCTCGTCGCCTTTGCAGGTCCAGCCCCCTTCCACTTCAAGTTGATTCATCAAAGCGCGCATGATGGGCTTCGCGGCGGAGGCTGATGCGCCGATTGCGAGGCGCCCTGCGGGGATCGGGCGCACCAAAGAAAAAAGTGCGCAACCCGATTAGCTCTACGTCATTCTGCGTTGGTGTACAGTCGGGGCAATCCGCGGGGATGTTCGTCATGTTGCGGGAGTGCCCGAATCCGGTGGCGGCGGGGGCTCGGGGTTCTTCCCAGTGCGCAGGTAGTGATCCATAGCCTGAGCGGCGATCTTTCCCTGGCCCATGGCCAGAATCACGGTCGCCGCCCCAGAGACGATGTCGCCGCCGGCGTACACGCCTTCCTCCGAGGTCTGCATGGTGTGCTCGTCAACGACAATAGTGCCCCACCTGGTCAGCTTCAGCTCGGGCATGGTCTGCGGAATTAGCGGATTGGGTTTGTTGCCGATGGCCACCACAACCGTGTCGATTTCCATAATGAATTCCGAGCCCTTCACGGGCACCGGACGGCGCCGCCCGGAATCGTCCGGCTCGCCGAGCTCCATCCGGATACACTCCATGCTGGTGACGCGATGGTTCTCATCACCGAGGATGCGGATCGGATTATTCAGCAGCTTGAACTCGATTCCTTCCTCTTCGGCGTGATGGATTTCCTCGTCGCGGGCCGGCATCTGCTCGCGCGCCCGGCGGTAGACTACGGTCACGTCGCCGCCCAAGCGCAGAGCAGTGCGCGCTGAGTCCATCGCCACGTTGCCACCGCCGATCACCGCGACGCGCTCGCGGCGAATCGGGGGCGTATCGTATTCGGGAAACCGATAGGCCTTCATCAAATTGGCCCGGGTCAAGTACTCGTTCGCCGAGTAGACCCCGACTAGGTTCTCGCCGGGAATGCCCATGAAGGAGGGCAACCCCGCACCGGACCCGATGAACACCGCGTGGAAGCCTTCATTGTCAAGCAGCTCTCGAACGGTGCTGTTGCGGCCGACGACGTAATCCATCACGAACGCTACCCCGAGTTTCTCGAGGTAGTCGACCTCGGCGCGGACGACCTCCTTAGGCATGCGGAATTCCGGAATACCGTACATCAAGACGCCACCGGGCGCGTGCAGCGCTTCGAAGACGGTGACGTCGTGGCCCAGCTTGATCAGGTCCCCGGCCACCGTCAGGCCGGCCGGACCGGCGCCGATTATGCCCACCCGTTTGCCGGTCTTCGGCTGAAGCTCGGGCAACGCCACTTCGCCGTGGGCCCGCTCGTAGTCGGCTGCAAAGCGCTCCAAGCGACCGATGGCCACCGGATCGCCCTTCACCCCGGTAACGCACTTCACCTCACACTGCTCTTCCTGAGGACAGACCCGCCCGCAGATGGCCGGCAACGCGTTCTCCTCCTTCAGTTTCTGCGCCGCCTCGATGAACTTGCCCTCCTGAATCAGAGCGATGAAGCTGGGGATATCAATGTTGACCGGGCAACCCTCGATGCACTTCGGCTTGTTGCATTGCAGGCAGCGATCGGCTTCGAGCTTGGCCAGCTCTGTGGTATAGCCGTAGGGAACCTCGTTGAAGTTGTGGATCCGATCCTCGGGCGCTTGCTCCGGCATGGCCTGCCGAGGAATCTTGATTCGCTCTTTCTTTGACAACATCGTCTTCGCCTTACGGGCCGCGATGCCCGCCTAGAGCGTATCGGTCCGACTGCCGGGGCGGAGCGGAACCACCGGCTCGGTGCGCTCCACCGATTGAATCTCTTCCTGGCTGTAAGCAGCCTTGCGATCCCACAACTCGTCCCAATCGACGGCGTGGGCGTCGAAGAACGGTCCGTCGACGCAGGCGAACTTCATTTCGCCGCTTACACTGACCCGGCAGGCGCCGCACATGCCGGTGCCGTCAACCATGATGGGATTGAGCGCCACCAACGTCTTCACCTTGTGCGGTTCGGTCTCGCGCCCGGTCAGCATCATCATGAAGGGACACCCGACCACTACGACCAGGTCGAGTTGCTCGCCGTCTTCGAGCCGCTTCTTGATGACGTCGACTGCATGTCCTTTAATGCCTTCAGAGCCATCAATGGTTGTCTGGATCAGCTCATCGGAGACCTCCCGCAGTTGATCCTGGTAGTAGTGCAGGTAGTGGCTGCGGGCCTCGACGATGGCGATGACGCGGTTGCCTGCCTTCCTCATGGCCCGGGCGATGGAAAGGATCGCGCCGATGCCATAGCAGCCCGCGGCCAGCGCCACCGTGCCGTGATGCCCGATCTCCAGCGGCACTCCGAGCGGCCCCACCACGTGTTCAATCTGATCTCCGGGTTCCATCAGGATCAGCTTGCGGCTGGAGTGGCCGGCTTCCAGCACGATGAGCGTCACAGCGCCGGTATCGGCGTCCCAGTCGCTCAGCGTATAGGGCACCCGCTCCGACTTTTCGTCGGCCATGAGAATGAGAAACTGGCCGGGTTGTGCCTTCTTCGCGATCGCCGGCGCTTCAATGACGATCTCATGCACGTTGGGGGCGACTTCCTGCTTGTGCAGTATCTTGAACACTGCTTAACCTCCGGCCGCCGTCACGGGTACAGCGCCATTGTCCATGGGAAGGAAAGGTAACCCGCGGACTCTCTCATCGATTCGGTGCCCGCGAAAATGGGTGCGACGGTTTCCCGGATTCGCGGCCGCTGCCGGCGCCGCTTCTCGCTCCGGTGACAACTCGGCCTCGGCGGTGCCGAGCTCTCTGGTGATATCGGCGGCCGATTCAAAGTCGAACCCTTTGGCACCCATAGCGCCTGCCAATCCGGTGACGATCCGCCATTCGGCTCGCGCCCGGCCCGGCGGCTTGCCGGCCTGGCGCAGCGGACGAACGTGTCCGTCACCGTCAACGACAGTTCCATCAACCTCAGCAAACACGGCCGCCGGCAGCACCACGTCAGCCTGCTCACTTATCGCGGTCGGATAGCAGTCTTGGACGATCAGGAAATCCAACCGGTCGAGTTCGGCGGACTCCACGAAGGTACCGGTCAGCAGAGCCGCCTTCACGCCATCGGGCAGCCTGGCCCTGGATACACCGCGCCCGTCGGGTTCGATCTCGATGTAATGGGCCGAACCCATGACCTCCCGGACAAACCTTTTGAACAGGTGGCGGTCCTCGAGGGTGCTGGTGGTGTCACAGACCAATGCGAAGCTGTTGCCGGTGAACTGCTTCAGTTTCCGGGCTGTTATTTCCAATGCCTCCTCCCACGGCATCTCGCGCAGTACCTCGCCGACGCGAACACGGGGGACCGTAAGCCGCGTGACACCATTTACGAACTCGGGGAGCGCAAACCGCCCGAGAACACAGATCGGAACGCCCCCTCGGAGAGCCTTTGCTCCACTGATTCGGCCCCGAGTCGAACTGACGCTCAGCGCGCAGGCGGCCTCGCAGAAAATGCAGGTCGTCTCGACCACGGCATCGGGTTTGCCGCGCCACTTGGCGTATCTATCCGAGAGGCTGCCGGTGGGGCAGACGTCGATGCACGAGCCGCAAAACCGGCAGCCGGCGTCCACCAAGGAACGTCCGAAGGCCTGCCCAATCCGGGTCTTGCTGCCGCGGCCCACGAAAGCGATCGTCGCTTCGTCATGATGCGCCTCGCAGATGCGGATACATCGCCCACACAGAATGCAGAGGTTCAGGTCGCGGTCGATGAACGGGTCAGAACGCTCAATGGGCATTTCGCGGTATGAGGGCGCGACCGGCAGTGCAGCGAGATTGAGCTGCTCGGACAGAACGCGAATCTCGCATACCTCTTTATTGTTGCACGTGTGGCACCCGGTGGTGCAGCCGGCCTTCTCAGCCTTGGGACGATACCGCTCACACAATTCCCTCTTGTCGCATACCAGACAGGCGCTAGGGTGTTCCAACAGGATCAATTCGAGGGTCTTGCGACGCAGCCGCCGAACGGCATCTGTGTTCGTCCGCACCCGCATTCCCTCGGCGACCGGCGTGGAGCAGGAGGCCGGGTAGCCGCGCATGCCGTCGATTTCCACCAGGCACATCCTACAGGCACCAAAGGGGGGCAGATTAGGGTGCGTACAAAGATGGGGAATGGAGATATCATTCCGCAACGCGCACTGAAGAACGGTCTCTCCGTCCCGGGTCGTCACGGCTTTCCCATCGATGGTCAGCGTTCCACTCACTGGTGTCTCCGTTGCCCCACTGTGCTCGAAACGTCTCCGGCAAAATCCTCAGATTCCTGCCCTCCGGCTCTGGCCGGTGGCGTCACTCTTCCACCCGGTAATCGCACCGCAGGCACCGGTAGGATTCCTGGCACGCGGCGTCTTTTCTGACTGCCAATTCAACCTCTTCGAAACTGCGCCGGACTTCGAGCGGCAGCGTCTCTTGCTTCATACGCGGCGAATCGACCGGCTCAGCTTCGGGATCGAAGGGCGTGTCATTTGAAATGCGGCGGCGCCAGAACGGTTCGGAACGGTCTTCCGGCACCAGGTCCCGTGACAGTTTCTCGTTGATCGCGACCGCCGCCTGCTCGCCGGCTCCCACCGCGTTCAAAACGATGCTCGGACCGGTAACCGCATCGCCCCCGGCGAAAAACATTCCGTTTTCGGTTTCGCAGGTGAACGGATCGACCTCGATGCGGCCGGACCGCCCAAGGGAAATACCGGCCTGCTCGGCGAGCACCTCGCCCGCCACCTTTTGCCCAACGGCGACGATGACAGTGTTGACGGAAAGCCCGAAGAACTCGTCCGTCGATTCCGGCCGGCGCCGCCCGTCCAGGGCGAACTCGCCGAGCTTCATACGCAAGCAGATCAGCTTCTCAACGCCCTGTCCATTGCCGTCGATACGATCGGGCAGCGCCAAGAACTTGAAGCGGATCCCCTCGGTTTCTGCTTCCTGGATTTCCGACTCGATCGCGGGCATTTCGTCTCGCGTGCGCCGGTAGACGACCGTCACGTCGGCGCCCATGCGGAACGCGATACGAGCCGAGTCGATGGCTACGTCCCCGCCACCGATCACTGCAACTTTCTTTCCGATGGGGACATCCACACCCTTGTTGCGGTCCAGCAGGAAACCCAGCCCCTGCATGACTCCCTGGAGGTCTTCCCCGGGAATACCCAGGGTCGTGCCTGTCCACGCACCAAGACCCAGGAAGAAAGCCTGGTACCCTTGGGATTTCAGGTCGGCGATGGTCACGTCCTTGCCCACCTCGGTGTTGCACTTCAGCTCGATGCCGGTTCCGAGAAGCCAGTCAATGTCTTTTTGCAGGATGTCGCGGGGTAGGCGATACTCGGGAATGGCGTACGTCATCATGCCGCCGGGACGGGCTTCCTTTTCAAACACGGTGACCGGGTAACCCATACGGCGCAGAAAGTAGGCGCAGCTCAAGCCGGCCGGGCCCGCGCCGATGACGGCCACCTTCTTGTGCATGCAGTGTGCGTTCTCACGCACCATACGTTGCGGATCGATCCATTCGGCCGTATCCGCCATGTAGCGCTTCAAGGAGCGGATGGCGACCGGCGAATCCAATTGAATGCGCCGGCACTTTCGCTCGCAGGGATGCGGGCAGACCCGTGCACAAATCGAAGGGAACGGGTTTCGTTCCAGATGCGAGGCGAGCGCCTCTTCCAGGCGATTCGCGCCGATCAAGGAAATATACAGCGGCACGTCGACGCCGGCGGGGCACTCGTTCGAGCAGGGCGCGTGCACCAGCTCGGGGCAGACGCCGGCCGGACACCTTCGCTCCCGTATGTGGGCTTCATATTCCGCCCTGAAATACTTCAGTGTGCTCAGAACCGGATTGGGCGCCGTCTGCCCCAGTCCACACAGCGAAGCGTCCTTGATGGTCCAAGCCAGCTCTTCCAATAGGTCCAGATCGGCCAGTTCGCCGCGGCCCTCGGCGATCCGATCGAGGATTCTCAGCATCCCCAGGGTCCCGGCACGGCACGGCGGGCACTTGCCGCACGATTCCTCTTGGGTGAACGACAGGAAATAGCGAGCCATGTCTACCACGCAGGTGTCCTCGTCCAGCACGATCATCCCGCCCGATCCCATGATCGAGCCGACTTCGGCCAACGACTCATAGTCGACCGGCAGGTCCAGCTTCTCGACGGGAATGCATCCCCCGGAGGGTCCACCGGTCTGGACGGCTTTCAGTGCCTTGCCGTCAGGGACCCCGCCGCCAATGTCGTAGACGATGTCTTTCAGACTGATGCCCATCGGCACCTCGATCAGACCGGAGCTTTTGACCTTTCCGGCCAGGGCGAAGGTCTTCGTACCCTTGCTCGTCTCGGTGCCGTATTGCGTGTACCACTCAGCCCCGTTCCGGAGGATCAACGGCAGGTTGCCGAGCGTCTCGACGTTCTGGATGATCGTGGGCTTGCCCCAAAGCCCGCTGACGGCGGGGAACGGCGGGCGCGGGCGAGGCATACCGCGCCGTCCCTCGATCGAAGCGATCAGCGCGGTCTCCTCACCGCAAACAAACGCCCCGGCACCCCGCTTGATGGTCAGGTCGAAGGAGAATCCCGAGCCTTCAATGTTTCCACCCAGAAGACCCAGCTTGCGCAGCCGGTCGATCGCGACCTCGAGGCGGCGAATGGCCAGCGGATATTCCAACCGGCAGTAGACATATCCCTTTGAGGCGCCGAGCGCAAATGCGGCGATCAACATCCCTTCGAGCACCGCGTGGGGATCGCCCTCCAGCAGCGAACGGTCCATGAAAGCGCCCGGGTCACCCTCGTCGGCGTTGCAGATCAGATACTTCGGCTCGCCGGCGGCCTTGCGGCAAAACTCCCACTTTTGCCAAGTGGGGAATCCCGCGCCGCCCCGGCCGCGAATAGCGGACTTCCTGACCTCCTGGACCGTGCGATCGGATCCGATTTCCAGGGCCTTCAGAAATCCGCGATAGCCGTCCTGGGCGAGGTAGTGATGCACGTTCTCCGGGTCAATCAGACCGCAGTTGCGCAGGACGTTCCGCACTTGTCGGCGAAGCAGGGGGTGTTCGGAGAGCGAGCCGATGCCGTCGAGTTTGCCGGGCCCAACCAATCCCAACGCCCATTGCGAGCATGAATCGTCGCCCAGGACATAATTGTCCAAAATCCCGGTCATTTCGTCGGGGCTAACATTCCTGTAACAGACTTGCGGCCCGCCGGGTTTATGCACGGTGACCAGCGGTTCCAGGGAACAGGGACCGAGACAGCCGACTTCGACAACAACCGCCTTCAGGTCGCGCTTGTCAAGTTCGGCACGGAGGTGCTCCAAGACCTCGCCGGCACCGGCTGCCCGGCCGCAGGTCGCCGCGCCAACATAGAAGACGGGCAAGTCGCTTTCTTGGAGGTCCCGCCACTTTGCCCGGGCCTCGGCATAGGCTTCCGTGAGGGCGCTCATCGTGTCTGTGCGTCCTTCTCACAGTCTCGTTTTCCGTACTTGGTCAACAGATGCCGGACTTTTTTCGGTGCCATGCGGGCGTTGACCTTGTCGTCCAGGACCCCCACAGGGGCCAGCGCGCAACATCCGAGGCAGTAAACGCGCTCGAGCTCGAATTTGCCGTCATTCGTGGTTTGGCCGACTTTGATGCCCAGTTGGCTCTCAAACTCACCCAGAACCTGGCGACCGCCGCGGACGTGGCAGGCCGTTCCCAGGCAGACACGAATCGTGTGTTCACCCGGCGGCGTGAAGCGAAAGCGGGTGTAGAAGGTGGCCACGCCGTAGATTTCATTCGCCGAAACGCCCGTCAGCCTGGCCAGCTCGGTCACCGTGCCTTCGGAGAGGTAGCCATACTTACGCTGGACATCCTGAAGAATCGGTATCAGGCTTTCTCGTTCCGGCCGATGCGCTGCTACGAGCGCTTCGATCTCGGCTGCATTTTCAGCCGCTGTCATCCTACTGCTCCGTCAAGGCCTTGCCGGGGCGATTGCCCAATAAGGGAGTACCGGCCGCATTGCATTCTATGCAAATACCATGCCGAGGCGCGCTGCCGCCAGGTGCGCCGCTTCCGGAAGCCTCAATCCTGCCTGGTACGGGGTCACCAGCGAGCGCGGCAGCGGAGAGCGCCTTCAGACGGTCACCTGGAAGGTTTCTTTAGCGTATACGCATAAGCCTTTCAAGCCTGGCTGTGTGCGTCCGTAGCCGGTGGGTCCGTGACAGTTTAGGCGGCTTCAGCGCCGCACGCTGATACAGCCTGAAAGGCTGACCTATAGTAGCCGTGGGCAAGTCCGCCACAGGCGGACGCCGCCCACGGTAATCCCAACACCCGTTCCATTCGACCCTGCAGGGGTCGTATAAACGCCACGTTGCACGCGCCCCAGAGAATAGACGACCCTTTCAGGG
>JAUWWQ010000024.1 GCA_030616775.1 Planctomycetota bacterium
GATACACGTGCCTGCACAGCAGACCCCGGCACAACATGTTCCGGCACACCCAGGGTCGCCGGGGCAATCATCGCACGCTCCTCCATCCAGAGGATTGTGATCCACCGAGCCGTCTGCGTTGCACACGTCATCCGTGCACGCGTTGCCGTCGTCGATTACCGTCAGCGTGCCGTCGGTCGGATTGCAGCACTGGCCGGCCGGTGTAGTGTCGTTGTGATCCACCGAGCCGTCCGCGTTGCACACGTCATCCGTGCACGCGTTGCCGTCGTCGATGACTGTCAACGTGCCGTCGACCGGGTTGCAGCACTGGCCGGCGGGTGTGCTGTCGGTGTTCGTGCAGCCAAGTATCAAATCGCACACATCTAGTGTACAGATATCTCCGTCGTCGCACTTGGAGTCAACCGGCGTTATGACGCAGCCGTCCACGTCGGCGTTCGGGTCCGCAGGATCACACACGTCGGGATTGGTGCAGGCGAAGCCGTCGTCGCACTTGGAGTCAACCGGCGTTATGACGCAGCCGTCCACGTCGGCGTTCGGGTCCGCAGGATCACACACATCGGGATTGGTGCAGGCGAAGCCGTCGTCGCAATCCAGCGGCGGGCCGCCTACACACGTGCCGCCTGAGCATGCGTCGGCCGTCGTACAGGCATCACCGTCGTCGCAGGCGCCACCCTCATTGTCCGGCGTGTTGAAGCACTGCCCGCCCGCACAGAAATCGGCGGTGCAAGCGTCGCCGTCGTCGCAGTCGGCGTTGCTCAGACAGTCCGCGCATGTGTCGCCCGCGTCATCGCACATCTGCCCGGGGCACGGGTCACCGCTGCCCACGCACACACCGCCGCTACAGGTGTCGGTGTCCGTGCAGAATAGCCCGTCATCGCAGGGACCCCCCTCGTTCACATTCACAACGGCACCGCAGTTCCCTTCAGGGCCGTTTGAATCACACGCCAAGTCAGTGCACGGATCCGCGTTGTCCGGGCATGTGACCGGGTTACCACCCGTGCACACACCCGAATCACACGTCTCACCGATATTACATGCGTTCCCGTCGTCGCAAACGGGACCCGTACCCGCTCCGCTGCATGTCGCATTGCAGGGTCCACAATCGTTGGTTCCTCCGTCGTCGCATGCTTCCGTCTCGGGGCAGACAATACCATCCCCGCAAACAGAGCCGGTACCCTGACCGAGACAGGTCGCTTTGCACGGTCCACAGTCGTCGATCCCGCCGTCGTCACACTCCTCCGTCTCCCTACAGCGGACGCCATCACCGCACGTCGAGCCAATACCCGGGCCTGTACAATTGACATTGCAGCTTCCGCAGGCGTCGGTGTATCCGTCGTCACACTCCTCCGTCTCCGGACATACGACATCGTCGCCACAGGTCGAACCGGTACCTGGCCCCGTGCAATCTGCATTGCAGGTTCCGCAGGCATCGGTATATCCGTCGTCACAGGACTCCGTTCCGTTCGGAACGCCATCACCGCAGATCTGAATCGCCGAGCAGTCGGCGATGCAGGTACCTTCCCCGTTGTGGATGGTGTCGCCGTCGTCGCACGCCTCCCCAGTGTCCGGGACTCCGTCGCCGCACCGTGCCGTAGTGCAGTTAGTCCGGCAGGCGTTGGGGGTGGTGTTGGAGTTTGCAGGTCCGTTGTCGCATTCCTCGCCGGCGGCCGGATTGAGGGTTCCGTCGCCGCAGACTGCCGCGGTACAATCAGCATCACATGAAGCGGACGCACCACCAGTGTCGCATTCCTCGCCGGCTTGCTGAGCGCCGTCGCCGCAATCCGCTCCCGCGCTGCCGGAGATGTCCAGACCTACGGCAGCTATCGCCTCGGCACCAACGGCGTCCTTGACGCGAACCTCGATCACCACGGCGCCGGCCCCGCCGGCCCTGTAAGTCCGTTGCACTTCTTCGGCCGTCAGCCCGTCTTCGTCGATATCGCCAACATCGCACACGCAGCGGGTAAACCCGTCAAAGAAACCGTCATCCGGGTCGCAAGGAAACGACCCCACGATGTCCCCATTGGCAGCTCCCTGGAAGCCGAAGCACACAGCGTATGGCGGTGTTCCGCCGGAGATTTCGGCTGTGATAGGCGTCTGACCGTTTGGCTGCAGGGCCGAGCTGCCGCCCACAACGATCACGTTCAGTTGGCGGCGCGAGGCCACGGTCAGCGGGATAGTTTCGCTGACAGGCAGGTTCACCCCGTCGTCGATCGTCACCTTGATCAGAACGGGGCCGACCTCGTCAACCGGAGCGATGTAGTTGACCTTACAGGGGTCACCGGCCTCGACCTCTGCACATACTGTCTTGGACAGGTTACCGATGCCGTCTCCAACAATCTTGAATCTGACCTTATACGGCTCCTGCCCACCCGTGCCGATGGCGGTCAGAGTAATCGAGTCCCCCGGAGCTACCTGTGCACTCTCCGACGAGAGCTCGGCGAACGCCAAGGTCTCAGCCGAGCGGACGACGACGGGGAGCGGGCTTGATACCTGGTTGCCGGCTGCATCTCGGACGATGACCGTAAACACCACATTGCCGGTTGCCAGCGGTGCACGGTAGGTCGCGTCGACTTCCGTAGTCTCGTCGGTCTCATCCGGATCAGGGAGGCTATCGGGCTCGAGACAGCCCAGGACACCGGAGACTTCCTGCGGGCAGTCGATCGAAGACACTGTCTCTTGTGTGAAGGCCTCTTCTGCGGACCAGCATACACAGTAACCGCGACCGTTAGGGATCGGGCCGATGCAGTCCGGCCCGCATTCCCCGGGATCGTCGGCAGGGTATGGCTCACCACCGGTGATGGTGGCACGCAACCTGATCAGCCCAGTGGGGATCACGGTACTTGTCCCCACGGGGGCAAGTGCAACCGTTAAAGGCGCCTCGGGGCGGCGGACCACCAACGTCAATTTTCGCTCGATCTGCTCCCCCGCACATTCCAGTGGGGCAACCGGCTGTCCCTCTTCGTCCAACACAGGTGGAAGCTGTTCTCCATCGTCATCACAGAACACCGGATCACCGTTCTCGTCCACCACGGGATTTTCCTCGGCGTCTGTGCATTGTTCGCACCTGATCCGTTCTGTTGCAGTCACCTTCACTTCGACCTGTGTCTCGTTCGGGCCCGGATCCTCTGAAATCCCGATAATCCTCAGTGTGCTTTCGGTCGACGGTGTCGCGACCGTCAAAGGAGCATCCAAGCTTGCCCCTTCCACGACGACGTCATTCTCGAGGTCTATAATATCCCCCGCCCCTACCGACCTGACCGACCATTCGAATGTGGCCTCATTGTTGGTTGTCACAGTCAGCGTGGCGCCCCCCGCCTCGGCGTCGCCGCGGATGAGCACGCTTCGGTCGGCGGAGAGGAACGCGGAAAACGGTGGACGCAATGGCGTCCCGTCATCCCCGCCCGGTATAAATGGCGGCAGCTCAGGCGGCCCGAAGCATGCGGTCCACCCAAACAGGCCCACGGCTACCAGCCCCACGATGATTAACAACTTCCGTATAATGCGGAGCTCGCTAATCGAGTTTTTCATTTGAGACACCTTGCCTTTCATTGCGTACTCTCCCCTCGTCCCGTCCGGTGAATGACCCGGTGGCATCCGTGCGATGTGGATTCGTCCGCCGCGATCCTTCAACGGCGGGCCTATGACTTAATCAGTCCCGGCTCAGCCGAACCAGCAGTTCCGCGGCCCGGTTGATGGTGAGGGCACCAGTCCCGGGGCCGGCCGTTCCCGGGTTCCCGATAATCCTCGAACGTCGGAACCTCTGCCCCGCGACCACGGTGCCCGGTACACCGGACTCAACGAAAGTCTGTGCCGGACTCATAGTCGTTTGGACGGCTCTTCTCGTAGCACGAGGCGCCGGTGTGGCGAGAGCGGGCCGGGGTTGGTCGAATGCCAAGGACGGCTCAAACTCCGCGCCAAGCACTTTCGGCGCACCCCTGGTCGGACCGCGCACCGGTGTGAACTCACCCTGCTCGGCTTTCTCCAGCCACAGGTGGCTTTGGGCCAAGGCGAAGTCGCCCATGTCGTCGTAAAGCCGAGTGGGGACGACGATGGCGGCATCCTCGTCAGGAACCGGTCTTATTGGGGCTTGCGTTGAAACGCGCTGGCCCTGCGGCACAGGAACCCCGGACTTATCGATAGGCTCACCCGAAGCATCGATCAGCCTGTTGGCGGGTACCTGCCCTGAGTAGTACCAGGCCTCGCCGGCCCGCGTCGCCAACACCACGCCTTCGGCCCGAGCTTCTACGAACAGGGACGCACCGCTCGAGAGCGTATAGCCCTTCGCCTCGGGCGCTTCAGCTTCCGCGGCGACAACCAGCCAGTGCACGTTACCGGGCTTCCGTATGACGGAGGCGCGACCCTTGGCCAGGATTACCAGGAGGTCCACACCCGTTCCCGGCACCGCCGGTTCCTCCAGGCGCAATTCGGACGATTCTTCAAGGTAGACAACCGCGCCGTAGCCGGGCAGAACGAGCACGGCCGTTGCGTCCTCTGTAGTCCGCACGCCTTCGCCCGGACCGATCATGTTTCTGTCGAAAGAGAACTCCCCCGTGATCTCGGAGGCACCCTCCGCATAGACGCGCATCACTTCGCCGCCGCCGCCAATCACAGTGACAAAGGCGTCCGTCTCCACGGACTCGGGTTGGGCCGAAGCGGCCACGGTCAGCGATGCAATTGCCACCACGGCCTTAGCTATGACTTCATCACGCCAGAACACAAAACACCTCGATCGAACCAGACCGGCATTAGCTGGTCGAATGCAAACTAGTTGAACGTAAACGCAACACTGAGGCCGTAAACGGCCCGATCGTACTCGAATAACGCCTGGCCAATCCGATCGACGACGTTGCTGTCATCTTGCGTCCACATCGCATGGGCATGGACCGTCATCAAGAGGCGGTCGATTGCCGGGGTGTAGCGGTTGGCCCGGTTCCCCGCACGTAACACGAACGTTCGCGACAACGCCAGGCCGTACTCCTGCACCAGGTCCCGGCGCACACGCCGGTGAAAGTCGATCAGACTACCCTGTGGATATCGCTCCCATTCAAAAGAGGCCGACGCGTCAAACTCCCAACCCCAGGGCAGGGGCATTTCGACGCCCAGTAACAAGGCCGCCGCCCTCCGGTCGAATTCGTCGCCGGCCGTGGCATCCTGAGAGTAACTGGCGGCTACGTAAGGCGTCATGTACCGCAGTGGATAATCGGGGTCCTCCTGTGCCAGATGTTCGTCACCCGGTAACCCCCACGGTTCCCAGCCCAGGTCGGTGTAAGCGGCGGTCATTTCCATCATCTTGACCCGCTGGGACACCCCGACGGTGAGGTAGGTCCCATCCCGATTGAACCTTCGATCAAACAGCGGCTCGGAGTAGTCACGCACCTCGTATGTAAAAAAGACATCCGTCTGAGCGCGCTGCTTGGCCCAATACATCCGCACGCTGGGCGTAAGCGCGTGTGATCGCAGGAACTCGGACCGCCCGAGAAGCGTATAGTCGAAGTCATACTGCAGGGCTAGATACACGGGGCCGAACTCGTCGACCTCACGCAATGCCTCGCGCTGCAGTGCTACGCTTCCCCCGTACGTCTGTTGGTCAAACTCGTGAACCTCGACATTCCACAGTTGCGACGTACGTGCCTGTAAGCCCAGCGTCAGCCGCTCTGTAATGTCATAAGTATAGTCCAGCGACGCCCCCGCTGTAAAGCCGAAATCACGCTCTTGGGAAATGTCCCGCGGTAAATCCGTCCGTTCACCCAGAAGAACAACGTTCGTATCCCGGCGCGCTCCGGCGTAGAGTGACAAACTCAGATCATTCCGCTGGGGAGCGGCAGGCGGCGCTTCACGCAGTTCGGTAATAACCTCTCGTTGGCGCCGAACCAGGTCCGGTATATTCGACCGTCTTTCCAGTTGGGCATCGATTTCGGAGGCCTGGGTAAGACGGCGCTGGGCCTCCTCCAAAATCGCGTTTCGTATACCGGCGTCGGTTTCGGAAGCGGCGCGGAAAGGGATGATAATCCCGAGGTAAAGTGCCGCGTAGCTGCGCCAGGCGTCATCGGTCGCGGCGTCGTCCGCTAACTCGGCCATGAGGCGTTCGGCTTCTTGAAGCACACTCCGGCCACGGTCATCCAGCCCCGGTGGTTCGCTCTCGGCGCGCAGCGGCACGCCCTGCCGATAACGAATCACGCCGAGGAAAAACTTGGTGCGGACCCGGCTGCGTTGCTCGAGTTGGTCGCCCAGCAGTGCTTCGAGAATGTCCGCAGCCTCGGTCAGCCGTGTCGCTGCCGCATCGCGTAGCCCCTTGACAGGTCCACTGGCGTCGCTTGGGCTGATGTGGCCACGCACGGCGTCGCGTGCTTCCTCCTCGTCGATACGAGCGACCTTGGCACTGGCTACGACCTCCAGAAGACGTATGACAACCTCAGGATGGTCAAGGGCCTGTACGAGACGTTTAAGGTCCTCAATCATGCTCAGGTATTGCTGGCGCTCGCGGCGAGCAACGGTATGTGAGCGCTGGACGGCTTTACCTCGCTCGATCTCGAGTTGCTCAACCGTTCTTCCTTCTTGCCGGTCAAGCTGCTCGACCAGGATGTCGTAGTACTGGAGCAATGATAGGGCGATGTTCTTCTCAGCGAGCGGCGCGGTCTCGCTTGCGAGGATCGCTTCGGCCCGCACCTTTTCAGCCTCCAACCGGCTCAAAAGATCGGGGTCGGCGCGGATATCGAGGATTCGTTTGAAAAGGCTGACCGTCTCCTGGTGGCTCCGCTTCTCGTCGAGTCTGAGCAGAGCAGTCCGCCCGTGGGCCAGTGCGCGGAATAGCAAAGCTGTCGTGTTGTCGGGTTGGCGCTGAAGAACCGTCGTGAAACGTTCGATAGCGACGGCCAGACTATCCGCATCCAGTTGACCCTCCAAGTAATAGTAGATGCCCTCGTTGAGGGTCACGACGATGTCAGGCGAAGAGGCATCCTGTCCAACGGAAACCCCGGGGATGCACCATACCGCGAAAAAGCCAAGAGACACACCACGTCGCCGCATCATTAGAAGCCCTCTATGTCGCAGGCCAAGATCCTCGAGACGGTTACCGGCCGAAAGGCCGGGACCAACTCAGGGATTGCCGCTACTTGACTCCTGAGCCGCCTCGAGCCAGGCCGCTTCGACGACAGTTGCCAAAGTGCTGACACTAGTGCGGATCAGCGATGATGTCAGGAAATCCTGAAACTGCAAAGTGGTGATGCCACACGGGCCGGCAAATAGGCAGCCCCCGGCCAATGCGGCGCCCAGCAGACATCTCCGCCACGTTCGCATCCTCATTCTTCGATCCTCGTATTTGTGCCGTTTCGATGCCGATGAGACCGGCTAAATGGACGCTACCAGATTCTCAAGCAAGAAGATGGTCAGATCCGAGGCGAACGACAGGGTCGCTCGGAGCTGCAGATCCGGATCAATCAGATTCTGATCAGCCAGGCTGCAGCCCTGAAACAGACAGCCACCTGCCAGGCCCACCCACAGAGCGAGTCGGTGAAACCGTGTCTTCATGAGTATCCCACCTAAACGATGCTTACGGTCGCTGACCTCCCGCGACCGGCTCCGCGCTACGCTGGTCGCGCTGGCGCAGCTACTGAAGATTGCCCCTCGGCGCTTGGTCCGAAACTTCATTGATCCCAAGAAGCAGCCCGAGCGAACGTTGATCGGGAATGTAGAGTTCGTGTTTCAAAGTGTCAAGGATGAGCCAGTCAGGCTGTGTCTCACGAGTCTGGTGAAATGGACAAACGTCATTCGCCCTGCGGAGGCGTCAGTTGAATGGCCCGGTCGAGTTGCCTGATGGCCCAGGGCTTAGCACCTCTGAGCTGTTGAAAGGAAGGCCTAGCGTCCGATAATCTCTGGACCAGAACATAGTCGCAGGCCCATTCGTTGTTTCGTAGCTTGTTAAGCGAGTTCCATTCCACCTCCCTGGTCTGAAGCTGAGTGTCCAAGTCCGCCGGCTCGAGGTACGACCGCCTGACCGTAAACTCCAGGCTGGGCAGAGGCGTGAGGGTCAGGTGGTCGTCATGGGCCACTGCGATGCCTAACCACTTCTCGAAGGAGCCGCCGGCTTCAGCTTCTACTGCGCTGGTGACCACGTCCAGGACGCTGTCGAACAGTGTGCTACCCAGGTCCTCGGCCGGCTGGTCGCCGGTAGCATCGTAGAACTGCGTAGTAGAGTATACGCGGATCAGAAATGGACCTTCCGGGATCGTCTCGCCGGGGATGGCTACGCCCGGACGCTTGACACTCCAGACAATCGCGTATGTCCACCGGGGCCCGCAGAAGTACTCGACGAAGATGGTCGGTGAAACCCGCTGCTTGTTCCGTGTCGAGAAGCGCTTTTTGAACTCCCGTTGCCGGTTAAGGGAGAACGACTGGAGGTCGTTCACCCCGGCGGGAGGTGTCCAACGCCGCCCGGGGCTCTTCACCCTCCAGATGTCCTGAAGCAACTGGTAGGCTCGGCGGGGATCGAGTTCGACTGGACCGCCTCCGCCTAATTCGTTCTCCAGGTCTTGGGCCAGGGCCTCCCGCTCGGGAAGTTGATACAATAAGAGATCGAGCTGCTTCGCTTCCGCCACTGTGGCCGATAGCCCGCTCACCACGTTGTCGAGACCGGACCAGTGCATGGCCGCGTTGGCACCGCTGACAGTCAGCGTTATTGTGCAGGTCGGGATCGCTCCGACTTTGTTTCGCGTCAAGGTATCAAGGGCCTCGTCCAAGTAGTCACTGATATTATGACTGAGCGGTCCTCCTACTTCGTCATCCGGTTTCAACCCGAAACGCGCCTGAACTGTCAGTTCCAGCTCGGGTTGGGTTGAGGGCTCGTCGGATCGGCCCGCTGCACTGGGTACGCCCGACAATTCCGGTTTTACCTCGTTGATCAGATCGATTCGCGGCACCACGTGCTCCGGTGGTGTCTCCGGGTTGAGGTAATCAACGAGGTTTGTCACCCTGTCGTCGCCTGCGCCTAGATCCTCTTGCATATCTCCGGTCAATACCTCGAGTTCCTCGGCGTCGGTCAGGAAGAGCGGTCCGGCAGTAAGCTCCACATATTTCTCGATCAGGGGCCAGTAGACGGGCACTTCGAGCTCCGGAGGGTCGCCGGCGATATTCGCCCGGATGGGCCACCGCTCATCCTGAGCATCGGGGTCGGACGGGACCGACCAAGGTGGAGTCAGGCTGAGCGTCCACTGGCCATCTACCGGCTCGGTCATCTCGACCAGGACAGGGGCTGATCCGTCGGGCCGTCCAAGACGTATCCAGTGATCCTGCTCGGCGATCTGCCGGTCGATCGTAGCAAGAGCCGTGTGAACCTGCCGGAGCTTATCAATGTCCGTCTGCCATGACTCGGAGTCAAAGACGAGCCTGTGGCTGTCCCAGCCCAGACCGAATCGCCGCAGTGTCAGTCGCGGAATCTCGACGGCCAGCTCGATCGTGCCTGGCAGCTCTTCGAGCGTATCGGGTCGTCTGCCCACATTGGCATCCGGTACGATAGTCCGAATCTGGTCCTCCAGCGCTTGTATTGACTCGGCTTGCCTGCTGCGGACCGTTGCCAGCACCTGGTCTTTGAGGTTCTTTAAGCGTTCAAGCTCATCGCCGGACTCAGTCACGCTTACGGCACCGTCACGCACCGCTAGGTCCCGCACGATGGCGGCCAGCTCGATAGGCCTCCCTTCCTCCCCCTCCTGAATCTCTGGGGCTTCAGCAGTCCCGCCGGGAGGAGACACAGGATTGAACATCACCGTCAACTCGGCATTGCCCGCTGACCAACCCTTGCGATCGGAATCCAGACTCCACGAGACCCGGTCAAGCCGTGCACGTACTCCAGAACCGCTGATGAAAGGGACGAACAACTCATCATCCGTCAACGCTGCTGCTACCTGCTCGGCGACCTTAATCGCCACAGTGTCCATGAGCTGGTCAAGTTGCTTTACACCGCTGTCTGTCTGTTCTCTCACGTACTGGGTCACGCGTCTCAGGTTGTCACCTGAAAGGGGCACGTCCTGAAACTCGTCGAGGTCAAGGATGAGAGAGCGTTCGGGCTGTTCGAGGCCGGGCAGCATGTATGCCACCCTCAACTGCTGGTCCCCGCGGGCTTCTACACGCGACACCAATCCCTGGACGTGATCTTTGAGACGTTCTGACATGTCGGCTAGTGCGTTCCGTACCGTCTCGAGAGCCTCCTGTGCAATCATTTCATTGAGCGCAGCTAACGCCTGGTGCTCTTGCAGAAGTCTGTCGATATCCGTCTGCCATGTTTCGGAGGTGAAGGCCAGCGACCTGGCATCCCAGTTTAGGACGAGTTGACGCCGATCGAGCCTTGGTGCCTCGACGAGCACATTTACCCGCTCCTGCAATTCGGCGAGCACTTCGGGTTCAGTACGGACGTCGGCTTCTAGGACCATAATCTGCTCGCGCAGGTCGTCTACGCGTGTGGCCAGCAAGCGATCTTGCCTGTCGCGGAGCGTGGCTAGTATCTGATCCATTACGCCGGCTACGACTCTGTCGTTGCCCCACGTGAGCTCACCGCCTGCGACCTCCAAGTTCGTCGTCAGGTCAACCAACTTGATATCCCCCGCCTCGGGGAGTTCGACGTTTTCAGCCGTAGTGCGAAAACCACTTGCCGACACGAACATGATCGTTATGGGCACGTTGCTCGCCTTCCACGCTGCCGCTAAACGATCCATGCTCCACGGCACGTCGGAGCCAAGTCGCACATCCAGCCCGGCAGAGTCAACGAAGCGGCCGTCCAGGACTTCCGCAATCGTGCGTCGGACTTCCCGGCTCAGCGTCTGTGAAGCGTTCCGGAGCAGCAAATCCAGGGCTGATACTTCGCGTTCCAGTGTCTCGCGGTCCTGCTGCGACAACGGCGATGGTTGATCGGGATCGAGGGAAAGGGTGAGTGTGTGTACAGGGTTTTGAAGGCCGGGCAACAGACACTCAACGGTAAGTTGGCCATCCGCTTGGCGCTCAGTTTCCGTTACCAGGGTCTGGACGTGATCAGCCAGATACGGAGAACCAGCCAGGATGTCTCGAACCGCTTTGATAGCTTCGTCAGGCGACCGGAACGTCCCAGGGCTTGGTGGTCCTGGTTCCGGCGTAGGCCGAGACCGAAGGAGGGGCATAATCCCGACCAATCCTATCACGACCGCCACGGCGGTCAGCGCAAATGCGCGGGGACGGATCACGCGCCGCGGACGGCCAGGCTCCTTCCTGGCAGGCTCTCCCACGATCGTCGGTGCGACCGCCCGATGACGCTCCGCAGCGATCGGAGCTCCGCGCAGCAGTTCGTCAAGGCCTGCCCGGGCCTTGTCAGGGATCTCGAAGTCGAGCGTATCGGTATTCCAGCTCGCCGTCAGCGTACACCGGTCGCCCCGCTTGGGTCTAAGCTCAAACTGCACCTGGTCAACCGGGCGTTTGATCTGTCTGGTAAGGGCGACCAGTTTGACCTTGGCGGGTGCAGCCTTGACCTGCTCTTTCAGGCCACGTTCCATAGCCGCTCGGAGTGACTTTTGCCTTTTGACCAGTAGCTCTTGGAGCCGTACTTCCGCCGGTTTGAGGTCCGCGCCTATTACGACTTCGCCGACCTTCCGGCAGAGAACGGGGAACCTAAAGAGCAGTTGCCGATCTCTCTGGCCGGGAGTGCGGATTGCCAACCGGCATTGTAGTTGGAGTGAGGACGGAATCGTCGCGGAGTCGGCAAGAGGTGGCAGAGCAACCTCAACATCCAGCAGGTCACCATAGCGTCGCAGCGTCTCGGACTGTTCGAGCACCTTGGGGCGGACGAGTTCATCCACCGTGTCTTTAACAAGATCAAGGGCGCGACCAGCCAGAACAGCCGGGTCGGCGTAGGTCCAGGTCAGTACCTTCGGGTCCCAGACGAGTTCAGTTTCGACTTCGGGTGCACCGGCGCCGAGCAGACTGATTGTGGCGGTCGTGCGCCGTACCGGCTCGCCGAGCTTGACCTCCGCTTGGGCCTCTGGGAACAGGCCGTGTCGCAAAGGCGTTGCCAGCTCATCCGCCTGCAATCTCTGGCTGGTCTCGACGACCTTCGTAAGACTACTTCTCAAGGCTGCTCGGATTGCCTGGTCCTGGTCGCAGATTTGCGGTGGATCGACATCCAAACGGAACTCAAACCGGCACTCGAACCTCTTCTCGTCGACCTGGTCGGGAGCACCCAGGACCGCAACATTCAGATCAGCATTACCGTGTGTGGGCGTCTCCAATGAGTTCCACTCAAACGAACTCACGGTGGTGTCGACAATCTCCGGTGCCAAAAGCCCAGGCAGGTCTTGGGTGATCAACCCGCGGACCAGTGCTGCGGCCAACTTGCGCACGGTCTGGGTCCGTTCTTCCAGTTGCCTGCGGCGGGCTTCATGAAGCTCATGTTGGTAGGCTGGGATCAGACGATCGACTTGTGCTCGAACGTCGTCCGGTATGCGCTTGGCGTCGACCGTTGGGGCCTCTAGAATACCCAGAGCCCTTTTCCAGTCATGCTCCTGAGCGGCCTGTTCCGCAGATTGCAGCCAGGACCTTGCCTGACGAGCTGCTTCCTCGATTTCCTCTTCGATGGCACGCAGGCGGTCCTCGAACCGCTCACGCTCGTTGCGTAGGGTGGTTGGCCAGCGGGTGAGCTTGGGCTTGCCCGTTGTAAGGAGCCATTTGGCAATGTCCAGTTTCCCGGTGTCGAGTGCTTCGCGAACACGCTCGGTCCAGGGAGGAACTTTCTTCAGTTCAGCGTACTGTTGCTCGAGCTCCTTTGTCTGGGTCTTGATGGTTCCCGGCCAATGGGGAGTCTCGGGTCGGCTCTTGAGGAGTCCCTCGAAATCCGACCAGTTCTCCTGGTCCCATGCGGTTTTGAGTCCGGAAAACCAGTCCTCGACCAGCTTTCGTGCGGCTTCCCACTCTTTGACTCTGGCTTGGAGTTTCTCACGCTCGTTCGTAAGATCCGCGCGCAGATGGTCGCATCGGGCGCGTAGCGGGGCAACGAGGTTCTTGTCTTCAGACAACCTGGCGAGTCGATCGAGGGACACTTGGACGACATCCAGCGCCTTTGCAGGATCGGTGGCGGCAGTCTCGCTGAACGAGGCTTCGATGCGGTCAAGTTCCTCCTGAACCTTGCGGTTGTGCCTCAGGGTGGCGGCGACTTTGTCCGCGTGCTCGGCGACCTCGGGTGACAGGCGAGACATTGACGTGAGCTGGTCGAGAGCGTCCTGCGCCCTGGGCCAGTCGTCGCTTTTTAGGCGCTTACGGGCCTCGCCCAGCAGGACGTGGGCCTGAACTTCCTGTAGCAGATCCTCAGCCTGCTCCGCCAGATCGGGAGGTGTATCAGCACTCGCGAGGATACTGTTAAGCTCGTGTCGGGCTCTGTCCCACTGACGGTTGTCGATCAGACCGCGTACCGATTGCAGGCGTCCCTCCAACATCTTGGCGAGGCCTGCGGGGCCCACGCCCACGCCTTTTAGTGCCGTCAGGATGTCAGGCGTTGAGGGGCGATCCTGTGGGAGGCGGGAGAGCATTCCAGCCACCAGCTCGCACCAACACCGGGCGGCTGGTTCTGGGGACTCGCGAAGCTCCGGGCGGCGGCCGCCGTCGTAAGGCAGAAAGGCCATCGATTCGGCCAGTACGACCATACGATGCCCTTCGGGATCCTCCAACATGGGGTGACGATGCTCCGCGAGCAGGTGCAACAAAATGCCGGCGGCCATGACATCGGAGCCGGGCTCGAAGGTGTTCAAAGTCTGACTGCCGTACTTATCTGGATCAATGAACCCGCAGATTCGATCGTCGCGGGTGGCTTCCTCGGGCGAGAGCACCTCCCAGACCCCGGTTCCTTGTGGGACAGGCGGTCCCTCCGGGCGATAACTAACGGCCAGCTCCAGATAGCTCTCGACGCCCAGGACGGCGCAGATACCGGGAGCAAAGCCGAAGTCTGCTACTTTATGAATCCCGTCGGAGGTTTCCAGAACGACGCCGCCGCACAAACCGCCATGAACGATGCGTTCGCGTCCCGTTCCGCTGTGGGGCCGGAGCGCGTCGGCCAGCGCCGCAGTCATTCGTAAAAGCAGCTTCAGCAGTGTCTGGTCGACCGGAGGTGCCTGCTGATCGAAAAGCGCGTTGACATCGAGGCCCTGCGCAGGCTCGTGTTCCACGAAGAACGAGTGCTCGTCTTCTTCGAGGCTCCCGATAAGCTGTAAGACGTGTGGCGATTCCGTGGCGAGTCGCTGCTGGAGTTGGACCGCAGCCGCCAGCCGCTCCTTTAGTTGGGCCGAAGCGTTCGCGCTTAGTCCGGGAGGCTTGAGGACGACGCGTCGATAGACTTCGGGCATACGTGATTAACCTTCCGGATCGACTCGACTCCGTCCTGGTGGCGCCGTTCCGGCGCGATAGTCGCGTGGCGGCTCCGAAAACAAGGACATAGCTGCACCGAACAACGAGTGGACAGACTCGTCCTCCTTGATAACATTGACCACTGAAACAGTTTACAATGGAATCGGGCCGATGATAATATCCCTCAAGTCGCCCCCCGGACCAGTGCTCCGGAGGGAATACTTGCAGGGTTGAGATCAGCCAATGGACACTAAGCGGCAACGAGTTGGCGGTGAGCGGTCTGAGGCTCCGGCCTCATCAGATCTCGTTGGACCTCTGCGGGCCGCTCTGGCCGGTGCCGACGAAAGCGACCGTTATCGGCTGCTGGCTGCCCTGCTGTCTGAACTGGCTGATGTCAGCGCCGGCGGTCGGCACCGCGGCGCTGCGGATCAGGTCGAGGCGCTCTCCAAGAAGGCCCAGGCGCTTACAGAGCAAAAGGCGTCGCTCGACGACAAGTACAAGGCTGTCAAAGCCGACCTTGTTCACCGGACCGCCCAACTGGAAGCGGAGCAGACGCGCGGGCATGAGCTGGAGCTGATCAATGAAGAACAGCGAGCCAGGCTCGATGCGCTGCAGAAGCAGGTTGCGGATATTGAGGCCCAGCTTGTCGCCAAGAATGCGGAACTCCACAAGGCCCACGGTGAACACGACAAGTTGCTGCTTCAAGTCCAGCGGGTCGAATTACAGAGGGATGATCACTCCAAGCTGGACAGGGCGGAGGCTTCCAAACGCCAGCTTACCAAGGAGGCCGAAGCAATCCGCACGGAAGTGGAGCAACTACGGGCCGACAAGGATGCGGAGATTGCCCGCCTCAACAAGGAACTTGCCGAGGCTCGATCCCAGGGCGCGGGCACGGTGGACATTCCCTTCACCGAACTATGGGGCCGTTTGGCGGCGGCAAAGCCGGCATTGGCGGACGGGCATGTTGAGCCGACTCCGCAGAGCGCCCAGCGCCTGGTGGATGCCTTCATCGAACTGGTTCGATTCGTGGACGGTTTCGACAAGCTTATTCGACCGTTTTTATCCAAGTACACCAAACACCATCAACCGGTTAAAGTCCCCTGGGAGGTCTACGCCAAGCGCGACGACACGCTCGCCACTGTCCGGCAGACGCTTGTGCCGGTGGGCGGCAAACCCATCGGCGTGGTTAAGATGAGGCTGCGCGGGCTATACGCGTGGACGGAAGCTGCGATGGTGGCCTGCGACGCGGCGATCGAGTCTGTCGCTTCCGAGCTCCATTCAACGCTAATGGGGCCCGCCGGTGCAGGCTCGGACCCCAACCGCACGATAAAAGAGTTCATAAGAGACGATGGGCACGAACTATTCCTGCAACACATTCGTGAACTCCGGGCTAAGATGGTCGAGGAGGCTTTCCGGGGTGCGGGACGCAGTAAGGGCTAGACAAGATCGAATTGGGTAGACAAGTCAGACTATGTGGATGCTACAACAGATGAATGTGACATCAGGGGCGTACAAAACGCGACTGCTGGGTGTGTTTGTGGCGGGGTTTGCGGCTCTTGGAGCTACGGGTTGTGCCTCACGGACAATCCTGATTACTCAGGATGACCGCATCAACAATGCCATGCACTATCATCGACCTCTTCTGGAACAGCGGACCGGCAATCCCCTCGAGGTGACGGTGGTTTGCGTATATCCGAAGGACCTGGAGCGCGACGAAAACAAAGGGCTCGAGCCGGGCACGGGGATTACCTGTAAGGGCTGGTACGACAATCAGCCGGTAAGAGGTGGTGGCGAGGGAAGTTACTTCAAGCTGCCGCAAGAGCAGATCTATCTCCGGACCAACGCCACCCAGGTCTACGGAATTCGCAAAGGGCCGGCGCTGAACGGCGCCATCGAGGATGGTCGCGCTCAAATGAAGATCACGGGTATCAGGTTTCGGCCCACTAAGCTGTACAGCAAGAAGTCGGTGATATACGTGTTTCCCAAGTTCATCGGTCCGGAAGGAGACGTGTTGCCAGTGCGGGCAGCCGAGTTTAATCCGCCGGGTGCTTACACGAGCAAGCTGAGTGTCAAGATCGGTGTCGATGAGGGCCGGGACAACTACGGACAGTACATCGAGAACACCACGAACTGAAGGCTGTGGGGTTCTCAAAAGGGCGAGTGAGTTCAGAAAGCGGGTTTGACTTAGAGCTTCTAACAGAACACAGAACATGGGCACCGGTTTTCAACCGGTGCCTGCCACGGGTTGAAGACCCCCCACGGGTCCACGGGTTGAAACCCCGTGCCACACTGGTTCTGTTCAGTTTTCCTGAGTCCCCCAAAGCAGGCGGAGACGGAGCCTGATGAGTTTTTGGACCGAAGTACACTGGTCGGAAGGAATGTTCCTCCGGCCACACCACCTGCAAGCGGACCAGCGGTGGGTGGAAACCATCATCAACACGGGTTTTGACTCGCTGCGCCCGTACGCGTGGGGTTTCGTTCGCGTTTCCATCGCTTCCGAGCCTCTGGAGAACTTCACCTTGAGGCTCGATGAATGTGTAGTGCGCATGAAAGACGGGACCTGGGTCGAGATTCCAGAGAACACCGAGGTTGGACCACTGGACATCCAACAAGCCCTCGAGGCCGCTTCCGGCACGCTGGATATTTATCTGGGCATTCCCCAGATGCAGGCGGTTCGGGCCAACTCAGTGTCATTGGAGCGGCCCGAGCTGACCGACGGCACTCCACGTTACGAGCCCCACCCGGTTGTCAGGCGAGACGAGAATACCGGCGAGAATCCACAGACGGTATACGTCCGGCGGATGCGCGGACGGTTGTTCGTCGCCGGTGATGACATGACCGGCTACGAAACCGTCCGCGTCGGATCCGTCGTGAGAACGGATCGCCCCGGTTCGGTGCCCGAGCTGGATCTTCTGGGTGCGGGACCTCTGCTGGCCATTCAGGCGGATACCGGGCTCAGCCGGTTGGTCACCTCTCTGGTCGACCAGATTGAAGCCAAGGACGAAGTGTTGGCCAAGGAGGCCCGGGAGCATCATATGCTCTTTACGGACGGGTTGGCGGCCAATACGGAACATTTGCTGAAGCTGCACGCCGTAAACGAAGTGCTGGCCCAGCTCAAGGCAATGATGCAGTGTCCGCTGTTGCATCCCTTTGAGGTGTTTGTGGTGTTGTCGCGGATGATCGGGCGTTTGTCCGTGTTTCATGACGACCTTGCTCCCGGAGCGCTTCCCACATATGACCATGACCGCCCCGGGGCATCGTTTGACCGGTTACGCTTGCGCATCGAGGAGTTGCTCGATGTGATGAGGCCGATGGCCTACGTGGAGCGCGGATTCCAGCGCAAGAAGGACGTTCGCGGTCACGAAGGGTTGGAGGTAGAGCTGGACCGGCGTTGGATCGACGACAACCTGGAGATGTACGTCGGGGTTTATTCGGAGGACATGGAAATTCAAGAGGTTGAGCGGTACATCTACACCAGGCTAAACCTGAAGTTGGCCTCGCCGGCCCGGGCACCGCGCATTGCAGATACCGCGGTGGCCGGTTTGCGGCTGGAGATCAAATCGGTGCCCGCCGGTACTCTACCGCGCCGCCCGGGGCTCCATTATTTCAGGATCAACAAGACCATAGGTCCCGATAGGACCGATTACTGGCGGGAATGCGAGCAAGAGCGGGGTATTCGTGTGAGCATGCAAGAACGGCAGCTAGCTGACTTCGAGAGATTTCAGCCGAGCCTCTACGTAATCCTGAAGTCACGACCATGACAGAAACCATCGAACGAACGTCGCTGCAACTGACCGAGGCGTGTTGGCCGATCTTCGAGTTTGTCACCAACTTCGTGCGCCAAGTCAAACACGGTGTGGTGCCCGCGCCGGAACAGGTTCGATATGAAGCCCTGTCGGCATTGCGCGACGCGGAGGATATAGCCCGCAACGACGCAGTCTCCGAGCGGGCCTGGCATGACCGCATCCAGGCGATCATGGTCTATTTTATCGACTACAAAATGATCAATACCGAATGGGAAGGCCGCCTGTACTGGCTGGACAACCCCTTCGAAACGGACCCGACGGTTCTCAACCACGCCCAGGCCCTGGGCGGAGAGGAGTTCTTCGTCACTTGCGATGAACTTCAACGCGAGTATGAGCTGGCGGAGCGCCGCGACCGTCGCGACAAGGACGAACTTGCCGAGCAGTTGAGCATCTACTTCACCTGCCTGAGGCTCGGGTTTAGGGGGCAGTATCACGACCGCCCACAGGAGCTGGCGGACTACACGCGTCGGCTCTTTACTCGACTGCCGGCTTATGCCTCGACGCGGGTCAAGCAGATGTTCCCCAACGCATACCGCCATAACCAGGAGATCAGGTTCAACCCCAACCTGGGAATGAGTCTGACCATTGTGTTGGTCATTTTGGCCATTGTCGTCGCAGGGTGGGCGGTGGCATCGCGTCTCGCCTGGAACAGAGCAGTGGACGAGATCGGCGTTTACGCCGATCAGGTGGCTCAAGGGAGTGCAACCCTTACAGTGGAAGACGACGAGCTTTCGCTGGGGGAATCGACCCAGCCGTAAGCATGTTCGACGCACCCAGCCCTTGAGCACAGGATAGGGGCCATGAAGAAACTATTCGCCATGATCAAGAAGCTCCCGCCGGAGGCTAGGATGGTTCTGGCGATGGTCGGGCTGGGCACTCCCTTCGGAGCGATTTACGTTCTGCGCCGGTTCTTCCCCGGCGTGTCCATGTTCACGCTGATCCTCTGTGTGGCGGGTGTGCTCTTGGGCGTTGCCCTGATTATCTGGGTGATCAGTATGGTCTTCACCCGGGGCCGCAAGAAACGCACCCATCGGATGGCGGCGGAGCTTGCCGACGAGGCCCAGGCGGGCCCGCAGTCGGTGGATGTAAGCGCGGCAATCAAGGCCAATAACGAGAAGTTCTTCAGTGCCATCCGCGATATGCGAAAGAACGTGGGCATTAGCGTCTACGACCTGCCCTGGTACATCGTGCTCGGCGACTCAGGCTGCGGTAAGACCAAGCTGGTCAACGAGGGGGGGCTGACATTCTCGACTGGTAAGCCCGAAGGGTATCAGCTCGGGACGCTCAACTACAACTGGTGGTTCACGGAAGACGCTATCTTCGTCGACATGGCCGGAAGGCTGTGCAATCCTCAAGACGACAGTGATCGCCGCGAATGGTCGGCGTTTCTGGATGCCGTTGCCAAGGGACGGAAGGGGTTCCCCATCAACGGGGCGTTGGTGTGCGTGTCGGCTGATCACCTGTTGCAGGACCCTCCGGAGAAGATCGAAGCGGACGCCAACACCACTCTGGAACGCCTTCGCGACCTACAAACCAAGCTGGGTGTCACGTTTGCGACGTACCTGATCGTCACCAAATGTGACAAGATTCTCGGCTTCATGCACTCTTTCGACCGCGCGGAACGCGATATCACCGTGAAAAACCAGATCTTCGGCTGGTCGAAGCCCGGCGACTTCAACGAGCTATACGACCCCGAGAAGTTCAAGGGGGATTTCGAGGCGGTTTACGTGCGGCTCAACGAACTACGTCTTCGTCGCTTGAACGATGACGCCGAGGAGATCGACCTGGGTCTGGCCTACAGTTTTCCAGAGGAGTTCCGGGGGTTGTGCGAGCCCCTGCATATCTATGTGCGAACGCTGTTTCCCTATATTCGCCGGCCGAGGGCGGTGAAGAATCTGATCTTCCGAGGTGTCTACTTCACCAGCGCGACCCAGGAGGGTGAGCTGATCCTGAAACACCTGACCGAGCGTCTGGGGGCGGAGGCAGCCGATCAGTTCGCCCCGTTGGACGACCTTTACCCCAACAAGCGGCCGCATTTTATCAAGGATGTGCTCTTCCGTAAGGTTTTTCCCGAGCATGGACTGGTTTTTCGCAACGAGCAGCAGGTAATCCGTAACAAGCAGCTCAACAGGGTCCTGAAAATCGGTACGGGTGTGCTCGCTGTCGTGCTCATTGCGGCCTTCGGGCTGAGCATTTCAGCGTTCGAACGGGTCATCGGCGATCCGCGGAAGAATGCGGAGGAGGCGGCCAACTCGGTAAGGGCGATCTCTCCCGCCGGCGCGTTGCAACGGGCGGGGGTGATCGGGGCGGATGTCAATAAGCTGCGACAAAGCCGGCTGGCCGCCTGGATCCTTACGTGGGGCCTCGGCGCCGACCAGCCCATCAATGATCTAAAGCGCATCCGCCTTGCACTGGTCGAGAAAAGCGTGCTTACGGCGCTGCGAGAGGTGGATGAAGCCCTTGGGTTGGCAACGCATCTTCGGCAGCCCGAGACCCCGGCGGCGAAGGCATACCTGGCCGCGCTGGAGCAGTATCTCATCTGGTTCGGTTGCCGGGGTGAAGCGGAACCGCCGAGGCAAATCACGCTAGGTAGCTTCGAGACGCTCTGTAAGGTCCTGACCGATTCACAATCGATCACCCGGCAGGAAGGATTTCAACAGCAAACACGTTGGTATTTCGCGGCGATTGAAGAGGACGACAGGCTCGCGAAGAACCCCGCCGGCTTGCTGGCTGCGGCAAACCTTGATCCCGAGACCACGATCAGCGACGCGCTTGACCATGTATATGAACACTACCGGCGTTACTATGCCACGCTTGGGATGGAGCACGCTAACAGACATATCCAGGAGTGGATGCGCATCCGCAATCAGTGCCTCACGGTCAAAGTCCATTACAAGGCGATGCTCAGTGCGGCTGCGCAGGTCGAGCGAGTCGAGACGCTGGCCGAGCTGGACGAGTTTAGAGGGGCATTCCAGGAACATTATCGTGCGTTTGACCAGGCGTTGGATGGGGCTACGTGGCAGAGCGCGGGTGCAGGCACCTCGCTTTTTGAGATTCCTCTGCTTGGCGAGCTGCTTGGGGACCAGAGGGAGCATTGGCTTGACTATCAGAGCCGGCTTCGCACGGCCGCCAGTGCGTGCGGGGTCGAGGATCGGATGGTCCTCGACAGGATCGAGAGGCTTAGCGCGGGTGATACGCGAGTCATAGGTCTTGATAGAGCGTTGTGGAAAAGCCTGCAGGAGGCGGAGATCGTATCGCTTCCATACACGGACGATGCCTACGATGAGGCCAACTTTGAGCTGGCCGTCCGCGAGGTGCACGAGTCTTTCTCGGATATCATCGATTTTACAAGGGGCGATGGTCAGACCACCAATGACGTAATCCGACCAACGGCAGATGCTCAGACAGTGCGCGATCTGCTGCGACAGATTCACCACAGCCTGGCGGGAGCGGACACCGCAGTACCCCAGGATCTCGGCGGCGAGACCGCGGCCGGGTGGGTCAACGCCCTGGCCAAACATGTGGATGCATTCGAGGAGGAGCGTGAAGCCATTGATGTTACCAGCCTGTCCCCCTTTTGGGATCCGGAGGCCCTTGGCGAGCTGCATTTGGGGTGCGGGGATGTCGTTCGCCTGGGCGAGGGCACCAGGCTGCTCAAGACAATCGTAGCCCGGCTGGATGAGGTCAAACAAACGAGTACCTGGGGATTTGCGGAGCTGGCCCCGCTCGAGCAGCGAACCACGGAGGAGCGATCGCCCTATACCATTCAAGCAGCGGGGCGCCCATCCTCGCAACGCCAGCCGCAAGCTGAACCGACCAGGCCGGAGCCGACGAAAAGAAAGTCGAGAAGACTGCGGAGAAGGACTGAGGAGTCACCGGGCGAAAGGCCGGGGCGCGGGGAGCGACCCTCCTCGGCGACGGAGCTGCGAGCACCCCAGACCCGTGGTGTGGGACGGGTACGCGCCTATGCAACGCACCGCTTCTTGAATGAACGAGCGTATGACCTGGCCGAGCTGCTCGTCTTCCTGGAAGACGTGCGGGACAGCTTTCTGGGTGAAGGGGATCGGGTCGAGCCGCTCAATGAGCGGTGCATCGCCAAGGTTGAGGAGTCGGCCAGGACTTACATGGAAGCCTATGTTGGCGCTTGGGGCGACGCCTATCGTAGTAAGAAGCTCGAGGCGTTTGACCAACTCAGTGGCCGGGCGTCGGGCTGGGAGCAAGTGGCGTCGAACCTGTCCCCGGCCTCACGAGGTTGGGGGAGCAGCCCCCTCGATATCGCCGACGAATTCGAGCAGGCCCTGCTTTGGATTCTGCGGGCTCTTCCGTGGGCAACCTATAATCCGGACGATAGATTCTGGTGGGTGGACTATCATGATCCCCGTGGTGCGCGGCAGTTTGCCCAGCTTTCGACGTGGATGAGCGAGTCAATCGACCGGGCCTGGAACCGGCGCGAACTGGGGGATTTCGTCTTCACTCGTAGAGGGGCCGGTGCCTACGACCCTAATCAGTACCCGTGGGAGATCATCGCCGGTCAGTTCCGCAACTCATGGTTAGACCTGGCCCGGGGGATTGCTGCCAACGCCGGACTGCCAACAAGCTTCAGTGGCGAACTGGATTGGGCCGGGACGCCAATCCCCTGGGGACGGCTGAAGGTGCTTCGTGACCAGTACGGCCTCACCGACGAGAAGTTGACCGGGCAGATCGTCGAGTTTGAGCAACGCGCCCAAGACCTGCTCAGTGCGCACCTAACGGACATCCTTTGGGGCATTCAGGAGCGTTATTTGGGAGACCGTCAACCGTTCGAGGGTTGGCCGTACCTTTCGGGCGAGAAGTATACCCGCAGCGGATTGGATGCTGTCGACTTTGACCATTTCATTGACTTCCTCGTCGAGATGTATCGTGCCAAGAAGTCGTTCGAAAGCCTGGAGGCCGGACTGCCGGATGATGCCCCCGGATGGAGGAGCCGTGGCGAGCTCTACGCGTCCTGCGAAGCATGGTTCCGATTTCTGGGGCTTAAGGACGAACCGAAGCCCTTCCCTGAACCGCTGCGCTTGACGATATTAAGTCAAGATCCGGTGATCCAACCGTTCGGCAAGGAGCGAGTCGACGAGACCTGCCAGTTTACCGCCAAGTCGTTCGTGCTCGACCTCGGATTACACCTGGGGCAGGGCGAGGCCGTCGGGGCCCCAAGTGTACTCAGCATCGCCTGCGAGAGGCAGTACAAAAGGTCTGGAGGGTACCAGGCCGTGTGGCCGTGGGATGATACACCGGGGAAAGAGCTGAGGATCCGCCTGGAAGGCGTTCGTCCCGGTGTGAAGGACCCGGGTCCGAAAACACTGGGGATACATTCACCGCTGGCTCTGTGCGCTTACCTCCATCGACATGGTGTGGGGTATGAGCAGAACAAGACCTGGTATGTGACCCACGGTTTCGAGCGGCAGGCGCGGGACGTTCCAAAGCAGATTGTCGGTGACAAGCTGGTGTTCAAGCTCCGGCACCCGCTACCCGAGCCTATTACAAGACTGACGAGAGCACCCGCGTCATCGCGCCGGCCGAGATGACCACGGCGCCGGCAGCGCGGAGATTTACGGCGATGGGCAGTCCAGTAGCAGGGCAGAATCGGAGTCCATAAAGCGCTGGGGTGAAAAAGCTACGCTGTGCCGAGAATCCTTTCTCGGCACCTCCCGGAGGACCGAGAAGGGATTCTCGGTCCAGCGATGATAGTCGCGTTTTTTATGCAACACGAGCTAGGATGGCTTACCGATGGCCTTAAAAAACCTGTTTAGATCCAAGACAGGGAAGTTGAAATCGGACCCGCGAATCCGGTGGTTCGGCAAGTTGCCCACCTACCCGGATTACTACAGCTCGCCAGCCGACGAAGCCTGGGCGGTCGAATTCACCGACTGGATTTTGAAAGGCTTCGAACTCTACCGCAGCCGTATGGGCGGCGGGGGAAAGTCCACCACCAGGCTTCCCGTTTCCGGCTGCGCAATCCGCCTTCCGAAGTCTGCGATGACGGTATTTGCCTCGATCCTCGACTACGGCGGGGACATGCGGGGTCGTCCGTTCCCGATGTGCTTTTACGCGGCCGTGCCCACGTCCCAGTGGATGGGCCCCACATCCGATCACATGCTCGGGGCATCCCGTCTGATACGTGATCTGCTGGCTTTGCGGCGGGAGGTGCCTCGTTTTATCAACTCGCCCGGGCGCTTCGAGTCGGTGTTCGGCGACCGGGAGGTGGACCTGGACGACACCGGCATACAAGCCCCGGATACCTCGTGGTTGACAGCCGCCAAGGCGGTGACGCTTTTGCAGTGGTTCGAGGAAGTTAAAAGCGGGATCAAGGTGAGGGAACAAGAGGCGTGGCTCCGCCTTGTGCTGGCCTGGGGCGACAACCTTGCGAGTCATGAATCGAAGGATTTCGAGCCCACGCTTCGCTTTCCCTTGGCGATGCGCCTCTCGCTCGACGCTCAATTGGCCGGCTGGATTCGGTGGTTGGAATCACGGCTGGACCTTGCTCATAGGTCGCTGTCGTTGATCGTCTCCGGTGAGTCTGACGACCGGGTGGGGCATCTGACCTTAATCGCGCGAGAGGTGGTATCCGATGACTTCCTGTTGCTGACACCGTTGGCCAACACCTTGCCTTATCTGGACGATGTGTCAACGGTCGAGCCGGGCGATGGATCGGACGATACGAAGATTGGGGATGCATCGGCGGCTCCCCCGACGGCGTCGCCCGGGAGCTGGGTTGATTTCGTTTGCGGTTCGGTCACAGTGACTTGACTTTACCATGCACCTATATATCCTGGCGGATTCAGCAGTAGTGGACATCCACTTTCCAATTGGGCCTGGTTGCGGGGACCTTGTGCGTAGCTACAGGTGAGGGCGATGCCGCCATTTAACGAAGGCACGATCATCGAGTTGGGCAGGAATCCGATCCCCGGTTCGGAACCGTGCGGCGTTGATGTCGCTGATGACGAGGAATACCTGGTGGTCGGCGCTGAGATGTCCAAGGTGGACCGGATCGAGGCGGATGAGCCTGACTGGTATCAGATCGAGCAAAACAGCACGAACATTCTAAGAGCCAAGTCCAAGGACGTGGAGATCGCCACCGCTCTGGGGCATGCCCTGTTCAAGCGGTATTCGTACGCGGGACTTTCTGCGGCATTGGCCCTGTTGACCGAACTGGTCGGGAACTTTTGGGACGGATGCTTCCCACCGCGTCCGCGCCGCCGCAAGGCGCGGATCGAAGCACTGGCCAATCGCTTTGTCGATCAGCAGTGGTTTCGTGACAACCAGCCCAAGCCCGATGACTTTGATGCCCTCGATACTTGTGTTGCCCGGGTTGAAGAGCTTAAGAACACCCTGACGGAGAAGATGCCGGATGAGCCGCCGGACTTTGCGAAGTTTATGCGGGGTCTGAAGGAACATGCTGCCAAGCGACCCAAGCCCGCCGCCGCTGCCGCTCCTGCCGCCGAGGGAGGCGCGCCTGCGGCCGGGGCTGGCCCAGCGGCGTTCGCAGCCGGCGAAATGGCCGACGCAAGTGGCGCGTTGAATGCAATCCTGGCGGCCTCCACCTTCCTACGTAAAGCCGATATAGCTGATCCAGTTCCGTACGCCGTCACCAGGGTTCTTAAGTGGTCGAAGATTTCGCTTCCGACCTCGGACGCGGGTAAATCCCAGATCGAGCCGCCGGAGAGTTCTGTTGTGGATGCTTTGAGTCACCAGTATGGCAATGGCATCTGGGAGCACCTGCTCAAAAATGCCGAGGCGGCATTCAGGTCCAACGACCCGCTATGGCTTGATCTCCAACGTTACGTATGTGCGGCCATGACGGGCCTGGGGCCGACGTACGACAAGGCCCGCGAGGCGGTAATGGCCCAGACCGCGGGCCTGGTCAATCGCCTGGGGGAAGGACTGTTCGAGCTTCGATTCCGCAATGGTACGCCCCTTTGTAGTGGGGAAACCAAGATGTGGATTGAAACGGAGGTGGCACCGGCGAAAAGCGCCGGAGGCGGTGTGGCTGCTGGTACTGCTGATGGAAAGCTGTCGGAAGCGGCGCAGAAGGCCAGGAAGCTGGCAGGTTCAGGCAAGCTCAAGGAGGCTTTGCAGGAACTACACGATGGGCTGTTGACTTGCACCCAACGGCGTGACCGGTTCTTATGGCGTCTGGGAATCGCGCGGATATGTTACGAGGCCCAGCGACTGCAACTAGCGGCGCCGCTGCTTGAGGAGTGCTACGAGGAGATTCGACGGTACCATATCGACGAGTGGGAGCCGTCACTCGCGGTGGACGTAGCCCAGACGCTCTACCGCTGCCGGAAATCACTGACGATGTCGGAGAAGGCCCCGGCGCCAGAGGCGCTACAGAGTGTTCAGGACTCATTTGCGTGGTTGTGTCAGTTGGATCCACTGGCCGCCCTCGCCGCCGAGCCTTCCGGGAAGTGAACATTCACGTAGGGAACGTAAAAGGAGCCGACTATGGCCAAGAAAGCGTCCAAGGCTCGCGAATCGCGGGTCAATATTGCAATCTCAGATCGCCTTCGTGGAGGGGCGGAGCCGGAACTGCCGTTTCGTGTGCTGGTGATGGGGGATTACACCCTCGAGGAGGACAAACGGGCTATCTATGACCGGAAACCGGTGGACATCAACAAGTCGAACTTCGACTCCGTGATGCAGAGTTTCAACCTCTCGTTGGATCTCAGTGTTTCCGATCGGATCAGCGGCAGCGGTGAGATGCCCGTATCATTGAAGTTCGGCACGTTGAAGGACTTCCGGCCCGAGTCGATCGCCCGTCAGGTTCCACAGCTTAAGAACCTGGTGGAGCTTCGTGAGGCCATCAAGGCGCTTCGCCCCAAGATGGGAGATAAGGCTGCTCAGAAGGAACTGCTTGGCGCTATTAAGGACCCGGCTGTGCGCGACCAGATTCTGGCGATGATTGCGGCAGCGGAGGCGCCCGCAGCTCCAGCCGCGGAGACAGCAGCACCGGCGGCGGAGGCGGGTGATGCTCCGGCTCCGGAGCCGTCCGGTGACGCACCGCCCTCTGAGCCGGGAACGCCCGCACAGTAACGAAACGAGTGACAGCTAATCGGGTAAACCGCCGGTTGGTGTGATCCCCGAGAACTGATGGAGAAACAAGACATGGCAGAACAACCACAACAGCCTCAAGCTGCTCCTGCCGCTGCGGCAGATACCTCCGCGGTGGACGCCCTGATCGATGGCTGGGACCTGGACAACGAGTACCGCGATTTGTACCGGAAGGGAATTGCGGGCATCGTTCAGAAAGCTGCGGGGCTTGACCTCAAGAAGTTAACGATTAACAAGCAAGTCGTTGACGACTTCATTGCCGAGATCGACCAGCAGATCAGCGCCCAGGTCAACGAAGTGCTTCACGCCAAGAAGTTCCAGGAGCTGGAATCAGCCTGGCGCAGCCTCCGCTATATGGTGGACAACACGGAGTTTCGCCAGAACATCCGGATTGAAGTGCTGAACGCATCCAAACAGGACCTGCTGGAAGATTTCCAGGACAGCCCGGACTGGCAGAAATCCGGGTTGTTCAAGACGGTCTACCGTGATCAATACAACACCTTCGGAGGAAACCCGGTCGGGTTGATGGTCTCCAATTATTCGTTCGGTCACAGTACGCCCGAAGTGGAGCTGTTGAGTGAGATCTCCCGGGTGGGGGCTGTGGCCAAGGCTCCGTTCCTCGGCGGCGTGGACTCTACCATGTTCGGGAAAAAGGAGGGGGATTTCACCGGCCTCCCGAAGATGGCCGAGATGTATGAGATCTTCGAGCAGCCGCAGTACACCAAGTGGAACGCGTTCCGTGACTCGGATGATTCCCGCTATGTGGGACTGTGCATGCCTCGGTTCCTGCTCCGCAAGCCGTATACTGTCGAGGACCAGGACGTCAAGGACTTCACTTTCGAAGAGGATGTGCGCATTGAGACTCACGATCGATACATGTGGGGCAATGCGGCATTTGCGATGGCCGGGCGGATGACCGAGAGCTTTGCCACATTCGGGTGGTATAACGCCATTGTCGGCCCCACCAGCGGCGGGACCGTGCCTGACCTGCCGCTGCATCAGTACGAGTCGATGGGCCAGTATCAGACCAAGATTCCGACGGAAACGTTGATCTCCGAAGACGTGGACGTTGACCTGTGCAACTTCGGATTCGTTCCGCTGGTCATGCGGAAAGGTGCCGACAACGCGGCATTCTTCGACGCCCCATCGGCCAAGCGGGTGGGCAAGTTTCCGGATACAGCCGAAGGCAAGGAGGACGAGACGCGTGCCCGGCTGGGCATGTCGCTGCCTTACCTGATGATCTCTTGCCGGCTGGCACACTATCTCAAGGTGATCTGGCGGGAGAATATGGGCCGCGTGATGGACGCCGACAAGATGGTCGGGGAGATAAACAAGTGGCTCAAGCAGTATTGCCGCCAGGGAACGCTGGATGACGTATTGGCGGCCAAGTATCCGCTCAAAGAGATAGCGGTGACGGCTGAACCGGTACCCGGCAAGCCGGGTATGTTTAAGTCCGAGATCCAGATGATTCCGCACTTCAAGCTCAAGGGTGTGGAGGTCGAGCTTTCCATGGTCGGGCAGTTCGATCCGCCGCCGAGCTGATGGCGGCTGGGTGTGCAATCGGATCAATCGCAGTAGACAAGCTGCGTTTTTGGGGAGGTGAAGGGAATCGCCTTTAGTGCGTAAAGCCGGGTGGCTCTATATGCCCACGTGGGTCGCTTCGGCGGGCACCAGGCCCCACATCGGATGGTGGTCCGCGGCCACGGATCGGGTTGCGGCCGGACGTGCCAATACGTAAGTTACGCTCCCTGCGAACGTAACGTTGCCGGCAGACGGTTTGTCCACGGGCCGCCCGCTTTAGGCACGGCGTTTGCCCAGTTGTAGTTCGAGTATGACCTTGAAATGCCAATCACGGGCATGACGATTTGTTGAATCAGGCGCTGGGCGTTGTCCCGGGTCCGGGGTTTTGTGGTGGAATCCCAGGCGGAGGCAAACGGTCTGGCCCGCAGCAGTAAGAGGAGAAACAGCTTATGCCAACCCCATGCAATCTGAAAGTGGCGGAGTATCCCGGTTCGTCGGAGAAAGAAGGTCGCGAGGACACCTGCGATATCTTCGAGATCGAACATAACATTCATCAGCCGGTTGACACGACCACCGGGAGCGCTACCGGCGTACGGGTTCACAGCCCGATGCGCATCGTGAAGATGATCGACAAGGCCACACCCGGCTTCCATAAGGCCTTGTGCACGGGTCAGAACCTCAAGGAAGTGATTATCACATTCTACCGCATCGATCCGCACACCCGGGCGGAGGACAAGTACTACGAGATGACGCTCAGAAATGCCCGCATTGTCGACATCCAGCCGTTCATGCCCATGAGCTTCGTTCCGGCGAACGAAAGCTATCGGCACATGGAGCAAGTGAGCTTCGTCTACGAGGAAATCGAATGGAACTGGATGCCCGACAGTGTGGTAGAGATGGATAGGTGGCGGGCGCCGGGCGCTGCCTGATGGGCGTTCAAATGAGGGCTTGCAGCGGGAACGGGCACCGAGTGGTGCCAGCTTGCCGGACGGGTAATTGTCTGCAGGAATTGTAGGAACGCCCGTCGAGAAGGATAAAGCGGATGGGCCGTGAGCGGACGCTTCTGGAGCGGATCGCCGTAACCGGTGATCGTAGCCGGGGGCGCTATGAGCCGTCGGCGACGGAAGACCTCGAAGCCTTGATGGATTCGGTTCGTCGCCACCTGGGGCGTCTGCTCAACTCGCGTCACGGGCTTAGTGAGGCGATGCCGGATTACGGCCTGCCCGCTTTAACCGATCTTACGATCGGAAGCCGTGACTACGTGCATTCGATCCAGGACGCAATCCGCGTGGCGATCCAAAAGTACGAGCCCCGGTTGCAGAATGTCCGGGTAAGCCGTGTCGTCCACGAGGATGCCCCGCAAACACTGTCGTTTCGTGTCGACGCCAAGTTGGTGGGCCAGAAGCGCAAATATGACATCTTCTATGAGACCTCAATGGCCGGGACCGGGGCGTTCGAGGTGTCGGAGTAGGTCGTGAGTAATACCCACTACCAGCCAGTGAGTAACACCTACTACCAAGATGAGCTGCGTTATCTTCGGGAGGTGGGGCCGGAATTCGCCCGGGCCAACCCGGAGATCGCCCGGTTTCTGGCTGATCGCGGGTCGGACCCCGATGTGGAGCGGTTGCTTGAGGGAGCGGCCTTCCTTTGTGGACGCATCCGGCAAAAGCTTGACGACGAACTGCCGGAGCTGACCGCCAACATGATGGCGTTGCTCTGGCCCCACTATCTCAGGCCGATCCCGTCGATGACGATTCTGGAGCTCCTGCCGGATATCGGGGCTATGCAAGCGCCCCTCGTTGTGGAGGCCGGGGCGGAGTTCGCCAGCGTCCCCGTTGAGGGAACAAGTTGCCGGTACCGATCCTGCTGGCCGGTGAAGCTGCGCCCGTGGAAGGTAACCGAGGTTCGTCTCGAAACCGAGGCCGCCAAGCCGGTTCGGCTCATCATCCGCTTAAAGACATCCGAGAAGGCTGTCCTGGAAAACCTGGAGCTTGACTCGGTTCGGTTTCACCTTGCCGGTGATCCACGGACGACATTCACGCTGTACCACCTGCTCTCAGCACACGTCGAAAGCGTTGTGCTCAGTGACGGGTCGTCGGCGCACAGCCGTCGTACGGTTATGTTGGGGCCCGAGCAAGTGTCACCCGGAGGGCTCAATCGCGACGAAGGCCTGTTACCCTACCCCAGGCGATCGTTTGTGGGATATCGCCTGCTGCAAGAATACTTCGCGTTCAAGGAACGGTTTCTTTTTATAGATTTTACGGGCCTGGACCATGCCGTCGGTCAGCTCCAACTGGGCGACACCATGGAACTGGCAGTAACCTTCAACCGCCGGCTGGAATCGTTCCCACTGGTGTCGCGTGACAACGTTCGGCTTCATTGCGTACCGATCATCAATCTCTTCGCGCATAGTGCCGACCCGATCCGCTTGCATCACGATCGCACGCAGTATCTGATCCAGCCGGCCAAATCGGGTGTCGCCGATCGGCGCCATTTGGAGGTTTATTCGGTCGATCAGGTGGCCGGACTGGCCCGTTCGGACGACCTTACGTTGCACGATTACGAGCCCTTCTATTCGTTTCACCATATGTCGGCGGCTGATCCGCGGGAGGCAACGTACTATCAAACGCACGTCACGCCCAACATCGTCGGTGGGGACCTCCGCCGGGGCACCGACACCTACATATCGTTCGTCACCGCCGCGGGGCCGGGCGGGTTCCCTATAGAGGAGACCGTCTCGATCGAACTGACCTGCACGAACCGGGATCTGCCGGCGGCGCTGAGGGCGGGAGATATCTGCGAGCCCACCGACAGCTCACCTGCGACCACAAGATTCAGAAACCTGCTCAGCCCGACCCCCACGATCAGTCCACCATTGGGTAAGGCGCTGCATTGGCGTCTCATCTCACATATGACGCTGAATTACGTTTCTCTCACGGCACTGCCACACTTCAAGGAACTGTTGCGGGTTTATGACTTTCAGTCGGAGCATGACGCTCAACGGGCTCTTGCCCATCAGCGTCTGTTAGATGGTATTTTGAACACTAAGACTCGATTCGACGAACGGCTGATCCGCGGCGCCGCCGTGCGGGGCTCGCAGATTGACGTGGAGCTGAATGAGGACCATTTTGCAGGTGAGGGAGACGCCTACCTGTTCTCGGCGATTCTCGATCGATTTATGGGGCTGTATGCGACGATCAACGCCTACACCCAACTGACCGTGCGGTTCACACGAAGCGGGCAGGTCTATTCCTTTCCCCCGCGATGGGGAGAGCAGTTGACCCCCGCCGCATCTGGAGCGAGTGCTTGACATGACTCTGGACGGCTCCAGTGCGACGAACATGACGCCCAACGATAGCCCCTTGCTGGAGCGTTTGGTGACATGCGGTTGGGAGTTTGATTTCTTCCAGGCAGTATGGTTGCTGGAACGGTATGGGGGCGGGGATGTGCCGGTGGGTGGCCGTGGTCCGGTGGGTCGGGAATCGTTTCGCTTTCGTCCGGACGTCTCGCTCGGTTTTCCGGCTACCGACGTGCGCAGAATCACCCGATGCACCGACCCGGCTTCCGACACGTTCCACTATCAGACCGAGGTCACCTTCATGGGGCTTTACGGTGTCAGCACGCCGCTACCACTGCACTATGCCACGGACATACTGAGGTCCGTGGAGCAGTCCGGGGCCTCAGCCGCCGAGGCCGCAGAGCCGGACTCGCAGGAGGCGGCTGCTCAGGACCCGGGACCGACGCCGGTGCGGGACTTTTTGGATATCTTCCATCACCGGCTGGTCTCGCTGTTTTATCGAAGTTGGCTCAAATACCGCTATGACCGCTCCTTCGGCATGCCGGACCGCGACGTAATCACCGATTACCTTCTGTGGCTGATCGGTTACTCTCGCAATTACAATGAGGCCACCGTGGGTGTTCCGCCGATTCGTCTGCTGCGCTATGCGGGCATACTGACGCAACGCCCCAGATCGGCAGTAATGCTGGAGGGCATGCTGCTGGATTACTGGGAGGATCTAGCGGTGGAGGTACGTCAATGTGGCGGACGTTGGGTGCCCATATCGCCCGCTGACAGGAACTGCACAGGCGTGACCAACAGCACATTGGGCCGGGATTTGACGGTTGGTGAACAGGTTTACGACTTGAGCGGGGCGTTCAACGTAACACTCGGTCCAATGAACTGGACAACGTATCTTTCGTTCTTGCCGGACAAGAATCGTTTTGCAGAAACGCGGGCCCTGGTGAAGCATTACTGTGCGGATCCATTAGCCTTTACTTTCGAACTCCGGCTGCACGCCGGCGAGATCCCCGAGACACGGCTGTCATCGGACGGCGATGCCGGGCGACTCGGGTTCACCAGTTGGGTGCGCACGGAGGAGATGCCGGAGACTTCGGTGACGTTCTACGCATCGTCGCCCGTGATTTTGCAGGTAGGGAGTGAGCCGACGGAGGGGTCGGCTGAAATTAAGGCCGCATGATTTGGGCAAGAGTGTGGGCATCGGCTTATTTGTTGCCGCGCTGGTTGCCTAAGTCGGGCCGATGACGCCGCTGAGGGATGACCAAGCATGGCTGTGTCTGTCAAAGCTGATGAACTACGGAAGTTGATCTCGCGGTTCGATCCGAACTGTATCCGCTCGTTTCAGGGGGCTACTTCGCTCTGCCAGTCCCGCACACATTTTGAGGTTGCTCCGGAGCATTTGTTGCTCAGGATGCTGGACGATACAGCCGGCGACATCACGCAGATCTTCAACACGTTCAAAGTGGACCGGGCCCAGATTCGCCGGGCGCTGCAGCGAATCATGGAAGAGCTGCCCGCGGGACATCGGGCCAAGCCGGTGCTGTCCCCGAGGGTAGTGGAGTTGTTCCAATCGGCAGCGGTGTTGGCTGACGAGTTCGGCTTCGATCAGATCCGGTCGGGCCTGGTGATTCTTGCCTTCGCTTTGAACCCCTCGCACACCCGCGTGGGCGAGTTCACACCGGAACTGGAACGCATCGACGTTGACCAGCTCCGGGATCACTTCCGTGAGATTGTACTCGGCTCTGCGGAAGCACCCGCTGCCGGGGAGGCGCGTGTCGGCCCCGTGCCGGGGGAGGGGGGGGCGCTCGCCCAGTTCACGGTGGACCTGACCGCCAAGGCCGAGGCCGGCGAGATCGACCCGGTGTTCGCGCGAGACCATGAGATCCGCCAGATGATCGATATCTTCTCGCGGCGGCGGAAGAACAACCCGATCCTGGTCGGCGAACCGGGGACGGGCAAGACGGCGATTGTCGAGGGGCTGGCTTTGCGGATCGTGGAGGGTGATGTGCCGCCCACGCTCAAGGGTGTCAAACTCGTTGCCCTGGACCTCGGGTTGCTTCAAGCCGGTGCGGGCGTCAGAGGCGAGTTCGAGAATCGGCTCAAGAACGTCATCCGGGAGATCAAGGAGAGCGAACAGCCCATCGTCACATTAATTGACGAAGCCCACCAGTTGGTCGGCGCAGGCGGAGCGGCTGGTGCGGGCGACGCGTCCAATCTGCTCAAGCCGGCGCTGGCTCGCGGCGAGCTGCGAACCGTCGCGGCCACGACCTGGTCGGAATACAAGAAGTACTTCGAGAAAGACGCGGCCCTCGAACGCCGGTTCCAACTGGTGAGGTGTGATGAGCCCACGGAAGAGGACGCCGTGGTCATGTTGCGGGGCCTGAAGGACAAGTACGAGAAGCATCACAAAGTCGTGATACTCGACGAGGCGATCACGGCGGCCGTCAAGATTTCCAAACGATACATCAGCGGCCGATTCCTGCCGGACAAGGCCGTCGATCTTTTGGACACCTCCGCTGCTCGTGTGGCCGTGGGCCTGTCAACGCACCCGGCGGCGCTCGAAGACCTGGATCGCCGATTGAACGGGCTCGATACGGCCATCGCCGCAATGCAGCGCGACAAGTCCAGCGGCATGTCGGTGGACGAGAAGATGCTCGCCGAGATGGCCGCCACGCGGGAGTCACTCATCGCCGAACGCCAAGCCACGGAAAAACGTTGGCAGGACGAACTGGCCGCCGTCAACCGGATCATCGAGCTGCGTGCCCAACTGCGGAGCTTCACCTCGCCGGAGGGCGAAGGCAAGGAAGCCGTCAAAGAAAAGGAAGCCAAGGGCAAAGCCCCAACCGAGGGCAAAGAGGCCGAGGCGGGGCCGGCCGAGAAGGGCAACGGCAAGCCGACACCGGGCGCTGACGAGACCGAGCTTCGTAAGCAGATCGATGAGGCCATGGAGGCACTGAAGGAGATCCAGGGAGAGACGCCCCTCCTTCACGCCCAGGTGGATGGGGCCGCGGTCGCCGCAGTCGTGTCCGATTGGACCGGTATTCCCGTGGGGAGCATGGTCAGTGACGAGATCGAGGCGACCTTGCGAATGGAGGACCAACTGCGTGACCGCGTCGTCGGGCAGGACCATGCCCTGTCGATCATCTCGGAGAAACTGCGCATCTCCAAAGCCGGCATCGGCAACCCTGCTCAACCGATGGGGGTCTTCCTCTGCGTCGGTCCCAGCGGGGTGGGCAAGACGGAACTGGCCCTGACCGTGGCTGACCTGCTGTTTGGCGGGGAACGCTTCCTGACCACGATCAACATGTCGGAGTTCATGGAAGCCCACACCGTCTCGCAGCTCAAGGGTTCGCCACCGGGTTACATCGGCTATGGTGAAGGCGGAGTACTCACCGAGGCGGTCCGGCAGCACCCCTATTCGGTGGTGCTGATGGATGAAGTGGAGAAGGCTCACCCCGATGTCATGAACCTGTTCTACCAGGTGTTTGACAAGGGATCGTTGGCCGATGGTGAGGGACGGGTGGTCAACTTCAAGAACACCGTGATCATCATGACCAGCAACCTCGGCACCGACGTCATCCAAAGCATGTGTGAGGCGGAGGAGGACATCGACTTTGAGGAACTGAGAGAAGCAATCTATCCGCACCTTAGGGAACACTTCAAGCCGGCCCTGGTTGCCCGCATGACGGCCATACCGTTCATGACCCTCGGCCAGGATATCTTGGAGCTGATCGCCCGCATGAAGCTGCGGAAGGTGGGGAAGCGGTTGGCCGAGGCGCACAAGATGTCTTTCCATGTTGACGAGGCGGTGTACGCCGAGATGGCGTCGCGGTGCAACCAGGTCGATGTGGGGGCACGGCAGATTGATCACCTTCTCGATCAGGTGATTCTCCCGCAATTGTCGCGCCGGCTGTTGGAGCAGATGGGTGAGGAGCAGATGCCGACTGCGGTCACGATGGGGACAACTGACTCCGGTGAGTTTACCTACTCCTTCTCGCAGTAGGCGGGAGAGCAAAGATGGGGTGGGACATGGGAAAGACGTGGAGATGATCCCGCGAAGGAGCCTGGACCTATGGCATTGGCAAGAGATTTGAGCCAGGCGCAATTGGCCTTTCAGGTCGAGGGTGGGGAGGTTGACCAGTTCCTGGTGACCCGGTACCGGGGCACGGAGGGGCTGTGTCAACTATACCGCTTTGAGATCGAACTGGTCTCGTCCGAGCAGAGCGTTGCGTTCGGCGACATTGTCGGTAAGGCGGCCGTATTGAGCATCAATACCGATTGGAGCCAGCGCTGGTTCCACGGGGTCGTGAGCCGGTTTGAGGCGACTGGGGAGACTGCCGACCAGGCCTACTTTCGGGCGGAACTGGTGCCGACCCTGTGGTTGCTGACCCACCGCTACCACTCGCGGATCTTTCAACAGAAGTCGACCAAAGACATTATCACACAGGTGCTGACCGACGCAGGGATTCCCTCGGACCGCTTTGATCTCGGTAAGCTCACGCGAGAGTATCCACCACGCGAATATTGTGTCCAGTACCGTGAGACGGACTACAACTTCATCTGCCGCCTGATGGAAGAGGAGGGGATTCGCTGGTATTTCGAGCAGACGCAAGACACACACAAACTCATTCTGGCCGACTCCGGTGAGTACGCGCCGGTCGAGGGCGAGCCGGCGCTGCCCTACCACCCACCTACGGCCATGAATGTCAGGGAGGAGCACGTCTTCCGATTTCGATTAGGGCAATGCGTCCGCCCTGGTGCAGTCGTGCTCAACGACTTCAACTTCAAGAGCCCGCAGGTAAACCTCGAGTCGAAAAGCGACTGCGGACGGAATCCCGGGCTGGAATTCAGTGACTACCCCGGTGAATACATCGAGCAGGGTGTGGGCGGGCAGATCGCGGAGTTGCGGGCCCAGGAGTTTGAATCAGCTCGAATCCTGGGTGTGGGGCAGAGCAACAGTCCGAGGCTCGCGCCGGGCCACACGTTCGATCTCATCGAGCACGTGTCTGACACCATAAATGGCTCATACCTTCTCACTTCGGTGAGCCATCAGGGTAAGAGCGCCACGGGGCGGACCACCACCGGGCCCGACGGGCGGACCAGCATCCTGGACGCGCGCATTCACCAGTCGCTGTTGCAGGCCCAGAGGCACGAAGACGAGACCATCAAGCAGTTGGCCGAGGCCCTTCTTCAGATCACCACGCGCTTAAGAGCCGGTGATCCATCGGCACATCGTGCTTTGACGCAGTGGTTGTATCATGCCGGCCAGGTCTCAAAAGACTTGCCGAGCACCGGTACGGCTTCCGGCCTCAACCCACTTGAAGCGCTGTCGATTCCGAATCTGATCGACGACGCCGTGCGGTCGACACTGGTGGACTATGACGCCCCGGTGTATGAGTGCCGCTTCGAGTGTATTCCGGCGGATGTGACCTACCGACCGCCGCGCGTCACACCGTGGCCGGTAATGCGCGGCACGCAGACGGCGCGCGTGGTCGGACCGGAAGGTGAGGAGATCTACACGGACGAATATGGCCGCGTGAAGGTTCACTTCGAATGGGACCGCGAAGGTGAGTTTGGGGAGTCCGATTCCTGCTGGATTCGCGTAATTCAAGGTATGGCCGGCGGGCAGTACGGGATGATGTTCCTGCCACGCATCGGGCAGGAGGTGATCGTCGACTTCCTGGAAGGCGATCCGGACAAGCCCATCATCACCGGTCGGGTCTACAATGCCGACCACATGCCGCCCTACACCCTGCCCGACGAGAAGACCAAGAGCGTCATCAAAACCCGCGCCAGCAAGGGCGGCGGTGGGTCCAACGAAATCCGTTTCGAGGACCTGAAAGACAAAGAGCAGATGCTGCTGTATGCGCAAAAGGACTTGCACATTCGGGCTCAGAGCTGCCGGGTGGAGACCATCGGGGGTGACCGACACCTGAGCGTGGGCAACGATCGAATCGAGAAGGTCAAGAAGAACTATCACCTGAAGATCGAGGAGGAGAACTACAACACCGAGATTGGCGGCGATCAATCCCTGGCCGTCAAGGGGAAGGTCTCGGTCAAAGTCGACGGCACGCATTCCACGAACGTCGGCGGCGACGTAGTGGAGAAGTTTGCTGCCAACCACAAACACGAGGTTGCCCAGACGTACGCCACCAAGGCGTTGAGCATCAAACTCGAAGCTTCCACGGGAATCGAACTCAAGTGCGGCGGAAGCAGTCTCGTTCTGACGCCCAGCGCGGTCTTCATCGTCGGCGGTCCATTGGTGAACATCAACAGCGGGTCCGGACCGCCGGTCAGCCCAGTCACCGCGAAGGCGACGGCACCCGAAGCCGTCGCCAAGGTCGCCGAGGCCGACACCGTTGAGCACGGCAAGGACATCCGCTACGGCGGCGGGGCGCCGGTCAAGGAAGCCGAGCCCGTCAAGGAGGTTCCGGTCGAACCGGTCGAGACCACCTGGATCGAGATCGAGATGGTCGACGAGGCCGACATGCCCGTCGCCGGCGAGAGCTACGAAATCAAACAGGGCGACAAGGTGATCCGCACTGGCACGCTTGACGCCAACGGCTTCGCCCACATTGACGGGGTCGAGCCCGGCACCTGCGACATCTGCTTCCCGAACCTCGACATGGCGGCCTGGGAGCGAATATGATGGGCAAAACAACGGAGCCCCCGGTGAGGTCGGTCACAATGTCTTCAGTGCCCGAGGATGGGAGCAACGGCCATGCCTAACGTTCCGGGAACACCGAACATCCCCGGCGGCGGGGAACGCCAGAAACGAGCCGCCAAGCTGAAAGCCGAGATGGAGCGCCGCACGGCCGAGGTGGCCAAGCCGCAGGAGTCGCAACCGGAAGAGCCTTCGCAGGAAACGCAGGTCGAGGAGCAGCAGGACACGAGTACCGGCCCGGTCGGCGACGGCGACTACGTCGTCAAGGAGGGCGATTGCACTTCCTCGATTGCCAAGAACACCGGGCATTTTTGGGAGACCGTCTGGAATGACCCGGCCAATTCACGGTTGAAGGAACTGCGCAAGGACCCCAACGTCCTGCTCCCCGGCGATCGGCTCACCGTCCCCGAACTCAGACCCAAGGAGGAGCCCGGCGCCACCGAGCAGCGCCACCGCTTCCGCCGCAAAGGCGAGCCATCGTTGCTGCGCTTGCGGATCCTCGAGCCGCCGTGGGAAGAGGACGAAGACGAGGACTGGGACGAGGATGAGTCGGTCGAGGACACCGAAGGCGGGACGAGTGACCAGCGCGAGGTTGCGGCGACCGCCGGCAATGAAGAGCAACCGCCGCAGGAAGACGTTCCGCGTGCCAAGGTCCCGTACACATTGATCATTGACGGGGAGTCGTTTGACGGCGTGACCGACGAGAACGGCGTGATCGAGCGCCCGATCCCCGGCAACGCCAAACGCGGACGGCTGATCCTGGAGCCGGGGACGCCGGACGAGACGGAGATTCGCCTGCGGCTCGGGGCTCTCAGCCCGATGTCCGAATGGGTCGGTGTGAAAGAGCGCCTGGCGAATCTCGGTTTCGACTGCGGCGAGCGACGTGAGGAAATGACCGAGGAACTGGAGGGCGTGCTCACGGCGTTTCAGGAGAAGCACGCGCTGACGGCGACCGGCAAACTGGACTCCACCACGCAAAGCAAGATCCTCGAACTCCACGGGAGCTGAATGACGATGGCCAAGGTCAAAGTGACTTTTAACCGCGTGTACTTCAAGGACCCGAAATGCAAGGCCTACAGCTTCAGGGCGAGAGTTTACGTATCGACCCGTCATGATGGGATACAGGACGTTACTCTGCAATCTGTTGCCCAGGACATTACAGATCTCAACAACATGAGTGTTGTAGAGCTCAGCCAACTACCGTGGTCGCCTGAATTTGATAACCTAACAGGCGACATCACGATCAAGATACAGTTTACGCCCACCGGGTGCGCTACAGCTGCATACAATCCACTGGCAATATATCTGGTGGCACTTCCGACATGCGACACGCCGTGGGAGCGCGCGCGCCCCGACTGGCATTTCATAAGCGAAACGACCGAATACATCCTCGACTGGAGCGTGACAGTAGAGGGGGGCGCCGCGGATGCTCAACTGCCCGATCACGTCGACGCCTCACGCCTGCACGCCCGCCACCAAGGTCGGAGCACGATCTCCGGCACGGGCACACACCCCATTGTGGAGTTCGATCCCATCGTCCCCGTCCCGGAAATCGGGTCGTGGAAGGGACCGATGATGCACGGCTGGAAGCGCAGGGTGCGCTCGAAGCTCACGTCGAACGTCTGGAATTCGGACTTGAAGTACCCAATCAGGGTGGACGACATGAGCCCCCTCAACGTGTTCCCCAACCCGGGCGCCATTCCGCTCCTTGCAGCGGCGGACCAGAACATGCACAAGTGCGCCCGCATCCAGTTCACCAGATATGCTCCGTTGTCGATGCGCTTTGGGGACGACGACCAGCGCCTTCAGTGGGACTATGTGTCCCTCGACGGACAGGGCGTAGTCCAATTCTTCGGGGACGATAACAAAGACAGGGGCCTGAAGGTTAAGGTCTACGGCACGCATGAGGGTGAGGTTGAGCTGCGCGTCCGTTACTGTCCTGGGGATGGAGGGCAGGAACGGTACGTCGGGTGGTACCGCGCACTGGTGAAGCGAATCCGCAAGATCCCTTACCGCGTCAACATCCTCGATGGCCCGAACCGCTCCGATAAACCACGCTGCGATGCCGACGATATCCTGGCGCATATCAAGATCGCAAACACGTTCCTCCGGCAGATGGCGGTGGAATTGACAGCTGACGCGGACCAAGACGACAGAATCACCGTTGAGCAACGAAAGGCCCTGGGAGGACCCTCCGCGCGTCCACTTCGCCCAGGGATTTTTCGTGTCAAAGATCTGCCGCGCGGGTATACGTGCAACGTCGACGCCCTAGGCGATAAGCCGCCCTGCATGTTTCTCAACTACCGGATGAACGTTTTGAACATCGTGTACGTCAAAAGCATCAATCCTTGTCTTGGGTGGAAGGAGTGGGTTCCCGGGCAAGCCGTGTCTTGGAAGCAAAACGGCGCCGGTGATTTCGTCTACGACGCGCCACCCGGCGCGAGCCTGGCCTGGGGCCTGGCGTACGGCCGCCCGTATGGAGCCAAGCCCGAAGTCCAGAGGATGAACCTCGCCGGGGGGAACGTCCTTGCCGCCCACCCAGACTGCTTCGCGCTCTTCCTCTCCGACAAGATGGGCAATCCGAGGAAACGCGGCGGGATGGGCGCACTGGGAAAAGGCGGGCGTTATCGGTACGGAGCTACCCTGGCTCACGAGGTGGGCCACATTCTGAACCTCGAGCACCGCCGAGACCTAGGCGACGGAGAGAAAGACGGGTTACAGTACCCGCGCCTGGAAAACGTCATGTACTATAAGGCGTGGTCCATGTGCCAGGACTTCGACATCATCCAAACGAAGGCCGTTCACCAGAGTCCGCTGGTGCAGGACTGACACAGCAATCTGAGGCAAGAGTATGCCGGACGATCCACTGAGAATCCTCGAACGCTCGCGCGAGGCAGACCAACTGGTCACAGCCGGGCTCGCGCTGGCGCGGAGAGGCGATGCTTCCGACCATGCGCAACTCCTCAAGGGAATGCAGTCGGCGCGGTTCTACGAGCGCCTCGACTCGAACGACGCGTACGACGACTATCCCGAGACGCCGCTCACGATCGCGATGATCCTGGACGCGCTGCAGGAAAACCCCGCTTCCGCCGCCGCGACGACCCTGGTCGCGCTGACGCAACAGCCGGCGTTTCTGAAAGAGCCGGTTCGCATCGAGCTGCTGATCGACTCGACCGCCCACATCAAGCCTCCGCCGCCGGACCTCGTCGCCTTCTGGGACAAGTACTTCCAGCCCGACGACGGGTTTACGCCGCTCACGCGGGTGACGCTGCTGGAAAACGGGACCGCGGAGGCGATGGAGCTTCTGGAGCGGAAACTGGCTGATCCGGCACACCGTGAGGCGGATCGCGTCCATTGGATGCGCGCAGAAATCCTGGAGCATCGCAACGATGTGGAGCTTCTCAAATCGTGTCACCACATGTTGGGCGGTCGCGGTCGCGGCAAGGGCGGCGGCGCCGAGCTTCCCGACGATCTGAAGCCGAAGCTCGTCGAGGCGCTGTTCGACCACCGCCCGGACGAATGGTACCACCCTGAGGGAAAGGCGATCCCCCCGCCACGCGAGGAGGCGAGCAAAGACGCGCGCGACCTGTTGCGCGAGATCGGCGAGTACGCGCTGAAGAAGGTCGAGCTGAGCGATGAGTTGAAAGAACGGGTGGAGACCGTGCTGGAGGAGATTTCCCAGGGCAAACCCTAACGGAGTGACCGGTCCCACCCCACGCGGGACCAGGTGATGCCTTGAGTAACCTGTTGAGAGAGCTTCGATTATGCCACCGATCGCACGCACCACCGACGCGACGAGTCACGGGCTGCCGCTGAGCCCCGGGCCCGGGAGCCCTACCGTGCTGATCGGGAATATGCCGGCCTGGCGCGCCCTGCCGGCGTCGGTCGGCGGGGCGGTGGACGCCATCTCGAACGCGATGGATTCGTTCATGAAGAAGCCGCCGATGACCCCGGCCAACGCCGCGGCCGACATCGCCAAGATCTCGCAAAGCCTGACGGAGGGCGGAGCCAACGCAGCCGCGGAGGGCGCGCCGCAGGCGGCCGGGGCTGCCGCCGGTCAGGTCGCCACGTTGAACGCAACAAACGTGACGCTGACGATCACGTGGACGACGGCGTCCGCCGTCCCGGGTGCCCTGCCCGCTGCGAACCAGGCATACACCGAGGGGATCAAGGCAGCGGCCGCCGCCGCCGCGAGCGCGGTCATGTCCGCGATGGCCGGCCTGGCGGACATGCACGTCTGCCCGATCCCATGCCCGATTCCCCCGCACGGCCCCGGTTTCGTCACCAAGGGCAGTGGTTCCGTCCTGATCGACAATCTGCCGGCCGCCCGGCAGGGCGACAAGGTCATGGAGGCCTGCGGCGGCGCCGACCCCATCGCTATGGGCTGTCCGACGGTGATGATCGGCGATTAGCGCCGCCCATGCGGTGGAGAGCATTGGGAAACGACGGATAATATCTGGTGGAGTTGACGAGGAGCGCGATAGGAGAGGCAAAATGAATTCGATCGTTGAGGAGAAAGTGAAGGGCTATCTGCGGAATCGGTTGAAATACGATCCGTATGCCTGCGGGGCGATTCTGTTCAACATGCGCAAGGCGGCCCGTGTGGCCGGGTATGAGCTGAACGATTACTTCGGACGGGCGGGGCTGTCGGCCGGGCCGGAGGCCCGCGTGGCCTCGGGGATCGTCAATCGAGCCCTCGGTGGCGGCGGCGGAAGTGTGGTCAGCGACCACATTATGAAGCAGACGCTCGACCGTTGGATTCGCACAAGCCCCGGAATGGGTATGTAGATCGCGAGTTCCAAAGTCCAGGCGTTTCCGACTTACGAGCGCGCTTGACCGAAGGCCGGTTCACGGGCACTCGGGGCACGAGGCCCAAGCAAGACCGCGACCGTTTTCGCAGTTGACAGAGTGATGACATCGTCTAGAGGGAGAATTCGATGGCTGACCAACAAGAGCCACCTGACCTGGAAGTAAACATTCCCATACCTGAAGGTTTGCGAGTGACAAGGGAGGGTCAGCCTTACCACGTTCTTGTGGTAAGTGATTTCACAGGATCGGCTGCCGGTACGCTGTCCGGGCCGCTCGATGACGGTGTCATTAGTGTAACGGCGGATTCCCTCGGCGAACTGATGCAAACGGCCCGGCCGTCGGTCAACTATAAAACGACCGATCCGCTGGCTTCGGGCAACGTGATGACGACAGTGAGTCTCGAGTTCGACTCGCTCCGGGCTTTCGAGCCCAAGCATTTGGCTGTCCAAATCCCGGCAACGAAATCGCTGGCCGGCGTGCGTGGGCGAATCGTCGAGCGGATGCACGGCAAACTCACGTCTAAAGGGCTGGGCCAGGTAGTCACTCAGGCAGTTGGCTCTGATCCGGCGCTTGCATGGCTGCAAGAGGCGTTGAAATGGACCCCGGTAAAGCCTGCGGCTGACGTCGAGGCGGTTGATGACCTTATGGGTCAACTCGATCTGGGTGAGGATTCGGACAAGGAAACATCGCCACCGCCCAAGTCACCGGTGGGCCGGCTGGTATCCGCGGCGGCGGATGCCGGAACGGCGATTCCCTCCGAAGAAGCGTCCACGCTTCGCCGAGCGTTGGCTGAGATCGATCACCGGCTCTCGGCCTGGCTGACGGCCGTTCAGCACGCTCCGGAGGTTCAATCCGTCGAGAGTGCCTGGCGATCACTCGCGTATCTTGTCTCCCAGATGGATTTTCGCAAAGGATTGCGTCTCTCCATTTTGCACGCTCCAACCGGTAAACTGACGGAGCGTTTTCGAGCACTGTTGATCAATCCCGTCTTCGACGAAGACGCCGACGCGCCCGATCTGATCGTTGTGGATCGTCAGTTCGGCAGTTCCGCAGCGGATATGGAGATGCTGGACGAACTGGCCCAACATGGTGCCAGCCTGCCGGCAATCGTGTTGACCGGTGTTTCGCCGCAGTTTTTCGGCGTCAAGTATCCCTGGCAGATGGCCACCCTGCCCACGATTTCGAACGTGCTGGATCAATGGCAATTTGCCAAATGGAAGACGCTTCGCGCCAAGCCCTATGCACGGTCATTGGGCGTTGTGTTCGGGCGGTGCTTGCTGCGCGAGCCGTACGGGCGAAACGGTGATGGTGATCTTGACTTCTCTTATCGTGAGCCCTGCATCAGCGACAAGGATTTCGTCTGGGCCAACGGAACGATCGCGGTAGCCACCACAATTGCCCGCGGTGTGGCCGAGGTCGGCTGGCCTACGAAAATGTCGGGCTATATTGACGGCCGGGTCGAAGGCTTCAAAACGGCAACCGGCGGAAAGAAAGGCGACAAGACATTCGGTCCAAGTGACACGCGCCTGACACAGGAGAAGATCGAAGAGCTGGGCATGGCCGGCCTCAACGCCGTTGTCGGGATCGGTGATCATGACGATGTGCTGGTATGGAATGGCATGACCTCGGCCCGAGCGCCGCGCGATGACGTAAACGCCCTTCTGGAAGTCAGTCTGCCGTATCAGCTTTTCGCTTGCCGACTCTCAGTGCTGCTCTTTTGCCTCAAGCCACACCTGTTGGGTCAATCAGCCGAGAAGCTTGTGCCCTTTGTCACCCAACACATCCGGGACTGGCTGGCGCTCGCGGATGAGCCGACGCCCGAACAAGTCTCCGTGCAGACGCGTCCCTCCGAGGATGATCCGTCAACGCTCGAACTGGCTGTTACCGTCACTCCACCGCAGTCGCTGCTCCCCGGCGGCGTCCCGGTCGTCATGGGGTACCGCCTGCGTTAGGGTACCCGTCCGGTCAAGGACATCTTGTTTCGATGCCTTCCGCTCCGCGAGGACGGCAGCCGGTCGATTCGCCTGCCCTGGGGTTCGTTTTCTCGCTCACAGTCACCAGGGCCCGGGCGACGGATTCACCGGATATTGTTCACGAAGTGAATGGTTCCGGGGTTGCGGGCTGGCGGTTAACCGTCACCATTGGGGAGTCGAGCCGGGCGGTTCTCGGTGCCCGGGTATCGGGCCGGGTATGGGATTCAAGCAGAGCGTCGGAACTTGGCATGATCTGCTCGGGCCGATGGTACGCGGGTTGGGCATAGTGTTTCGGTTTCGGGCACGCGGGAGTTCCGGTTCGAAGAACGCCCCTTGGCATGTGGTGTGTAAGCCTGTATCTCGTCTGTCCGCGGGGCCGGCGGCTGGGCGAAACCCCATTCTGCCGATTAAGAAGGTGGTAAAGTGCGCCCACTGGGCATATAGATGAGACAACGGAGGTTCCGAGCAGAGGTCAATGGCAAGACATAGCAGCCCGATGACGGGATCACGCCGCATTATTCGTACTGTGGCATCGTTGTGGTTCGCGGCCCTGTTGCTGGTGCTGCTGCTGGTGGCGATGGCCTGCGCGACCGTGTTTGAGTCGACGCGGGGCAGCCAACAGGCCCTGGCGTTTTTCTACCGATCCTGGTGGTTCCAGATGCTCTTGGGGCTGCTGGGTGTCAACGTGGCCGGGGCTCTGGTGGTGCGGTACCCGTTCTCCAGGCGGCAGATCGGGTTCGTCATCACGCATTCGGCGATCCTGGTCACCCTGGCCGGCACGCTCGTCACCAAGTACTTGGGCGTGGACGGCCAGGTCGGCATTGCCGAAGGCGAGACTGTCCGCCATTTCAGCGTCCCGGAGCCGACACTGACGGTCGCTAACCGGGACGATCAGAGCAGGTCTACGACTGGTCTTGATGCCGGCGTCTTCGCCGGGTTCCGGAGTGTGGAGGATACTGGTGGGCCGATCTCGTCGCTTGGCCAGCTTCAGATCGAGGTCCAGCGATATCTGCCGGACAGCACGGTGTCCGAGCGGATGACAAACGACAACCCTCACGGACAACTTGCAGTGGAGGTGTCGCTTTCGCCCTCGGGCCGAGACCATCCCATCTGGGTGTCTGCCGGCGAAACCCTAGGCGTTGGTCCGCTGACGGTAACGCTCCGTGCCGTCCAGGATGCCGCGGAACTGGCCCGCTTGCTCGAAGAGGAGCTGAGTGGGGAGGAAGAGGCCGGCGGGGTGGTCAAGGTCGCGTACAGAGGATCCGCTTTTGAGATTCCGTTGGCGGATTGCACGGACGAGCAGGTCCCCCTTGGAGAGACCGGTTATGCGATACGCGTTCTGCGCTACTTGCCGCACGCGACGGTGGGCCCGAACAACAAGTTGACGAACGCATCTGACCAGCCGGTCAATCCGGCCATCGAGGTGGAATTAAACGGTCCTGAAGGGGCCGAAAAGCTATTGGCTTTTGCACGGTTCCCGGACTTTATGTCGATGCACGGGGGCGAGCATACCAAGGATCTGAAGGTCACGTTTGTGGCGCCTGGCGCTACGGCATCGACAACTCCCATTGAGATCCTCGAGGGCCCCGATGCCATGCTCCATGTGCGGTTCCGACATGGAGGAGGCGGCCTTGCGACACGGGAGGTGAGCGTTGGTGAGGCGATTGAATCCCCTTGGTCCGGCCTGAAGTTCGCGGTGCTGCGCCGCTTCGACCATGCCCGGTTAGTGCGGGGGGTCGTGCCGGTTGAGCCGGTCCGGGAGACGCGCGTGCCGGCGGTTTTCGTGAGGCTGAGCGCAGGCGACGATACAAAGAGGCTGTGGTTGCAGAAGTACCGGCCTCCGGCCCGTCCCGTGCCCGTCAACGGCATCCCGTACGATCTCGTGTTTCGGGATAAGCAGATTCCACTCGGCTTTGACATGACCTTGGATCGTTTCCGAATCGGGTACTATCCGGGTACGCGAAGGCCGCGATCCTACGAGAGTCACGTTACCGTGGTTGATGCGGAGACCGGCCGGACCCAAAGCCGGGTGATCAGCATGAACAACCCGACGAAGCACGGCGGGTATTCTTTATACCAGTCGAGCTACCGCGACGACGGACCACGCCCGGTCAGCTTCTTGAGCGTCTCGCGCGACCCGGGTCAAGCGGTTGTCTTTGCGGGCTATATAGCCGTGATGGCCGGCATGGTTGTGGTCTTGATTACGCGAATCGGCGAACGGCGAAAGGTGGGGCGTGGATCCGCGGGTGGCGAGGCGCAGATGCGCGATCGTGTCGATGATAAACACCCGGCAATGGACACGCAGAAATCGACCGCGGATCTGCAGACTTATCCGCAAGGTGGGGCGAAGCATCGGGATAGCGAGCCGGTAGCGGCACCCCAAGAGTAGGAGAGCACGGAAACGGTGATGCTTAAGTCGCACATGGTCATAGCCCTGGCAACGCTCGTGCTTGCCACGTCGCCTGTGAAGGGCGCGGAGCTGCCCGTTTCGCTCGATCTTACGGCGATTCGTGCTCTGCCGGTGCAGCATGATGGTCGTTGGCCTCCGCTGGACACGGCCGCCCGTGATACGGTGGAATCGATCACCGGGGACGCATTTTATCAAGGTCACGATCCGGTCCTGCTGCTGCTGGCCTGGACGTTTGACGCCCCGACGTGGATGAGGCAGCCGCTTATTAGCATCAGGAACGCCGAGTTGCGTGGTGAGTTGCGTCTGCCGGCTACGCAGACCGTTTTCTCGTATACGGAACTTGTAAATCATGAGCACTTGCGTTCCCTGATCGACGCTGTGGCGCACATCGAGCGTGGGCGCAAGATGAATCCGCTGGAATCCAAAGTTTCGGACATCAACGAGAGGATGGTCAAGCTGCAGCAAGTCTTTCGCGGGCGGGTGATCCGGCCAATTCCGGATCCCAACGATCTTGGCGGAACCTGGCAGGCGGTGGAGAGATCGGGAGCGGCCCCGTCCGACGACATGGCACGGGTGCAAGAGGCCTGGCAGGGATTGAGGGCGGCCTTTTTGGCGGATGACGGGACGGCATTTGATGCGGCGTCGCAGCAGCTTATAGGAGGACTGGGCGCGTTGCCGGCGGCTTACCGGCCCGATGCACAACGGATTGCCACGGAACTTCGCTATAACAGTCTTAACCCCTTCCGGACTGCCTGGCAGATTATGGTTGCAGGTGCGCTCCTGGCGGCGGTGGCGATGTCGATCCGGCGGGCCTGGTTTGATGGTCTCGCCGTTGTGGTCATGATCGCAGGCTTTGCCGTGCTCACCGAAGGTCTGAGGTTGCGATGGGAGATCGCAGGGCGCATACCAGCGGCCAACATGTTCGAGTCGCTGTTGTTTCTGAGTTGGGGTATGGGGGCGTTTGCGATCTTGTCGGCAGTCTTCCTGCGTCATCGGCTTGTTCCGCTTACAGCCTCGGGGATGGGGGCGCTCGCGCTGGTGTTGGCTGATTGTCTACCGATGGACCACTACGTACGGCCGATCGTGCCGGTGCTCATGGATACCGTTTGGATGTCGATCCATGTGCCTGTCATCATGGTGTCATATTCAGTTCTGGCACTCGGTGTTCTGATTGCCCATATGCAGCTTGTGGTCATGGCCGCCGCGCCCGGGCGGCACAGATTCATCAGGACGCTCGATTCGCTGCACTACTGGTATATCCACATCGGAGCCATCCTTCTGTTGGCGGGAATCGTCACCGGAAGCATGTGGGCGGCGTCGTCGTGGGGACGTTACTGGGGATGGGATCCCAAGGAGGTATGGTCGCTAATCGCGCTGCTGGGGTATCTGATCATCCTGCACGTGCGAATTGATCATGAGAAGGTGCCGCGCTGGGCGTACGTGCTTGGTGCGCTCCTGATGGTCACCCTGTTTGCTGTGGTCGTACCGAAGCTGGCACCGTTGACCAGTGGAAAAGTATTGGCCCTTGGCGGTGCCGCGTTGGTCATGGTGGTACTGGTCGCGTCCCGTGGTCAATTCGCGACTGCGGTCAAGAGCGTCATTTGCTTCTGGCTGATCATCATGACGTATGTGGGGGTCAACTACGTGCTGGGCAGCGGGCTGCACAGCTACGGCTTCGGCACCGGGGCCGTCGTCCGCTACCTGTTCTGGACGGGAGGGATAGACTTGGCGCTGATCGCGATCTGTTATGTAGCATATATGCTTCAGCACGTCTGGCGCTCCTCTGCTGACAAGGACCTGCCGATGGCAATGCCTGCCTAGCCGGCACGGCGGTTAGCGTTGAACATGAAATGGATTGGTCAATCGCTGGACCGAGAATCCCTTCTCGGTCCTCTGGCAGGTGCCGAGAAAGGATTCTCGGCATAGCGTATAGTCTTATTACTTGTGAAACACGGGATTATCCGGCGGAACCCGTTGCGTCAAACACCCGATGCGGGTACCAATGTATCTCGGTAGAGAGTAGTCCAGTGTTCGCGTAGCCAGGTATGACTGCAGGATCATTACGACCCAGGTGAGGGACCGGAGCAGCTGAATTGACGGCGGACGAGTTAGCCCGGCATCGCACAGTCGAGGAGAATTAGAATGAGAGTCTATACCGAGATTTTCCCAGCGATTGCGTCAATGGCGGTGGGCGTAATCTTGGGCTGTACGCACCTGGTGCGCGGGGACGAGGCGAGCAAGGGGATTCGCGCCAGGCCCGCCCGTACCGAATTACGGAGCCCGATCGTCGAGGCCCGACTGGATATCAGTAGCGGGCAGCCGGTAGTCGAGGTGACAATCAACGGGAAGGGGCCGTTCAAGCTCGTACTTGATACCGGTGCGCAGGCCACGAAGCTTGATGATGACGTGGTGAAGTCGCTGGGACTTAAACCTGTCCGCAAGACTGAGACACGCGACGCCTCCGGGGAGACGCCAAGTGGGTTGGAGGTGGTGGGCATCGACTCGCTTGCCCTGGGCGGTGCGGTGTTCCGCGATTTTGCCGCGACCGTGCTGGATTACGATGAGATATTCGGGGGAAAGCGTCGATACGACGGCGTCCTGGGTTACCCGGTGTTCGCGGATTGCCTGCTGACGCTTGACTATCCTCGTGAACAGGTAGTCATGAAACATGGGGAACTCCCGGCCGCTGACGGGCAAGAGATCCTGGACTACAAGGAGCGCGACGGATTGGCTGGAATACGCGTTTTGATCAGTCGCATTCCTGTGGAGGTTACTGTTGATTCCGGGATGGCCGGCGCTGTTGCACTGGCCGAATCGCTTGAAGACGACGTCACGTTCGCTCTCCAGCCGGCAAAGCGCAGTGGCATCGCCACTGAACTGGATATCCGAGTGTCACAGCTAAGCGGTACGCTCCGACTGGGAAGGCATCGATTCATCGAGCCGCCGGTCTATTTCTATGGCAGCGGATCAGCCGTGGGCCATAAGATACTACGGTACTTCGTTGTGACCCTCGACCAGAAGAATCGGAGGGTCCGCTTCGCTCGGCAAGAGAGCGACCCGATCATGTTTACTCCGAAGCCCAAATTCGGCCTTGTCATAGGGCATCGGAGAGGCAAACTTACCATTATGCACCTCGTGCCCGGATCCAGGGCGGCCACACACCTGCAGGTCGGTGATACCATATTGAGTATCGAAGGCCGGCCCGCCAGTTGGTATGACCAACACAGCATAGCGGCCCTTCTTGAAGAGTCGGACGCGATCGCCCTGAAGGTCGACCGCGGTGGTTTTCCGCTGCTTTTGATCCTGGAAGCCGAGCAGTAGGGTCTGCAATGTGGGCTGGCCGGTCGGTATGTCTACTCAAACCTGTCGTACCGCTGGTGTGAACAAACCCGAGGATTCTCCGATTACCGCACTGGTCACCGGCGGCACTGGGTTGCTTGGTAGCCACATCGCCGAGCAACTCAGCTTACGTGGCACGACTGTCCGGGCCCTATGCCGGATTGGAAGCGACACCACGTTCCTGCGAACCCTGAACGCAGACATTATATACGGCGACCTCTTCGATCGCGAAGCGCTGGCCAAGGCCTGTTGTGGAATTGATGTGGTCTATCATGCGGCTGCCAAGGTCGGCGATTGGGGGCCTTTGAGTGAGTTCATGCGCGTGTCCGTCGACGGCACGCAGAATGTGCTGGATGCCGCCGCGAATGCCGGCGTCCGACGGTTCCTGCACATCAGCTCGATAAGCGTGTATGGCCAAGTCGACGGGGAGGGTCGCATCTTCGATGAAAGCGCTCCGCTTGGTGTCGGTCTACACCGGTGGAGCCACTACGCCCGGACCAAGATCGGAGCGGAAAACCGCGTCCGGGCAATGCACACGAGTGGTCGGGTGGTAGTCACGGTGATCCGCCCGAGCTGGCTATATGGTCCGCGTGACCGAACGACACTACCCCGAATGATCGAATCGATTCGCAGAGACAGGGTCAAGCTGATCGGTGACGGTGAAAACCGGCTAAACGTCATTCATGCCGGCAATGTGGCCGAGGCTGCCATCCTGGCGGCTCAAAGCGACCGCGCCGTTGGCCAAGTCTACAACTGCTCTCATGACGGGGTGCTGACACAGCGGCAGTATTTCAACGTGGTGGCTAAGGCAATCGGCGAGCCCCAAGTGACAAAGTCGGTGCCATACCGTGTCGCTTACACCGCCGGATTTGTCCTGGAATGCTTCGGCCACCTGTTCCGCAGAAAGGACCCGCCACTGGTGACCCGCCACACCGTCTGGCTTATGGGTCGACGGTGTTTTTTCGAGTGCAACAAAATCAAAGACCATCTCGGTTGGTCGTCGTCAATCGGCTATGAAGAAGGTATCCCAGCCGCGGTTGCGGATTACCTTGCCCGTACCAGCCTAAAGGCCTCTTCGAGCACAAAGAGGAGCCTCGAAACCTGCGAAGCAGCTTCGTAGTATTGTGTCCCGCAAATTACAGAGCAACTGTAGCCTAAACCACTCGCAAGACTGGAATCACAGAATATAAGACCTTCGGTCTGCTGCGCCAGGCGCCGAGCAACACGAGGTGAGAGCGACATCCGCCCATCTGGGACTGAGCCGGTCCAGCGGCTTTACGAGGCGCCCCCAACCGGGTATACTCAGTTTTAGCCGACGCGCCAGGGGACGCGCCGGATTGCAACAATCCCGAAGGAGGGGGGGGCTACGATGTTCGCTTCCAGAACCGCTTCCATATGTCTGGTGTCCATGGTATCGCTGACAATGTGCCAGCAAGCTCTTGCCGGTCCCTTTTTCGTTCTGGTGGGTTGGCGGGGTGAGTTCGCGCGGATCGATGCGACTACCGGCGAAGTGTATGAATCACCGCAGACCGTACCCCTTAGGTTGCAGGCCCTGGCATTTTCGCCGGGCGGGGTCCTGTATGCCGGCCCCGGCGAGGAGCGTGATCTCTTCACGGTTGACCCGGTGGACGGCACTGCGAACCACTTATTATCCATAGACTCCGACATTCGGGGGATGGCGTTCTCGCCCGAGGGAGATTTGTACGTTGTGGCTCGTGAGGAGCAGACTGCTCCTACGGTGTTGCGGATCATCAGTCTTACCGACGGCAGCCATACGGATGTTGGCGCGCTTGGTGGAGTTGGGTTGCACGCACAAGGATTGGCATTTTCGCCGGATGGCCAACTCTACACGGTACGCCCGGACGGCGACAACTATGATCTGTACACGGTCAATCCGGACAATGCAGAAGCCCATTTTATCGGCAGCCACACAGGCGGATTACACCAGGGTCTTGCGTTTACGCCTGATGGATCACTTTATGCTGTAGGCTATTCCGCGTTTGCTCAACTGAATCCGGGCAATGGGGCCATCATTGGAGACACCATAGAACTGTCCGGCGACTATCGAGGTCTGGCATTCATCCCTGAGCCAACGATGCTAGTACTGCTTTCCCTCAGCGGTCTGGCACTGTTACGACGGCGGAGCCTGCATTCGAACCGGCCGACGTGACGCCTTGGCGTTGCTCATTTCCTTCATGGATCATGTTAGCGGCGTTGAAGCTCTCCTGACCAGAGTTGCTGCCCTTGGCGGCGTCTCCCGCGTTGGTCTTACCTGCCCCAACAAGGTCCGATTATCCTCATAACTCTCATCCGTGGCATCGCTCGGTTCGCTACTGCTAAAGCACGACGTGGGCTTTCTCGATACGTTAACTCTGAAACTCTGACGGAATGGTCCGGCAGTACAGATTAAGGATCGATCACAATGGCACACAGCGATAACCTCACGATCTCGCGAAAATGGCTTTACCTTGCAATGGCCGTCCTGTTGGTTGCGATCTTCATCGGAGCGTCACGCGGGGCGCCACCGATCTACCTGGCCGTCGGCTTTATTGGTGAAATCATTCTCGTGTCGACGGTGCATCTATCAACCGTCATCCAGCAGTACAGCAACAGGCCCTTGGGAGATCAACGCGGGGCGTGAGCGCCGGACTGCGGCTTTCGGAAAAAGCCCATTGCCGGCGAGCTGATGGCCTGCGCCCAGCCGCCTGTAGGGTAAAAGGACGAGGGAGAGCTGTAAGCTCTCTGACAAGAGGTATAGGCGCCCGTGCGTGGTGCACCGGCACTGCCGATACCCGGACTCGCCCCATAATGCGATTGGCGACACCGGTAACGGTAACACGAGTATGCCATTGCGCTGTTGGCGCAGCCGATCCGGTGTTCTGGTTCTTGCGTCCAGTCAGGGCGAAGAGCCCACGCCTGCGAATGGCAATCGCCGACGATTCGAGGTTTTCCGGCCTCCCCTGTCGTGTCCAACCACTCCCTGCCCGTGCCGCATTTGATTCACCACAGTTTTCGGACCATCAAACGCAAATACCGCGATATCTAAAAGGTGCATTCACAGCGCTGCCAGTCGTATTGCATACTGGTTTGGGGACCATATGACTGGACAAACCAACTATTCACCAATCGCCATCGCAGCCGCAGAGGCCCTGGCGGCTGATGGCGCTGCGGACTTCGCGCTGTACCTCCCAACACCATCCGATCACCGCCCGGTGCTTTATCGGGAGGCTGGTGTGGGCTTGTCTCATCCAGACTTCGAGCAACTACGTAGCAGCGGCATCCCGTTTCTGTACGTCCTCAGCACGGACATGCATCGCTGCGAAGCGCTACTGGAGACCAAGCTGACCGGCTTGGTGCACAGTTCGGAAGTGCCACCCAATGAGAAGGCCATACTAGTGCATCAGGTCGGGACGTCCGTCGCCCGGGATCTGACTCGTGACCCGGGGTCTACCGAAATCCTCGCTAGGACTTCGTACGTTGTGGACAACATCATCGGGTCAGTGCTGAGTAATCCGCTCGTTGCGGAACATGTGCTTCAGATGGCCGGGCACGAACGCTCGACGGCCAGCCACATGTTAGTGGTTTCAGCGCTGGCCGTCACCCTTGGGGCTGAGATCTTCGGCTCGGACCATGAAATCTTAAAGGCCTTGGGTCTTGCCGGGATGACGCATGACATAGGCAAGCTCGGAATCAGCCCGGAGGTGTTGAACAAAACCACTCCGCTGACGCTGGAAGAGTCACAACTGATTCAGCAACATCCAATCGAGTCTGTGCGCCTGCTCGGCGACGATCCCCACGTAACGCCGGTGGTTCGACAGATGATCCTGCAGCACCACGAATGGGTTAACGGTTGCGGTTATCCCCTTGGCGTTAGTGGCGATGAGCTCCTGCCGGGCAGCCGCATCGTCGCCATCGTCGATTCCTTCCACGCGATGATCGGCCGCCGGTCCCACCGAAGACCACTGACTCCGCTGGAAGCGAATCGAGCGTTGAACAGCCAGGCAGGGCGGCAGTTCGACGCCGATATGCTGGTACACTGGAACGAGCTGTTTGACCGCTGCTGGTCACAAGGACCGGCGCTTCCCCCGATGCAGGCGGGCAGCGAGATGGATGAGCTATCGTCGCGGCATGAACACTGCCTTACCCCTCCCCGACGCAGTGTGTTCGGAGCGCGTCCGAAGCGATTAACCTGCGACGCCAGAGCCATGATCAAGTGTGTCTACGCCGGGAGGTTACATGATGCAACCTGCGCCCCGGACGAGTTCGTCGCTTCTGTCCACAACGTCTCCCACACGGGGTTGTGCATGTACAGCGCCTACCCCATGTATCGCGGGGAGGTCATTCACGTGCAGATCGACAAGGGAACCCACAAGGTGTGGGTTCGAGGCACCGTAGCTTGGTGCCGACAAGAGGAGGGCAATATCTACAAAGCCGGCCTGCGGTTTGTTCAACGCATTCCCGACTACAAAGCTCGCGCGCCTGTGAACATTCAAGGAATGGTCAGGCCGGATGCTGCCAATCCCCAGGCCTCGCCCGAGGTCGCGCAAGACTCGCATGAATCCCCGCAGACCACGGAACGTGATCAAGCTGAAACGCCGTCCGAAAGCGAGCTTGAGACGTTGGCCGAAATCGCCGCCATGCGGTCGCCGACCCTCGAGGCGGAACGGACCGTGGTCAAATTGTCCACCTCGCCCGACCCTGAGGTGCGCCGTAAAGCGATCGACGTCCTGGCGAACATCGGAACGAAGGCGGCCCGTGCGGCTGTTGTTGCCCTTCTCGAAGATCACGAGCCAGCGGTTCGGGAGCACGCGGCAGCGACGGCGGGTATGATGGAGATGCTGGAAGCCGCCTATACGCTTCGCCAACTGCTGAATGATCCGGTAGAGGCTGTGGCCCTGCGCGCCGCCGGGGCCCTGGGGCGACTGGGAGAGCGAACCGGGCTACCCCTGGTCATGGAAGCCTTGCAGCAAAAAGGTGCCCAAGCTCGTTTGGCTGCCCAGGTCTTCGGAGAGATCGTAGGCCACCGATTCCCGGCAAATGAACGCGGCGTCAAGGCTGCGCGGCGTTATTTGGCTGCGAAAGGGCCAGCCCTACTGGCCCCATGACCGTCAGCCGCTGTCCTGCCGACCAGCCGGAGTATCTCATGGGGCGAGCGCCTGCCGACCGACATTGCCGAGCTATCTTGCTTGCGGACTTGATACACTTCGTGTGGTTGTTATAGATTCACGTATCAGGCTCTGCACTGGATCGATTAGACCGTGCTGAGCAACCGCGGGTGTAGCTCAATTGGTAGAGCATCAGCCTTCCAAGCTGAATGTTGACGGTTCGAGTCCGTTCGCCCGCTTTCGTCGTAACCTCCTATAAATAAAGCACTTACGAGCATCCCGGCGCCCCGGAATTTTGTATACAATCAGTAAACCCGTATCAGTCTCGTGGGTCGAGGGCGGCGCGGAGCCCTAAGCGGAAGCGTTTGTGAAGCGGGTAGAGATAGACGTGTTTGAGGGGTAATGGGCGACGGTGCTGGCGATCGAGCTTGCCTCGTCCTTGAGTTTTACCGACGTGGATCCAATTGGCCGTACGGTAACAGATGCCCCGGAAGCGGTGCAGATCGACAAAGGTTTCGAGCAGGACGGGTTCATAGCCGTATCGGTCTTTCCAATCGTCGTCCAGACGTTCGGCGGCAACGGAGAAGCCCAAGGCTGCCGGCAGATGCGAGCCATGAAAGACCAGGTAGCGAATCTGTGCTCCGGGCAGCGGCTTGTATTGCAGGTAGTGATTGCGGTTCGATTCAACGAAGTGCCGGCGTCTGTGCGGCGACGCAAAAACTCTTGATTCGTTTGGCATATGGCGAGAGTGATGCTAATATAGCGCCCTCGGTATCCGAACGACTGGCGGAATTCAGGCCGGACCACGGCGAGGATTGAGATGCCCAGACCTACAAAAGCATTCCGGCGGCAGAAAATCAACGCTGTCGTCGCGTGGAAGCGCGGTGACAAGAAGGAGGCGTACAAACTTTGGGAAGAGGCTGCCTCTGCCCTGAAAGAGCACCGAGCGAGGAAGCGCGACAAGCACAAATCCACTGAAGGCGGTGAGTCGGCGGACGCCGCCGGCTAGCCAACACCCAGCCCAACCTTGCACGCAGGAGGCGCTGGCAGACTGGGGCCAACTCTCACCGTCGTTTGTCCGTTCTCGCTTTTCCTATGGTCTTGTTAAATGTGCTGCGCCTGTCTTTGAAGCAGCCGGGTTCCCATAATGATGACATAACACAATGCGGTAAGCCCCGTCTCTGCCGCTGGCCGCCAGCCCGTTCCATTCCAGATCAACGGCCTATCGTACTCACGGCTTCTGTTTACGCCTTATCGTCTGGTCCGCGTCACGCCACTATCACAGGAAGCGCAGTAAACTCACCGCTACCCGCATTGCCTCCAGCCGCGTTGCGGATTTCGCCTGCTCATTTGGCTTTTCGTGTTGCACTAGCGACAAAAGAAGCTATACTTGCAAACTGCACTTATTGGTCGACACGGCCGGAGAGGGGCGGGAGGGCGAAGGTGCACCCACGCCAAGTTTCGACAAGGTCTTTGAAGCCGTGCGAGCATATCGCACTAGAGGAGGTTTTGGCTATGTGTTGCATAAACCGAACTCGAAAGCTGTTTTGGATCCTTCTCTGCGTGCTGATGGCGTCCGGTGCCGCATCGGCGCAGACCACCTGGTACGTGGACGATGACAACTGTCCCGGGCCTGGATCGGGCACGGTGTCAGATCCGTTCTGCTCGATCCAGGACGGGATCAATGCCACGTCCGACACGCATGAGGTAATCGTCAAACCTGGCACGTACAACGAGGCGATCGACTTTCTGGGCAAGGCGATCACCCTGAGCAGCAGCGACGGGCCCGAGGTCACCACGATCGACGCCACGGGCTTGAGCGCCAGCGTCGTGAAGTGCGTCAACGGCGAGGGCCCTGACACCCTCCTAGACAGTTTCACCATCACCGGTGGGACGGGCACGTATGTTGAAGGTCCCACCCACGGCGGCGGGATGTACAACTACTCCAGCAGCTCGACGGTAACCAACTGCACGTTCAGCGGGAACTCGGCCCACTACGGCGGCGGGATGTACAACGAAAACGATAGCAGCCTGACGGTAACCAACTGCACGTTCATGACAAACTTTGCGACGTACAGCGGGGGCGGGAGGTACAACGACTACAACAGCAACCCGGCGGTGACGAACTGCACGTTTGCCGGCAATCGGGCTGACCTCGGCGGTGGGATGTATAACAGCATCCAAAGCGATCCCGTGGTGAACAACTGCACGTTCATCGGAAACTCGGCCTCCACCTGGGGCGGCGGGATGTACAACTACTTTACTAGCCCGACGGTGACCAACTGCATGTTCACCGGGAACACAGCCATCGGCGGCGGGATGTGCAACGAGTCCAGCAGCCCAACGGTGACCAATTGTAGCTTCAGCGGCAACAGCTGGTTTGCGTTGTGCAACTTCAACAGCAGCCCGACGGTGACCAACTGCGTACTCTGGGATAAGATTTACAACCCGGACGCTGGCAGCATGCCGATCGTCACCTACAGCGACGTCCAGGGCGGCTACTCGGGAACAGGTAACATCGACGCCGATCCGCTCTTTATGGACCCAGACGGTCCTGACGACACCTACGGCACCGAAGATGACAACCTTCGCCTGTCGGCTGGCTCGCCCTGTATCGACGCGGGAGACAACACGGCCGTAACCGTGGTTACTGACCTCGACGGCCATCCACGCGTCATGGATGGAGACAATGATGGCACTGCTAACGTTGATATGGGGGCCTACGAGTACGCGGACTGCAACGAGAACGGCATTCCAGACCCCTGCGACATTGACTGTAACGCGTTCGATGGCTACTGCGACGTCCCCGACTGCGGGGAAAGCAGCGACGACGACGGCAGCGGCGTCCCCGACGAGTGCGAGTGCCCGGAAATCGATCCGCCCGCGACGCCGGCCGGAGAGGCCGGTTATGAGAAAGTCCGCTACATCTCCATGGTTCCCGGCAACGCCGGGTACCAGACCGCTTTGCGGGTGACTCTGACTACCCTGCCGGCCCCGTTCGACGGATTCAACGACACCAGTTGCTGGGTCGGTGAGCCGCAGCAAGTCAGTGAGAACTCCGGCAAGATTGCCCACGAACCGGGCTGGCCGGACTTCATGAGCGCTCACCTGCAGGGTAGCCCATACTGCATGGACTGGAGCACGGTGGGGACTCTTCACGTAACCGATGACGACATCGTGCCAGCCGCTCAGCCTCCGGGAGGCGTGTTCGTCCCGGCGATCTATGATGTGCAGGCCATCGACTGCGAATGCGACTTCAATAACGAGGCCAACTACTCGGCGCCGCTCACGATAACCACAAGCAAGTGGGGCGATTCGGTGGGGACTTGCGCAGTCATTCCGTGCACGCCACCTGACGGAGTCGTGAACATGGCCTCGGACGTCACTGCGTGCTTTGACAAGTTCAGGAACTTGGCGGGCGCGGTGCTAAAGTCCAGGGCGGACGTCGAGCCCAATTTCCCGGACGGGCTGGTGAACA
>JAUWWQ010000008.1 GCA_030616775.1 Planctomycetota bacterium
GCACAAATAGTGCAGAACCCTCGTCCGTGTCCCAAAACCGATTAACGCCGCGCAGCTTTGCATTTCGTAAGAAATCGCCGTAACCTCTTATCTGACAAGCACTTACGAGCAAACGCGATCTGCGCAGGACCTCGGTATCTCTGAGAGTAGCGCTGTTCACTCTAAAACAGCTTTGCAGCCTGTGTAACAGCCGACCCCCGTGGTGGCCGTGGAGAACGAAGAGGATCAGGCTGCGCGAAATCCTCCAACCGGAAGCACCAGTAGTCATCCCTATTCACTCAGCAGGGCCGGTTGCGCGATGAGCGTAGCAGCGTTTTGTAGAACCGCTCCAAGTCGCGGAGCTGATTGCGCAGTGCATCGTCGCGGCCGGTGTAGGGCCGCAAGGCACGGGCGAGTTCAACGAACCACTTGACGGCGTTGTCAAAGTCGTGAAGGTCGATGTACTCGGGGGCGATCTTCTTTCGCTTTGTGTTGATGTTGTGATAATTGCCCAGGGCGAAGCACACCCCGGTGGCTTCGTAACCGAGCGTGCAATACGCAGACGATTCGCACGTCCCGCCGTCCATAAGCTTCCGCTGATAACGAAAACTCCGGTCGGCAGCGGCAAGATCCCGGGCCATCTGGTGACAGTACGCCGTCACCTCAGGCGTGAAAACGCTCGCCCGATCACCGACGCGCAGAATCGGCCCGTCGCCCATCTTGGCGTGCGTCAGCTCGGTGCTGTTCTCCATGGCCACGATGTAACATTTGGACGGAATCGTTTTCTTTCGGGCCGCGGCGATCGCACCGACAAATCCAACTTCTTCGGCCCTTGTGAACAGGAAGTAGGCATCGCAGGTGTAACGCCGACGGACCAGCTCGTCTATGGTACAGAGCATGGCGGCCGCACCGGACAGGTCATCGCAGGGGCGGGCATAAATCCGCGTCCCGCGCACCCTTGGATCGGGGAGGTCCCACATGCCGATCGAGCCCGGCGGCACCTCACCGGGTACGTCCACCAGGGCCGTATCGACCCGCTTGCGCTTGTTGCGGGTGACGGTTTTCACCGAGCGGACGCGACCACGCACCCAGGTCCCGTCCACAAAGAAGCGCACCTTGCTGCCCACAAAGTACTCTTTAGGCACCCCACCGCGCCAGTTCGCCCGGAGCCGGCCCTTGGAGATCATCTTGTCGACCACGAAGCCCGGATGATCGAGATGCGCGGTGATGCAGACCGGCCGGGCGATGCGGCGTTTCCCCTGGCGAAGACGCACCAGGAGATTCCCCACAGGATCGCGTTTCAGCGTAACCTTCTTGCGTCGGGCACAGAACCGCTCGATGTAGTCCCTGACATGGTGCTCGGCGAACGGTGCGGTGGGCAGAGACAGCATATCGTGAAGCGTCTGCTGATTGGTGGAATGTCGCGCCTTACCGGCCATGTTGTTCCTCCTAGCGGTGCAAATCCCCAGACCCTCTGACGGGCACTAATTGCAAATTTCATGCCAGAGAGTTCCTATAGGTCGAAGAACTGTCGTGTATTCCCGGCGGTCTGCTCGACGATGTCTTCGTAAGAGACGCCGCGTAGTCCTGCGAGGAACCTTGCGACGTGCACGAGGTGGGCCGGTTCGTTGGGCTGTCTACCCCGTACCGGTACGGGTGAGAGATAGGGTGAATCAGTCTCGATCATCAGAGCCTCGTAGGGATAGCTCTTGGCGATCTGCTGCAGCTCGGTCGACTTGGGGAAGGTCACGACGCCGGTGAACGATATCCGCCAACCGTGCTCCTCCAAACTCAGCGCCTCGGTAGTGCTTCCGGTGAAACAATGAAACACGACGGGGCGCCCTTCAAATCCGTGCTCAACAAGCATTGGGATAGTGTCCGCAAATGCCTCCCGACAGTGGATGATTAGCGGCTTTGAGCGTAGGGCCGCCAGCTCAAGCTGTCGGGCGAAGACGGATCGTTGCGTGTTTTGTGCCGCAAACTCATGGTAGTAGTCGAGACCCATCTCGCCGAGGGCGACTACGCAGGGATCATCCCAAAGCTCAGCCATGGCGGTCAGAAGATCATCGGTCACTTTTTCTGCTTCGTGGGGATGGAAAGCGCCGGCTGCATGGATGCGATCCGGGTGAAGCCGGGCGAATTGAACGGCACTGCTTGCATCATCGAGGTTGATGCCGAGCGTGATGATACGGTCGATCCCGGCGGCATCGCATCGGGTGAGAATCTCATCAAGCCGGTCGCGAAGCTCCGGGAACGTCAGGTGTGCGTGTGAGTCGATCAAGCCCATTGAAACTCTCGTCGGTCAGAAAACCAGCACCGAAAGACACATTCAGCTTCTCCTGGGCTGAAACGCATCCACGAAGTGCTCGATGCGCGGCGAACCGCGAGGAGGCCAGACCACGGTAACCAGGTCAAAACGGCAAGGGCGATCCTGCACCGATCGTTGCAACAGGAAATACCGGGCGGCGTTTTCGATCCGCCTCCACTGCGTTTTGCGCATGGCCTCCAGCGGATCTTCGGCCACGTCACTCGATCGGGTCTTGACTTCAACGAAGACGATCGTATCGCCGTCAGAGCAAATCAAATCGATTTCCCCGGCGACGCAATGATAGTTGTGGACAAGAATGCGGTGATGATGCCGCCTCAGGTATCGGGCGGCAGTACGTTCGCCACGCAGGCCCAGAAGAAGCCTGGGATCACGCCGCGGAACCGGCCAGCTCAGCTTCCTGAGCCTCTCTCTTATGGACGCGAAGTTCACGGACCTTGCGAGCCTTCCCGATCCGGTGACGAAGGTAGAACAGTTTCGCCCGGCGGACCTTACCGCGACGCCGGATCTTAACGTTCACGACGTTCGGTGAGTGGATCAGGAACTTCCTTTCCACACCCTCGTTGGCAACGATCCGTCTAACGGTAAAGCTCTCGTTGATTCCGGCACCCCGGCGGGCGATCACCACCCCGTTGAACACCTGAACGCGTTCCTTGTCCCCTTCCACGATGCGGCACAAAACGTCGACCGTATCGCCGATGTGAAACACTGGCAGCCTCGTTTTGAGATAGGGCTGTTCGACCAGTTCGATTAACGGCTGCCTCATCACGCTACTCCAGATCATCTATCGATGCGCCCTACCTAGTAAAGCTAGGTGCCCGCCCGCGTCCCGAGTTTATCCTAAGTCTTCCCCTGCCGTGAGGAACCGGCCTCATTCGCCAAGTCAGGCCGGCGCTCCAGCGTACGCTTCACGGCTTGCTCTCGCCGCCAGCTGGCAATCTTGCCGTGGTCTCCGGAAAGGAGAACATCGGGGACCTTCATGCCCCGAAAGGCCCGCGGCTTGGTGTATTGGGGATACTCTAACGTCCCCTCAACGAATGAATCGCTCGCTGCCGAGCCTTCGTCACCCAATGCCCCCGGCAGCAGCCGTACGACTGCGTCGATCAGGACCATTGCCGCCGGCTCCCCGCCGGAGAGCACGTAGTCGCCGACCGAAATCTCCCGGGCATTGATTCCGGTGCGGATCCGCTCGTCAAAACCCTCGTAATGCCCACACAGAATAACAAGCCAAGGTTGGCCAGCCAGCTCCGCGACAATACTCTGCGTCAGCCGCTCGCCCTGCGGCGTCAGCAGGATACGGACAGTCTCACCTTCCCGTTGGGTTTCGACGTACTCCACAGCCTCGAAGACCGGCCCACACATCAGGACCATGCCGGGTCCACCACCGAATGGCCTGTCGTCAACACTCCGGTGCTTGTCGTGAGCGAAATTGCGGAAGTCTATGCACCCGACTGATACGATGCCGCCGCGCACCGCGCGCCCAACAATGCTCGAAGCCAGAAACGGCTCGAATACTTCGGGAAACAATGCCAGGACGTCGATCCGCATCAATCACTGAGCTTCGCGCCTACTTCGACCGGGCGCCCACAGGGACGCCATGCTTTTCCAAGAGCCGTTTTACCGTATCGCTCGGCTGTGCGCCGACACTAAGCCAGTATTCGATCCGGTCGCGCTTCAGTACCACCTGTCCTTCTTCGTTCGGGTCAACAGGGTTGTAACTGCCCAGCTCTTCGATGACCCGGCTGTCGCGGGCCCGCTGACTGTCGACCGCCGCCAGCCGAAACGCCGGGCGGTGTCGACGACCTACTCGTTTCAGTCTTATCCGCACAGCCACGGTCTTCTCCTATTGCCTCTGAGCACGCGAGCCGGCTGCCGCGAGGTACGGTCAGCCGCCGGCGCAGAGTCCGGTCAGTATAGCTGGAAACCGACCAATGACAAGCGCACCGGCGACTGGTTAATTGGCTTATGCGGCTAGAGCATTCTCGTTTATCGTGCAGCGGCCAGCCCCTGTGCCGGCCGTGACCTAGTTGCCCCTGGACAACGCCAACGCAACGGAAAGGACCGCTACGCGAAGACCGTGATCGCTATAAGGCGTGTCGGTGCCCGACCCGCGAGCTGCCCGATCGCTGCAGAAAGTTATTGGTCTGTGTTTCGAGGTCCTCAAAAAAGAAAGCACCGCTCACCCTAGGGCGAAACGGTGCTTTCCGGAGGGGAAAGAAGCCTGGTACAGCTTATATCAACCTCTCGGTCATCCTCCGTATAAGGTCCCGTATTATATACGCGTGTGCCGGTATTCGGGTTCCGGCCGGTGTGGGCCGCTCCACGTCACGTACTATCGACAGAAGCTACCGCGGATCTTTCATCTGTCAACAAAATAATTATACCCACGAAGCCGAAAAAATCAGCTCAAAACACCTAATTTTACAGGACACTACACCGACCTCAGCACTTCGAGAACCCACAGGCCTCGCAAATTACGCAACCTTCACTGAATCGCAGCGCGTTTTGGCAATCTGGGCAAAGTACCTTGTACTGGGCCTGCTGCCATTGGAACCCCCGAGCATCGAGCCTCGAGGGCGCTAGTGATCCGGCCCGCTCCTGCAACGCAGGCCCGTTCCCCCCCCCTTTCCGCCCGTCCGTCGCACCTCGTCCGTCCCAATCACCCCCTTTCGGTTTGCTCCCCCCGCCGACGGCGCCGGCGTCGTACTCCCCGGTAAGCAAGGCCTTGAGGCCGAAATCCGCCTTGGCGCGCATATATCTTCGCAGGGCCCGAGCCAATCCGTCGCCGAGGCTCATGATCTTGCCCTCCTTGGTGTGTACTTGGAGGCTTGAGCCAATCGAATGAAGCTGGCGAATCACGTGGTCGATGCTGCCGCCAGCGCGCAGCCATAAGCTGACCATCCGGCAGATGGCCTCCAGATCGCTGTTGGCCAGGTCGCCGCCTTTGCCGAGCTGGGCAAAGACCTCCAGCTCACGGTCAGTCTTCGGATCGACCGTGATGTTGATGTGCATGTTGCCAAAGGGCGTCAGTTGCCGCACACGGATCGCGCTTTGGATCTCCGGCAGTGTAGCCGGTTCTAGTGAACCGCTGCCGGGTCCGGCGTGCTCCGCTGTGCCGGCGACGGTCACGTGGACTCTGTCGCTGCCCTTCAGCGCCATGGGCTGATGTTTCCGGCATCCGTCGCGATAGACGGTAACGCCCTTGCAACCGAGTTCGTAGGCCAGGCAGTATATCTTCTCGACATCCTGAGTGGTCGCGTCTTCGGGGAAGTTGATGGTCTTGGAGATTGACGCGTCGCAGTGCTTCTGGAAGGCGGCCTGCATTTGTATGTGCCACTCAGGTGACACGTCATGAGCACAGACGAACACGCGACGAATGTCCTCAGGCATGTCCGGAATATTCGCGAGGGTGCCGTCCGTGGCAAGACGCTCCGTCAGTCCCTCGCTATAGAAGCCGCGATCACGGGCAACGGCTTCAAAAATCGAATTGACCTCGACCATCGGCGCCGCCCCCTCGTCCTGGCCACGAAGTACATTCCGGTAAAAGGCCAGGCTGTACATCGGCTCAATGCCGCCGGAGCAACCGGCGATGATACTGATTGTCCCGGTCGGGGCCACCGTCGTACAGGTGGCGTTGCGCATTGGCCGATGGAATTCGGTGTCCCAGGTGCTGCCCTCCCAATTGGGGAAGGCTCCTCGCTTTGCCGCCAACTTCTCGCTGTAGGCGTGCGATTCCTCGTTAACAAACCGCAGGAACCGCTCGCCCCACTTGATGCCTTCTTCGCTGTTGTAGGGGACACCGAGCTTGTACAGGACATCGGCGAAGCCCATGATTCCCAGTCCAATCTTGCGATTGGCCTTGCACATGCGGTCGATCTCGGGAAGGGGATACTTGTTGACATCGATCACATTGTCCAAAAACCGCGTGGACTCCTGCACGGTTTCCCGCAAACCGTTCCAATCGACCGTGGGCTCGCTCCTATCGTTGATATACACGAATTCGGCGAGGTTGATGCTCCCGAGATTGCACGCTTCATAGGGCAACAGCGGCTGCTCGCCGCACGGGTTGGTGGCCTCGATTTGTCCGACGTGCGGCGTGGGATTGTACTCGTTGATCCGGTCGATGTAAGCCAGACCGGGCTCACCGGTGCGATGCGCATTGGTGACGATAATGTCCCAGATATCCCGCTTGGTGTAGACCGCAATGACCCGACCGTCTGTTTTCATCCGGATCGAAAGGGAGCCGGCTCGATTGTCTTGAGTGTCTTTGTCGCTGCGCTTGACCGCCGACACCCTGTCCACCGCTTCCGCCTCCTCGACCGGTACAAGAGCCCGGATGCCGTAGGTGTGGATCTCCAGGTCTTTGGGGACGAAGTACTCTCGGTCGGTGCGCGGGTTTTGTACGACGTGGGCGCCATCGGCATCCTTGAGGAAGGACTCCATCCACTCATCGGTTATTTTGACGGAGATGTTGTAGTTGGTGAATTGATTCAAGTCCTCTTTGGCGTAGAGGAACTTCAAGATGTCGGGGTGATGAATACTCATCATGCCCATGTTGGCGCCGCGCCGAAACGCACCCTGCTGAATTGCGTTGGTCGCCTCACTGAAAGCGCGCCAGAACGAAATCGGGCCGCTGGTCGTGCCGCCCGAGCTGCTGATATAGTCGCCGGTGGGGCGCAGCTTGTCGAAAGCAAAGCCGGTTCCGCCGCCGGCTTTTTGAATCAAGGCGGTATATTTGATCGAATCGAAGATCTCGTCGATGCTGTCACCGACCGGCAGCACAAAACAAGCGCTGAGCATGCCCATCTCGCGCCCGGCGTTCATGAGCGTCGGACTGTTGGGCATAAACCGCCGGCTGACCATCAACGAGTAGAATCGATCCTCCCACTCGCTGCGGTTTTCCGGGCCGGAATCGTAGATCAGTTCGGCTTCGGCAATAGCTTTAGCTACCCGCCGGAACAGGTCTCTGGGCGACTCCGTACACCGGCCCTGCTCGTCCTTCTTTAGGTACCGCGCGCGAAGGACGCGCTCCGCGTTCTGCGAGAGCGTTGATTCCGACTTCCAAGCGTCATCCGTGTCTCGAAAGCCACTATGTCTCACCGCCGCTTCCGACATCAAATCCCCGCGCCTCCACCGGCTGTTATGCCGGTCTTGTTGTCTCCCTTAGCGAACACAGACCCGCAACCCGCGTATCAACGCTGCCGCTGCTGTGTTCGTTTGCAGAAAACGTAGCCGAATCGGCGCTAACGACTGACGCCAATTCAGGTGCGTCCTCCGTCGTCCACAAGCACTCGCAGTCATCCAGCCGCAACCGTGGTGTCGTGTCCCGGCGGCCGTTGGACAAGCTTGATACTACGCCACATATCGGCCCTTGTCAAGGATAAATACCACATATTGTGGGCATCTGCTGCCTGAACACAAACTCATACGCAGTACGACGTTACGGTAAAACTGTGGATGTAAAAAACATGTTTCTCGCCGGACACCAGGCCGCCCAGGCCCATCGCGTCGCCCGCGACTACGGCCAAAAGCTATACGAGTGGATTCGCGAAAACTACCACCCAATCAGCCGCATCGGCGCCCCTCCCCTCCAAACCGACGACTTCGGCATATTGCTACTTGGAACATCGGGACGGTAATAGCAATGGGTGCCACCCGACCCCGCGTGGTACCCGGTCCCATGTGCCAGCCGACAAGGTCTTACGGTCGGATCAGGGCAGGTTCGATCCAGTTGAAGCGGTCTTGGAGGTCGCCGTTCTGGCCGAAGTCGACGACCAGTTCGATGCGGTTGGCCCGGGTTACGTCCAGGCGGACGGGGCCGTGGAGAGTGCCGCGGCGGACATCGGCTTTTTCGAACCGGGGTTTGCCGTCCACGAGAATGTAGGCTGAAACGTCCGCGTAGGGGCCGCTGTCGTCGTCGATGCCGAAGTATGTCACGAACTTGCGATAAGCGCCTTTCAGATCGTAGGTGAGCTTCGAGTGGCTATGGACGCCGACGCCGTGCTCGAACACGGTGCCGGCAACGGTGATCGGCCCGCCGAGCACGTTGCGGTCGTTAGCGTATTCCCAGCCGAGCGAGAGCATGGGGGTGTGCTGGTAGCTGATCGGCCGGTGGGTGGAGAGCCATTCCCACTTTCCGCCGACGACGTCGACGCGCACGATTTTCTCGGCCTCGATGCGGATTTGCTCCCCACGGTGCAAACGTGCTTCGACGACATTACCCGACCATTGCAGGTGGGTGACCGTGAGCCGGCCGCTGCTGCGAAAGGTCAGTATCAGATGGGGTCGATCCAGCCGGGGCGGCGGTGAGGAGGCCAGGCACACCACAACCACCAGTCGATGCGGCACGGTGGTCTGGCCAAACGAACTTTCGATTGACACGCCGTCAGCGTCGATCCTAGTGACAAAGCCGTCAACGACGTCCCCGTTGGTCAGGAGGATGCGATCTTCGTCGGCGTCGGCAGCCCGCTGGAACCACTTTACTGATTCCCGGTAGGCTGGTTGCCCGGCCCGTGCGCTGTCGATCCGGGTGATCGACTCGAGCGGCACGGCAATATTCCCAAGGTCCGTGGTCTCGACGACGACGGATTCATCGCGTGCTCCGGCCAGGCGGCCGTAGAGCACGTCGCCGCCTGTCAAGCTCAGCGTCACGTCACGTCGTCCATGCTGGGAGATCGGTACGGTGGTGGTGATACGTACAAGGTCCGCAAACGGGATCCGCTGATCTTCCCCGTCGTCGGTGTGGATCAGCGCACCTTCGGTGATGGACAGGGTTGCCAGTTGTCCGCGAACAGCGTCCTCTGTCACTGTCTTGACACTGACTTCAATCTGCCTGTCTGCGACCTGGTCGGCAGCCGTGAATGACGCTAACGCGGCGACGGCGATTGCCGCGGTGAGTCGGGTGGCCCACCTCTGTGGGCTGGCCCACTTCCGTCGGGTGGCCCGCCTCTTCAGAGGTGGGGGACACGATGGTCCACCGGAGTCGCATCCCCCACGGCTAAAGCCGTGGGGCACCCACGACTGATGTTGACCCGTCGTTCGTGCTCCGGGCTTAGACAAGTGGGGCTGAATCGTGCGCCCTCGTCCGGGATGGCAGTGGTATGTCGACATCGTTATTTCTGAAAGATCGGCAGCAAGCGGTTGGGCATTTGCAGGATGATCAGTGCCATGGCTGTTCCATACTCCTGTCCTGCTTGCCCTCGCCAGAATCCCTCGGGAGCCTGTTTCTCCAGCAGCTCATGCCTCACTGCCGGCCACCACTGAACCCAATACGCGTCACCGGCCAGGAACATCGCCTGGGCGGCGTAGTAATGCCCGTAGAAGTAGTGGCCGACCGTCTGTTCCTTCGGCGGTGCAAACCGCCCGATATATTCTAGGCCTCGTTCGATCTCGCTGCCGCCGTAAATGCCGGAATATTGGAGAGTCGCGACCCCGGCGGCGGATCGCGCAAAAGCCGAGCCGCCCGAGTTGAGCATGTAGCGAAAGCCACCGTCGGGATTTTGGCTGGCTTTTACGTATTCGATGGCCTTGTCGATGACAGTCTTATCGACGTAGACGCCGGTGTTGCGGGCCGCCCGCAGAGCCATGACCTCGCAAACCGTTACCGACAGATCGGCGTCATCGCGAACCGGCTGATACCGCCACCCGCCCTCGTCGTTTTGGGTGGTGGCAATAAGCCTGACCGCCTTGCGAAGGGTCTCGCGAACGTCGGACCGGTTTGTCATCCCGTATACTTCAGCGAGAAACAGCGTGGCGAAGCCGTGACCGTACATCGGACCGTGGGACGTCTCCGCAGCCAGAAGGCCGCTTTCCGAGCTGTGGGTCAGGACAAACGAAAGGGCCCGGTCAACGACCTCGCCGTAGCGACCCCGACCCGGCATGTTGCCATCGGACATAAACGCAAGCCCCACCAGGCCGGTGATGCCCACATGGGGGCCGTAGTGCGACAGACTTCCGTAGGAGCCGTCCTCAGCCTGCCGCTCAGCGAGCCAGGCAAGACCACTCTCGACAGCCAGGCGCTGCTTGGTAGTGATTTCCGACTCGATGGGGGTGGCGGTGCGCGGCGTATCTGCTGACAAGGCAATGGCACTATACGACAGCGCTATTGCCGCAAGGAGCCGGCCCGGCTTCATAATCGGCAACATGACGGCGCGCATCAATCCTCGGTCTCCTGCAAAGCCCGGTAATAGCGCTCGATCCACTCCCGGTACCGTTCCAGGAAGCTCTCGGTGATGCCCTGAATGATCTCCTCGCGCTCGCGCATCGGCAGATGACCCCACGTGCGGCGCAACTCACGAAGATCGCCGCTGGTCGATTCGCGGTCCAGTGGCTTGCCCTCTGCGTCACTGGGGCTTGATGACGAGGAGTCCATCTGGCTATCCGTGGGGCGCCCGTCCTGGTCGGAGGTGCGGCGTTTGCCCTTGGGCATGCGGCGTTTGTCCGAATCCGATGGCGGACCCGTACGGCGACGCGGACGGCGCTGCGAAGCCGCTGCCTTGATGGCATCATCCAAGCGGTCCAGGATTTTGCTCTGCACCGTCTGCGTTTGGCCACCGGCGTCAAACTCGATTTCCAGCTTGCGGGCCGCCTCGCTCATCAAGCGAATGATGCTGTCCATCAGGTCTTCATCGGAGTCGGCAGCGGCCTGGCGAATCAGACGCTCACCCAGTCTTTCGTCCTTGTCGTCCGGTTCGGTTGCTTGGGGCTTGTCCTGCCCTACTGCCGGGACCCAGCCGAGCAACACCAAAGCCAGCACGCTTACCACGTGTCTGAATTGCGCGGTCATGATACTTGTCTCACCGAAACCTTCTCCGCCTTACGGATGCTGCACCCGCTCGGTGACCATTTCGGTCAGCCGGCGAACTTCCGACTGGTCCTCACCCAGCATTCTAAGCTCACGTAGTTGCTCTTCCGTTGCATTGTCGATGTCCAGAGATCCATGAAGCGATCCAGTTCGCTCGTTGATGTCCACCTGCATGGCCTTGAGCACGAGCAACTCGACCACCGTGGGCACCGGTTTATGTTGGACCATTTCGCCTTGACCGCTGCCCCCGCTACGATCCGACTCGACGAACTCGGTATCGACGGGAAGCGATTGCGTCTGCACAATAGCGTTGACCAGTTTCTCCAATTCACGGACGATGCGATCCGTTGCGGCCACAAGATCGTTGTCTATTCGACGGCCACTGAGCTGCCGCCGGCTTTCGTCCATCCACTTCCCGACTCGCTTCAGGGCCCACTCATAAACAACCACCTTTTGAAAATCCTGGACTTGTGCATCGACCATAGCCCGCACGCCGGCTTGTTCGCGGGCCAACTTGGAGGCCAGGCGTGCTTCCAAACGTGCGATCCGCCCGCGAGCCTCGATTGCGCCTTTGAGTTTGCCGATGCCGGTGTTGACGTCGCGCTGGGCTGAAAGAATCTCTTCGAGATCTTCCCGTATCTGTTCGAGGGAGCGCCACAGCGCTTCCTCCGCCGTTTCCTGTGCGGCCTCTTCCAGGCGGGCCAGTGCTTCTTCGAGTAATGCGATGGCTTCATCCTGTGCGAGCTTGGCCGGCTCAGCCTGACTTTCGCGAAGATGCGCTTCGGCCTCACCCATGGGAGTCGCCGCCTGGCGAACGGGTCGAGCAGCGACGGCGGCTCGTTCCACCATGGCAAGCTCCTGCCCCAGCAGCCTGGTGTTTCGTTTGAGCGTCCGCTGCTGTTGTGCGAATGAGTCAAACGTCGCCCGGTCGGCGCCGACCACACCGGCCTCGTGCGTGGCCCGTCGAAGGGCCTGCTGCTGCTCGAGCAGGTACGCCACCTGATCCTCGGCACGCTCCAGACGCTTGCGCAGTTCTTCGAGTTCCTTATCGTCGCGGTCGCGCAGGGCTACGATCATTTTTCGGAGCCCGTCGGCTGCCGTTTTCTGGGCGATGGTCGCCGCGGCGGTTCGATTTTCCTCGATCGCCTCGACGGCGGTGTGCATATGCTTGGCTGTTTCGTGGGCCCGAGCCGCCCGAAGAGCCGCGTCGAGGGCTTGGGCACCGGGCTGATCCTTCTGGCGAGACGTTGCCGAAAGCTGCTTCATGCGTGCGAGGAGCTGTTCTATGTCGTCGGCAAGTTGTCCCTGTTGACGTTTGGTGCGTTTGAGTTTGGTCAGCTCCTCATCGGTCAGATATTCGACCGGCTTGCCCAGCATGGACTTGCCCAGCTCAGTGGTCTGATGGCGAAGGGCCTCTTGCCGGTCGAGCACATCGCGCGTTCTGGTGAGGAGTCCGTGAAAGCTGCCCCACTGGGATATGACGCGTATCAAGGCGTGCAGCCGCTCGACGGCCGCCTCCTGTGATTGCGCCGCCTGCCCCAATGTCTGCTGCTGTGTTTGGGCTTCGACCTGCTCGCGAACCTCGCTAAGCGCCGTGCTTGCGGTGGTCATAGGCCCGGCGGCGATCTGCTCGAGGGCCCTGCCCAAAGAGACGATCCGATTGCGAGCCTGCTCGTTCCCGGCATGGTTGGCCTTCATCCGCTCGATGAGCTTGTGAAAGCGAACAGCCAGATTGCGAAGGCGGCGGATCAGCCGTGCCTGTTGACCCGATAAGGTCGGGACGACTTCGCGCTCTGTATCCGTGAGGGTCGTCGGCTCGTCAGCGTGGCGCAACAGCGCCGTGGTGCGATCGAGCAGGTCTGCTTGATCGAGCGCAGCCTGACGAATACGGGTCTCCAGCAGGGCGATGTCACTTCGCAGGCGGATGTCGAACTCCACGTCACTGATGATCTTGATTCGCATAGATGCCGACCGGCCCACCTGGCCCTCACCCTCCGGGGAGGTGCGATTGTCGGTGGCCTCGGCCCGGTAAATGAGCAGGTCGCCCGCCGATAGCGACAACGGTGCGACACTCCACGGATAACGAACGATTCCCTCCACTCCGTCATCGTCGCGTGCCAAGCGCAGCCGGTCGGTCAGCGGTACTGTGCGGCTCTCGCTGCCACCGACGTGCTCGGCTTCCAGAGTAAGACGGGCGATGCCGAAATCGTCTTCGACGCGAATCAATAACGGTACCGATCCCTTCGGTGTCAACTCGGTGACGGCCCGCGGCTCCACTATGGTGACGGTAGGCGGCGTATCCGGTATGACCAAAACCGAATACCTGGTTGCAGCACGGTTCTCGAAGCCTTCCGCATCACGCAGTTCTACCCGAAAGTGGACGTCGCTGCGGATCTCGAAGCGCGACAAAAGCCTGTGGTGGTCCTCCGGATCGACGGTAAGTGGAATCAGCTCGTCGGTTTCCGTGCGCAGCCCCACGCTGGTCCCGGTCGAATCCGGTGGAATCGGTTTGCTGGCACGCAACGTCACCTGCATATGCCCGCCGATCGGCGCCTTAACCGGCCCGTCACCCAGGTCGTGTACGCGGGTACCTTGGCTGGATGCATACGGCGGCGGTTCGACGGCGGCCAGGGCCTCAACGACCTGCGGACGCCGTACCACCCGAATCCCATACGGGCTGCGCATCGTGCTGTCGTCACCGGCTTCAAACCAGTACGCAAGGTCCGCGGTGACGGCATCAATCGTGGCATAGAAGGTGTTATCCAGGTCGCGCTGCATGGCCAGCGTGGTGATGCCTCCGTCGGGCTCGCGAAGGTGAACGACACCGCGCAGGGCATCGTGGAGGCCGCGCTGCACGTTCATGCGAACCGTCACTGACTCACCCACTGCCACGGTTCGGTCACCGGTAAGCGGCAGTATCGAGACGTTGCGAGGCCACTCGATCTCGCCCCAGGGATGGATGTAGCGATACAGGCCGACGCGGGCCCAACCCGGTGAGACGAGCAGGACGACGGTAAGCACAGTTACGCTGACGACCAGCATCGCGCTACGCAGCATGAGCGGCCGTAACGACAGCGCGGATTCCAGCGGGACATTTTTGATAACCTGCTCAGTGTTGGCGATCACCTGCTGCATCATTCCTTCCGAGCCGGCGTCGCGGTGTTCCATGAAGTTGACGGTGCTCAGGAGCCGGTCCTGAAAGGTGCCGAAGTGCGTTTCGAGCCGGGTGGCGATTTCATCAATGCCCAGGCGGGCCTGTAGAGGCCGGTGCACCCAACGGAAGGTCGCCCCGATCAACCCCGCAACAGCCACCCCGGCAACCGCTATGCGAAGCAGCGGCGGCAGGCATACGAGCCAGTCCAACACCGCGATTATCAGGAAACCGGCCACCGCGGCGGCCAGGACGGTGCAAACACCATAGGCAACCAGCCGGACGCGAATGGCGGTCCGCAACGTAGTAAGGCGGTCAATAAGCTGCGACGGCGGCATGATAAACAAATTACGAATTACCAATTACCAATTACGAAATGAACGTGCGATCCCACGGTTCTTCGCAACCGGTAGCCTGTAATGCTCCTACATCAATCCGAACACTTTCCGTAAGATCCACTCCATAGATATCATTGCAGCGAAAAGTATCAAAACCAATTTGGAATCCCACAAAGGTTCCGTTATGTCGTCAGGAATCTGCACGCTGCGGTCCCGGATCGTGCCGAAAACCGCCTCCATCCGGTCCAGGTCTACGACCCTCCCGCCGGTGGCTGCGGCGATACGCTCCAGGGTTTCGTGGTCCGCTTCCGGGCGGCGCGATTCCAGATCGGGTCGCTCTACGCGAACAGGAGCCCAGGCGATCCGTTCGCCCTGACGCGGGGCGATGTCCGCAGTCTTGATGACAAACCGGCCGGGACGCGGCGCGATCCAGGTCCCTTCATAGCGATTCGATTCGGGCCCGAGGCGATGTACGTCGAACCGTCCCACCACGGCCGGTGCGTCACCACGTTCCATCGTCGAGGAGTTGGAGTCCACGGAGGGTGAATCCGCGTAGGCTGAAGCCTGCGGCTCGGTAGCTACGATCTGAATGACCTCGCCCTGTTCGGCGAGAATCTGGGAGTCGAAGATTTCGACCTGGGTCTGCACGGGCGAGCCGTACGGGTAGACCCGTCGATCCGTCCGCAGAACCAGGCGGCGATTCTGAGCCACGCGTGAACTGGGCATCAGCTCGCGGGCCACCTTCACCCAATAAATGTCATGCAGTAGCTCACCTGTGTGGCGTCGCCATCGCCAGGTATCGTCAGTAGCCTGGAAGAAGAGCTTGCCTGCGCCGTATCGGCCGGTGACAACGATTGGCATGGGTCCGAAAGCGCTTCGACTCGTGGGGTGCTCCAGCAGGACGGACGCTCCCGGTTTCGGACCTCGGGTGCGTGCCAACCAGAACAGTTCGGGGAGGGCCGTAAAGAACCGTTCGCTTTCGGCGCGATCCGCAGTGAATCGGAAGATGGGGCTTCGTTGACCCTCCGGGGTAAGTTGAGCCCGGAATCCGGTGGGCAGGGTGGTGTCATAGTGTCCCAGGAAGGTCGGATCGATGCGTATGGGCAGGAGCTTTTCGAGGGGCGTACCCAGGAAGCGGTAAGGGGCTGATCGCTCGCCGGCGACCAGGCCAAACCCGCCACCTCTATTGCCAACAAAATCCAACAGCATGTTCATCTGTGCGCCGGTCAGCCAGCCGCCACGGGGGTTGACGTCGCCAAACAACACCACATCGTATCGGTTCAGCTCTTCGGGCGTTTCGGGGAATCGGCGGATCGGATCGGTACCTTCCTGAACGAAGTGTTCATCAGCTTCAATCAGCAAGACGCTCAGGTCCACAGTTTGCTCGCGGAGCAGTGCATTCTTCAGGTAGCGGTATTCGTATCGCGGGTAGCCGTCCACGTAGAGAATCCGGAGTCGATCGTCGAGAATGGTGACATCGACCTGGGCCGCATTGTTCTCGGTCGTAAGCTCACCCGGCAGTGGTGGTACCTCCACCCGGTAGCGCACCGTTCCGGTTTGCGACGGTCTGGTCTGTAACTCGACACTAATCGAGTCTTGCGACGGATCGAGCACGAGCTGCCGCGATGCCACGGTGGTGCCGCTTCGCAGATCGACCAGGAGCACCGTGACAGTGGTCGGCTGGGTCAGGCCCTGGGCGGTGACTTGAGCTTCCACAGCCAGCACATCGTTGACGAAGACGGTCTCCTGGGCCCGCAGCGGGCCGACGTCGATGTCGCGCCGCCTCTCCGTCGAGCCGATTCGAACCGGAAAAATGGGAATCTGTCGATCCCGGGCCAGATCGAGTGCGTCCTTCATACTGGTCGGATGGGTGGCCTGACCGTCGGTAGCGAGGATGATCGCCGCCAGCCGTCGTCCTTGGGCTTTCTCGATTATGTGGCGGATCGCACCGGCCAGGTCCGTCGTTGGGCCTTTAGCCTCGGCGTTTATGATCGACCCAACGAGGCTGCCGACGACCTGGTGAGCTGCAAAGAACCCTTCCGTATCCACCTCTCCCGAGAAGGTGCAGAGCTGAATTGCGTTGCGCTTAAGCAGTGCCTCTAATGGAGCGGCCTCGTTGCGCACCATTGCATTCTGGATCAGTTCCAGACGCGAATGGTCCGCCAGGGCGATCGGATCCTTAAGCCCTGCACCGCGCGCGATCGACACTGCCAAATCCTCGTCACGGTAACTTTCGGCTGCGGCCATGCTCAGTGACGTGTCCAGCGCGACGACCGCATGCGACGGCTCGATGCGGTTACGTTGCAGAACCAGCGACGGCTGGCAGATAATTGCCACCGTCAGCGCCGCCAGCCCACAGCGCAGGGCAGCCAGCACGATCCGCCGGAGGGCGGAAGCCCGCTCTCGCCGATAGGTCATGGCAATCCACGTGAGCACCAGCACCGCAATGCAGAACACCGCCCAGACTTCCAGCGGACTCTCCCATCTGAGCGCAAGCGGAGCGTCACCCCCTAAATGGATGTCATCCAGGTCAAGAAGCCATTCCACAAGCTGCTTCATACCTGCTCACCGCTTGGAAGCCGGTGCCACGCTCCGCTGCGAGCCGAACCGCATGGCCATCCACATCTCCAGTAAGAGCAAACCGATCACTGCGTATAGCGCGCTTAAGGCCAACTCTGTTGATCTGGCGGCAACGGGTTCCTTTGGAACCATGTTGGTGTCGCCGATCAGATGAACGTTTCGATCGAGGGCGGTGGCAAACTCGTCTTCGCCGATCGGGATGAGGTCGGATTCGGCGGGATCAACATTGACGGTGAACACTCGAACTTCGGAGCCGATTGACACGGTGACCGCTTGGGCGTGCTCGACAGGGCCGTAGGTCATTGCGAGTGCTTCACCCTCCGGGACTAGAGAAGGCTCCGCCAGAGTCCCCTCGTCTGTAGTGACGCGCAAGGGAAGGGAACTCTCCAACGGGGTCAGAGGTTCACGGATCATCTGCCCCACCGTGACGTTGCGATGATCGCCGTGGCGCGGGGACAGGAACGCCATCGCGCTTAGCATAAGAGAAACGTAGTCACCCTTGGCGGCGAGGTTGTTCCAATCCATGTTGGCCGTCGTGGTGCACAGCAGGACTCGCCCCTTACCGAATGTCGATGCGAGCAGTGCCGGGTGGTTGTTGGTGTAGCTCAAGACGACTTCAGCGCGGTGCGGATCAGGCTCGATCGGCACATAGCGCTCCACCCGCGATAAGAACAGGCCACTCTCGGGATGGTCGGCAAAATCAGCCACGATTGAATGGACTGCATCGTCTATCCTGAAGCCGAAGAAGGTGGCATCCTCCAGGGGTACCACCACCGGTCGGGCAATCCTACCGGGCAGCAAGCCGTTGCCGTCGGCGTAAGCGAACTGGTTGTAGTTGTCCACGCTCACCAAGTCGCCGCCGAAGAGCATCAGGCCGCCACCGCGGGCCACGAAGCTCTCGAGCTGTTTCCACAACTGGTTGGGAAGGCGCGGGACATTACACAAAGCGACGACGTCATAGTCCGACAGGGCTTCGCCGGTCAGCTCGGGTTCGGTGATCACCTTTGGCACGATCAGAGTCGAGTCGGTTCCCAGTGGCACTGGAGCGAGGGCCGTGGCCAGAAAGCCTGCCTGACCGTCGAACTGCGTGGTGCCCGGGCGACCGTCGACCAGCAGCACCGGCATGGTCTCCCGGACCTCGATCGACAGGTACCGTGTGTTGTCGTGCTCCAGCACATCTTCCGGATGGGGGGCGAGTTTGGCTTCCATCAGGTGAGTACCGGGAGTGGAGAACTCGGTGGTGATGGTGGCTGCTGTGGACTCGCCGGGGGCCAGGGTGGGTAACTGTTGGCGACGGATGATCCGGCCATCGCGGCGGATTTGCAGGGTAAGGTTATGTGCGTTCGAGGACCCGCTATTCGTCACCTCCGCCGCAATCGATACGGGCAGGTTGATGCCGATTAGGGGGGATTGGGCTACAAAGCGAGTAACCGCGACGTTGTCGGATGGGCCCGGTGCGGCGTGGACCACCGTCAGATCAGCGGCGGAATCGGCGAGCATGTCGGCAAGATGGCGCATAGCCAAGACGGCGGGCGTGGGATTCTCCGTTGTTTCGCTGTGCCAGACGCTGCGAGGAACATCGGAAATGAGATAGACTGCATAGTTGCCTCTGGCGACCTGAGAATCCTGGAGGATTTCGACGGTTGTAGTTAGCGCTCCAACGGTATCGGTTCCTCGTTGGGTGGGCTGGAGGGCGGCAAGGCGCTCTTTGACGAGGCGGCGGTCGTAGGCGGTGTGGGCGATCACGGCCACGGCCGGAGACGAAAGCGTCACTATGCTGACAGGGTCGGTTAGAGGAAAGGTGTCAAGCAGGTCTTGGGCACAACGTTTGGCTGATTCAAACCGGGTTGCCCCATCGGCTCTGCGAGCGTTCATGGACAGGGAGTTATCGAGCAAAAGCACTCGGTGAACGCGAGACGAATGCGACGGCCACAGCGGCAATGCGGGCAAGAACGGGCGGGCAACCGCCAGGCCCAAAAGGACGACTACGGCTATGCGGATCAAAAGGAGCAGCGACTGTTCGAGGCGGATACGCCTTGCACTGCGTCGGTTGGCGGCGAGCAGAAACGACATCGCAGCCCAAGGGACGCGCACGTAACGTCGGCGGTTGATCAGGTGTACCAGGATCGGAATCAGCCCGGCTAAAAGAGCAAGGCCCGCGATTGACGGATGGACGAAGGGGACGGCGAGGAGGGATGAAGGATGAAGGATGAAGGATGAAGGATGAAGGATGAAGGATGAAAGTGTGGCCACGGTTACGCTCCTAACCCCCACCCAACACGCGGGACGAGCGTCTACGGAGCCTGGCACTGCGTGTTGCCAGATATCCACTCAGCGCCGCGTCCAGCGGTGTCGTGGTATCGAATATCGTGAAATCGATGTGCATGTGACCGCAACCGGTCCGCAGTCGGGCTTGGAAGCGATCGACTTCCTCCAGATAACGTGCTCGGAGCAGTCGCGGGTCGGTGAGCAGCTTCCCGGTCGACTCCAGGCCGTCGAACATGGTGGGCCCCTTGAGTGGAAGCGTCAGCTCGGCGTGGTCCCAGATGTTCCAGACGATCAGCTCATGATGACGGTAACGCAGGTATTTGAAGCCTTTGAGAATCGCGTCCGGGTCGTCGAACAGGTCGCTGATGAGGATGATCAGCGTCCGGTGGCTAAGTAGCTCGCCCAGTTCGTTGAGCACCCTTCCCATGGATGTCTTCGCGGGACCGGTCTTGCTGGTCAGTTCGTGTATGAGCGTCTTCCAGTGTTGGGCGTTGTTGGCAGGCCTGACAGACTGAGTCAGGTGCTCATCGAACAGGGCAAGCCCGACCGAATCCTGCTGCTGTATGGTCAGGTAGGCGATGGCGGCGGCGACGGCGGTGGCGTATTCATATTTGGTCATGCCGGCACGGGGCGAGCGGTAGTCCATTGATTCGCTGCCGTCGACGACCAACATGACATTAAGGTTGGCTTCCTGCTCGTACTCCTTGATGTAATATTTGTCGGTCTTGCCATAGACCTTCCAGTCGATGTGACGAAGATCGTCACCCTGGGTATATGCGCGGTGATCGGCGAACTCGACGGATACCCCGCGACGGGGGCTATGATGCATCCCGCTGAAGAATCCCTCGACAATCAGCCGGGCCCGCAACTCCAGCCCGGTGATCTTGGCGAGCACCTTCGGATCGAGGTACCTTCGATAATCCTGTCTGCCGGTGTCCATGTAAATGGTGAATTGCGAATAGCGAATTGCGAAGGACCTGAGCCGCAGGCTTCAGCCTGCGCGGACTTCAACAGTGGCAACAGGTCAGGAAGCAGCAGCAGCCGGGCACATCCTTTCTTCCTGGTTCGTCGTTCGAGACTCGCAATTCATCCCTTCTCAGTTCTTGGGGCGATCGGCGGCGAAGACCCGACCGGCCATAGCGGCGTCCATCGAGGCCGGTGAGTCGGCCGGCAACGCCTCGATCAGCCAATCAACGATGTCGTCACTACGCACTCCATCCGCTTCGGCGTTGAAGTTGGTGAGCACCCGATGGCGCAGGACCGGATGGGCCACGGCCCGAATGTCCTCGGTCGACACGTAGTACCTGCCCTTGAGAATGGCCCGGGCTTTCCCGGCCAGCACCAGGTTTTGCGAAGCTCTCGGTCCCGCACCCCAGGCCACATAATCCTTGATGAATTTCGGAACCTCGCCCTTGTCCACCCGCGTCGATCGTGTCACTCGTGTGGCATAGCTGATGACGTGATCGGCGCACGGCACGCGGCGGACGATATCCTGAAGTGCCAGCACCTCCCGAGCATTGAGCGTGCGTTCCAGATTTACGTCCTGCGGCGCCGTGGTCATCTTGACAATCTGGAGTTCCTCCTCCTCCGATGGATAATCGACCAGCACCTTGAACATGAACCGGTCAAGCTGGGCCTCCGGCAAAGGGTAGGTCCCTTCCTGCTCGATCGGGTTTTGGGTGGCCAGCACGAAGAACGGCTTGGGCAACTTGTGGGGAAAACCGGCCGCGGTCACCTGATTTTCCTGCATCGCCTCCAGCAGGGCGGCTTGCGTCTTGGGCGGCGTGCGGTTGATCTCGTCGGCCAGAATCACGTTGGCGAAGATCGGTCCCTGGACAAACCGCAGCGAACGCGCACCGGTACCGCGATCTTCTTCGATCACCTCGGTGCCGGTGATATCCGACGGCATCAAGTCGGGGGTGAATTGCACACGCGAGAAGCTTAAAGAGAGCAGGCGAGACAACGTGCTGATCAGCAGCGTCTTGGCAAGCCCGGGAACGCCTTCGAGGATGCAGTGCCCATTGGAGAACAGTGCAATGAGCATCTGTTCAACAACCGCCTCCTGCCCGACGATAACCTGCCCCAGCTCCGATCGAATCCGGTCATAAGCCCCAACCAGCTTCTCCACAATGGTTACATCGTCGGCGGTTTCGGCTGGACCCGGCGAAGCCGTATCACAAGACATTAGTACAACTCCTCTGATCCTCTGAGCCGCAGGCTTTAGCCTGCGCGGACTTCAACTCCACTGAGCTACAGGCTTTAGCCTGCGCGGACTTCAACTCCACTGAGCCACAGGCATTAGCCTGCGCGGACCTCCGGGCAGGTTGGACCCGCAGTTTGTGGATACCTGTGCGGAACTCCGTACCACTCGACGGCCGGGGCTCGGGTGAGCCGATGCGCTGATCACGGTTCCTCATTGATTATATTGATGAGTGACCGCAGTCGACCCGCGCTCTGCCGATTAAAGGCAAAGACCAGCCTGATCTTGTCCGGATAGGCCCCATTTTCGCCGTCCAAGGGGGCGTGCACCTGCTCGAAACGACCGCCTGCAAGGATATCGGCGAAGGTCTCGTCGATCTGGGAGAGCGTTTTACTGGAAAGTGGGCTGTTCAGCCGCAGGACCAGCTCATCCCCGACGAAGCGGGAGGAATGGTAGCGGCGGTAGAATTTCAGCACCTCGGCCACGGCGTCCTCGGCCCGATCGGTCAGGTAGAACAAGTCCATGTCCTCCGGGTTGATCATCTCGCAGCCGAGCAGCTCCGCCTCCACAAACTCCCGCCAACGCTGCCAGTAGCTGCCGCCCGGCTCATCACACATCACGATCGGAATCGGCGACGACTTGATCGTCTGGACCAAAGTGAGCGACTCGAACCCCTCATCCTGGGTACCGAACCCACCGGGGAACAGGGCGATGGCCCGGGCCTCTTTGACGAAGATGACTTTGCGGGTGAAGAAGTATTTGAAGTTCACCAGCTTGGGATCGTCGGCGATGATGGCGTTGGTTTCCTGCTCGAAGGGCAGGCTGATGGCCATGCCGAAGCTCGCCTCTCGGCGGGCCCCGTGGTGTCCGGCACGCATGATCCCGCCTCCGGCGCCGGTGATCACCATCCACCCGTGCCGCTGCATCAGTTCGGCGAACTTTTTGGCTTGCAGGTATTGCGGGTGGTCTTCCGGCGTGCGCGAGGAGCCGAACATGCTCACCTTGGGGATGTCCGTATACGGTGCGAACACCTTGAACGCATAGCGAAGCTCCCTCAGGGCAGCGTTGAGGATCTTCAGGTCACCACGGTCGGCGCCGTCGGCCACTAGCCGGCAGATCGTAATGAGCATCTGAGCAAGCAGGTCGTCGTCGTGGCCGGGCGCGTATTCCGAGAGGAACTTCTTAATCGCCTCCGACCGCCCTTTCCGCCAATCCTCTAGCGAACCAGGCGAAATAGCGGACTCGTCCATGCATGTTCTCCCGGGGATCCGCAAAACCAGCGCGTCCCATCTCCCCTATCGGCCAATGGACTATATGCCGGCAATTGCGCAGGGACCACCGGGCAGGGATAGAGACGGCCCCACAAGCCCCGTAAGAACAGGCATTTTCGGCCTTCCAGCGTGCCTGGCAACTTTATCGATCCCGATGCCCCTCGGCACGCAATTCCCTATGTACTCAATTGCGACGATGCCACCTGGGTATCGGCATCGTCGGGTTCCAGTCGTTCGCACAACACGGCGCCCACGCTAGTGGAGATAGCGCGGACCACCCCGGCTCATTCCGCCACCGACGGCATCACCCCCGTTATTCACGGTGCCATCGCCATATTCCGCGACGCCACCGCCGTCCTAATCCCATGCGCAGGCTTTATCGCCCCTGGGACAGACCACAGGTCGATGCTCACGATCGCCCTGCCCATCCGCCTTACTTTCGAGATTCAGCTTTTCCTCTCGTCGCTCGACCGAACCGCGCTTAGCCACTTGGCTCCGCCGCTCCACCACGAGTCCTCCCTCGGTATATTATAGCACGCAGCCCTACAGCCCCGGCAATGTAGACCAACAACTCTGCGCACCGGTAAAGTGTGCTGATATTCACGCGGTCACTGTATCCGCCGTAACAATCCAAGTAGGCGTCGAGGTCCCATATCGGAATCTGGAACATGATCCTGTTGAAAACGAATACAGCCAGCAACATGTATGCTACTTCCAAAATCGTCACGATTGCCCCCCGCCTTGTTCATCCTTCATCCTTCAACCTTCCGAGGCAGTTCCATTCATCACTTGAGCGGTAACGCAAGGTGGTTATCCCCGATACACGCGGTCTGACGAACCACGAGCTGTAACTCCCGAGGGGCACTCGCCCGGGCGAGCTTAATCGTGCGTCCACGCCGAAGGACCGGTTGCGGCGGTTGACCCCGGTCGATTTGTCTTCTAGGCTCACCGCACAACCGCGATGATCGGTATTCGCCATGAAAATAAGAGCCGATGGGAGTCCCGGGTGCCAGTGGTCCCGGACGACGTCCGAGCCCTCATCCGTGACCACGGGGTTGGGTTTTGCGTTCAGAGATCACCAACGCGAGTATTCTCTGACGCCGAGTTCGCCGCCGCCGGTGCGACCATAGCCGACGACTTGCCGGACTGTCCCATCGTCATGGGCATCAAAGAAATCCCACCGGACAAGCTCCTCCCCAATCGAACGTACGTCTTGTTCTCCCATGTCATCAAGGGGCAGCCGGCCAACATGCCCATGCTCCATCGTCTGATGGAGCTGAAGTGCCAACTGATCGATTATGAACGGATCGCAGACGGGGAAGGTCGGCGGCTGGTGTTCTTCGGTCGCTTCGCCGGGCTGGCCGGGATGATCGATACTCTCTGGGCACTCGGACAGCGCTGGCGGCACGAAGGTGTGGAGAACCCCTTCACCGACGTGCGCCAAGCGTATCAATACAAGAACATCGAGCACGCCAAGGCGGACATTGCGGAAGTCGGGGAGCGTATTCGGCAGCGTGGGCTTCCGGAGGCATGCCGGCCTCTTGTATGTGGTTTCGCAGGGTACGGACAGGTTTCCCAAGGGGCTCAAGAGATTTATGATCTGCTGCCCGTTGAGATGGTGTCGCCCGGTGAGCTGGCCGCCGTGCCGCTCGCGGCTAACGCTTGCTTTAAGGTTGTTTTCCACGAGAAGCACATGGTCGAGCGGATCGACGCCTCGTCCCCCTTTGAGCTACAGGAGTACTACAATCACCCCGAGCGCTATCGCGGACAATTTTACACCTACTTGCCCCACCTGACGGTGCTGGTCAATGGCATCTACTGGGAGCCGAAGTATCCCCGCCTGGTCACGCGGGAACTGCTCCGTGACCTATACCGGCGGGCGGGTCCGCCTCGCCTCCGCGTGATCGGGGACATTTCGTGTGACATCGAGGGCTCGGTGGAATGCACGATCCGAACGACGGAGCCGGACAATCCGGTCTTCGTCTACGAGCCTGATACCGGCCGGACTTGCGATGGCGTGGATGGCGAAGGTCCGGTTGTCCTGGCGGTGGACCATCTTCCATGCGAGCTTCCTGTGGATTCCTCGACTTATTTCAGCCAGTCGCTCAAGTCCTTCATTCCCGCCCTGGCCCGGGCGGACTTCAGCGGGCCACTGGCTGACAGCGGCTTGCCACGCGAACTGATTCGGGCCACGATTGTCTACCATGGAGCGCTGACCCAGCCATACCGGTATCTGGAGCAGTTCGTGAAGGAATAATCGAGCTGTTCAAGGCGCGTTACACAGAGGTCGTTGGACCGGATCGTGCTAGAGACTCTTGCCTGATGACTCACCACGCGATCGAGACTATGCAGGAGGTTGATCTATGAAGAAGGTTTTGGTTCTAGGTGCCGGCCTGGTTACGCGTCCTCTGGTGCGTTATCTGCTCGACCAGCCGGATTTCCACGTGACTGTTGCCACCCGAACGGTCAGCAAGGCCGACGCCCTGGTTGCCGGCCGCCCAAGAGGGACAACCTTGACCCTGCTGGCTGACGACACTGAGAAGTTGGCCAAGCTCATCAATGAGCACGATCTGGCTGTCAGCCTGTTGCCCGCTCCGCTTCATCCCGTGGTTGCGGACCTGTGTATCAAGCACCGCAAGCACATGGTGACTACCTCGTATCTGAGCCCGGCGATACAGGCCCTCGACGGCCCGGCCCGCGAGGCAGGGGTTACAATCCTAAACGAGATCGGTGTGGACCCGGGCATCGACCACATGTCAGCCATGCGCATCATCGAGGACGTGAAGGCCCGGGGTGGTAGAATCGTCAGCTTCAGATCGTACTGTGGCGGCTTGCCGGCCCCGGAGGCCAACGACAATCCGTTCGGGTACAAGTTCTCCTGGAGTCCCCGAGCAGTGTGCACGGCGGGCAAGAGTTCCGCCCGGTTTCGCGAAGACGGCAAACAGGTAGACATCCCCGGCCCGGAGCTGTTTACCTGCGTTCATCCGCTGTATGTGGAAGGGATCGGGCAGCTCGAGGCCTATCCCAACCGCGACTCGCTGGGCTATGTCGGGCTATATGGCCTGGAGGGCATAGAAACCATGTTTCGGGGGACCCTCCGTTACCCAGGCTGGTGCGAGACGCTTAAGAAGATCGTAGATCTGGGCTTGCTCGACGAGACCCCGATTACATACCCGGCTGGTACCACATACGCCCAGTTCATCGGCCGGTTCCTGAAATCCCGGCCTTCGGGCGACGCTCGGAAGGACCTGGCCGCACAGCTTGGGCTTGATGCCGCCTCGCCTATCCTCGATCGCTTGGACTGGCTCGGCCTGTTTAGCGACGAGACGATCACCATTACGGGAAAGGAGACTACACCGCTGGATGTCTTGGGCTCGCGAATGGAACAGAAGATGAAGTACCAGCCCGGCCAGCGGGACATGATCGCACTTTGCCATTACTTCGTTGCCGGGTTCGAGTCCGGACCGGACGAGCGGATCACGTCGACCATGATTGACTATGGTCAGCCGGGTGGAGACTCTTCCATGGCCCGCACGGTCAGTCTGCCTGCCGCCATCGCCGTCAGGTTGATCCTGACCGGAGGGCTCATGGCTCCCGGCGTGCACATACCCGTGACGAAGGAGATCTACAACCCGGTCCTCGACGAGCTGGCGAGTTTAGACATCCGCTGCATGGAGAACACCGAATCTTTGGGAGCCTGATCCGGCATCGAGGGTCTGAGGTCACCAACTGGCACAGCTATTGCAGTCGCATCGCCGAATGGGTGGTTGCGGATTTTTGGGCGCAGTGGCGATGGCGACCCCACCTGACCGATAAATGTTTACTCGTGTGACGGGTGTTTCGGAATCGGCCAGGTGGGCAATGTCACCCTGGAGGCAAAGAAGTGTTAGGCATCAAGCAGGAGCAGCAGTCGGGGCATAGCTGGATTGGCCCGGCTCCGTGGATCGAGACATCGCTTCCAGGTCCCAACGCCAAGGCGTTGATCGAACGGGATCGCCGTTACAGCTCCCCCTCGCATACCCGTGATTACCCCCTGGTCGTGCAGCGCGCCGTGGGCTCTGTGATTGAGGACGTTGACGGCAATCGCTTCCTGGATTTTGCCGCAGGGCTTGAGGTCTGCCTGACCGGCCATTGCCACCCCAAGGTCATCGCCGCGATCGAGGCACAGGCCAAAGCACTTATTCACATTTGCGGCAGCGACTTCTACCACTCGCCGATGGTCGAGCTGATGGAACAACTCGTGGAGATCGCCCCCGGCAAGCGCCCCAAGCGCGTGCTCCTGACCAACAGCGGAACCGAAGCCGTCGAAGCGGCCATCAAGCTCTGCCGTTATCACACCGAAAGGAAATGGATCATCGCGTTTCACGGCGCATTCCATGGACGCACCATGGGTGCCCTGGCCCTGACCTGCTCCAAAACGCGGCAGCAAGAACGATTTGGACCGCTTGTCCCAATGGTGGCTCATGTTCCCTATGGGGATGCCAAAGCGATCGAAACGCACCTATTCAAGTACAAAATGGCTCCGGAGGAGGTTGCCGCCATCTTCGTCGAGGCGATGCAGGGCGAAGGAGGGTATGTGGTGCCGGATTCGTCGTTTTTGCCGAATCTTCGTGCTCTGTGCGACAAGCATGGCATCATTCTGGTTTGCGACGAGATTCAGTCCGGCCTCGGACGCACCGGCAAGTGGTTTGCGTTTGAGCACTTCGGTATCGTGCCCGACGTAATTTTGATGGCCAAAGGACTCGCCAGTGGGATGCCGCTCGGGGCCCTTATCGCTAACGCGGACATCATGGACTGGGAACCGGGTGCCCACGGAAGCACGCTAGCCGGCAATCCGGTCTGTTGCGCGGCGGCGCTCGCCACGCTGGATTTGATCGGGTTAACTCTTATGGCCAATGCGGCCAGGCTCGGCGAGCGCCTGCGGGCTCAGCTTAGAGTAATGGCCGACAAACGGAAGGTTGTGGCCAACGTTCGCGGGCTTGGGCTAAAGTGCGCCGTTGACATCATCAACAAAAAGAGCGGCAAGCCCGATCCCAAGCTGCGCCACCGAATCCTACAGGCGGCGTTCGAGCGCGGTCTGGTCCTGCTGCCCTGTGGAGAGCACGGTATACGCTTTTGCCCACCCCTGTGCATCAATGAAACCCAGCTCGATGTGGGGCTAAAAACCCTTGACGAAGCCCTCGCGACGGTTGTCTGAGCCGATCAACAGCCCTGGCCCGCCCCTGGTCGAGCAGGTCGATTCGTAGAGATCGCCGCCGATCTACCGCCGATTCGTTGCAGCCGGTCGCCGCAATTTGATCTTCATGTCGCGCCGCGTGGTCCTCGAAGCCTCAATGACTTTCATGGCTTTCTTGATGTCCGGAACCTTTAGGACCACCACGGTTTTACCACCCCTGGCGCCGGTCGTGCAGTACATATATCCGATGTTGATGTGAGCGGCCAAGAGGCGTTCACAAAGGTCCGCCGCCGCCCCCGGCCGGTTGGCCAGCGTCACCCCCAGCACGTCCGTTTCCGCCACTGGTACGTTGAGCTGTTGAAGAATCGGCCTGGCCGCCGCCGGATCATCCACAATCAGCCGGAGCACGCCATGTTCCATCGAATCCATCATGGCGATGCTGGTAACGTTTATCTTAGCCTTGGCGATCTCCCGGAAAACCTGCGGCAGCACGCCTGGCTTATTAACAAGAAAGATGGAAAATTGCACGCGCTTTTCCATGGGAGTCTCCAGTATGGTGGGTAAGCTCTCGGCATCTGTCACCTGCTTGGCCACCAGTATAGCATCCGATCGAGCCGATTACAACGCGGATCCAGGCACTACAGACACATCCGGCCCTGAGTTTTCCTCACTAGTACGACAGCGCTAGGTTCGTTCCGAATCGCGGTTGGCGATGTCGAAAACGCCGTTGCCGGATTCGATAAACCGGCGATTGCGGGCCGCAACCGAGGTTCGTAGCGCTGTCATACTAGGCTAAGCCCACCTTCCTGAGACGTCTTCCTAGCGGCCAGTCTAGATGATTCCGCATCCGCGCCATCGGCGGCACTGAAGACGCAACCCCAAAAGCCCGCACATGACAAAAACCGACGTGCTCAGCATCGCTACGCCGCAGAGTCTACCTATCGTCGGAGGCCCAACGTCGGAATCCTGATCAGTGTTGTCACCGATACCGTCGCCATCGCTATCGGCCGTCTCAGTCGGGTCAAGCGGAAACGCATCGCCGATGTCGTCCACGCCGTCGTTGTCGTCGTCGATATCGGTATTGTCGCCAACGCCGTCGTCGTCGGTGTCGGCTGTCTCTACGGGGTCTAGCGGGAACGCGTCGCCGTTATCGCCAACGCCATCCTGGTCGGAATCGCTTGCCTCAGCCGGATCAAGCGGGAAGGTGTCGTCGGCATCGTCCACACCGTCGTCATCGTCGTCCTCGTCGGCGTTATTGCCGACTCCGTCGGCGTCGGTGTCTGCCGATTCGGTTGGATCGCTCGGGAAGGCATCGTCCGTGTTCGGAACACCGTCACCATCCGGGTCGCCAGCCGGGTCGGCGACGGACAACGCCAACTGCCCACCTTGAAGGTTTCCTCCCGCAAGTGAGAACGCCACAAAAGGAAAGCCGGCGTCGAACTCCGCTCGGCTTAACTGGCCCGCCTCAGTGGATCCCACGGCGTTCAACGTGCCGCTGGCGCTCACCGTGACCTCAACCGTGGCCACACAGATCGGCTCTTCGCTTAGCGTAAGCAAACCCGGCGCACTGCTCGACATTAGCGAAGTGGCTGAGGGTGTCGGTAGCATCGTCACTTGGAATGTATACGCGCTCGGGTCCACATCCCACGTGAAGGTGCCCAGCTCGATGCCCGGACTAGTCGCCGCGAAATCAAACTGCAGGTTCCGCAGGTCGGCAAGCGGGTTGTCATCGCCCTCGACCGATAGCAGGATGTCCACAAACACCTCAGCACCGGCTGGGACATCTCCCACAATGGGATTCATGTCAGCGTCGTTGGGCTCCAAGGTGACTATCAGATCAGCCTGGGCCAACGGTACAAAAAGCACCCCAACTGCTATTAACGCTACAATGATGCAACGGCGCATTGCTCGTACCACTCTGTGTTGTTGCACCCCGTGGGTCGCAATCCGATCGGGCCTCAAAACCGCAGTCCAGGTCCGGTGTATTCTTGCGCACCGCACTGGTCCCGTCACGAACTTTCCCGAAAAAACACGCGACCTCGGTGACTCAGGGCCGGTAGCACTGTTTGGTACCGTGTGAACAGCAAGGTACTCGGACGCTCGACTCGGCTGTTCCCGCTGAGCTGGCCCAAGACCCGGATACGAAAAGCGGTGGCGTAGCCACAACGGTCGTTGCGGCTACGCCACCGAATCCTGACTACATCTCGCAACACAGACCCGTAAGGCGCTACCATCGGCAGTCCGCTGCTGGGTGCCGACGCCTTTTACCCGGGTGGGCAAGTAACTTCCATCGACACATTCAGCCAGGGATCGTACACGCCGGCGCCGTTAAGCAGGTCGATCACACGCAAGATGTCCGGCGGACCGCACATGTCGCTCCGGTCTACGTCGCACTGCCACATCTCGCACGTTCTGACGCCGTTCAGGCAGTCGATTACGTACAGGATGTCCGCCGGTGCACTGGTGTTGTCAGCAGCACTCACATCACCCGGCAGGGAGCCGAGGCACGTAGTCGTGTCGGCGTAGGTGACGCACGTCCACTTGCCGGTCGAGATCAGGCGGTCAAAGACCAGAGTCACAGTAGCCCCGTCCTTAATCGCGTCCGTGATCGTCGGCGGAGTCTCGGCCGGGTGTACGCTTACCGAAAAGTCGCCGGGACCAACGGCAGCTGCACACGAAGCATCGGAAAAAGTAAGGTCAATCGAGTTCCAACCAGCCGGCTCCGTTCCATCGGGTTTCGACGGCTGACGGGCATCGATCGCGCAATTAGGTGGGTCAGTGGAAACGATCACACACCCCACCTCGATCATCAGGTTCTCGATCGTGCCGACGCCGGCCTCCTCAACCGCCCAATACGTTCCATCCTCGGTCTCTCCTTGCTTGATCACATTGGCAAACAGGTTGGCAAGCGACAGGGTGTACGTGCCCTCCACATCAGGGGCCGTCAAAGAACCCGCCGCCAGCACAATCTCTGTGTGACCCAGGCCTATCACCACCGCCTCTGCGATCGGGTAGGGGGCGTTGCCAATGTCGTTGTTGATCGTGTTCTGCCCGCCGCCGATCTGCACAAGATCGCCCTCGCGGCCGGGAACATTCGCCGTCCCGCCGAAGCCGGCCGGATTGGTAATGCCCTCCGGAATCACGAAGCTGGCAATCGGGCCCGAACTTGGCGTGACCGCCTGCCCCAGAGCGCCGCCGTCAAACACAAGGTCAAAGCCGAAAAGCGCCAGCCCCTCGTTGTCCGTGTCACTACTCAGAACGCCACGAACCTCGTAATTGACCGTGGCGCCCGGCGGGACGGTGACCATGTCAAACCCGGTATCCGATACAACCCAGACATTCAAATCCGTCGCCAACGCTGTCGAGCCGCTTAGCGCCGCAGCTATGGCCAAACCCAGTAACTTCCTCATCGCATTCGCTCCGTTAAGTGGTGCAACCGACTATTGCACTGCCAATTGTCGCAAATCCCCTTAGCCATCAATCCTCCGGCCTTGTCGGCGCACTCTGCTCCGCGCCGACGGACAGCCGGTACATCATAGTAGTCGCCGCCGGACCGCCGCGGCGCGAGGTTTTCTAGCCGGAAGCCCGGTGTCTCCTCCACGTCGGACCCCGCCGGCACCGCGTCTCATAAAAAACCCGACTATCATCGCTGGACCAAAACTCGCTGGACCGAAACTCGCTGGACCGAGAATCCCTTCTCGGTCCTCGCCTTACAGCGTCAAATTTCCCGTTCCAGTTTAATCAGAACGCCGTTTTGCCGTCCCGTCTGCATTGCCGCTGCTTGTCAGCTCGATTGTGGCGGTTTCGTGGTTTGACGCCGTGGCGAGCAAACGCGACTCTACCCGCCAATGACACCACTTGCTTTCACACGCAGCGTGCGAAGCCTCAACCGGTTGCGTCACATCGCGCAGGTGCTGACGCGCCACGGTTTCGGACACGTCGTTGCTCGGATCAACTTGGCGCGCTTCGTGCCCGTTTGGATGCTCCGCAAGAAAGCACCGGCACCGGCACTCGAAGAGGGCGCCTCGGCCATCGGTCGGCGGCTGGCCCAGGTCTGTGCCGAGCTCGGGCCGACCTTCATAAAGTTCGGGCAGATGATGAGCACACGGCCGGATATCGTTCCGGCCGAAGTCCTCACGGAGCTGCGCGTACTTCAGGACGATGTGCCGGCCTTCGACACCACCGTTGCAATGGACATGATCGCTGAGGAGCTGGGTCGACCCGTTGACGAGTGCTTCGCCTCGATCGACGACAGGCCGATCGCGAGCGCTTCGATCGGTCAAGTCTACCGGGCGCAGACAAAGGACGGCGCCGAGGTCGTCGTCAAGATACGCCGACCGGACATTGACGAGATCATCACGCTGGACATGCAACTGCTGCGCTGGCTGGCCGAGTCACTGGAAGACTTCATGCCGGAACTGCGGGTCTACAGGCCAACCATGCTGGTCAGCGAACTCGAGGAGATGCTCACGCGTGAGTTGGATTACGTCAATGAGGCCTCCGCCACCACACGTTTTGCGAAAGCCTTCGAAGACGAAACCGGAATTCGCATCCCCAACGTACACTGGGACCTGTCCGGTTCGCGCGTTTTGACGCTGGACGTTCTTCGGGGGACTAACGTTGACACACTGCTGGCAACGTCTGATGAGACGGACGGAAAGATTGATCGCCGGCTGGTCGCTCGTCGACTGGCCGAGTGTTATCTCAAACAGGTATTCGAAATCGGCGTATTCCACGCCGACCCCCATCCGGGCAACATTCTGGTCGACCCACCCGCAAACGTCGGACTTATCGACTTCGGTCAGGTTGGGACGATCACCGATGACCTGATGACCCAGCTCATCGTCATCGTCTACGCGTCGGTCAATCGGGAGATGGACGTGATGATCGACTCGTTCGCCGATCTCGGCGCTTTGGGACCGGAGACGAACCGGCGGCAGCTACATCGCGCCCTTCAGGTGCTTCTCGACAAATACTACGGCCTGCCGCTCAAGCGATTGGATCTCAGCACGCTCACGACCGAGTTTACTGAGGTGGTGCGCCGCCACGACGTGGTTGTTCCGCGGGATCTGCTGATGCTGGCTAAGGCGCTCGGCACCGTAGCCAGTGTCGCCGCACGACTCGATCCCGACCTGGACCTGCTGGAACTGCTCAAACCCCGGTTGCAGCGAGCGCTTACCGAAAGGCTTTCGCCGCAGCACCTGGCCCGTGGGGCGATGGTCTGGGGATGGCACGTGTTCAGCCTGGCCCGCAGCGCGCCGGCACAACTGCGTGACTTTCTGCGTGGGCTCCGGTCAGGGGCCTGGAAGCTGCACGTCCGTCACGAGAACATCGAACGACTCATCAGCGAACTGGATCGTTCCAGCAACCGGCTGGCCTTTTCGATCGTGATCGCCGCCATTATTGTAGGCAGCTCCGCGTTGGTCAGCACCGCGACGGACCTGACACTCTTCGGCCTCAAGGTTCAGTACTTCGGCGTGATCGGCTATCTGATAGCCGGGTTCCTGGGCCTGGCCCTTATCTGGGCGATCTTCCGAAGCGGCCGATTGCATTAGTACCGTGTTTCACAAGTCTCTCGACTATCTGAGCCGCAGGCTTCAGCCTGCGCGGGCATCCCCGGGGGCTTTGAACCCACAGGCGGGACGCGGACGTCCGCGCAGGCTGAAGCCCGCGGCTCGGGGTAGAATCATCGTCGCACTGTTTATGAAACGCGGTGCTAATACCAACCGACGCTTGCAATCCACCGGTACAGACGGTATTCAAGCCCGCTATGAAATGGACGGGCTTCTTCATCCCGACCGCCAAGGAAACGCCCACTGAGGCCACAGTACCCTCGCATCAACTGATGATCCGGGCCGGTCTGATCCGGCAGGTCGTGGCCGGGGCCTACACTTATCTCCCGCTGGGGTACCTCGCCCTGCGCAAGATTGAGAACATCGTGCGGGAGGAGATGAACGCCGCCGGGGCGATCGAGCTGCACATGCCGGCCATGCACCCCATCGAATGGTGGCAGCAAACCGGCCGGGTCGAGGCCATGGGCGAGACACTCCTTCGCCTGGCCGGTACCGGAGACGATTGGCGATCGCGCACTGTATTGGGTCCTACGCACGAGGAGCCTATTACGGAGATCGCCCGGGCGTACATCAACAGCTATAAGCAGTTGCCAATCAACCTCTACCAGATTCAGACCAAGTTTCGCGGCGAGGCCAGACCCAAAAGCGGCGTCTTGCGGACCCGCGAGTTTCTGATGAAGGATGCCTATTCGTTCCACATGGCCAAGGATGGGCCGGGCGGTTTGGACGAGGGCTACCAGAAGATGTACGACGCGTACTGCGCGATCTTCAGCCGCTGCGGTCTGCCCTACATGATCGTCGAGGCGGAGTCGGGACCGATCGGCGGTGACGCCTCACACGAGTTCATGGTCCCAACCGACGCCGGCGAGGACTGGCTGGTCCAATCAGAGGACGGCTCCTACGCCGCGAATCTCGAACGGGCCGAGGTCGCCCCCCTGGACGACAAACAGGGCGGCACGAACGCGCCGCTGGCGGAGGTTCACACGCCGGGGCTTTCGACCATCGACGAGGTATCGGGATTCCTGAAGTGCCAGCCGTGCCAGATGATCAAGACGATCATTTATGAAGCGGACGGACGGCCGCTCGTGGCCCTGGTTCGCGGCGATCACGAAGTGAATGAGGCCAAGCTCGCCCGGGCGGCCGCGGTGGGCCCAGTCAAAGCCGCACAACCCGAGCTGATCCGCGAAGTGACCGGTGCGGAGGTCGGTTTCGCCGGCCCCGTCGGACTTAATGCCCGGGTCATCGCCGATCAGGCCGTCACCGTAATGCACGACGCAGTGACCGGCGCCAACAAGACGGATTATCACATAACCGGAGTGAACGCTCCACGGGATTACCAGATCAAGGAATCCGCAGATATTCGAATGGCCGTGGAAGGTGACCGGGCGCCGAACGGATCGCCGCTTGTTTTCAAGAAGTGCATCGAGGTCGGCCACGTCTTCAAGCTCGGTACGAAGTACTCCAGGGCCATGGAAGCGACCTGTCTCGACAGGGACGGTAAGGTCAAGCCGTTTATCATGGGCTGTTACGGCATAGGGCTCAACCGGATCATGGCCGCCGCGATCGAAGCTTTCCACGATGACAAGGGTATTTGCTGGCCCATCTCGATCGCGCCACAGCAAGTCGTCATCTGTGCACTGGACATGCGTGACCAGTCTGTCACGTCCTTGGCACAGAAGCTGCACGACGAAATGGAGGCAGCCGGGATCGAGGTTCTGCTGGATGATCGCGACGCCCGCCCCGGCTTCAAGTTCATGGACGCCGACCTGATCGGCTTCCCGCTCCGCGTCACCGTAGGCAAGCGTGGCCTGAGCGAGGGCGTCGTCGAGTTACGAAAACGCGGCACGGGCGAAGTCCAGAAGCTACCACCCGATCAGGTTGTCGCCGCGGTATCTCAACTGGCCCAGGAAATGCTCAAGCAAGAACGGACGCACACCCGTATCCGTTAGTTTGTCAACCCAGGGATAACGTTACGCCAAGGGATTCGCCCATGATGTCACCGACCGCTGGATTTGGCGGTACCGCGACTCTCCGAGGCGCAATAACCCAACCCTAAGCAGGACCTGCGCCGATAGCTCACGGGAACAGGACGCGTGACAGCATCACGCCGCTCGTGTTAGACTCTGGGTGTCCGGGAGACCCAGCATGGAGGCCCAACTGATTCAGTTTTCGACCGTTGTGGTAGGCAAAATCCATAACCCAAGCATCCTGAATCCTGATTTCTTGAGCGTTAACGGAATTGTGCCCAATGATTGGGGCTGGGAAGTCGCCGAGACCGTAACGACTCCACCGTTCGCCGTCGTTCGCTACGCCAACGGCGTCGCCGTGACCGTCGAGTTCAACAAGCTGCAGGTTACCGACGTCGACGTCCGTGACGACCCAACCACGAGCAAAGCGGCCGAGATTGCCACAAACTACGTGCACACACTGCCACACGTGCGGTACACCGCCGCCGGCCTCAACTTTCAAACCGTTGTGGCGGTAGAATCGCCCGAGACGTATCTCAAGGAACGGTTCGTAAAGGCCGGCCCTTGGAACACCGAGAAACGACAATTGTCCGCCGCCGGTCTTCGGCTAGTCTATGCTCTCGGTAACGAAGGTCGCGTGACTCTATCGCTTGACGCCGGCGAAGCTCAAAACTCTGGCGACAAAACCAAGAAGAAGGTCGTCATTGCAAACGCGAACTTTCATCGGGATTGCGGGGAGCACCCGGACCATGAACAGGTTGCGAAACACCTGACCAACGTCGCCAACGACTGGTCCATGTATCGTGAATTGCTCACGGAAGCCATAACCGAATGAGCGAACGTATGCCCTTCCTTATCGACGCAAACGTCACCGCACGCAGCGAGACGGACGCCGGTGAGCCATTCAGAAGCTCCGAGGACGTCGCCTTCGACCTCGAGCACAGCAGACGTGGCTTGTTCGTCCACATCCCATCGACAAGCGTGACCGTCACCTTCGTCCCTTCGCTCGGCGTCTACCTTGAATCTGGCGGCTTTTGGGACGTCTCCGCATCCGGACATGAGTGGCCCGACATAAGCGAAGCTCTCGCCAACGCTTGGGCTTCGCTTCACAAGGAAAGCTGGTTCTTGGCAGAGCCCCTCGACCGTTTGACGCGAGCCACAAAACAAACGTCGACGACGATTAGCTCCGTCGCAAGGCTCCTCCGCCGTCACCACCGAGATGAACGGCTGCGTCGCATGTCTCCGGAAGCCCGAGCAACCTACGACCGAATTCGAACACTCCGGGGAGAAATCGGCCCGCTCGACTTCGATATCGTAGAGGCCCTTCGGGAGCTCCGCGACGATGAGTGAGCGGATGGTCATTGATGCGAGCGTTGCCGCAAAGTGGTTTCTGCAAGACGTTATGGAAGCGGACATTGACCTCGCAGACGAGATACTCGTCACGTTTCTCTCGGGCGACCTGGAACTCCACGCCCCTCGGATTTTTACGTATGAATTGTGCGGCCTCCTGACCAAAGCCTGCCGCCGCCGATTGCCGGGAACCAATGGCTTTCGGCTTCCGAAAGAACAGGCTCTCCGCTGTGCTCATGAGCTATTCAGCCTATCGATACACGTCGCTGAAGCCACAGAAGCCGAAGGATGCGAGGCCCTGGGCATGGCTGTTGACTACTCGAAAAAGCACTATGACATGACCTACGTCCGCCTCGCCCAGCATCTCGATTGCCAATGGTGCACCGCGGACGAGACGGCGGACGAAGCCGTACCACCTGCTTTCCCGCGCAACCACATCTTGCACCTGCAGGCCCTACGCCCCTCTCCTTGAGCCAATTCGGACAGTCGCATGCTGATGCTCCGCTGTACAACCCCCCTGCTTAGGGGGAAATAATGGACGTTATCATCCTCTATCTTGCGCGAATAGGTGTACCCTGCAGACCGCAAGGGCGAGCAGTCACGTTGGGTCACATTGAGAGCTTCTTTGGATTTGGGACGGGCTGCCCATCCCGTTTCGGGGTGGGCTCGGGACCTTACCCGCAGGGGAAGGTCGGGATGTTACCCTCATAACGTACCTGCCCCGGCAGGCCTCCCTTCGGCCTAACGCCTCGGGTCCCGGAGCCCTGCGGGTCACTGTCAACGATGCCCAGCGATTCATCGCTGGGTGAGAAAACATCGAATGGATTATAAAGTCCCGTAGGGACGATTGAAGGTTGTTGTGTCCTCATCCGTCCCTCCAGGACTAGTCAGTCGAAAGGGCAACGGAGTCCCAGCGATGAATCGCTGGGCTATTGTCGGGTGCCTCTTCGGAGCAAGAAGGCCGTACGCCATCTAGAGATGTGGGGCCCAACACGGGCCGGAAAGGCTACATACGTACACGACGGAGCGTTGGAATCAAGATCTCTAAGCTCTAGTTTCTTGTGGGCGGAAGACGACCACCGGGAGGAACCGGAAACCCGAGACCGCCCATTACCTACGATGCACCGCGCAACAGTGCGTCAAAACCACCCGCGCTACATGGTATGACGCTTCCGCCTACGACGAGAACCGCCCGGAGAGCCTGAAAGACAACGCCACTGCTGGACGCTGACATCGCATACCCCATAATGACACCGACGATGCTCCGCCAACGATTGATGATTATGACGTTGCTGTGGGCGAGCGTTGCGGCAGGTGACCCAATAGAACTGACTCCGGGAGAGTTCACAGCGAAGTTGAACGGGCTGAGGCTGTGGTACAAGGTCTCCGGCCAAGGTCCGGTGTGCATCATGCCCACGCCCGGTTGGGGACCGAGCTCGGACCTGTACTTCCGCACGCTCACGCCGCTTGAAGACACGTTCACCGTGGTCTACCTGGACACGCGCGGCACCGGCCGGTCGGAGCGGGCGGCTTCCACGATCGAGTATACCTGGGATCATTTCGTCGACGACTTGGAAGCCCTCCGGGAGCACCTCGGTCAGGCCAAGGTCTGGCTGATGGGCCACTCCGAGGGCGGCGTACATGTGATGCAGTACACGCTCGAGCACCCCGATCGCGTGAGCGGCCTGATCCTGCTCACCACCCACGCTTCCATGGATCAGCAGCGCTGGATCGACGTGCAAAGACGAATGGAGCTTCGTAGCAGCGAACCCTGGTACGCACAAGCCCGCAAGGCGTTGGAAACGCTCGGTCAGGCTACCAATGCGGACCAGTGGCGGAAGAACCTTATCGCTGCGTTGCCCTTCTACTTGTCGGACGTGGCCAAGCTTCCCGACTGTCAGAAGCATTGGCGAGCGGAGTGGATGTCATACGACGCCTTTCGCGGGAGCATCGATTCAAAGCGGATCCCGTTTACCCTCGTCGATCAGCTTGGGCGGATCAAAGCTCCGACGTTGATTGTGGTCGGAGACGACGACTTCATCTGCTCTCCGGCTGCGGCACAGCAGCTACATCTGGGCATCCCCAACTCGAAGCTACTTCTGATCGAAGATGCCGGTCACTTTCCCTGGCTCGAACAGCCCGAGGCATTTTTCTCGGGGATTCGCTCATTCCTCCCGGTGCTGGGTTTGGGTCAGTAATAAGCTGTTCGACCAATGTTTATCTGGACTCTCCGCCGCCGGTAATCCCTTGCCGACATTATCGGTCCGTGCGGCTTCTTGTCGATTCTATTGGCTAAGCCGCTTTTCCAGGCCAACCGATAAACACGTCGTGTATAAGCGTGTCCAGATTAGGAGCAGACGACATGAGACGTGGATTATTGATGGGCGCTATTCTTGCAGCCTCACCCTGGTTGATTGGATGTAGTGGAACTGTCACGCGGACGGAGCTGACACAGGTCGCAGTCAGGTTCGTGATACCGCCTGAACCGGAGCCGTTTGCCAACGCCGACACTGATGCCGACGCGCGTTGGGTCGTTGACGCCTCATACGACGGGTTCGTCGACACCGACAGCACGGCAAGACCGGTGCCCGACGCCTACCACGTGGCTTTGTGGGGTGGCCCGTTCGAGGGCAACGATGTGACGTACAGTGCCACCTCTCTGGCGCCGGGTTCGTACACCTTTGCCTACCTTGACCGTCCCGACGACAGCCTGATGCAGGGGTGGCTCGAGGTCAATTACGAGGGCAAGGATCTGCTGGACTATTTGTACAAGTGGAAGAACAGCATCCCGGAGCAGAAACAGCGGCTTGCCTATGACTATGAAATCAGTGGTCGGACGGACAGCATAGATCCGGCGGCCTTTAAGAGTCTCACTAAACAGCTTCGGGCCTTTGACCGTTTGGAGAAGCAGCTCGATGCGGCCATTACGGCCGAGGTCAAGGCCCAAACCGCGAGACACCAACAGGTTCGTGACCTGCTCCGTGATGCGGAAATCCTCATCTTGCCCGGCAGCGATCAGGTCTTCCACGCGACAACGCGCGCCGCTTTCAGCCCCGACGATTTCGAGGCGGTTCGCGCCGCCGGAGCACTGACCAAGATGGTTCTGGTGGCGGACCATCAAGACGCCCAATGGAAACTCCGCTGTGTCGATCAGTTGTATGATGATCTGCTGCGCTGCAAAGCGGTAATGGGACAAGAGGCTGATCGGCTCGAACGGCGCAAGGGACTGTTCCTACTGACCGACCACCTCCACAATCACGACAAACGCTTCGTCGAGAATGAAATGCGTCTCCAGGTCGTGTTGGGTGCGATCGACCGGCTGGACCAGCACATGAGCGATCTGCGTGATCGCCGGATGGCCCTGGCGTTCATCAGTGAGCTGGTCGCCCCCGACGGAGCCTTCCGAGCGCTCGATCAGGAAAAACGGGATCTGCTGCAAGAAAGGGTCGTGCTTCAGGCTGAGAAGAACCGGCTGGACTTGCTGTTTGACGAATCCAATGAGAATAGTGCCAGGCGCGTTGACCTTGAGCGGAATCGTCAGCACGTCACCGCAGCAATGGTTTCGCTCGATGCCCGGCTTGCAGACCTCGGCAAAGCCCGCAAGGTGCTTGAGACAATGACTGAGTCCACAGATGTGATTCATCGCCAGGGCGACACGCGGCTGCTGACGGCTACGGTAGTTGAGGACCAATTACCTTTCGCCATTCGTCAGGCCATTCAGCGCGAGTCTCTCATGACCGTGCGGTTGCAGACCGAGGACAACTTGTTCGTGCCGGCGAAGGCAAGCGTGGCTCGGGCCGGTGCATTCACCCCGGCAACATACCCGCGCACACCTTGGACTGCTGAAGGACAGTATGAATCGCCACCTCCCAGCCTGAGACCAGAGCGTGCCGATGTAGTTCAGTTCACCGAGCGGCAAGAGTACGAGCCGCAAGTGACCCCATCTGGCGATAAGGCAGGGTGGACGCCCCCTCCCAGTCCAAGACCAGCGCATGCAGATGCAGTTCAGTTCACCGACTGGCAAAAACAGGAGCCCCAAGTGGTCCTCTCTCGCGATCAAATAGACTGGGCACAATCCGACCGGGACGACTGCCCGTTGTGGCTGAAGCTACTGGTACCTCCGTGTTGGCTGGCTAATCGAGATAAGGCCAACCTGGCAGCCGCTAATGATGATGCTCAACTTGCCGGTCTTCGAGACAAGCAGGCAACCCCGCAAGACGATCAGACATACCCCCCTCAGGCTGAAGAGAAAGACCCGGGATGTCCTTGGATAGTCCGCTTGCTCGTACCTCCATGTTGGTTCGCCGATAACTGACCACGCCCGCAGGCATCGTGCCACAGACAAGACACCGGGCTTGAGCCCGTAGCACCGCCGTAAAGGCCCTTGTGGAGCATTTGGTTCCACAAGGGCCTTGCCTTAAGTGCACGATAGGGCCTGCGCATCACCCTTCGCCCACGCGGACGCCCCCGCATGGACACGCAAAAATCATCCTGACACCTTTTCCTTTTTTGCCGGTTGCCACGGTGCCCGTCGTTGATCCGGGCCGGACGACGTTCTCGGGAAGAACGGTGCCGCGAAGCGACGGTCTTTAAAATTCCCGAGACCGGCTTGACTTCGCATCCGCCACGTGCTACAGTGCACTAGTAAGCTAGTGCACAGCAACGATGCCCTGGAGCTTGGACCACATGAGCGTCGATCCGAACAATCCCATCCCAATCTACCAGCAGATCGCCGACTACATCCGCCGCTCCATCGCCGCCGGTGTCTATCGCCCCGGCGAGATGATCCCCTCGCTGCGGGTTTTGGCGTTGGAGCTGACGGTCAATCCCAACACGGTCCAGCGTGCCTTCGAGACGCTCGAACGTGAGGGGCTGATCCATCCGCGCAAGGGCCTGGGCATGTTCGTCACGCGTCATGGGGCGACTTCGGCGCAGTCGAAGTCCCGTACCGCTGTTTACGAGACCTTCGTCCAGGGCATCCGCGCCGGCTGCGACGCCAAGATGACCACCCGGCGAATCCGCGGCGTCTTCGAGCAGGCAGCCCGTGATGTCGCCACTGAAGTGAGGAGCGCCAAGTGACCACGCCTCCGTCGCGGCCATCGGCCATCGAGACCACGTCACTCACCAAGCGCTACGGTGACCAAGTGGCGGTGGACAGTCTCTCCCTGTGTGTGCCGACCGGCACAGTATTTGGCTTCATCGGCCCCAACGGCGCCGGCAAGACTACCACCATCAGAATGCTGATGAACACTCTGCGCAGCACCGCGGGCAGCGCCCGCCTGCTTGGTCTGGATGTCGCCTGCCACCGGGCCGAACTGCGCCGGCGAATCGGCTACGTCCCCGAGCTGCACTTCATCTACCGCTGGATGCGCGTCAGCGACGCCGTGTGGTTCTGCCGCTCACTGCACCGGACTTGGAACGACCGGCGATGCCGCGAGCTGCTGGACATTTTCGAGCTCGACCCCAACAAGTGCGTCCGGCAGCTCTCCAAGGGCATGGTGGCCAAGCTGGCCCTGCTGCTGGCGGTTGCCCACGAGCCGGAACTGCTGATCCTCGACGAGCCCACCTCCGGGCTCGATCCGCTGGTACGCGAGGAGTTCCTCGACGGCGTGCTGCGGACCGTCTGCACGGGCGACCGAACGGTGCTCTTCTCCAGCCACGTCATGAGTGACGTGCAGCGTCTCGCCGACCGAATCGGCATAATCTGCGGCGGGCGGATGCTGGTCGACAGCCGGACCGACGAGCTGGTCGCCGGTACCAAGCGGGTGCGCGCGGTCGTGAGCAACGATACGCCGCTTGAGCGACTGCCTGCCGGCACCATCTGGCATACGGTGCGCCATCGCGAGTGGCTGTTCACTGTTCACCGGTTTTCGCCGGCGACGATCGACGAGCTGCGCAACAGCTACCCGGTCGAGAACCTCGAGGTACACGATCTTGCGCTGGAAGATATATTCAAAGACTTTGTCAAAGGCCGGAGAGGCGCAGCATGAATGCGCTGTTGTGGAAAGACTACCGGGTAAACCGCCTCGTCCTGCTGACCGGTTTAGTCCTGCTGTTGGCACCGCTGGTCGCCTTCTGCACGATCAACGCCGTCTCGCAGTGGCGCTACGGTCAGCCAATCTTCCCCTGGCCGGCGGCGCTGGGCTTTGCCAGCGTGATTAGCCTGCTGCTATCGTGCATAACGCTGACCCTGCTCGGTGGTGCGGCGTTTGCCTGCGAACGGTGCGACCGCTCAGCGGAGTTCCTGGCCGGACTGCCGGCCACGCGGCCCCAGATCATCGCCAGCAAAGTTGTCATCGCGGTAGGGGCGGGCCTGGTCATCTGGGCCGTCGATCTGCTGGTCTTCTTCGTAATTGTTCCATACAGCGGCGAGATGGGGCCCGAGACGGTAGAGAACGTCGCGAATTTCCGCACGAAGATGCTACCCATGCTGGCGGCCATGTCATTCAGCATGTTCGGTGCCGCCTGGTTCGGCTCGTCGTTCCTGCCCAGTCACAACATTGCCGCCGGCTTGGCATTCGGTTTCCCGGTGCTGGTCTTCGGCATCCTGCGCGCCGTCGAGTTCGTGCTCGAGCAGAACGAGTTCGCCGTCGATTGGCTCCCGACCGTGCTGGCCGTCCTGGGCCTGGCTGGTTTCCTGGGCGGAATCCTCATCTACGCCCGCCGCGTTGAACCATAGCCGCTCCTGCTCACAGTCATCCCATGCGTCTGGTTCGAGAAGGGAGCCATCGGCAACCGTTGGGGGATCACCGGGTCGATCCCACGGTTGTCGGACACACGAGTTGGCATTACACGTCGTAATAATTCGTCGTCTGCCCGCACGACCAGCAATGTGCCGTTGGGGTCTGATGCTCGACTCTTGACCAACGCGTGTCGCTAACTTCAAGATGTGTTTCGTCGAGCGTACACCCCGGTGTGCACGACATCGCGGGTGTATTTCTGCCCAACACTTACCGGCCAGCAGCCAGCCTGGCACGACGCTGCTGATAGATTTCCGGCGGGGCCGTCATGTTAAGCGGTTGGTCCGTCATCCGACCAATACTCGCAGGTCCGCCTTCCCCCGCAAGAGTCCGAGGAGCTAGGCCACGTTCACGCCGGTAAACTCTACGCTCACCTGCGTCGAGACACCGGGCTCTTGCATGGTAATCCCGTAGAGTTGATCCACCACGTTCATCGTCCACTTCGAGTGGGTAATGATGATGAACTGCGTGTCGCGGACGAATTCCTGAAGGATCCGGTTAAAACGCTCGTTGTTGGCTTCATCGAGGGCGGCATCAACCTCATCCAGAAATGCACACGGTGCGGGACGGGACTTGAAAATACTCATCAAAAGCGCAATCGCCGTCAGGGACTTCTCGCCGCCGGACATCAGCGAGATGGCCTGTAGGTCCTTCCCGGGCGGCTGAGCCAGGATTTCGATCCCGCACTCCAGGACGTTGTTAGGATCTTCGAGAATGATATCCGCCCGACCGCCGCCGAAGAGCTTGCGGAACAAAGCTCGGAAGTTCTCGCGGATCTGTTCCAAGGCGGTCGTGAAGCGCTCCCGTGACTCGCGATTCAGCCTGTCGATCAACTGTTCAAGCTGTCGGTGCGAGGCGGTGAGATCATCCCGTTGTCCGGTCAGGAACCCGTGCCGTTGTTCCAATTCTTCCAGCTCGGTAATCGCATCAAGATTCACGTGGCCGAGCCGTTCCATCTTGCCACGAAGCTCGGTGATTTCGGCTTCGACCTGTTCCCAATCCTGTTCCTGATAGTCGTATTGCGTGTAGCGTTCGGCCAGATCAATGGCCAGCTCATCCGAGACCCGGGAGACTAGATCGTCACGCCGGACGTTCGTCTCGGTGAACGACATTTGGTGCTCGTGCAGTTCAGTCTCGACGGTCTCAAGGCGGCTGCGCGCGGTCTTCAGGGTTTCGGTCAGGTTCTCCGACTCGTGCCGGAGGGCCTCCCGCTGGTGTCGCAACTCCGTGCACCTACCTTCCAGTTGCTCGATGGTGGTGTTCAACGTCGAGAGCTGCTCCTGCCCCCGCTCGACCGTGCTCTGGGCATCCGTGATTCGGGCTTCACATTGTTCGCGATCGTGCCTGACGGCACCGACCGTGGTCTCGAGTTCCCCATTGATTCGTCTAAGGGAGTTGATCGTGTCGGTAGCGGCGGCACGCTTTTCAGTCAATTGGCCGGCGCTTACCTTGACCTGCGTGAGCTCTTCCTGCACCTCCCGTCGCGTGGCCACGATCTTGTCAATTCGATCCTGATGGGCTGCAACTCTCTGTTCGCGCTGTTTGTTTTCCCGTTCGACGGCTTCGAGTGATTTGCCCTCGGCAGCGCTCTTTTCGAGCACTTCGTTGATCTGGTGCTCGATCATTGCGACCTCTTGAGCGATCAAGGGCTGCTCGTTGGCTAACCGTTTGACCGTTTGGTCGATGCCCTGCAGGGCGGTGTTCGCCTCCACCTTGGCCGTGCTGGACTCGTAGATCGCGGTTCGCAGCTCTTGCTGCACGTCATCCAGGTGGCTGATTTCCGCGTCAATGCGGTTGAGCTGGTCACCAAGTGTGTGGATCCGCTTGTCGAGTTCGATTGTACGGGCCTCGATGTCGCGCAACTCGCTCTTGCGGGAGATCAGACCTGTCCCCGACGAGGGCGGGCCCAGACTGACACGGCCGTCCGGCTCCACCACCTCGCCCTGCAGAGTGACAAAACGATGGCCGGCGACATCCATAGCAGCCATGGCCAGCGCGGTATCAAGGTCCTCCGTCATGACGGTCTTTCCGAACAGATGGCGCCCGAGAGGCTCGAACTGGTCGGGGAATCGAACGAGGTCAATGGCCCGTGCAACGAAGCCGGGCTGTCCCGAAAAGTCTCGTTCGTTGACAATCGGCGGCAGGCGGTCGAGGCAAAGGGCGGTCAACCGTCCGGGGAGGTCGCTGAAAACCTCCGGGTGGGCGAGGAAGGTACGGCTATCGGTGATGACCAAGTGCTGGGCAGCCTCGCCCAACAGCGATTCGATGATGCGGGCATGGGCGACATCGGCGTCAAATATGTCGGCCACAAGTCCGGCTACGCTGTCCAGCGCCGCCGGGGCGCCGTTTTGATGCTTTTCGTCAAGAAGTCGGCGTGCCCCGGCGCCGACACCTTCCATGCGTTGCTCCAAATCTTCCAGCAACTCGCGACGCGACAGCAAGGCGCTGCGCTGCTCTTTGGCTCCGGCAAGCCCGTCTACAACCTGCTGCCTAAGGGCCCCGGTGCGGGCGGCTTGGGCCTTTTTTCCTTCAAGACGTTCTGTCTCCTCGGCGATCAGGACATCGAGCTCGCCCAGGCGCATATTAAGCTGGGCCTTCTGCTCTAGAGTGGACTCCAATTCAACGACGATTCGGGCGTCGCGTTCGGAGAGACGGCCTTTTTGACCGACCAGCGATTCGCGATGGGTGTTGAGCCGGATGATCTCATTATGCATCTGGGCGCTGTTGCGCAGCAGATCAATAATGCCGGCCTTTTCATCTTCGAGGATCGCCTGGGCCTGGGTCAAGTCGCGGGCCAGCGACCGATCGTGTTCTGTCAGCTCATCAACGCGGGCGTGCAATTCACGAGTCTGGTGCTGCAAACCGACCGCTGATTCCTGTGCCTCGACCAGTTGACATTGACTCTCCTCCAGGCGCCGGGTGTCGGCGGCCTGGCGCTCCTTCAATCGCTCTAACAGCACCCTCTGTTCGTCGGCGCGTTTGCGGGCTGACTCGATGCGCTCTTCCTGGGCCAGAAGTCCCGACTTGGCCTGGAGGAACTCGCTGTCCGCGGTGTTGATTTCCTCAGCCAAACGATCAAGCTGTGACGTGAGTTGCGCCCCGTTTGCCTCGTTCCGGTCGATTTCGGTGCGGATCCCGGTGACATGGTCGCTGCGCTGTTGCACCTCGTGGGTCAGGCGGTCTACCTGTTCGGTGAAGCGGTGATATTCCGCCATCGCGTAGCTGGAACGAAGCTCGTTCAGGCGGGCCTCATATGCTTTGTAACTCCGAGCCTTGCCGGCCTGAAGCTTGACGCTGCGAAGACGTTTCTCCAGCTCCGCAATGATGTCCGCGACGCGCAGCAGGTTCTGCTGGGTCCGCTCCAGTTTCCGCTCCGCTTCGCGCCGTCGCGCTTTATACTTACTGATTCCTGCAGCCTCGTCAAAGATGATGCGGCGTTCCGCGGGGCTGCTCTGGAGCAGGCTGTCGACGCGGCCCTGTTCGATGACCGAGTAGGCCTCCACGCCGACGCCGGTATCCATGAACAGCTCGCGGATATCCTTAAGACGAATGGTCTCACGATTGAGCAGGTACTCACTTTCGCCCGACCGGTAGAGCTTTCGCGTGACAGTGACCTCCTCTTGATCAAGCGGAAGGGTCCGGTCGGAGTTGTCGAAGACCAGGTCGACTTGAGCCACGCTGCTGCTGTGGCGTGTGCTTGAGCCGTTGAAGATCATGTCGCTCATTTGCCGGCCCCGAAGCGAGCGGGCGGACTGTTCGCCGAGCACCCATCGGAAGGCATCGACCAGGTTGCTTTTGCCGCAGCCGTTCGGGCCCACAATGCAGGTGATCCCCGGGCCAAAGTCGAAGTAGACCTTGTCGGGGAAGCTCTTGAATCCAAGGGCGGTAATGCGTTTGAGGAACATAGGGTTGGGTACCTCCGTGTGCCCCGGTCAACCGGCCGTCCGTGACCGCCGCAAGTATCGTACCCGCGCCCCCGCGAGCACGCAAACGCCGGCAGACTACCACAACCCGGGCCGGAGTACAAAAGCGGAGAGGCTCAAACGAGCCGTGGGGGAGTCTCGCAGGACCAGGCCTGCCGGGAGTCGCCGGGTGTGGCCAGTCTTGTTGGCAAAGCCCAATAAATCGTGTGTGGCTGTAGTTTGGCACACCAACATCCTGAGCGAAGCGAAGAATCCGGCTCCGTACTGTGGGCAAGAGATCCTTCGCTTTGCGAAGGATGCCACAAAAATCCGATGTTGCCAAGAAGTATGGCCACACACCTTGACACGACCCCCCCTCCTCTATTATCAAGTTCTGTCAGCTCATTCCGTTTTCAGAAGCTCCGTTTTCAAGTGGTGAACTAAATGAAAGGCATCAAGATGAATCGCATCAATTTCATGGTCTGTTGTGTCGCGGCAATGGCACTGTTGCTCTACTCAGAACCGGCGGGCTCGATTCCGCCGACCGTACTACAGGCGGCGGTCAAGACCCTGGGTGTGGTCGCACCGGCCAAATGTTGCGCCAATACTTGCTGGCACGGGTTGGGCTGCTGTGGCTGCACCGGAGCGTGCAACTGTCCCTGTGAAACGGGCGACTGCACCGGCTCGTGCCCTCAGTCCGTTAGTGTTTGCGGCTCCTGTTGCGGCCAGTTTGATCAAGCGGCGGATCTCGCTTGTAGCATTGATTGCGAGACGACACAATAATGATTCTCAAGGTAGTGTAGGCGCAGGGAACGCCCGCGCACTGCTATTTTCATCGGTACACCGTGAACAATGGAGAACCTATCCATCATGCCCAGAAGACGTCTTGCCTATGGACTTGTAATGCTGTTCATCGCAACCGGGCGGACCTACGCTGGTGATGCCCAAGCGCGAGAGACCGACCGCGCTCCTCGCGAGATCGACGCCAAGTGCTGGTTCAACGCCCAACCGGTGCGGCTGTATGACCCGCCGGAGCTGATCCTGCTGGAGTTCTGGTCGGTGCGCTCCCGCGAAAGCCGGGAGTTTGTGGACACCATTAGCGCGCTGCACGAGGCTTATGATGACGGGCGCTTGCTCATCGTTGCTTTGACGAACGATGAGTGCAAGGACGCCAAGGCTTTCATTCACCGAGAGGAAATCCCTTACAAGGTGGGCGCAGAGAGCCGGTCGCCCAAGGACTACGGGATCGACGAACTGCCCGGCGTCGTGCTGATCGATTCGGGAAAGCGCCGGATCGTGGCCCGATGGTCCGGGCGCCAGGTGAAGGGTAAAGCGATCGCGAAAGCGATCCGGGACTTCCTCGGCCCCCCGACGGGGGGCGGAGGCGACTCCGGGTCCCTTCCCCCGGAGCAGAGGGCGGTGTTGCTGGAGACTATCTCAGGCGTCAACGATGGGCTCGCCGGCCTGACGGAGCAAATCCTCGCCACCGATGGAGAAATCGGTCCGGAAGACCTCTGGCCCCTGGAGCGCTTCTACGACGACAACATGCTCGAAGACCCTACCCGGAACGATGCGCTGGCGCGGGCCGCGAATTACGCCCGGAGCGCGATCCTGGGGGACCGGACCGTCGGATACGGCAAGCTGTTCGCCAGTGGGCGATTAAGCGACGCAGCCAGGCTCGCGATCCGCGACCGGGTGCTGGAAATTGCCCGAAAGGATCCATCGGACAAGGTGCGCGGCGGCGCCATCCACGCCCTGCGCCGGATCATCGGTCAGCCCGGAGACCCGGTGCTCCTAGAGGCCCTGCGCAGCATGCGCGAGGCGGTGGGCAGCGTGCGCGAACGGGTGGGCAACCCCTTGATCCGTGCTTCGCTCGACCAGACCCTCAAGGAGCTTGATCCCGCGACTCGCGCTGCAACGCTTGCAGAAAAGGAGACCCGACCGGTTGGGCTGCGCCTGAGCCGGATGCTCAAGGCGTCGCCCGATCCGGCGTCGAGTCCCTGGGCCGAAGCCCACGCGTACATCCAAACTGTTCCCCAGCGAACCACCGAGCAGCTTCTGGAGGACTACTGGTCCTTTCCGGATCCGCCGGACGACGAGATCGGCCGGCAGAACGCAACGCTCAAGCGTATGGAGGCCCGACGGCAGGTCGGGCATCGCCTGGCGCGCGGCGAGGTTCGCGACCTGCGGGCGCTGAAGGACCATCTCGCGCGAGCCCTTTCTCAGGAGCCGGACGTGTGGATCCTCAGAGGTATTGTCGATAGCCTCAAGGACATCGCGGAACACGGCGGGCGGGGTCTCCGCGCGGAAATCATGGAGCTGTTTGAGCAGCGGTTATCGGCGGAGAGCGACCGGTACGTACATGCGCGCCTGGAGATGTATTTGCAGGAACTGAAGACGCGGTAAGGGCACTCCTCGGCGCGCAGCGAAGCATCTCCACGAGGCACCCCGGAATGGGCGCGGAAAGAGATTCTTCGCTTCGCGAAGGATGACACAAGAATCCGACGTTGCCAAAAAATATGGCCACACCCGAGTCAGTGAAGCCTGGCCTGAACGGATCGCTCCACGCCGCGGATTGGAGTATAATCAATGGCATGGGTACACGTCGCAGCCAGCATGGTAGGGTACACGCCCCCACCCGGCGGCCTACCACTCGTCGCCGTGGGCCGGTCAAATCGCCACCACGATCGGGGCGGATAATCGACTATCAGGGCCTGTTCGAGCAAGCCCCCGATGCCATCCTCGTTGTCGACAGCAAAGGTCATTACATCAACGCGAACCCTGCAGCCTGCGTCCTGACCGGCCACACACGGGACGAATTGCTACAGATGCGCATCGGGGATCTCACCATCCCTTCGGAGCGGACTCGCTCCGCCGAACGTTTTGACCTGTTGCAAAAGACCGGGCGGACGCGCAGCGATCACATTCTGCAGCGAAAGGATGGCACCCAAGTACCGGTCGAGGCCCACGCCATTAAGCTGGGGGATAGGACCTATCAGACCGTTATCCGCGATATCACCGAGCGGCTGGACTCTCAGCAGGAGCTGCAACGTTCCCTGGACGCTTACAGCACCCTGGTAGACCTTTGCCATGCGGCGGTTATCGCCGCAGACTCCAAGGGCAGGATTACGTCGTGGAACCCTGCCGCGGAAGCCCTATTCGGGTACTCCGCAAAAGAGGCCGGCGGAATGTCCATTACCAAGCTGATCCCGCGGCGCCTTCGGCGTAAGCATCTGTCCGGCTTTCGTCGACACGCCGACTCCGCCGGCGAGGAACCCTTCGGCAGGACGATCTACACCGAAGCTCTGCGGAAGGACGGAACCGAGGTGCCTATCGAGATCTCGGTAGCCGTTGGTCGGCAGGCGGACACGCCCGTCTTTACCGCCGTCGTCCGCGACTTCACCGAGCACCGGGATATGATCGAGAAGCTCAACGACGCCTTGCAGCGCCTGCAGTTTCACGTTGTACGCATGCCGCTGGCGTACATCGTGTGGGACACGGATTTTCGCGTTGTCGAGTGGAACCCGGCCGCAGAGCGAACCTTCGGTTACGCCAAGAACGAGGCGCTCGGCAAGCACGCCTATGACCTTATCGTACCGCCGGATGCGGTCTCGGCTGTGGAGGCAGTGTGGTTCGATCTTCTAAAGGGTGACACTTCGAGTCATTCGATCAATGCAAACGTACGCAGGGATGGATCCAGATTGACCTGCGAATGGTTCAATACTCCGCTGCGCGATTCGGCGGGCCGGATACGAGGCGTCGCTTCGATGGTGATGGACGTATCCAAGCGGGAGGCCATGGAGGCCCAAATACGCAATGCTCAGAAGCTGGAGAGCCTGGGGGTGATGGCCAGCGGTATCGCCCACGATTTCAACAGCTCGCTGATGATTATCCTTGGCAACACCGCTTTATTGCGGTCGGTCAAAGGTCTGCCTGCTGGAGCGATCGAGCACATCGAATTGATCGAGGAGGCCGGGTCACGCGCCGACATGCTGATCAAACACCTCCTGGCCTATTCCCGCACCGGACGCCATAATCCACAGCCCACAGACCTCAATACGGTCATCCAAGACGCGATCAAGTTCGTGCGATCGTCGATCGGAAAACAACACGACCTGAAGCTCCGGTTGGCAGATGGTCTTGCCACTATCCTGGCTGACCGCAGCCAGGTCGAGCAGATTCTCCTGAACCTGTGCTTAAACGCCAGGGAGGCCATGGCCGACGGTGGGGCCATAGGGATCACGACGCGGCATGCTGAGTTGACGGCCGCTGATGTCGCCCGTTGCGTTCCACACGATTCCAGGCCGGGGCGGTACGTCGTGATGGTCGTCACCGACACCGGCTGTGGTATGGATGAGGGCACCGTCACGCGGGTGTTCGATCCCTTCTTTACCACGAAAGTGGAGGGTCATGGGCTGGGGCTTGCTGCGGTGCTGGGCATCCTGCGGCAGCACAACGCGATGGTGATGATCGATTCAACGCCCGGAGCGGGAACCGAGGTCCAAGTCTTTTTCCCCATCCACCAGGAGGAGACAAAGCCGAAACGTCGCCAGCCCGCAAGGAAACGCCGATCCTAATGCACTTGCGTATCCGGCGGCTGGTCGGCGAACAGTCGGACCGCTGCCTGGGGGATCTTCCTGATCTTCTGATAGGTCCAGGGCTGCTCTATGCTGAGATAGGCCATCGACCCAACGAATCCAGTGAGTCCCACGAGACAGGTCACGATTAGCGGAGTGACAACCGCCCTGCGAAGGAAGAGGTAGCGCCGGTCCTTTGCGGTTATGATCTCATCGATAGACTCGAGCAGGGGCAATCCGAGGCTTCGGGCCACCTGCCCGGAGGCCCGGTAAACATGATCGAACACTTCGGCAAGGACAACGAACACGACGCCGGTGGCCAGACCTGCCAGAAGGGACAGCAAGACAATGGTCTGGGACTTCGGGGATATGGGGATGCTGCTGCCGCGCGCCGGCTGCCCTTCGGAAAACTGTAGCAGCCGGTCTTGCTCGATTGCCTTGATAGCCGGCTCGATGCTGGTCAGCGTCGTCTCCAGCCGTCTTTGCTTCTGTTTGGCCTGTGCTACCAGTCCCGTGATCTCCGCAAATTCCTCCTGTTTGTCGTAGACCTCCCGTTTGGCCTGGCGTAACTGGTTGGTGGCCAGCTCGTTGGTCTGCATGCTGATCTCAATGTCCTTGAGCTTGGCCTTTTGGGCGGCAATCTGTACGAGCAACCTGGCACGATCTCCATTGTACGGTTGCCCGGCCAGGACCGCAGTTGGTGATAGCATCGCCATCGTGTCAAGCGATCCGTTGGTGACCGCGGCGGTATGGTCGATGGCGCGCTGGTGCTCCAGCTCGTCCTGAAGCCAGCGATGCCGAACCAGGAGCTTTTGGATTTCCGGATGGAGATCGGTCATCCCTCGGGTCGTCCTCAACTCCACAATCTTCTGGTCCACTTCCCGGACTTGACCGCTGAGCTGATGGGCCTGCGGGCTCAAGTAAACCTCGTTACCGGGAGCCTCACCTTCATCAGCCGGCCCCGGTTCCGAGGCCACCGGCGGCTCCGTCGCGGCCAGCAACTGCTGCAACGCTGACAGCTCGGCCTCGTATTCTCGTTGCCGCAACTGCAATTCCCGGCGTTCCATTTCCAACTGTGCCAGCTTCAGCGAGATGGCACCGGGATTGGTCGGGTCCACGTGGGGATTCTCCAAGCGGAGACGTGTCTCCTCGCGCTGAGTCTTCTTTACTTCCGCCCGTGCTTCTTGGGCTTCCCGCTCGAAGTAGTCACGCTGACTGGTCAGAAAGTTGTGAATCCAGACCATCGTACGGCGGCCGTAGGTGTGTTTCACCTCGTCGACCAGCTTCCTGCCGATGGTCGGATCCGGGCCGGTGTATGTGATCCGAATGATGTCGATCTGTTCGCTGGGTGAGACGGTTGAGACCTTAAGCCCGGAGGCGAGCGAACGTGCCAGGGCGTTGCGCCGTTGTATGGAGGCGCCGGTCATGGTTCCGTCCGGATTACGCTCGAAGTCTTTGGTCAAGCCAAGATTCTCAGCGACCTCGGACATGCACTCGATCGAGGTCAGATCCTGCACAATGGTGTTGCGGAAGTATTTGAAGGATGCGGCGCCTGCAGAAATCGGAAGATTCGTCATCACGGGATCGTTTCGGCGCTCGAAGGACGTAGTGGCTCTGTAAGTCCGCGGATAATAGAGACTCAGAACAAATACGGCGCAGGTCACAATACTGAAGGGGATGAAAAACGCCCAACGATGCAGTGACAACATCCGCAGGGCGTCGTGCAGTGTTTTGCGAATCTCTGCGAAGGGGCGATCCTCATCGATGATGTGCTCCCCACGACCCAACGAGCCTGCACCATTTGGTCGATAACGACCTGAGGAGTACGCTTGCTTCTTTATAAGCCTCCCGCTTTTGTCACGCTTGTGCGGCATACGCCAAACACTCTGCCCGGTTTCTGCTTACGCGCCGGGTTGGTTCACTACAAGGATGCACCCCGCCGAACGTCAACACGGCAACCGGTGGGTCCGCCGTGTTGCTCGAGTAGCGCGCGGTCGCGCCTCTTTTTTCGGACGCCGTGTGGATGCGCTTGAGGCCAAAGAGCCGGTGGGCGACACAGGTCGGTACTGCTGTATCTTACGGTGATATTACAATGGCATTACCGGACGGTCAACGTCACCACATTGGTGGGTCGGCCTTCTCCACATCAGCGCACGATTTGGCAGAGTGAAACGGGCAAACGTTACGCGACCGGGGGGCAGGTCGCTCCACTGATCACACCGGAGGTGGCCCCGTCGGGTGTGACCACCAGCGCCCGGTAGTACGCCTCGTAGGCACGGACCGTCCGATCAAAGTCGTACTCTTCGGCACGAGCTCGGGCCGCAGCCGCAAACCCTTGGTGATGGTCTGGATTCCGGGCAAGCAAAGTCAACGCGTCGGCAATTGCGGCACAACTGCAGGGTTCCACAATGCGTCCGTCAATTCCATTTCGCACCATGCGCGCGTTGTCGCCTACGTCCGTGGCAATCACGGGCAGGCCGGTTGCCATAGCCTCGAGCAGTGCGTTACTCATCCCCTCAGATGCGCTGCTGCATACATAAGCGTCCATGCATCGCATAAGCGCCGGGACGTCCTCACGCCTGCCGGCGAAGACCACACGATTGGCTATGCCTGCCGCGCGGGCCTGCTCGGTTAGCGACGCCCGGAGCGGGCCGTCCCCGACGACGAGTAGTCTGATGTGGGAAACGTATTCAGCGGCGCAGGCCACCGCCCTAATCAGTGTGGCATGTTGTTTCACCGGCGTCAAAGAGCCCACGGTCCCCACGACGAAGGTCAGGTCATCGAACCCGAAACTGGCCCGCATCCGCTCCCGTGTACCGTTTTGCAGGCCACCGAATTGGCGCAAGTCAACGCCGTTTCGCAGTACGTCGATCCGGTCTGAGGGGACGCTGGCCTGGTCGTGGAGTTGCCGCCGACCAGCCTCGGACACGCTCACGAAACGAGCACCGGCAAGCACGGCCCCTCGGGCCCATCGCCGTTGTCGCCTGCTAAACGGCTGCGTCGTCTCCAAACCGTGAAAGCCAAGCACCAGCCGAGCCCCGGATGTCAAGTACCTGGCGATGATTGCATCGACCCAACATCCCGTGTTGCGAGCATGAACCAGTGCGGCCCGATAATCGCGGGTGATTTTTGCGAGCCTAAGTCCGGTCCACCACGATCGCCCAACTACAGCGATTGGTCGGCAGGCCACGTGATCAGGCAGACGTGTCGACAGGGAGCCCGCACCGCGGAGCGTGACAACAACATGACGAAAGGCTGACGGATCAAAGGCGCGCAACAGGGTCACAAGTGTGCGTTCCGTACCACCGCCTTCCAGCGAATGGACGACGTGGACAACGACCGGACGGTTAGCAGAGTCCATGTTGCAGACGGCCGAAAACGGCATCCTTCTCGCTTTGGTATGGGATTTTCGCCAACTCCGGGACTTCAACGCCCGCAGTCGCCTCGCGCAGCACAACGCGGTATAGACACAGTGGCAGAACAAGAATCCACCAGAACGATTCGCAATAGAAGCGCTCGGTTCCCAATCCGGTTACGAAATACGTGACAAAGGCAACAAAGAATCCATAGGTGAGCAGCTTCGTCTCGATGGGATGTTTTGTACTGTTGGCCAGCCTGTTACTGAGAAAAAGGAACCTCAAGGATCCCGCAACCATCAGCAGAAAGACGATGCCGCCGTGGATGCCGAACTCGGTGAAGCACACCAGTAGCGTGTTGTGCGTTGATCGTTTGTAATAGCGCGGGTTGTAGGATCCAATCACGCGTGGGAAATTGCCGGGGCCGACACCCTGCGGGTTGTCCGCAAGGACTCTTAGCGAAAGCAGCCAGATTTCGGAGCGGCCGACGGTGGCCGTATCCTGGGCAAGTGCTTCTCTATCGGTGAGCGTTCCCATCCTGTTCCAGAAATGGTCGTCGGTAAGCGCATACGTGATTGCCGCTCCGGCGATAAGAAGACAGTGGATACGATATCGTCTGGCGCGCGGTGCCATGAGCACGGCGGCCAGTACTCCACCGACAAGGCCGATAAACGCCGAACGTGTTCGACACAGAATGATCGTGTTGCATGACAACGCCCCGGCTACCGCCGCGAATATGCGCCATCTCCACTTGCGAGCAATCAGAAAGGCCGCGCCGATGATGGGCAGTACAGCGGAGAGGTGCGCGGCCAAGCCGGATGTCGTTGAAAAATCCGGACCGCCGATCATCTCCAGACGCCCGAGGTAAAATGCGGAGGCGGGTGCCGTGAACGCGTCATACCCTACGTATAAGCTTCCCGCGACAAGGGTCCAGGTTACCAGTTTCAGGTTCTCCCGTGTGGTTGCAAGCCGCCCGAGGATGAGGACGAATAACAGCATCTTCCACATTTTTTCGAAGGCGTAGGCCGAGTCGGTGTTGTAGCCGTAACCAAGGACCAGGTTCAGCCCGCCAGACGCCACTAGAATCAGTACACCAACCTCCCATAGGGAAACGAAGGGCTTGATTTGGGGCACGTGCTTCCGACCGGTAAGCAGCCCCAGGATCGTAAATATGGCCGCAAGTAGGGAGAATCGCATGCCAAGGGCCGCCAGGGGCGCACCCCACCACGTCCACTTCGGGTGCATCTGGTAGACCATCAGGTAGTTGAGCACGCCCCAGATTGGGTTCACCAGGGCCATGAGACAGGCGCCCCAAAAAAGGACAAAATAGAGGATGGTTTTAAGAGGCCACATCTTGCAACTCTACGACGCGGTCACGTTGACGCAGCGCGCCAGTCTCCTCATCCGCGCAACAGTGTTCCGCATCTGCACGAATCGTATGTCGACAGGATGCGCTGACCGCTAAAGACATGCCTTCCCAAGCGTCGTTCACGAACATGAAACCCCGTCAGGCTGGATCGCCCTCAGCGGCGCTCATAGACCGCCAGCAGGCAGGACTCCGGATAGCACAGGCCGCAGCGTCGCAACAGAAGCCGGAAACACAGCTCGACATATCGCAACCGCCGGAAGCGACCGGATGCCCGACAGTCATCCAGGCGAGCAAAGTAACGCTCCTGAAACCCCGCTACGCGAAAAACCTCCGAGAGGCACCTTCTGGTATTCATCCGGTAGACGACCGGGAAGGTGTCTCTCTTCTCGACCTTCCACATCAGACTCTTCAATCGATGATGAAAGCGAAACGGTATCAACCGTGCGGCGGTGGAGACCGGCGCCCATTTGTTGACCGTGTATACGACCACCCGGCTGCCGGGTCGGGTTGAACGCACCAGAGACGCCAGGGCCTTGTGCGGCTCTGCAATGTGCTCTGCCACCATTCGCAGCGTCACGACGTCGAACGACTCCTCGGTATTGAAGTCTTCAATCGGCTGCTTCACCTTCCGGTGAACGTAGCGGTTCTCGTCCAATGTGTCGGACGGATCGACGCCTACGAGGAGGCTGCACCGGCACGCCAGGATCTGCGCCAAGCGAGGATTGCTGGGGAATATCATTCGACCACAGCCCACGTCCAGCCATCGCATGCCCGGTTGGACCAGTTTGGCCACCAAGGCTTCGTAGTAATCGTCCGGATTGAAGTAATCGAAGGCCCACTGCATGCGCGGTGCCCATCCCGTTCGGACCAGGTTGCCATGTTTGAGCCGAAATGTGCGTTCGAGATCCGCACGCGTTAATGTGATCTCGGCGGGCGCAAGTCGATCCGTCAGGCGCGCGGCGTTACCTGCATTGCAGACATGTGGTTTACTCGTTATGGAGACGGGGGACATTTGCGCCGGTCTCATAACTTGCGCCAAGGGGCTGTCACTATTAGCCCGGTTCGTCATTAGCTGTAGGGTCCGGCACTGCACATGAGCCTCGCCCAGAATATCGGTCCTGGTCGGGCTGCGCTTAATCGTTAGGTTTGCCAATCTGGATTGTTCACCGGGTTCAGAATCAGTGCCGATAGCACAGTGTGAGAGCAGCTTCCCAGTACTGGGATCGGGGATACCAATAGTCCGAGCTATTCGAGGACTTGCCGTCTTATCGAGACTGCTCGCGGTGATGACGGGGTGAGCAATTCCTGGGGATTACCGTTTCGCTAAAAGGCCGCAGTGATGAAGCTGAGGACGCCTCCTCCACCTGATCGCACGGTCCGTCAACTCAAGAACCACTTTGAAGTGGAGAAAGCCATTGCCTCGCGGCTGAAACAAGTCGACCGGGCTGAGCGTGCGCGGATCCACCGCACGATGTACGACGAGCTGTTTGAGAAGGTCCCCGACCACCCGCGCCTGCGGCGGCGAGAAGATCCCCAGCGTAGCGCCGCCAACAACAGCGCACGACTCAGACTGCTCAATCGCTTTATCAACAACGGCACGGTGATGGTCGAGTTGGGACCGGGCGACTGCCGGTTGTCCTACGCACTTTGCAGGCACGTGAAGTCTGTTTACGGAGTCGGTCTCTCCGATGAGCGCGAGGATTATCAGGACGCACCCGAGAACTTCAGGCTTCTGGTCTATGATGGGTACAACCTCGCACTTGAACAAAACTCTGTAGACATCTTCTTCAGCGACCAGCTCGTCGAACATTTGCACCCCGAGGACACCGCCTTGCACTTCCAGATGGCCAGAAATATCCTTAGAGACGGTGGGGTTTATGTCTTTTGCACACCGCACAAGTTCACCGGCCCTCACGATATCTCCAAGTACTTCTGCAAAGAACCCCAGGGTTTTCACCTCAAAGAGTGGACCTACGCGGAGCTGGTGTCCGTCTTGAGGGAGCTAGGCTACCGTTCCTGGCAGGGTTTCTGGAGCGTCAAGTCACAGTCATTTCGCGTACCGGTCTGGTGCTTCCTCGTGGTTGAACGGCTGCTGCGTCTGCTTCCCGCCTTCGCCCGCCGTGTGCTGGGGCGGTACCTTCTGGGGAATATCTGCCTGGCTGCTTGGCGATAAGGGCCTGACCATCTATAGCAGCAGTCTGGTTCTCACGTATTCTCTGTAGTTGACATGTAGCTCAGGAGCCGGTCTTTAGCGTCCGATAGTCCAAGAGGTTGCAGAAGTGTGCGCGGCCGAACGGACGGCCGGGCTCCGACGGGACCACTTTGAATGAAACGCGTTTCCTTATGCGATGGGCTGTCGGTAAGAGGCCGGCCGAGCGGCTGACGCCGGAGCGCCGGCGGCGTTGGACTCAACGTCTGGAGCGCTCATGCCGCGAGCATTGGCCTGATCTTGATGCTGACATCAGCATCACGCTAAGGCGCCGAGTGTATCGGGGATCCGGCGGCCTGATCCTATGTGGGGTGATACGAGACACACGGGTTTGCCGGTCGTTTTGCGTCAAGTGGTGTCCCGCCGCGGATGCTACTGCCATGGCACTGACGCTGACGCGCATGAAGTGGTGGCGCCGGCACCATCCTGTGCTATGTCGTAAGGTCGTGAGTATTCTGGCGTTTTGGCCCGACGAGAAGGTGTTGTTGATGGAGGGGCGCCGCGGTGAACGACTTGGGCGATACTTAGTCAACGGGTTTACACCTGCACCGAGGTCTGCGTCGGCTCTGGACCGCTACAGTACCGGGCTCGGCGAATGGCTCCGCGCCTTTGCCGGCGGGCATCCCAGATATGGGGCCGACATTGAACCGCTACTGGGTATGCAAGCCCGACGCCGAGACGACGGCCGGCTTACGGTCAACGCCCGCTGTCTCCTCGAGAAGCGCATCGAGCGCGGCCGGCGGGCTGCCCACGCACTGAGTCGGGAAGGACTGACATCCGCACGCTCCTGGGCCGATCGCTTCGATCTCGATGCCATCACCGCGGCATTTGGCGATCACGAGCCGGCCGGCTTTATCCATGGGGACGTGAAGCCCGACAATGTTCTGATCCGAGACGGTGATCTGACGGTGATCGACTGGTGGACGACGCCGCGGGTGAGCTGGTCACTGGCGGATGTGGCTTCCTTTGCAGGGAACCTGTGGCTTTATGGCAAATGTCCTGCTGCCGACCGGGTATGGCGTTGCTTCGCACAGGCTTACTACCAGGGAGGATTGGACGATCGAACAAGGCAGGCCGTCGATCTTGTGGCTACGATTATGTGTTTGACGGTAGCTGCCGAGAATACCCGGCAATGGTCCCTTAGCAAAATGGTAGTGCGGGGTTGGTGCCAACGCTTCGCTCGTCGCTTGTTGACCACAGCGAGCCCCATCGCACGAGTGTGAAAGGGCTGCAAAAGTGGCGCTTACAAAGAACGTGGATGACAACCGCCTGCAGCAGCTCAAACACTCCCTGCGCAACTCATACACCAAACAGTCCGCGACCTACGATGCCCAGCGGACCATCAGCGCCAACGGAAAGTTCTTTTTTGAAGTGGCCTATCAGACAATTGATGAAATGATAGGCCCCACGAATGAAGATACGGTCCACGTCGACATGCCCTGTGGAACTGGACGTTTCCTGTTCTATCTGCGCGATCGCGGACGAACCCACAAGATGTTCGGGGTCGACCTTTCCCCGGGGATGCTCCGAACCTGTCAGCACAAGGCAGGAGAACATTCAAAGACCTTGTTGCTGGTAATGGGGGATGCCTTCCGGCTTCCTCTGGCCAATGACAGCATCGACATCCTGACAAGCATGCGTTTCTTTCACCTTTTCCCGCGGCGTTACTGGCCGGCGATACTTGCGGAAATGCATCGCGTTATTCGCCCCGGAGGCTTTCTTATCGCCGAGATGCGGAACCTGTTTCGCGGTGTGGCCGGCGCGTTGTACGTGGAGTACCGGGATCGCTGGTTCCACGGCGGTCGACGGCGTTCGTATGTCTGGCCGCACCAGGTTCGTAGCCTGTTCCGCCGGTGGTCGTGCGTTGAGAGTCGAGGTGTCGGTCTGGACGGCTTGGCGCGCCTGTCTACCGTGGCACCGGGACCGGCGCGCCACCTGCACGGTCTGACCAGGTATCCGCTCTGCCGGCACCTTGCCAAGGAGCTGGTCGTCAAGGCCTACAAGCCGCTTCGCTGATGTTGCTGATCACCTTTTCAGGATTGGACGGGAGTGGGAAGAGCACACACGTGGCCCGCACGGCCGATTATTTGTCACGGCGGGGCTATCGCGTAGGTGTACTGCCGGCGGCGCGCATTTCCGCCGGCGGGATACTGGTCGTGGCGAGCCACATATTGCAGCGTCTGACTCCAAGGGCACGACAAGCCAAGAAGCAGACCACATCGGCGCAATCACAACACCAAGCGTATGCCGTAGGTCCGGCCGTCCGGCCCGGCTGGAGACAGCGGGCAGTGAGCCTCACAAGGCTGATCGTTTATCCACTTGACTGCCTTGCTCTTTTCTTATGGATCCGACTGTTGCATTGGCGGGGATACACCGCGGTTGTGTGTGACCGTTATATCTACGACAAGATGGCCAACCTGCCGAAGGCGAACGGTACGCTTGGGCGGCTGATGTGCCGGCTTGCACCAAAACCCCGCGTTGCGTTCTTGATCGACACCTTGCCGGAGGTGGCCCGGCGGCGACGTGAGGAGCATGACGCCAGTTACTATGCAGCGAAGTATGCTGGTTACCGGCAATTGATCAGCGCACGGCGCGAACTGACATCCATACCCAGCACGACGATCGAGGAGACACAAGAAGCTGTGGAACGGGTCATTGATGCCTGCATCGCCCAACAGCCAATCGCCTTCACCTACCGGACAGCGTGATCCAACGGCCAACCGGACTGGCCCGCTTGCGGCCTAGTTGCACGGCGGAGCGAGGGCATCCGGGCCGTTGAGCCAGCCTATCTTGAACCCCGCTTTGGACATCCAACCCAAAGCGGCGGGGCGAGGCGGACGAATCCAGCGGCCCGAGGGTAGCGCCAGCCGCGACGCAAAACGCAGACCTCGCTTCCATGCCGCCTGTCCTTGTTCTCGCGCCGTGAAGTTGTCGAGTTCCTGCTGATCACTCATGTCGCCTTACGTCCTGGTTGCTTGGGGACAATCGCTCTGACTGCGGGTGACGCCTGCTCGGCAAACCTTTCGGTTGCACGGCCTCCGCCAGGGAGGCTGTCGTGTCCTCACGTTTGTCCTTGCGCCTGGTTACCAGTGAGACAATATGCGGTCTTATCTTGCCGCCTATGAAACCTGCCAGTCTGGCTTTGCCGTCTTCGGTGAAGTGACAGTAATCCGTCATCAGATCGCTGCTTCCGCGCAGAGCGGCCGCCACGTCGATCACATGGACATCATCCCATCGCCCGGCGAACGAGCGCGTCATGTTGTTCACGTCGTCGACCGCATCAGCCCACCGCCGTTGCAGGTGGAATCTGTACTCGTACTCGCGGTTGAATACCTGGGTGCACAGGAAGACCTCGATACCACGGGCCCGAGCGATGGATACCAGCGTACGAATGTTCTGCCGGTAGGGCTCGACACTCAGGTAGGGTCGCGGCCCGGACTGGTCAATATCCTTTATGATATCGATTTTGATGCCTCGCGTCCCGACCTTCCTCTCGAAGACTGCCCGGAATCCTGCAAAGGCTGCCGAGTGGTCTAGAAACTCGGGCAGGCGGTCCCAAAACAGTGGAGCGTCTCTTTCGAACCGCTTCCTGAAGTGTGTATAGTCTGGTGCTACGGTCTCGCTGAATGCGAATATGGCGTCGTTGATCGCCTGGTACACGACAATGGCATCGGGCTTCAGCGGAAGACAGCGGGTGATGAAGTTGATCAGCGACTCTAAGCTGGTCCAACACTGGTTACCGGCGTTGATCACCTCCAGGTTGAGACCGTGCCGGGCGAAATCGCCGCGGAGCTCCTGTTCCAAATGCACCGGGTATCCGTTCCAGGTGGTCGATCCTCCCAGGCAGAAAATGCGGTAGGAGTCCGGGGCCTTCTCACGCGAGAATGGCTTACCGCGAAAACCGAGCTCGTTGACCTCCGGATGCTCCGGGTTGGGAACGTAGGGCAGGTAGGGGTAATCCCCACGCTGCAGGGGCCACGACTTCCCCAGGCGCCAATCACGGCGTTGGCGGTAAGTCTCGCGCAATTCGCCCACCGATACGTATGTCCAGGCGTCGATGGCCCGAGCCATACCCTCGGCCAGTCCCATCATTAGCGCGAAAATCGCCATGATGAACAACGCCTTCTTCCGTCGCGACAGCGGTGGTGTAGCAGCGTCGGCTCGCACTAACTCCTCCCGGGATCATCCCAAGCGCACATTCCAGTAGATTATCGGTTGTCATGTGGTCACGGTTGCTTTGTTTTCGGTGGAGTTCTCAGGTCAAATCGCACTTGTAGCACATACCGATCGGTGCGATTAGCCGACCCCGCACTAATGTGCCAACGGTAGACGGACTTCAGTTGGCGCGATACGCTGACGGGACACAGTGCGGCTTACGGCGGTTGTCCGCCTGGTGCTCGTCACTGTTGCGGCAGTGAGATTTGCCGGGTGGGAGGTCCTACTTCGTGTTGTTGCGTCTGGTGCTATTGTTGACCATTGTTCCGCTCGTGGAGCTGCTGATTCTGCTGCGCCTCGCGGAGTGGTTCACCTGGAAGAGCACCATCGCACTGGTCGTTGTGACCGGGGTCGTTGGAGCCTGGCTGGCGAGACGCGAGGGGCTCAAGGCGCTGGCCCGGATACGCGCCGATCTGGCCGCTGGGATCCCGCCGGCCGGTGCCGTTGTGGACGGTGCCCTGATTCTTGCCGCAGGCCTGGTCTTGGTAACGCCCGGCATCCTGACCGACATGTGTGGATTTGCCCTGCTGGTTCCGCCGGTCCGTCACTGGGTTCGGCGACGTCTGAGTGAAGCATTCAAGAAACGGATGGTGGTGATTCATAACGGTCAGCACGATTCGTTCATCGACGTTCCGGCCACGGGTAGAGATGTCGGCAACGGGGAGGCGGATCAGCTTGAATAGCACCGTATTGCGGAGCCATTGGCATGGCATCATCTTTGGATGAGACTGCTGTCCGTCACGTCGCCCACTTAGCGAGGCTCGATGTGACCGATGAGGAAGTGGTCCGTTTTGCCAAGCAGCTATCCAGCATCCTGAGCTATGTGGAGCAACTCAATGAACCGGACACGACCGGTATTCCGCCGACGGCCCATGCCCTCCCGGTTACCAACGTGTTCCGCGGCGACACCGTTCGCCCGTGTTGGGAACCGGATCGCGCCTTGCACAACGCGCCGCAGTGTCAGGATAATTTCTTCCGGGTCCCCAAGGTATTGGGTCAAGATAGTGCCTAGACGATGACCTTTCCGGCTACAACGGCGGCAATCGCACGGGCAGTTGCGACCGGTGAGCGATCCGCCGAGGAGGTGGTGGGCGAATGCCTGGATCGCATCGAAGCCTCCAATGGCGCGTTGAACGCTTTTCTCAGTTGCGATCGTGACCGGGCGTTGTCTTGTGCGCGGAACGTCGACGCCGCTCGCGCCCAGGGTGATCAGCTCGGTCCGCTGGCTGGTGTGCCCGTCGCCGTCAAGGACAACATCTGCACAACCTTCGGGGCTACGACGTGCGCCTCCAGGATTCTCGATCCGTTTCACTCGCGCTACGACGCCCATGTCGTCGAGCGGTTGGAGGGTGCTGGTGCAATCATTGTCGGCAAGACCAATCTCGACGAGTTCGCGATGGGCAGCAGCACAGAGCACGGTGCGTTTGGCCCAACACGGAATCCGTGGGACCCTGCTCGCGTGTCCGGCGGCTCGTCCGGTGGGTCGGCGGCGGCGGCGTGAGACTGGTGCACGGAATGCTCGACGGAAAGTGTCGCTGATATGTCATGATTATTAAGGCCCGGTATGTCGTACCGGTTGATCGGCCGGCGATCGAAGATGGGGCCGTGGTGATCGAGCGTGGGCGCATCGTCGCCGTCGGCTCCGCGAGAGAGCTCCCCGGTCGGCCTGCGGAAGATTATGGCGACGCCGTTATCTGCCCCGGTTTCGTCAACGCCCACACCCACCTTGACCTGAGCAGGCTGGCGGGTCGAATCTCGCCCGGTCCGGATTTCATCGCCTGGCTGCGGCGGTTGATGGCGATGATCACCGCCGAGCCCGCCACGCGCCAGCGCGTGCATCAGGCAGTGCGCGCAGGCATTGCCCAGTCACTCGAATCCGGGGTTACGATGGTTGGTGACATCACCCGGACACCGCAATGGACGCGCCAGGTTCTATCAGCCTCCTCGCTGCGCGGCGTTTCCTTTGGCGAAGTAACTGCGATCGGGACCCGAAGGCAACTGCTCTCCGAGCGGCTTGATGCAGCCCTCGCGGAAGACTGGCTTTACGAGCACATGAAGATCGGCATATCCCCGCACGCTCCGTACAGCGTAGAGCCGGCCGGGATGCGGGCCTGTGCCGAGCGAGCCGATAAGTGCAACGCCCCGTTGTGCATTCATCTAGCTGAGACGGCCGACGAGGAGCGTTTTACGCGCGAATGCGAAGGGCCGTTTGCAGATTACCTGCGCGGACTCGGCGTGTGGGACGAACTGATACCAAAGAGCGGCCGCGGACCGGTCGAATTGGCCAAGCGCACCGCATTGCTCGGCAAACGGACCACGATTGCTCATGCCAACTATGTCACCGATGCCGACATCAACCGCATCGCCGCCGGCAGTGCCAGCGTGGCATATTGTCCGCGCACTCACCGGGCATTTGAACACGCCCCACACCGGTTTCGTGACATGCTGGCCGCCGGAATCAATGTCTGCATCGGTACCGACAGCCTGGCATCCAACCCCTCGCTGTCGATCCTGGACGAGCTGCGCTTCCTGCGACGCGAGCATGCAGATTTGACCGCCGACGAGATCATCGCAATGGGAACGCTTCACGGTGCCCGGGCACTTGGCTTCGCGGATGTGGCCGGGTCCCTCACGACCGGCAAGATGGCCGATCTGGCCGTAATACCCCTCGATGCTTCCAACGCCGCGGCCGGCTGGAATTCCATCTTTGAATCCAGACAGCCGCCGATCGCGGTGTACGTGTCAGGAGAGCTACACCGCAACATTAGTGAAGAGCCGGTTAGATAGACCCTTTAAGTGTAAGACTGGTTTGGGCGCGGGTGCCACTGGTGGCTTGCCCACCAGTGTCCCTTTTGCCATCACCCCGGAGCATTGCAGGGAACCGTCGAATATGTTCACAGCAATCCGGTTCGCCGAGGGTTGTGCCGCGCGCTGGACCAATCGGAATGGTCAAGCTGGCGGTATTATTTCGAGCCCGAGCAATAGCCCGATCCGGACTTGCCGAGAATGGATGGCTTCGAGCCTTAACGGACGGGTGACAGCTTTCGCACTGGCGGATCCCGATGTACATCGGGACCAGTGGCGCCCGCCGCTCAAGCGGATCGATCCCGGTGTGCTTCGTAGCTGCTCGGGCCACTGTTTGTTACCAGGACCCTTTTCTTGGGCGCCGTGCAACCGCTCGAATTGCTTGTCGGCCTGCACGAGCACGGCAGCGCCAATCATCTGAGAGAACGTGTATTCCTTGCGCTCCGGTCACGTCGCGTGCCGCGTAGCCGCCCAGTTGTGCCCAAATCCGTCAGCAGTTACAATAGCTGTACAAGCTAGCCTGGCAAAGGCATCAAAGGCATCCAGATGGACATGTGAAGTCATCTCCCGACTGAAATGGCAAACTCAAAACCCATCGTGGTCTTCGGCGGTACGGGGCACTACGGCCGGCACATTGTTGCACAGCTACTTGAAACTGGTTTGCCGGTGCGTGTGTTGAGTCGCGACCGCGAACGGGCCGTAAACGTCTTGGGTAGCGGCGTTGACGTGATCGAAGGTGATATCACATCACCTTTAGACGTGGAAACAGCGCTTCATGGGGCGCGTGCACTCGTCGTAAGCGTGTCGGCCTTTTCACCCAAGCTCATCCGCCGCCTGTGGGAGATCGAGCACGATGCGGTTGTTCAGTGCTTCCACTTGGCCCAAAAAGTAGGTGTGCCCCGCGTTGTCTATGTTTCGGGCTATGACATTGACAAAGAGCTGGTAGAGAAGCTCGGCCTGGAGATTGGACGGCTCAAGGCAGCCGTGGAAGAGGCCCTCGCAGCAACGAACCTCAACTGGACAGTGCTGGGTGCGCCGCCGCCTCTTGACCTCTTCTTCGCGTTTTTGCGCGGTGCCAAGCTGTGGGTGCCCGGCGGTGGTCCGCCGGCGCTGCCGACGATCGCCTCCTGTGACCTGGGCGCTATTGTGGCCCAGGCCGCGGTGCGCGACGACCTCGGCGGCAGGCGTTTTCGCCTGGCCGGTCCCGACGTGCTGTCGTTTCCACAAGCGGCACGAATACTTTCCGACGTCACGGGGAAACCGGTCGCCGTTCGCACGATCCCTCTTATATTCCCACGAATCGCCGGTGCACTCGTCGGACCCTTTTACCCATACGTGCGTCACATCGTTGCGGCGCTAAGACTGCTCAACAGCTTTCCGAAAGCACTCGCCGATCAGGCGGCAGCCGACCACAGGATGCTGCTCGAAACTTTCGACTACACACCGACGACTCTTCGTGTCGAGGCGCAGCGTCGGATCGGAGGACTATGAGGGCCGAGGGGAAGCGCGCTCCACCGACCAGACCATAGCTGTCCGTTCCAAGAACCTCATCCGATTCGATTTCGAGCCTTGATTCGTGGTCGGCGCGCGTCCGTGAACTGATGGGAATAGACAAACCAGGAGAATTCATTCTGAGGGCAAGGGCAGATCTCATCGATGAGTGGGTGGGCGAGGATCAAACAGACTCTTCTGGGCTTTGTCGCTTCATTTCGCGCTTTTCTTGCCTGGCCATCCAAGCGTACATAGACACGCTGCTCAGCGACAGAGCCAGGGCGATCAGCCAGACCGGCCAACCGAGCATCAGGTACAACCACATTCCGAGCAACGGAGCAAACACGCCGCGCAAGCCGGTAAGTGACACGTGGATGCCCATGTAGATCTCCGCCTCGTCATGTCGGGCGAAGTGCAGGTGACCGAGGTTCCAGGCCAGCGCCCCGCCGCCGAGGCCCAATCCGTGCCAGATAGCCCGAATAGCGAACAGACTGACCGCCAGCGGCAGGAATATGGCCCCGATCTGGCCGGCGGCCTGGGTAATGAGTGTGGCTGCCAACCCGAAGACCAAGGACAGACTCCAACAGGCGACGTTGACCACGCGAAACTGCACCACGCCTATTCGATCAAACAGCCGAGCCCAGCGCCCGATACTCACCAGCATGACCAGCCGCTGCAACACCTGGATCAACCCGATGCTGATCCAGAATCCCCAGGCATCCCCCAGTTGCAGGTCCTGGGTAACGATCGCCACCACAACAGCCAGGACCATCAGATTCGCGGTTCCCGTCAAAAACTGTGCAACGCAATATTGACCGAAACGCCGATCTCTGCGAAACACGCGATACATCTGGCGCAGCACATGTCCCGGAGACAGCAACGCCGTCAGACTGAACGGCTCCGCAAGGCCCGCGCGAAGGTCACCGTCCGGCCTCGGCCGGCCATGTCTTTGCAGCTCGCCGCGCTCCCCGCGTATATGAATCCGCGTGAGCAGCGAGACACCGAGCAGGCCAAGCACGGCCGCGCAAGGGAACATGTATCGGTAGCTTGTCGGATCGATGTCACAGATTCTCGCTCCCAGCAGGACAGTGACATTGCTTGTCACAATGCGGACCGCCTGAAGCCGAGCGGTGATCCGACCACGGACCGAGTGCGGATAGTTCGATTTCCAAACCGCCGAACGAACCGTGACGACTCCGGCAAGCAGTATTTGGGCGGCCGCCATTTGACAGATGAACCAGACGGCTCCGGTGGGCGACGTCGGTATCGCTCCCACAATCCCCGCGCACAAGGCCGTTCCCGCTGCAAAGTACACCAACAGCCGGACTTTGGGGCGACCGACACATAGCAGCCCCCATATGAGGCTGAATGTAAGCGCGGCTACCGGGGTCGCTGTAGCAATTGCGATCAGCAGCGGGCTGCCGTGAAACGTTTTCGAGACGATAACGCTGGCGAATTGACCTTCAACCAGACCGGCCAGCATGCTCCAGGGGACGATGTGCTTGAATTCATAATAGTAATTCCGCCGCGCTAGAAACGGCAGCGTCCCAACACCCAGCAGGTCCAACGATAGTATCCTCTCGCGTAGTCCAACGAATGATCCACACTAATGTGCCTGGGCAGTTGTAGCAAGCTGTTGGCACTTTGTCGGCACGTACACATGGACCGCGCACAGCGCGGGTCAAGGATGCCCCGGAATACATTTGTCCTTTCTCGAAGGGGGAGTGAGACTCAGTTCGGTGGCGGTCTCTGCCTGCTTCGGCAATTACGGCGCCAAATCGAAGCCTGCGCAGGGCTTCACTCAACTGAACGGTTACGTGATTTCGCTAGAGACGTGATCTGCCCGAGCGGCTGCTTTGCCTTCCCTCACGTTCACCGTTGCCAGCACAAGTGCCCCGAGCACAAAGAAGCCGGCCAAACACAACACCGCGATGCGCGTGCTGCCGGTCAGGTCCCTGGCCAGGGCAAAGCACAACGGCCCCGCGAAACTGCCGACCTTGTTGAATATGGAGAAGAAGCCGAAGAACTCGCCCGATCGTCCGGGCGGAATCATCGAGCCGTACAGCGATCGGCTCAATGCCTGGGTGCCGCCCTGAACCAGGGCCACAAGAAAGCCCATGATCCAGAAATGCGTTGCGGTCTGCATAAATAAGGCGAAGACCACCACGCCGATGTAAGCCGCCAGCCCCACGAAGATTGCCCCGCGCGTTCCCAACTTCTTGGCCAGGGCGATGAAGACAAACGCCGCCGGAAAACCGACGAACTGAATCATCAGGAAGCAACCGATTAGCGTGGTCTTCGACAGTTCGAGCTCATCCCTTCCGAACACAGCCGCAACGAAGATGACCGTTCCTATTCCCGTGTTGTATAGAATAAACGCCACCAGCAGACGCGCCAGATGCTTGAACCTGTTCAGCTCGGCAAGCGTGCTGAGGATTTGACGCAATGAGGATATTACCAGGCTGCCGGACGGTGCGCCGGCCCGGCGCATTCGTTTCTGCCGCACGTGCCGAAGGAGCGGCAACGAGAAGACCACCCACCAGATTCCCACCGTGATGAACGCGACCCGGATAGCCTGGCTCGCGTCCGACAGGCCAAACCAGTGCGGCCTGGAGACCATGACGAAATGGGCGGCCAGCAGCAACCCGCCGCCCAGATAGCCGATCGCATAGCCACTGCTGGAGATGGCCCCTAGTTCCAATTCGTCATTGGATAGCTCGGTCAGGAGCGAGTCGTAAAACAGGTTTCCGCAAGTCCACAAGAAGGCCGCTGCGACGTAGAGAAGCCCGCACAATTGGTATTGCCCGTTGGAAGTCAGACTCAGGCCACAGGTGAGGGCGGCTCCGACAAGCACGCAAAATGCCAGGTAGCGTTTCTTTCCGCCGGTGCGATCTGCCGCCGCGCCGAGAACCGGCGACACCAGACCGGCGGCGAGCATGTACACGCTGCCTAGATACCCCCACAAAGCGACCCCTGACGTTTCATAGTGATATTGCCCGAAACCAACCCGCGCCGGCTGCCCGTCCGGAATGAGGTCCAGGAAGTGAAATTGCAGCAGCACCGCCGTGATGCTGGTCACAAACGCGGAGTTGGCCCAATCATAAAGGCACCAGGAGCGCACGTCCTTGCGGCGTAACAGTGAACCGGTCATGGCTGTGAGGCTATGGTTTCCGCGCAATGCACGCAATGTATTCGTGGCTGACGTTGTAGCCCGTGGGGCATACGTTTCTGTCGGCAAGCAGCTTGATGAAATCGCTGGTTAAGGACCCTCGTCTGTCGGGACAGATCGCTTCGTAGAACGCGGTTCCGGCGCCGGATTTCAGTAAATGCTCAAGAACGCCCTCAGCGCTGGGATAATGAAACACAGCCGCCCCTTCCCAGAGCTCCTCGATGTGCAGCTTCGCGGCAGCAAGCCCGGCTTGCACATGCCCGACGTCGCGCGGGAAGTCGAACGCAACGCGCTTCAGCAGCACGGACGGATCGCGGGCGACAAGCTCTGCAAAGATCTCGAGTGGCTCGCGCGGTGAGTTCTCCTTGTGGACGATGAACGCCAACGTTCCGGCCTGTGATAGAGCACGACCCGCGGCGACAAAGAAGGGCTCGAGCGGTATATACCCCAAGACCCAACTCGAGAAAACAAGGTCAAAGGGCCCTTCAGATTCCAGCACTTCGAGGGCATCGGCTGCGACGAATCGAACATTGCCTGCCCCAGCGGCTTGAGTCCGTTTGCGAGCCTCCGCCAACATGCCTTCGGAGAGATCTACCGCCAAGACATCCTTGGCCTTCCTGCCCAGCAGAGCGGTCGCATAGCCCGTTCCGCAACCGGCCTCGAAAACACTTTCGCGGCCACGCAAGGTCAGTCTTCGTACGAGGTACTCAATGGGCTTTGCGGCTTCGGTCAGCCAGAACTCGTCGTAGTCGTCGTGGACATGGTCGTAGGCGGATTCCAGCTCATTTCGACCAACCTCTTCTCGCGCTTCGGAGTGAATCTTGAAGAAACGCGGCAGGGCGTGCGAGTCGGGCACGTGTTCCTTGCAGATTCTCAATGATACATCCGGAGGTGTCGGCAATCCACAATCGGTAACATGCTTGGCGAGCAGACAGCCAACACAACTCGTCCTGGGTTTGCAAAAATAACGCCCCATCCGGTCTAGAATATTTGCGAGCGACTCGTGGGCGACGTTCCCGAAAGACAAAGGCGCGAACTGACACGGGCATACCTCGCCGCTCCCATCAATATAGAGGTGCGTAAGCCCCGCCCCGCACCCAAATGCTTCCGCAGATTCGAGGTAGCCGTAGGAGGACAGGATTGGCAGATCGTCGTTTTGAGCCACTTGCCGCTGGTAGTCCAGGATCAACTGTCGCTCCGCATTTCCGAGCAGAACGTCCATTCGCCCATCCAGCTTCCCCGTTGCGCTGGGTTCGAGCAGATGAACCTCCATCGCCCCCGCCTGGGCGGCGAACCTCATAAATGACATGAAGTGATCCGGCTGCAGGAATTCGCGAGTCGCCACGGAGACAATATAAGGATAAAGACCGCTTTCCCGGGCCGTCTCCAGAGCATCGAGTGCCATCCGGTATGCCCCGTTTTTTCCGCGCATCCGATCGTGCTCTCCTTGGTCGGTCGAATCCAGGCTGATGCCAACGCCGAAGGCCCCGCCACTGCGCAGCCCACGGGCATGCTCGGCAGTCAAACCCGCGCCCGTTGTGCCCACGATCACGCACGATCGTTCGTCAAACAGTCTGACGATGTCCCCGAGGTCATTCCGGAGCAGCGGTTCTCCTCCCGTCAGGGTGACCATCACTGCGCCCCGATCTTGCAGTTCGGTAATAACCCTCTTCAGCGTCTCGATAGTCAGATCCACCTGACTCCGGCCGGCGTTATAGCAGTGCCAACAGTTGAACATACATCTGTTGGTTACGGCCAACGTCACTGAGTAGAGGCGTCTCTCGTCGGCGTCGCCGAGCAGGCGGAAGCCGTCTGCCAGATGATCGAACGCCCTGCTGGGATACGGAGGGAAGTGAGTGTTCACGACCATCTGGTCGCCGAAGCGTACGGCCTTCTCATGTGAGAAGTAGTCTTTGAAGAAGCCCGCCAGCTTAGGATGCAGCTTCGTAAACGGCGGTCTCTTTGCAACCTCTGAGAAAAATTCATCGCCTTTCATTACCATCTCCCGCCCTACGGTACGATTCATTCTCCAGTCACGATTGTCTTTGGCCAAGCTCTCCTCCATGGCTTTCGTTCAACACAGTGTGGCGTTCGCAGCACACGGCGTTACGGCCGTTTCTCCGTAATTGGCTTGCGGAAACGGCCTCGCTCGAGGAACGCCAAAACCGCATCGCCCACGTCGTCTCGGTTCATGATGAACGTGTGAAATCCCGGAACAATCAGGTGGTCGGCCTCGCCGGGCAGATGGGTGTCTTCCGGCCGGACTTTCCCGTCTGCCGCCGCAGCGATCACCCCGAACTCGACATGAACCGGGACCGCAAGCTGATTGACGTCACTGGTCGGATCGTCGCTGAGCTGTTTAAGTGGCTTGATGACCTTCCCAAGCAGCGGTGCCAACTTCCGGGCCGCTGCGGATCCCCGGTTCGGGGGTGCCAGCATGACCACGCGCCCCATCTTCTCAGGCACCTCCACCATAAGCGCGTACCGCGCGACGATCCCGCCGAGGCTGTGACCGACGATGTGGATCTTGGAGACGCTTGGATCGCTGTCCATGGTGACGAGAGAGTCGTGCAAGCGCTGACCGTGATCTTCGATGCGCCCGCGCGTGCTCTTGTACGCCCAGTCCTCGACACGGTAGCCGCCTTGCTCGAGTCGCCGATGGAGCTTGCTCATCGACGCTGACGTACGTCCCAGACCGTGCAGCAGCACCACGGTCTCCTGTGCCGAGACCGGGAACGGCTCACACCGCTCACCGCAGCCAACCACGCCGGTAAATGTGCTCAGTGCCAGGATGCAGAGGCCACTCGCGATGACCCGGCAGCCCGACGACGGCCCGCCGCAAAGGGTTCTAGTCGCGCGTTTCATGGTCTAGCTCCTTGAACCGCTTGGCCCGGTCCGTCCCCAGACCGCCGTACTCCTTCCGCCAGGGGTAGTAGGCCTACCACGTTCGCGATATCCTTGCCGATGCCCCCGACATCCTTGGCTTTGTTGATGTCCCACAGGACCACCGGAAAGATTGTCAGCGACGCCTCCGGGCCCTTGGCGTGCATGGCCTCCAGCCGCTTTTGCTGTTGGGCTGGTAATTCTTCGTTACTCTGGGCGGCTGGAGCCGATGGTAACGCCAGCGATGCGGCCACGGTCGCCAGAAAACCTGTCAGCAGTCTTCGAATGTAAGAATGACGTCTCATGGTATTCTCATTCTGAACAAGGGTTCGTAAAGTAAGTACATACTTACATTATGGACAAGCACATAGGATCAGTTTCACAGACAACGAAGTCTCAGTAACAGCGGAGCCACGGTCAGCAGCGCCGTGCCCAGCGCCAGTATCGAACCTGCGAGTAGCCTTACGATCAGTTCGTGATTTCTCATCATATTCTCCCTTGGAACCGAAATCCGACACTGTAAGTGTCTACTTACATTAGCGGCAAATAAAAAGTCCTCACCTGCTTTGTCCGTCTAACAACAGGCTGCCGACGTCGGCAAACAACCGCTTCCGCCGCCGATCGGTCAGCAACCCTAGCTCGCGGCTGATATTGGCCACGTTACCGAGGCCCACAATTGCCCATGCACAAAGCTCGGCGTCCGGAGACGATCTTTTCCCCTTATCACCGCGGTGTACGGCGATCTGTCGTCGAATGAAGCGGTGAAAGCGGCCGTACATCTTCTCCAACGCCTCGTGAATCTCCGGCTCGTCGGTATCACTGAGCCCGGCGAAGATGATGGGGTGCAGGCCGGATTCGCCGTAATGCTCCGCCTCATACTGCAGCAGTCGCAGCGCGGCCCCCGCCTTGCCGTCGCCTTCGCTGAGAATCCTCTGCCAGATGTCGGCGGATAGCTGGTAGACGTATTCGATGGCCGCCACGAACATCGCCTTCTTGTCGGGCCACAGGCGATAGAGAATGTTCTCCCGGACCTTGCACCGCTGGGCCAGCTCCGCTGTCGTCGCCCGCCGGTAGCCCAGCTCAGCGAACGTCCGGGCAATCACGGGCAAGAGCTGCTTGCGTCGCTGTGCGGATTGGCTTGGTCGGGCCATGTCGATTCTCGCGGTTGGCGAAGCAACTATTTCGTAAGTACCCACTTACAGTATGGAACAAGAACCAGCGCCGGTCAAGTACATTTTGCGGGTTTTGCAAAAAAATTGCCCGGCCCCGTGAGCGCTGGCGCCCGTATGCGAGCACCTCGCCAACATCTTGTGCTAAGCCTCTGCGACGCCTCGGCGCCCGAAGTGGATCTTGCCGAAGACAAGCAGAAGCAGCGTTATGACAACCAGTCCCCACGCGGACACGGTCGGAATCGGCGCCCACTCCACGCAGTCGGGTATGCCGCTGTTGTCATCGTCGATCGTGTCGTCTTCTCCGGGGCATTGGTCGTGGCAGTCAGGCACCGTGTCGCCATCGCTGTCTACGTCGGGCTGACCGCAACCGCAGATACCTGCCGAGGTCTTGCCGGCGTCATCAGGGCAGCCATCGCAGCCGTTCGCTGTGCCATCCCCGTCGGTATCCACCGTATCGTCGAAGCCCGGACACGCGTCGTTTGAGTCACAGACGCCGTCGCCGTCGCTATCGTCGGGGTTGTCGGTGGGGCACGGATCGTCGGAGTCGCATTGCCCGTCCTGGTCCGTGTCGTCCGGGTCGTCGAGGGGACAGGGATCACAGAAGTCAGGGACCGTGTCACCGTCGGTATCCACCCTGTCGTCGCCGCCAGGGCAGATGTCGCACTCGTCCAGAACGCTGTCCCCGTCCGTGTCAAGCCAATCCGCAGCGGCAAACACATACACGGCACCGGTGGAGGTGCCGTAATCGCTGTCGCCCCTGCCCCCGACAACCGCCCAACCGTGACTGATGAACACCGGCTGCCTGGGCCTACCATCGGTGGCTGAAGCGGTCAGTCTGGCCTCCTCGAACCAGTAGTCGTCTGCAGGTTCGCTTGGGGTGCCGTTGTCGCTGTGCCTGAACACATAAGCTGCGCGGGGAACACCCCCACCGACCATAGCCCGGTCGCCGTCGATGGAGACCGAGCCGGCCCAATAGTTCCCCTCCACCGCATCGGATACGGTTAACTGGGCTTCCTCGATCCAGGAATCGTCGCTGGGGTCACCCGGCGTGCCGCTATCATCGTGCCGGAACACGTACGCGGCCCCGCAGTTTTCGCACGCTTCGTTGTCCTGACGTGCTCCGATCAGGGCTCGATCCCCGCTGATCGAAACCGAGAAGCCAAAGTAGTCACGTGGAGCGGCGTCGGACGCCGTCAGCTTGGCCTCCTCAATCCAGACATCGTCGCTCAGATCGGACGGCGTGCCGTTGTCGTCGTGCAAGATTACGTAGGCCCGTCCAGGGTCGTCGCCACCATCGTCGATATCGTATGCCCCGACCACAAGACGCCCGTCAGAGAAGCCAAGCGAATAACCGAATACGTCATGAAGCCCGGCGTCCGAGGCGGTTAGCTTGGCGTGCTCGATCCATACGTCGTCAGTCGTGTCCACGGGAGTAACGTTGTCGTTGCGCCTGAACATATACACCGCCCCGGCTTGGGATTCGCGTTCGTCGTCCCATGGGGAGCCCACAGCTATCCAGTTGCCCTCTATCATCCATACCTTCCCGCCGAAGTTGTGGTGCCCATGCGCGTCCGATGCGGTCAGCTTGGCGTGCTGGACCCAAGAGTCATCGCTTGGGTTCCCCGGTGTTCCAGCGTCATCGCGTCGGAATACGTAGGCTGCGCCGGAGGCTGGTCCGGCGTGGTCGTCATGGAGAGCCCCTATGGCGGCCCAGGTTTGGGCGTTGTCGCAACTGATGGAGACCGAGCTGCCCAAATGATGATCACGAACCGCGTCCAAGGCGGTGAGCTTGGCCTCCTCGACCCAGAAGTCATCATCCAGATTCCCGGATGTACCGTTATCGTCGTGGCGGAAGACGTAAGCGGCGCCCGAATCACAGCCCGGGTCATCCGGGCATAGCCAGTCGTCCAAGGCTGCGCCGACGATTAGCCAGGTTCCCATCGCCCCGGAGTCGAGTGAAACCGACCCACCGAAACTCGAGAATTCCGCTGCATCGGAGGCGAGCAACCGGTGCGATTGTTCCAGGACGCACACCTCGCCCAGTGTCGGCGCAGCGGAATGGGCCGCCAAGACTCCAGCCGTTAAGACAAAGACCGCTGATTTGTAGCATGAGTTCTTCACCGGACCTGCCCTCCTCTCGATTGAAATGGCCTGATGACACGCACGCCGACCGCGGACGGCTCACGTCGGAACAGGCGCCGGGTGAAGCACGCACGAACTGAAAGAGTGAGACAGACAGGCCTGCGTTGTGCCTATCTGCTGGCGTCAGTAGCGGCAGGCCACTCACCCCCTCGCCCAGCCTACACGTCCGAACGGTGCAAGCCTGGCATCGCCACAATCCTTCCTACATCGTAAGCGCAATGTTAGTCGATATCACCTCGATGTGTCAAGGACTATAGGACGCCAAACCTACGCGGTGTATCCCGTGCAAGCGCGTCGTTGGACAGATTGCTGGGCCTGCAGGCCAGGCAAAGCGGATTGCCTCGCTCCGTCGAGCCAACATGCGCGCCGCTCGTGACAACACCCGGTCCGGCGGGTCAGAGCCGCCGGATGACGCCGATTACAACCCCTTGGATCTCGACGTTGCGTACATAAATCGGTTCATATCGGTCGTTTGCGGGCTGAAGTCGGATCCGGTTCTTTTCTCTATAAAACTTTTTCAGTGTAGCTTCACCGTCAATCAACGCTACGACAGTATCACCGTTTCGCGGATTTGAACGCTGCTCATACACGACCCAGTCGCCGTCGCGGATCTGGTCGTCGATCATGCTGTCACCCGCCACGGTCAGAATGCCGACCGGGGAACGGCCCGCGAAGACTTCTTCCAGATCGATGGTGTCGGGCGTCTCAATCGCCTCAATAGGACGGCCCGCGGCGATGCGCCCGAGCATCGGGATCAATGTTGGCCGCTCATCCGGGAGCTGCGCCAGGGGTGTCAACTCCAAAGAGCGAGCCCTGTTGGAACGCCGCGTGAGCATGCCTTTTCTTATGAGCACTTCGACGTGCTCGAACACGGTGATTTTGCTGATCCCCAGTTCGTCGGCGATCTCCTGCAACGTCGGGGAATAGCCAAAGTTCCTCCGGGTGTCGCGAACGTGGGTTAGGATCTCCATCTGTCTCGGGGTCATACAGCGTGTTTCCTGGCGTTTCTTTCTCTTCTTTCGTTTGGGCATGGTTCGTCTCCACGAAGCAATCAAGGCCCTTGGGCCCCATGGCCACCAATGGCAATTCCTCGCAAGTCGCGTGCGACGGTAGTCCCGACCAGCAACGTATCTTATTCCGGGCGAGAGCTACGATCCCCGCCAGCCGCGACCACCACAGGATCACACCACGCGGAGCGCCGGCTCCGCCCGTAGGTTGGGCTGGCAAGGGCACCGGTCGAAGCGAGGGAGCTTTGCCTCCGCTCACAGGGACCGGGCCCGGGAGCCACGCGGTCCTATAATCACCACCGGGGCCGAAAAGACACAACGGTAATTCGTCCTCGGCCCTTCGCCCCGGTCGACGAACTCCGTTGGCACTCTGCATCCGTTCTCGCGCAACCTTGTCGGAGACCATCCGTGGTCCTCTGTTCAGTGTCTGTTCGGCATTCAACTTAACCTAACTAAACCCAAACGTCAAGGTTTTTTGCATTTTTTTTCGTCTGGCCCACAGCAAGGCACTTCAACGGCCGGTTCTGGTTCTAAGGGACGCGCAGTCTAAGGGCGCTCTAGGTTTGGCGCACGGGCGCTAGGTTTGGCGCACGAGCTGTAACGCAAAAACCCCTGAACGACCCGTCTAGATCCTAGAAACGGGCGCCAAGGGGCTCATTGTGACGTCGTTTTGAACCGGCTTCAAACCCGGTTTGAGAAGCGGTCGAAGACCGCGAATTTCACATTAAAATCCTCTTGACTGCCGGCACAGGTCTGTTTAGCATAGCCGACGAACATTGCGTGGGCGTGTCGGAACAAATGAAGAATAGGTCTTTCAGTCGGCCTAGATAACCCCCGATTTTTACAAATGTAGTCCCCCTTTGCCGATTCAGGCACAGGAAGCGTCTCTTGCAGAGTGAACCTCCTGATGTCCCTCCTACGGCAGGGGGGCCAGAGGAGGTTTGTATTGCTACGGATGGTATCCTTGGCAATCCTGATTATTGTTCTATCGTGCACAGCAGCCTTTGCCCTCGATATCTCACTGGAAGCAGCAAGCGTGGGAGTCTTGAGTGCAGTCTATGCTGCGAAGCATCTTGTCCCTCGGGACAATAGGAACGAACGTCAGTAGTCGCCGAGTTGTTGTCGCAGTCAGACGGTAAGCCTTCGGTGCACTCACGCATGGCTTCACGAAGCCTAGTAACGTCCAAACGCCGGTTCCGGGCGCGTGCACTCGAACGCCGCCTTGCGACACTTGTACTCCAACGATGATCCAAGCCGCCCGAGGTTCCATTGCGGACATCCGCAACAGCCGCACCGGCACGCCTGCCGTGTCATGGTTGTCCCGCAACAGCTCGATAGCCGAGTCGGTGAACGCGTGGGCTTCATCCAGGATCAGCAGCCGGTTGCTGTCCCGGAGTATGTCGATCACGCGCTCGAGCTGAGTATGGTGAATGCCGACACCCTTGGACCTGGCATGCGTGCGAACATTAAGCCTCTCGGCCAGAGCTTGTGCCAGCCCTTTGGCATGATGATAATCCCGTATGATGCTGACGTAGATCGAGCCCACGTACTTCTCGTGGATCGCCAGGGCACAGCGGCTCTTGCCGATCCCCGTTGGGCCGATCACAAGTCCAATCGTCCGACCTTCCCGCGCAAGTCGGGCAACGGTAAGTATGTCCTTGGCGACCTTGGTACTGACGAACTTGTCGCACAGGGCGGCGGCATGCGCCCGGGCGTGGAGAACCAGGTCACGGACCGTGTGTTTCGGATCGGACAGACCAAGAACATCCAGGTCCACAAGTTCTTATGCGTGGGAACGCTGGAAGAGCAGATCGACGAGATGATCGGGCGCAAGAAGGAGGTGGCCGAGAAGGTGGTCGGCACCGGCGAGGGCTGGCTGACCGAGCTATCAACCGCCGAGCTGAAGGAGCTCTTCGCCTTGCGGAAGGAGGTGGTGGCGACGTAGAATGTCGGGCGAGGGGTAGCGTTCGCACCCCAGGCCCGGTTAGGATTCTACACGCTGCCCGGAGAACGTGGAGGAGCCAGGATCATGCGCTCTCATTGGTGCAATTGTGGCTGCGTTGTGGTGGGCCTTGCTTGGGTCAATCTGCTCGCCGCGAACATAGCATCTGCACAGTGTCAACTGGCAAAGCTTACCGCATCGGACGCCGCTCCTGGCGACACCTTCGGGTCATCTGTTTCGATCAGCGAGAATGTTATCTTGATTGGGGTGCCGTTAAGTGACGACGCATGTCCCAGCGATCCGGACTGCAATTCGGGATCGGCCTACGTGTACCACAGAACCGGTTCTGAGTGGACCCAAGAGAAGAAGCTAGTTGCGTCAGACGCAGCATGCGGTGACCTCTTCGGTAGGTCCGTGTCGGTTTCTGAGGACGTCGCCGTGGTAGGCGCCGTCCTGGACGACTGTGGCGAATCGGATTGCGGCTCTGCATATGTCTTCCGCTACGGCGACCGGGAATGGTCCCAGGAGGCAAAGCTCACCGCGTCCGATGCAGCGCCTTGGGATGCCTTTGGCTTGGCCCTTTCTGCGAACGGAAACAAAGTTGCGATAGGCGCTCATAATGTCGGGAACACAGGTCGATGGTCACAAGACGGTCATGGTGCCGTCTACGCCTATGAGTTCGACGGTTTGAACTGGACGGAGCAAGCCAAGCTTGTTGCGTCCGACCGTGGGCCGCGTGCTTGGTTTGGACGATCCGTCTCTCTTGATGACAATGTCGTCATCATCGGTGCATCTAATGATGGGGATCTGGCTGCCGGCGCCGCGTATGTCTTCCGTTTTGATGGGGACACATGGGTGGAGGAAACCAAACTGACTGCTTCCGACCCTACCTGGTTCGATAATTTTGGCTGGTCCGTGTCCGTTAGTGGGGATCTGGTCATAGTTGGGGACGACAAAGACGATGACCGTGACCTCGACTATCAGTACTGCGATTCTGGTTCTGCGCACGTCTATCGCTTCGACGGTGGATCATGGAGCCTAGAGGCAAAACTCCTGGCCTCAGACGCAGCCTGTTCGGATCAGTTCGGTTATACGCTGTCTGTCGACAATGACACGGTTATCGTCGGGAAGATCACTGACGGACATCCGGGGGCGGCGTACGTGTATCGGTTCGACGGTATCAGTTGGGCCGAGCACAACAAGTTAACCGTTTCTCCAGTCCCTACGTGGTTCGGCCGCGCGGTTTCCGTTGCCTCGGGCATCGCCGTGGTCAGCGCAATGTCGGACGATCACGCAGGATTCCACTCCGGGTCGGCCTTCGTGTTCTCTGCACGCGACTGCGTGTCGCTGCGTGAATTCGCTGAGTTTCAGAATTGCTTCGGTGGAGATGATGTCGTTATACCCGGCTGCGAGAGCTGGGATTCAAACTCGGACGGTGATGTCGATCTCAATGACTATAACTACTTCCTGGTAACCTTAGTCAGGTAGATTCGGTTTCACCCGCCGAATGATCTGAGCAGATGGCTTTCCTAACCCGGAGTCCCTTATGTCCTGGCAACGCTATCGATACTATGACTTCTTCCCACGGTCCACGCCCAAGAAGGCCAAGGGCGGGATCAAGGCCGTCCAAGCGCGGCACGTTCGGTCAGAGTTGGTGGGCATAGCGCTGGATCGCGGTCCTGGAGAGCTTTCACTTAGGCGCGCCTGGGTCGATGCGTGTCCTGGAAACGCTCGGGTGTGCCGGGCTTACCTTCCGGGCGTTCTCCAACGCTGATCTGCGCAGGATGCTCGTGGAACGCCTGGGGGCCTCTGCCGACCAGGTCACTCCAGGCCACATCGGCTGCCAACTGCGCAATCTCCGGGGCAAGGGACTGATCCGCAAAGTCAAGGGCCGCAATCTCTACACGTTGACCAACTTGGGCTACCGCGTAGCGATCTATTTCACCAAGCTCCATCAAAGGCTGCTTACTCCCAGTCTCAACACCTTCGACACCGCCTTTGCGACACTGCTGCCTGCCTCCAGGCACCCGATCGACCGTGCCCTACAGAGCGTAAACACCAAACTCGACGCGTTGGCCCAGTTCTGACGACTAAAAATCGCCGCTTGAAAATCAAGAACAGAATTCAACATCCTGCACGGTTCAATATACTTAGTCCTCCCTGTAGAATCTTCTGGTGACCGGGATTTTCCTGATGCATTGTCGTTCCGGGGAGTATGTTTTTTGCACGTAAATCGCAGGAAGACGCGAGAAACCCTGCAAAAAAGGAACGGATTCCATGCACCCCAGACGCCGGGAACGAGACGCGTTTGAGCTCTTTCAGGCTCATTTCGATCAGTTGCTGAACCCCAAACACGAGCTGGTCCAACTGGCCGGCAAGATCGACTGGGATCGCTTCGAGGCGGCCTTCGCAGGGTGCTACGCCTCGGACATGGGCGCCCCGGGCAAGGCGTCGCGGCTGACCGACGCGTATGTCGACAAGGGGTATCGCTGTCACGGTTATGCCGGATCGACGACTGTGCACGTGGCCGGACAGCGAAACGCCCGCGCCTCATGATCCGAGCGCCGACGCCGGCGAAGACGCAGCGCGATCTAGCCGAAGATCGGGCATCAAAAGAGCGATCACCGGATGGATCGGTGCTTCCCGGCGGGACTGACCAGCGATGCCGTCAACGCCGTGCTGGCAGCCGCCGGGTCCAACCTTCGCAAGCTGCTGCGGCGGCTTGCCGCCGCCCCGACCCGCTGGCTCGAGCGCATCACGCACACCCACAGACCCGCGAACGCCCTATAGCTCACACAGAACACACGCCCTTTTTCAGGGACGACTACGTACGGTTCAGCCAGATCTCAAAGGCATCAAATGAGTAGGGTCGGCCGAGAAAGTTCCTGACTAAATCAGCCGCTTTATTCGATCCGCCCGGTTCGAGTATCATCCTGCGATAGCGCCGGGCGGTCCGCGTGTTGAGTATGCCCTCCTTGTCGAACTTACTGAACAGGTCTTTCGCGATCACCAGCGACCACATGTAAGTGTAATACGCGGCCGAGTACCGATCGAGGTGCGCGAACCCGCACTGGAAGTACGTATCATCAATATAATCGAATGGGCTATACTTCTCCTGAAGCGCTCTCATTCGTTTCGTGGTGTCTAAGTCTTTGGGGTCCCGGCTGTGGTAATCTAGTGAGACTGCGGCATAAAACACCTGCTGGGTAGTGTATAAACCTATCCCGAAGTCGCTGGTCCGCCGCAGTTTCTCGACCAGCTCAGCCGGGATCGGCTCACGCGTCTGATGGTGTTTGGCGAAAGACTGTAGCGTCTCGGCGTTGTAACACCACTCCTCGAATATCCGCGACGGTACTTCCATAAAGTCCCATTCCGCAGCGGTTCCCGCGTTGCCCATCCATCGGCGATGCCCGGCGAAGATGGTGTGCAATACGTTGCCAAACTCCTGAAAGAGTGTTGCCACATCCTCATGTTCCATCAGAGCCAAGCCGTCCTTACTGTCTGCCGGGTTGGGGAGATTCCCGACCAAAACGGCCTGCGGCAATCGAACGCCCGCGATTCCTGTGCGGTAGTCGAACTGCGCCGTGCCGGCGTACTTGTTCTTGCGTGGGTGCAGATCAAGGTAGAATCGGCCAATGCGTTTTTTGCCGTCATAGACGTCCCAGGCAGTGACGCTCTGATGCCAGAGATTGAGACCGTGCACACGACGATAGGTGATCCCGAACATCTTCTGGGTCAGTTCGAACATTCCGCTCAAGACGTCCGGGAAGTTGAAGTACGGCCGCAGTGACTCCGGATCAAACCCGTACCGCTCGCTCTTGACCAGTTGTGTGTAGTAATTCTTCTCCCAGTCTTCGACTTTCATCGCTGCGGGTGCATACTGGCGCTTGCGCCGCAGCAAGACGGCGTAATCGCGTGTGGCCGGCTCCCTGCTGATCTGTGCGATCCGATCGATGAAGGACTGAACGTTGGCGGGCGTCTCGATCATCTTGTCTTCAGTTATGTACTCGGCCCAGTTGGCATAGCCGAGGATCTGCGCCAACTCATGCCGCTTCGTCAGGAGCTTGTGCAGGACATCGATGTTCTTCGGATAGCCGCGATTCTTAAATTCACGATAGAGTCTCGATCGGGCCTCGCTACTGCGGGCATAGGTCATAAAGGGCATGTAATCCGAGTGCCGAGCGGTCACGTGGATCCTGCCGTCCTCGCCCGGTCGATGCCGATTAATCCAATCCTGCGGCATGCCGTCAAGATCGGCCGGAGAAGCCAGAACAATCTCACGATCGTCCTCGCGAATATTCCTGGAAAACTCCTGACCGAGCACGAGGATCTCACGATTGAGTCCGGCGATGCGCGTGCGCGTTTCCTGTGGCTTGTCGACCCCGGCCCGGAGGAAGTCCCGAAGGGTCTTATGGACCACATACTGTGTGGCGGCGTCGGCACCGGATACATCCAAAGCGCCAAATGCCTCGTACAACTCGCGATCGAGCCGAAGCTCGTCGAGGTATAGGTCGACTGCCTGTTCGCCTTTTTCGGCTATCCTGCGCACTCTGCTATCCGGATGCACACGTGCGAACAGACCGCAGTCCGCAGCGGCTGCATCAATATGCATCATCATCTCGTTGTAGGGGACCAGGGTGTTCGCAACCGTACGGGGACCTTCCACCTCCAGAATGCGGGCCCGATACGTTTTGGCCCAGGCAAGGTGTACATGCGTATCGTTGTCGAGTTCGGCGAATGTGCGGTCAAGTGGGGTCGCATTAAGCGCCCATGTCGACAACGAAGTGCGGCTGACCGTCCTCGGGGATGCGCAACCAACAAGAAAAACCGTAGTGAACCCCAGCACCGGCATCCATCTCATACTAGTGTTGTTCATCATGAGTCCTCGTTAAATGTTGCCCAGAAATCATAGAGACGCTCGCCACGTAGCCTATTCGAGCCGGGGCAACGGTCAAGCCGTCGTCTTCCTTGTGCTGCGTCCGGGTAGCCAACCTGCACCCGGGCCAAGAACGCGACGAGGAGCCGCAGGCTTCACCCAACCCGGATAGCACTGTAAGAGCAACACCCCCAGCCGGGTCGGTGGAGGCTCGTGTCCCCATTTGAACCTCAGGTGGGGAACGCCCCCAGGGCGTCCCAGATTAGCGTCTTGAGGTTGAAGGCGGCATGGATCACGATAGGCGGCACGAGTGACCCCGTCCGCTCGTACGCGTAGCCAATTAGCACCGCGAGCACAGCGAGTGCGGCCATTGCATGGGGTTGTTGAAAATGTACGGCGCCAAACGCAAGCGAAACCAGGGCGATCGAGAGCCATCGGCTGCGTGCCAAACGGACAAGCAGCGTCTGCAGCAATCCGCGGAAAAACACCTCCTCCGCCATCGGCGCGACAAGTACGGCACCTACCCAAAGCCCGATTATCAGGCCGACCGGCTGGGTTTGATCGTGCAACGCCTCGATCGTCGGGTGCGGATCGAACTCGTAGCCGGGTGCGAAATACAGGATGATCCCCATGGTGGCGTCACGAACGAGAGGACATAATCCCGTCGCCACGACCGTCAACGCAAGTGTGATGGTGATCCACGGGCGTCGTCGGGGGCCGCCCTCGGCGAGCCAGAAACGCCGGATGCCGCCTTCGAACGACCTGGCCGCGATGAACAGGCAAATGCCGATACCGGCCAGGTGTGCACCATTACCCGTCACCGCCGTCGCCAGGACATCCTCGGTTTGACCGGTCGCAAGCTCCACGAGTCCTGAGATGAGAACCATCGCCAACAGATATACCAGTACGGCGAGGGCTACCGCGTCTTCCCGAAGTTGGTTCGGGCGAGCCGGGGCGCTTCGGAGAGGATCCGGCCCGGACCGTGCCGTCCACCACACGCCGGTACAGACAACGAGCACCAAAGCCCCAGTGGACAAGGCTTGATCGACTATCGACAGCACATACTGCGTTCGTGTGGGTTCAGTGGCAGCAGCGGCTTCCTGAACGATCTGCGACAGAATCGCGGGCATGATAGCGTGCGGGCCTAAGATCATCGCCCGTCACTATATTGGACTGGATCGTCAAGGCCAAACGAAAAGAGTTGGCCACCACGCAACAATGTGAACCCGTTGCCCAGCTTACGAGCTGCAATCGAGCAGCCGGACCTGCATTGCGATTCCCACGTCGTGCGGACAGTCTCGTCGGAAAGGTCACTTATGGGATAGGGATGTTCTATCAGCTACCCGTCGTCCGACTCGATCGTAACAGTGACGTTGAGTGAGGCGAATTGGTCCACATAGAGTTCAGCTCGCTCGCAGTGTGTGACCAGGAGCAAGGCGACACCCGCCTCATGGGCTTCGATAGTCTTGACGATCGCCTCCTCCTCCTGGATTGGGGTGAGTCGGATGATCGACCTGATTATGTGGTCGAACGTATTGACGTCGTCGTTGTGCAGGAGCAACTTATAGGGCGGGAGTTGCCTGGGCTTACGTTCGGGGTCGGCGGGCTTCTTGACCGGCGCCGTGGCAGTTGCAGCCCCGTCCGCCTCCCTGTCAGCGCCGTTGTTCTCGAGGTCCTCGTCAGGCATGGCGAATCCTCACCCGTTTATCCGAGCCGGCGGTCTCCCCTTCTTGCCCGGAACCCGTAGTAAGTGTAGCCCATCGAAGCTGTTGCGCCAAGAGATAATCCTGTAACTTCCGAGATGCGCCCACCCAGGCGCGGTGGGAACCCGCTATCGGCCTGGATACGACACTACCACTTCTTTGACAGCGGTCAGCGTCGTCCCGGTGAGATAATCGACAAACTCCGCACTCACCGTAACACGGCGCGGTGGTGGCGGCTTCGTGCCCGGAGGGAACCGACACTTGAGCGTGTAGTGATTCGTGCCAAATCGCCCATGCCACAGCCCACGCAGCATCTCGGGATCGTCGAACACATAGACGCCTAACAGGCGCGGCGAGGCCAGATTCACGTTGTCGAGAAGCTGGATCGTGATCCGGCCCGGCACCTTCACGACATCGCCGTCCGCATCGCGCGGGCGAAGGTATACCGTCACACCATCATCGCCCGGCTGGCCGTCGTAGTCGGCGCCGCCCGAAAGGCTGGCGATCTCGATCTTAGCGGGAGCAAACAGGTCTGCCGGCTGATCCGGTCCGAAGCTTTGCAGGTTCTCGATCTGCTCGTGGAGCCGGGTCACTGCCCCGTCTCGCTGTGCGACGACGCGTTCCAGGCGCTCCTTGTCACCTCGTAGGGCATCACGCTGTTGGATAAGCCTGGCCCACTCACCGGGTGATTTGCAGGCTGGAACGCCGGTCAAGACCAACCCTGTAAGCCAGATGCAGATCCAGTGGAATCTTGCCAGCCTCCGTGCCATAGACGATCGTATATCAGCAACACCAAGGCTATGCAAGGCCGACACCCGCGACTCAATCTGTCATTGCCTCGGCGAAGATGCGTTGAGCGGCTGAAATGCCCGAGCCAATTGTGACACTGAAACCCTGGCCGGCGAGCGTTAGCTCCAACGCACCGATGACGCCGAGCGTGTCGAAGGCATCCACGTATCCCATGTGCGAAAATCGGATTATCTTGCCTTTCAGGTCGCCCTGCCCGCCGGCGATCTGGAAGCCGTACTTGTTTCGCATGGTTTTCCGAAGGGCGGCCTCATCCACACCGGCAGGCACGATCATGGCCGTGACCGAATCAACGGGATCGGCGGCGAAGAGCTTCAGCCCCATAGCCTCGGCGGCCGCTCGCGTCGCCCGAGCCAGCATGGCCGTCTCGGCCCAGACGTTCTCCAACCCGCGCTCTTTAATGATACGCAGCGCGTACCGTGCGCCGCGGACGAGCGTCAGGGCCGGGGTGTAGGGTGCGTCAAATGTCTTGTGCGACTTGCGGTAGGCCTTCAGGTCATTGTAGAGCGTCGGCATCTTGCCCGAGTCGATTCGCTCCCAGGCCCGCTCGTTGACAGCCGCAACGCCCAGACCGGGCGGCAGCATCATGGCCTTCTGGGAGCCCGACACGTAGACGTCAACATCCCACTCATCCATCTTGACCGGTAGTGCCCCGACAGCGGTGATTCCGTCGACGAGCAGCAAGGCTCCGCGTTCCCGCGTGATACGGGCGATGCCCTCCACATCGGTAAGCGCGGTCGTGGAGGTCTCGCTGTGAACCACAATAACGGTGTCGATTGCAGGATCTGCGTCCATGGCCTTGGTGATGTCTGCCGGCTTGGCCCCGTGACCCCATTCGAGGTCCAGGGGCGTATGCTCGATACCGAACGACGCACACACCTGGGCCCACCTCTCTGCAAACTTGCCGTTTCTGATCACCAGGGCCTTGTGCCCCGGCGGGCAGCAGCCGACGATCGCCCCCTCCATGGCCGATGTGCCGCTACCGGTGAACAGCATGCAGAGCGCCTTGGTTTGGAACAAATACTGCAGCAGCTCGTGAACCTCCTTATACATGTCCCGGTAGAAGGCCGTGCGATGGTGCTCGATTGGCCTGGCCATCTCCAGCATGACCTCTTCCGGAACCATGGTTGGTCCTGGCGTGAACAGTCGTGATTTCTTCATGGTTAGTCCCTTCTGTGCAGCTCCTCGGATATCTGTCGGCAGCGGTCGAGACTGCATTATACGTGCCGTTCCGCGGAGGAATAGCTGCGCCGCCGGCTAGCCAACTGCGCCCGGAAGCTCACTTCGAAACGGAGAGTCGGGATGATGCTGTACGCCTGGGCCTCATGGAGGAACTCGGCCCGAAGATCAGCAGAGAACTCGGCAAATCGCTCAGAGGACTGGCGCAGGATCGGCGGACCGCAAATCCGGTTAACGCCAGGCGTCCCACGAGACATGCCGGGCGTTAGGAAGCTCATCGCCGTCAAGGGTGGGCGCTGGCCGGTATTCCGCTTACCCTATGCAAGTTCGCTCGGTCTGCTGCGTATGGCATGACCGCGGATTCAGGCTGGCGGGCACACGGGCCGGAGGGATCGGCACCTGAGCACGAGGCCCCGGTACAAACGGCTACTATTAGATTAGATCTTATTCCGGTAACCACGGCATCTAATTTGCTATTGGTTTTTGACAAAGTGGGAGATTGTGCCGCTGCGGTCAGGCGGCTGGACAGGCGCAAGAGACAGTTTCTTCCAAGGTGAGACCCCATGCAAACGGTCACGAGTTCATTCAAACCCAAGCTCAACCAGGTGAAGGTTCCCTACACAGGTGTCCGGCTGCTCCGGGACCCGGAGTACAACAAGGACACCGCTTTCTCCCTCACTGAGCGGCGGAAGCTAAAACTCAGCGGCCTGCTGCCGCCCAAACAATACACAATAGAGGAACAGGTGGCTCTGGAGATGGAGCACGTCCGGGCCAAGCAAGATGATCTCGAGCAGTTTATCGGGCTGGTGGCGTTACTCGATCGCAACGAGACGTTGTTCTACCGGGTGCTCGTCGAGAATCTGGCCGAGCTGTTGCCGATCGTCTACACGCCCACGGTGGGAAGGGCATGCCAGCGCTACAGCCACATCTTCCGCCGGCCCAGGGGCATCTGGATCACTCCAGACGATATCGATCGCATCCCCAAGCTCCTCCGTGAGGTCGCGCACGAGGACATTCAGTTGATCGTTGTGACCGACAATGAGCGGATTCTCGGGTTGGGTGACCAGGGAGCGGGTGGTATCGGCATCCCCATCGGAAAGGTGGCCCTGTACTGTGCTGCGGCGGGCATCCACCCCCAGCGCTGCCTGCCGATCAGCCTCGACGTTGGCACCAACAACGCAGACCTGCTCAATGATCCCCAGTACATCGGGTATCGCCATCGGCGGTTGCGGGGGGAGCCGTACGACCGATTCATCAAGGCGTTTGTCGAGGCCGTTCGTGCTGTCTTCCCTAAGGTTCTACTTCAATGGGAGGACTTTCACAAAGACATCGCGTTCCAGAACCTGGACCGGTATCGCAAGCAGATTCCGTCCTTCAATGATGACATCCAGGGGACCTCCGGCATCGCGCTGGCGGGTATCATGGGCGCCCTCCGCATCACCGGTGAGCGCCTCTGCGACCAACGGATCGTCTATATGGGTTCCGGGGCCGCCGGTGTCGGAATCGGACGACTCGTCAAAACAGCCATGGCGGAGGAGGGCGCCGACGCAGAACGGATCCTCCGGGCGCAGGTCTTCCTGGATAGCCGCGGCCTTGTCTTTGAGGGACGCACCATCAAGGACATCACCAAGCGCGAATTCGCGATGAAGCCTCAGGTCATGGCTCACTACGGCTTTGCGGGAGACGACACGATCAGCTTGATGGAGGTCGTCCGCAAGGTGAGGCCGACCGTCCTCCTGGGAACGACTGCAAAGGCCGGTGTGTTCACCGAGGAGATGGTCCGCGAAATGGCTGAGCACGTAGAGCGGCCTATCATCCTACCGTTCAGTAACCCGACCTCCAAGGCGGAATGCACCCCGGCGGAGGCCATTCGGTGGACAGACGGACGGGCGATTGTGGCCACGGGAAGCCCCTTTGACCCTGTGGAGTACAAGGGCAAAACCTATGAAATCGGGCAGGGGAACAATGTCTTCGTGTTCCCCGGCGTTGGACTTGGGTGCATCCTCTCGGAGGCTCAGGAGGTAACCAACTCGATGTTTCTCGTGGCCTCCAAGGCCCTGGCCCTGTGTGTTTCAGAGGAGCGCCTCGCCATCGGGGCCATCTACCCGGATCAGAATGACCTGCGTCATGTAAGCCGAGAGATCGCCTGCGCCGTGATCCGTGAGGCGCAGCGGCTACACCTCGGCCGCTCGATCCCCGACGAAGCCATCGATGAGATGGTCGCTGACGCAATGTGGTATCCCGAATACGCCGAGTACACGACGGAAGAGTGACGGTCGGACCCGGCCACGGGTACCCTGAGACTCCCTCTGGGCTAATACCGAGCCATACCCGCGGCAGTGCGCGCGGAGAGGATCAGCTCGACGGTTTGCTTCAGGGTGAATCGCTCCATGTTGATGGTCAGGTCGTGCCGCGTGGGGTCGGCGGCGTCGATCTGGAAGTGGTTGCGGATGAACTCGCTGCGCTCCTGTTCCAGGCGACTGACCTCGATGCGGGCTTGTTCGGGTGTCAGGTTGTGACGTTTGGCGAAGTCTTCAGCACACAGCTCGAACGGTGCGACCAGCCTCACGCGAAAGCCGATTGTTCGCGGTAAGATCAAGTCGGCACCCCGGCCCAGAAAGACCGCATGACCCTGCCGAGCAAGCGAAAGCACAGTTTCAGTAAGTCGGTTGAAGTAGTCGTTCTTGACGAACTCCGGCTGCATTAGGGCCCGCAGCGTTTCTTCGTACCAACTGAGGTCGCGTTCGTCCATGGAGGCGTAGATTTGACGCCGCAGGTCGTCGTCGCCCGCCATGACATCCAGGATCTCTCTGCCGAAGACGGGCCATCCCAGCCTCTCACCAAGTTCGGCGGCGACTACCTTACCCTGGGCACCGGCGTTGCGCGAAATGGCGATAAAGTCTTCGACTTCCTCGCGCTGTGGTGCCGGCACGCTCAGTCGCTGCGCCCGAGCCAGCTCCCAGTTGCGCATCTGCCGCTCCACCAGCTTGGCGGCTGTGGGGTTGTGTGACGGTCTACCGGCGTGCATGTAAAACCTCCCGGACCCGTTGCTGTGACATCCTTTCGTGAACAGGTAGCTGTCGCGCCCCTGCACGGCCCGCCGAAGTCCGAGATAGTTCGTCGCCAGATCCTTGACACAGCAACCCGATCGTGATCGTAGTGTCGCCATACTTTCCTGCCGCACTACGTCGGTGTTGCTGCCGGAGAAGGGGACGGTTCGACCTCCGTCTTCGTTTCGGTTTTTGCGTCGTCGTAGGGCTGGGCCCGACGGGAATACTCCTGGTACCGTCGAGTCGCAGCCCGCTGAGCCTGCTCCAGCAAAGTCGACGCACGTTCGGGCTGGCTTACCATGAGCATCTTGAAGCGGTTTTCCATCTCGGCATAAGTCTTGAGCGGGATTTTCGGGGCCCGCGAATCGAGCTGAAGCGGATTGAGACCTTCCGCCGCCCGGCGCGGATCGTAGCGATACAAGGGCCAGTGACCTGACTGCACCGCGGCCTTTTGATTGTCCATACCCATCCGCATGTTGATCCCGTGGGCGATGCAATGGCTGTAGCAAAGGATCAACGACGGACCGTCATAACTCTCCGCTTCCACGAACGCCTTCACCGTATGAGCGTCGTTGGCGCCCATGGCCACCTGAGCCACGTAGGCGGTTTCGTAGCCCATGGCCATAAGCCCTAAGTCCTTCTTCTCCGATTCCTTTCCGGCTGCGGCGAACTTGGCGACCGCTCCGCGGGGAGTGGCCTTGGACATTTGCCCGCCGGTATTGGAATAGACCTCGGTGTCGAGCACGAGGATATTGACGTTGCGACCGGAGGCTAACACGTGATCCAGCCCACCGAAGCCGATGTCGTATGCCCAGCCGTCACCCCCGAAGGACCACACACTCCGTTTGATGAGGCTGTCGGCCACGCTGAGCAGGTTGAGACTATCGGATGTCTCGATGGTTTGCAGCTTGGCCTTTAGCCGGGCAACGCGTTCCCGTTGGGCGTTGATCCCAGCCTCATCCGACTGGTCTGCGTTAATGATGGCCTCTGCGAGATCACGTCCGACAGCATCGGCCAGCTTCTGCAGGAGTTCACAGGCAAACTCGCGATGCTTGTCGATGGTCAGACGGAAGCCCAGACCGAACTCCGCACTGTCTTCGAACAGCGAATTGGACCAAGTCGGCCCACGACCGTCTTTGTTCTTTGCCCAGGGTGTAGTGGGGAGATTGCCGCCGTAAATCGATGAGCATCCCGTAGCGTTGGCGATGATCGCCCGGTCCCCGAACAACTGGCTGACCAGTTTGATATAGGGCGTCTCACCGCAGGCGGCGCAGGCGCCGGAGTACTCAAACAGCGGCCGCAGAAACTGTGAGCCCTTCACCGTAGCGACCTTGACCTTGGACCGGTCGAAATCGGGGAGATCCAGGAAGAAGCGATAGTTCTCGCGCTGCGTCGCCCTGATCGGCGGCTGCGGGGCCATATTGATCGCCTTCAGGCCGGTCTGGCGTTTGTTCTTCGCCGGGCAACCTTCCACGCAAAGTCCACAACCGGTGCAGTCCTCGGGTGCGACCTGCAGAGTGTAGCGCAGGCCCTTGTATTCGGGGCCCCGGGCATCTGTGGATTTGAAGGTCGGCGGCGCACCCTCCAAACATGACGCCGGATAGACATTGGGGCGAATGGCCGCATGGGGGCACATCAATGAGCATTTATTGCACTGGACGCAAATTTCGGGATCCCATACCGGTATCTCCAGAGCGATGTTGCGCTTCTCCCACTGGGTCGTATGCGTCGGAAAGGTGCCGTCGACAGGCATGGCACTGACCGGCAAATGATCCCCCTGACCGGCGATGATCCTGGCCGTCACGTCCCGGACGAACCTCGGCGCCTCGTCAGGCACCGCAGGTGGGCGGTGACGTTCGCTCGTCACCCGGCCCGGAACCTCCACCTCGAAGAGGTTGGCGAGCGTTTTGTCGACGGCCGCGAAGTTTTGCGCCACCACCGCTTCACCCTTAGGACCGTAGGTCTTGCGGATGGCCCCCTTGATCTTCTCGATTGCTTCGTCGCGCGGCAGAACGCCGGAGATGGCGAAGAAGCAGGTCTGCATGATCGTGTTTATTCGAGTCCCCATGCCCGTCTCGCGGGCCACTCGATACGCATCGATCACGTAGAACTTCATGCGTTTGTCGAGGATCTGTTGCTGCACCTCGCGCGGCAATGTGTCCCACACTTTATCGGGCGAGGTCTGCGTGTTCAGCAGAAACGTCGCACCGGGAGCGGCCTGGGCGAGCATCTCATACTTGTCGATGAACTGCTGCTGATGACAGGCCACGAAGTTGGCTTCTTGCACCAGATACGTTGACCGGATCGGCCGCTTGCCAAAACGCAGGTGCGAAATCGTGACCGACCCGGCCTTCCTGGAGTCGTACACGAAGAAGCCCTGGGTGAAGTCGTCCGTTTCCTCACCGATGATCTTGATCGTGTTCTTGTTGGCCCCGACCGTTCCATCCGCGCCCAGGCCGTAGAAGACGGCCCGGACGGCGTCTTGATCTTCTGTTGTAAAGGTCGGCTGGTAATCAATCGAGTTGCCGGTGACGTCGTCGTCAATCCCGACGGCAAAGTGATTCTTTGGCTTCTCCTTGAGCATTTCGTCGAAAACCCCCTTGACCATGGCGGGGGTGAATTCCTTCGAGGACAGACCGTAGCGGCCGCCGATCACACGCGGCGGTGCGGCGAAGCGACTGCCCGCGTGCTCCACGAGCGTGGTGACGATTTCCTGATATAGCGGCTCACCGGCGGCACCGGGCTCTTTGGTGCGGTCAAGCGCCGCGATGGTTTTCGTTGTCGCCGGTAGAGCTTCGATCAGCCGCTGACCGGCAAAGGGGCGGAACAGCCGCACCTTCACCAGTCCGACTTTCTCACCCGCCGCATTCAGGTGTTCCACGGTCTCGTGGGCGGTCTCGGCCCCGGAGGCCATCATCACGATCACGCGATCCGCGTTCGGGTCGCCGACATAATCGAACAAGTGGTACGCTCGCCCGACAAGCTTTGCGAACCGATCCATGGTTTTCTGAACGAGATCCGGGCAGGCGTTGTAAAATGGGTTGATGGCCTCGCGGGCCTGGAAGAACACGTCCGGGTTCTGGGCCGATCCGCGCAAGACCGGCTTTTCCGGGTTCATGGCCCGGGCCCGGTGCTCGAGGACCAGCTTGTCGTCGATCATCGCCCGCAAGTCGTCATCAGTGAGCTGCTCGATCTTGTTCACCTCGTGCGAGCTGCGGAATCCGTCGAAGAAATGAACGAAGGGGACTCGTGTTTGCAAGGTGGCTGCGTGGGCGATGGCCGCCAGGTCCATCACCTCCTGTATACTGCCGGATGCCAGCAGAGCGAATCCCGTAGATCGCACCGCCATTATGTCACTATGATCGCCGAAGATCGACAGGGCGTGGGTCGCCACCGTACGCGCGGAAACGTGAAACACCGTCGGGGTCAGCTCACCGGCAATCTTGAACATGTTGGGGATCATCAGCAGCAGGCCCTGCGACGCCGTAAAGGTTGTGGAGAGCGCTCCTGTCTGCACCGCCCCGTGCACGGCGGCAGCGGCGCCGGCCTCACTCTGCATCTCCGTAACCGTCGGTATGGTGCCCCAGATATTGGGGCGCCCTTGAGCCGACCATTCGTCGGCCCATTCCCCCATCGACGAGCTTGGCGTGATCGGGTAGATCGCGATGACCTCACTGACACGATGTGCGACAGAGGCGGCGGCTTCATTACCGTCGATAGTAATTTTCGGCCTGGTCATTGTCTGTGGTCCTCGGCTGTGGTCCGGAGTACGAAATCTCGCCCAATGCCTAGGGTGCCTGCCTGCTTATCGGTGCCGGGAAGGCCAGCCACATCTTCCGGCGCGACTCGCGCGGTCCTGCCCCCGTCAATCGTCCCAGCCCTCAATGACTTGTAGCAAAAGGTGTTCCATAAACCGGTCCCAGGCGGTGACGGAGACCTCCGATGGTCCTTTCCCTCGATTGTTGACCCTACAACAACCCGAGCTTCTCGAGCCGGTACCTGAAGGCATCGCGGCTCAAGTGCAAAAGTTTGGCGGCTTTGGTCTGGTTGTTATTGGTCCGCGCGAGGGCCTGCCGGATCAGCCTGTTTTCCAGCTCGCGCATGTCGATTCCGCCGGGTGGTAACACGATCCCACTCGCATCGGAACCGGCCACCGCCTGGTCCACCCGGCCGGGGACGATGTCCTCCGCTCCGATGACCTCGCTCTTGCACAGAAGTACGGCGCGTTCGAGGACGTTGCGCAGCTCGCGCACATTTCCCGGCCAACTATACGCGTACAACTTCTCGTAAGCCCCGTCGTCGATCCGGGCCACGGGTTTGCGAAACTCCTGAGAGAATTGATCCACAAAGTACTGCGTGAGCAGCTTTAGATCGCTACCGCGGTCCCTCAACGGGGGCAGGTAGATGGGAATCACGTTCAGGCGGTACATCAGGTCGTTGCGGAACAGGCCGTCTTCGATGGCCTGTTCGATGTCGCGGTTGGTTGCGGCTACGACGCGGACGTCGACGGAAAGCTCCTGTGTCCCCCCGACCCTGCGGAACAGGCGCTCCTCCAGAAACCGCAGCAGCTTCGCTTGCAGTTTCAGAGGCATGTCACCGACCTCGTCAAGAAAGATGGTCCCGCCGTCAGCCAGTTCGAAAAGACCTTTCTTCGTGGCCTTGGCGTCCGTGAACGCGCCCTTCTCGTGTCCGAACAGCTCGCTTTCCAACAGCGTCTCCGAAAGAGCAGTGCAGGTGATATTCATGAAAGGCCTGGGCGCCCGGTCCGAGTTGTAGTGGATCACCCGAGCGAGAAGGTCCTTGCCGGTCCCCGAGTCGCCGCGGAGGAACACCGTCGAGGCACTGCTTTTAGCCACCCGGTCGATGACCTCGAACAGTTCCAGCATACAAGGGTCTTGTCCGATGATGCGGTCGACCCCGTATTCATGGTGGATGTGTCGTCGTAGTTCGCGGACCTCCCGGCGCAGCTTGGTGGTTTCCAGGGCCTTGTCGGCTGTTCGGAGGACGTCGTCCATGTCGAACGGCTTGGTGATGTAGTCGTAGGCACCCAGCTTGATGGCGTCGACCGCACTTTCGATGCTGGAGTAGGCCGTCATCATGATCACAACGACGTCACTGTCCGTCTCCCGAACGGTCCGGAGGATATCGAGGCCGGTCCTGTCCGGGAGCTTGTAATCGAGCATGATCAAGTCGTAAACGCCGGCGTCCAGGGCTTGCAGCGCGCTACTACCGTCCTCAACCTCTGTGACTTGATAACCACGGGCCTCGAACTTCTGGCGCAGTGACCAGCGGATGAGCTTCTCGTCCTCGATAATCAGAACCCGAACGCTCATCGTGTTGCCGTGGGGTTTTTGTCGGTGTTGCTGTGGGGCAGGATTACGGTAACCGTGGTGCCCTTACGAAGTCCGCTCTCCAGTTCGATATCACCACCGTGAACCTCGGCGATCCTTCGACAGATAGTAAGCCCCAAACCGGTGCCTTTGGCCTTGGTGGTAAAGAAGGGTTCAAACGCCCTCTCACGAACCTCTGAACTCATTCCCTTTCCCCGGTCTTTGACGATCAGTTTCACGTGGCTGGTGTTGCTGGCAATGCTCAGATCGATAACCCCGCCGTCGTCCGATGCATGGGCCGCGTTGAGAATGAGGTTCATCAGTAGCCGTTCTATCTGGGTATCGTCGGCGTACACGGTCGTATCAGTCTGAGCCCTGCCGTACGCAATCCGCACACGCTGGAGTGCGGGCTCCTCTTGCATGACGGTCAAGACACGTGTTACGACTTCATCAAGTGCGACCCTGCCGGCTCGCGGCGGAGTCGGCCGGGCGTATTGCAGCAGGTCTTTGACCGTTGCATCCAGGCGGCCAATCTGCCCAAGCATTTCGGTGACGATCGGTTGGTGGGGGTCGTCGGAGGCCATCGCGTCCCGGATGATCTGAATGGCCCCGCTGATGCCGGCCAGGGGGTTCTTGATTTCGTGGGCCAGCGAGGCTGCCAACTGCCCAATCTCGGCCAAGTGCTGGGCCCGCGTGAGCTTCTCCTGGACGGCACTTCGCTCGACCTTTCGGACCTGCTCGGAGTAGCTTTCCTTATAGCCCTCAAGCATGACCGCCAGCTCGATCGCAAGGAGTTTGCGTAACGATTGGAGCTTATCAGCCGCGTGAGGAATGCCGGCGTCGCGAATTCGCCGCTCCAACTCTTGCCAGATCAGTTCCATCCCGGCAACCAGGTAGTGTTGGGGAACGCCTGCCCGAACGTGCGCGCTGCCGATCCGCCGCCGTCTGTCGTAGTAGGCTTGGTCATCAACCCTGTGAAAAACGTCACGAAGCCAAAGGGTCAGGGCGTCACGCAATCGTTGGATCTGCCGTTCGCCCCCTGTGAATATCGCTCTGGTCCGCTCTTGCTGTAGCAACTGCTGATAGAAACGGTCCACCAGCGCCGGGATGGCCGGGGTCACGAGGCCTGCCAGGGACCGAACGTTGTCAGCATCCCGGTCGTCAAACCCGATTGAGCTTCTCATTTCCCGCAATGGCGAGTCTTGCATGCGGGGATTATAAAGCTCTTCACACTCTGGGGACAGTACGGCCGCGGGGGCGGTGGCGCGATCGCTTACCGAGCTCTTTAGCCCGCATCACGCCTCATCCGCACCCAGAAGGGCTGGCAACCGCCATGGCCGGCCCGCCCGGGCAACGCTCTGACCGCTCGCTTTGGCAACCCGGTGCACCTTGCGCAAGAGGGATCCCACTCCCGGAGCGTCGAAATCGGGGACGCCCGGCCGCATCTGTGGGGGATATGACCTGTCCGCTGCGGCATTTGGCACAGCACATGCCAGAGGCGTAAGTCATAGTATGGCCGCATGTTGGGTTCAGCTTATCCTTTAATCGGTCCGAGCTCACACGTCCGTTATGGCTCGGTGGGCGTTCCGGGGACCTGGCACGCTGTCTGCAATGCACACTGGGGAGGAGTAGCGCGTGACTCCACCGGGATCGATAACTGGGCAACGCGATGCCTCGACGGGCGACGGGTCGCCGAGGCACCGGACTGAGCACCTTCTTATCGTTGAGCCGGAAGCACTCGTCCGCTGGTCCCTTGTGACCTACCTGGGCAAGTGGTTCGCCGTGTACTCGGCGGACTCACGGGCCAGTGCCGATCGTATTCTCGACGATCATCGAATCGACGCATTGGTTGTATCGGACGACTTGTCGGATCGGGCTGCTACGGATATTGAGGGACATGCCCGGTCCCAGAACCCTTCCGTGCGAGTGGTTCGGACGGTAACGAATCCATCGGACGGAGAGGAACCTACGCCGGATACGCCCTGCGTCGAGAAACCTTTTGAACTCTCCAAGCTGGCGAGTCTGCTGGGGGTGGGTGACGTTCCGTTGTGCGGAGAGTAAGATGGGTCCAGATGTTCGTCGAAGACTACATGACACCCGACCCGCAGACCGTGGCCGCATCGGCCTCACTTGGGCACGCGCAGGATTTGATGCGGACGCGTGATGTCCGCCACTTGGCGGTGGTCGACGAGAGCGGCCGCCTCGTGGGGCTGCTCACCGACCTGGATGTGCGGTCCGCCATCGGCTACGACGAGAGGCTCGGCGCCAAGCTCACCGTTTCCGAAGTCATGACGGCCGACCCAGCCACGATTCCGGTGACGGCAACACTTGATGACGCCTTGTCAATTCTCTGCTCCAAGCGATTCGGGGCGCTTCCCGTGGTTCGAGGCAAGGGGCTCGTCGGGATTATTACACGATCGGATTTGTTGCGGGCCTTCTACGAGGTGATGGGGCTTGATGAGCCCTCCCGGCGCGTCGAGGTCGCCCTGCCTAACGGCTGCACTGATCTGGCTTGCGTGTTCAAGGCCCTGGCCAGTTGCGAAGAGCGGGTGATCAGTACGGTCGTCTCGCGAATGCGCCGGGACGGCGGAGAGCCGTCACTGTATCTTCGCATAGCCGGAACTGAGTCCCGGGAAGTCGAAAAACGCCTGCGGGATGCGGCTGCCATCGTCTTGGCACCGGAACATCCATAGCATTCTGCCGGCTGTATAGCCACATCAGCGACCGAAGCGGTAGCCTGGCGAGGACACACCTGTGCGCTTGTCAGCCGATCCGGTCCGTGTGATGATGCAGTAGTCCACGTGGTAAGCCCTAAGGCGTGGTCATGCGTACAGTCACGGCCTTGGGACAGCGGCAGCATTCTGGATGGTCTTGGGATGATGAATATAACGCCCGGCTCCGGCGTATCAAGAGCATGAAGCTCTTCGACGTGAGCATTGCGACGTACGGGGCTTATGCTGAGCCGAGTGTCTACGTGCTTCCGCCGAAGCGCGCTGACATTGCAGAGGCCGAGCGGAAAATCGACGCCCTGCGGTATCGGAGGAAACTAGGTGAATCAGGACTGCGTGATCTTTTTCATGGCGTTTGCTCACCATGGTGAAGCCTCCAAATGGCCGGGGCGGGCTGGCATTGCCCGCCCTGGCCGACATCTTCTAAGCCCTTCCACGCGGTAGCACCCGCGTAACACCAGCCCCTCAGACCACTCACCGATTTGCTGTCCGCTTCCGTAAGTCTTTATTTGAGAAGGGGGCACGACTGGGCCGCCAGGACTCGAACCTGGAACCTTCTGATCCAGAGTCAGACGTGCTACCAATTGCACCACGGCCCAATGAGCGGTCAGCAAGCCGCCCTCGCCGGTTTTCTCTGTCCCGCTGAGCGGGATTCTACACATCGGGACCGTCAACGTCCACCATCGTCAATATGGCTGTCAAACCGCCTTACCCTGTTGTGGCCACGGCCAGGTATTCGACTTGACAGCCTGGTAATTCCTGTCCAGCTCGCCGTGCAGCAGGATCAACGCTGCGAGTCGGCGGCTCATGTCGGTGACGTATTCGACAGTAAGATTCCTCGGGAACCCCGGCTTCGTCCCAGTGGCTGCGCCAGAGGAATTCCCCGTTGTTGGTCCGGTGCCAGTGGCTGCGGAGCAGGGCGTTGAGCCGTTCAATGATGAAGTCGGTGCCAATGCCAATGGCGGTCACCAAGCCCCAGAAGTGCGACCAGGCGGGTTTGGCAAAATCTCGCCGCCAGGGGCGCAAAGAGCTGCACAGACAAGTGGGTATGCGGCCGATGGTAGTCATGCGGTGGTTCTCCCGGTGAACGTTGTCTACCACCTCGGCAATCGGCCGGAAACACCGTATTGTCTTTGCCCTACCTCGCACTACCCGAAGAATCGGTCAGTTCAAATACACAGATGAGTACTTGCGTGACGTGCTCGACCGCGTCAGCATACCCCCGCTAAGAGGCGTCGCCACCGTGACACCACGTGGTTGGAAAACAACCTGACCGTCTGTTCCTTCCCCATCCGCTCCGGCCACCGTTTCTTGATGTTCGCTTCGGCGTTTACGCAGCTCCAAGATGACCCCCCGATGAGCAATCACCATGCCAGAGCGAACCTAACCCACGGGGGTGCTCAACCGAACACACACGACCTTATCGGGTCTTGCGTCGGCTGATCCAGTGTGATACGCTGTGAGACATCTACAGGAGGGATGTCGGACGGCGGTGCCGATCATCCATGCGTTCCGGGCCATGACTTTTGAAAGGAGGGCGCCATGAGTGCGTTATCAGGCTGGTCTACACGTCTTCAGCTAACAAACAAATTGAAGCTCAGGCACCTTGGCGTCTTTCCGCTGCTGTGCTTGCTGGCGGCGCCGGTGACGTACGCTCAGGAGGCGGGACGCACTCGCGTGAGCACGGATCGGATGCGATCCGAAGACAGGACCCTGCGCTCCAGCCCCAAAATCGAATACAGCATGTTCAACCGAAGGCGGGATCGTGAGCCAAGACTCGTACTGTTGGCATTGGGCGACAGTCTGACCCATGGCACCATGGACGCCACCAACAACGAGGTCAACACTTCGCACGGCTACCTGCAGTATGTAGCCGACTCGCTCGAGCAGACCGACGTGTCGCTTTGGTTCAAGCAGCCGTTCTGGGATATAGACAAGAAGCGCATGAAGCCGTTCGTGGTCCCCACCAACCTGGCCGTGGACGGGGCCGACCTGTTTACCGTCGAGGGTCTCCAGTACTACAAGCGGGCCGGGGCCGATGAGACATACCTTGATAAGGAGTTGCTGTGCGACGCCTTTCTTCCCAGGGGGCTCAAGAGCCCATACGACAAGGTACTATACCCGATCAGCGTCGGGGCGCGCCAGAAGGTCAGCCAGATGGACGCGTTGATCTGGAGTCTCAACGATCTGTACGAATCGCCCCAGCTTCATGGTGCCGTCGTGGTGATGTGGATCGGCAATAACGACTCGGGCACTGCCGCCCTCGGCGGCGGTTCGAGCCCGGCGCAAGTCCCCATGCCGGCGGACCTGGTCGAGTCGGAACTCACGTTCGGTTTGCGTTACTTGCTGAAGTTCGGCGAGCGAACGGGCGAAGTTGCCTTCGAGCCGTTTACGATGACCTCGATCGAGCGGAATCTGACCGATCTTGACGACTTCACCGCACAATACCAGCACCTGATGGATCGGATTGCGACGGAAGTTGTGCTGGACACGCCTCGCATGGAGATTTTCGTTCAGACGCTGCCCTATTACAGCGCCATCGGGTTTCTCTTCGACTCGGAGGACCTCGAGTTCTATCTGCGCAAAATCGACCCGAGCTACACGGTCCCGCCGACGTTCGCCCGGGTGGCTCCGCCGGGTGCGCCGATCACCGACCCGCTTGCCGGAGACCGGGTGGCCATGGTGACCTTCGGTATGATATACACCCTCCTGTGGAGCGGGTACTCGGTCGATTACGTCAATCAGGCCCTGGAGGTCGAAGGGCAGCAGCGCGACGGTCTGGTCCTTTCGCAACAGGAGATGGAGTTCATCAGCGCACGCATCGATGCGTACAACGACTCGATCAGAGGAATCGTGGCCCAACAGGGCGACCACGTGCATTTGCTCGAGACAGGCCAGAAGCTCAATGAGGGCCTGATGGGGGACGTGGTTGTGACCATAGGGGACAAGGTGCTGGGTAGAAAGTGGATTCGCGGCAGCGGGTTCTGTCTGGACGGGGTACATCCCAGCTACACTGCGCACGCCCTGATCGCCAACTACGTGCTTGAGAACATCAATGCGGTGATCGGCACGAACGCGCCGATGCACGACCTGGAGACGGTGCTGGCGACTGATCCATATATAGATCACGACAACGACGGCTGGGCCCCCGGACCGGACTACAAGCCCTCCGGCCTGACCAAGCTGCTTCGCCTCTTCACTGATGAGGACGATAGCGACCCGAGTGTGGGGGTGGAGTTTCCACGCAATGTCTGGCGCGTGGTCTCCAATGCGTTTCTGTTCGACATGCTCGGCATCCCGGCCATTCGAGCTGAGGCCGAGCGAGTCGGAATCGTCCCGGAAGAGGAAGAGTAGTAATCACCGGCAGCGGCGGCGACCTAGAGCAGATCCCATTTTCGTATACCGCACGTCAGGGACGGCGAGCGTCCTCTCGCTATGCGATTCGGCGCGGCGTTGGGTGCCATGGGCAAACTTGTTTGCCCGTACTTGTCACTGGCGGGCAAGCCGCCAGTGACACCCAAGCGGAACCGAAGCCCGCTCTTCCTTACGTTCGCGGCTCAGATCGAACAACCTTCCGGGCGTGCAAATGTCGTTTCGTTACACGCCTTTTTCAACGCACGCCAGGTCGTTGCATACAGCGATTATTCGCCGGTGGGATCCAGGCGTGGTCGCGTGCCCACGGAGATCGTCGCGGCAGGACCTGGGCCGAACCGGATCGGCTGGTTCTGCGAGGTCCACAAAATCGACGACGACCCGTCCGCCCGCACATTGACACTGAAGGTGCCCAAGGCGTCGTCCGAGGCCCGCAACGTATAGGTGCCC
>JAUWWQ010000094.1 GCA_030616775.1 Planctomycetota bacterium
CGTTCTTCCTCTGTCAGTGTAACCACGTACTTTTTCATCGTTGGCCTCCTTGCCTATTGGGTCCATCTCCTCACATCGGCAACGGAGGCCTGTGTTACCCATCAAATCACGAGTGTCGGTGCACTAGCCACAATGGCAACAGGCAACACCGTGTAGTCCGGCGCTGTCCTGGAGGACCAGGGGTTCGCCCGGCCACGTGAGGATGCCCCGTGCTGTTCAGCGGCGAATTGTGCTCAACGGTGTTGCTTCCGGGAGGGTTTTCTGTACATTTAATCCCGTCCGATGCCCGGTGAAACCGTCGGGCACGTAGTCACGGTTTGCATTCCGGGGCGGTCGATCCGCCCTTGTTAAGGAGAGTCACTATGATACGGCCTAGCCGATTCGCAGGCCTCTGCTGGATGGTGAGCGCAACGATCGTCCTGGCCGGTTGTAAGCCTTCGTCCGAGACTCCACGCAAAGTCCCCGAACAGACAGGAGAGATACCCATGAATCTGACAGTCCAAAGCCCCGCGTTTGCCAGCAACACAGTCGTCCCCCAGCGCTTTACGGGAGACGGTGCGGATATATCACCGCAATTGAGCTGGTCAGGAGTGCCTGACAGTGCCAAGGAGCTGGCCCTGATCATGGATGACCCGGACGCACCCACGCCCGAGCCTTGGGTGCATTGGGTGATCTACAAGATCCCGCCGAGTGTCACCAGCCTTCCGGAGAACATCGCCAAAACCGACACGCTGACCGCGCCGGAAGGTGCCCTGCAGGGCAAGAACTCGTGGGGCAATATCGGCTACGGTGGTCCGGCGCCGCCGCCCGGCCACGGCGTGCATCACTATTATTTCAAACTCTATGCCCTGGATACGGCGCTGAATGTATCCTCCGGCCTGACCAAGGCGGAACTTCATTCGGCGATAGAGGGTCACGTCCTCGCCGAGGGCGAACTGGTTGGAACGTACCAGCGGTGATTGCGGTCGGGTGACAAACGGTCACGAGACCGTATAGCGAAGCGCGGGTCTCACCTCCCGCGGCGTAGCGATGTCGGACAACGCTCCAATGCCTCCCGAAGCGCGCTGTCTGACCTGTGGCTATCTGCTGCGTGGTCTGCCCGAACCGGTGTGTCCGGAATGTGGCCGGCGTTTCAATTCCGCTGACGCTTCCACTTTTGATACCCGCCCGCCAAGCTGGCGGCGTCGGCGCTGGGTGGCGAGGGGATGCACGGCCCTAGCCATCGTGCTATTAGCATTTGCATTGTTTCCCCGCTGCATCTTGAAAGCGGAATTGGTGTTTAAGTGCTCCCAATGCGGCGAGACAACCATGGTCCGCCGTTGGGAGCCCAAACCTCCACGATGGATCCCCTTCCGTTACCCAGGGTTTCACTGGACTTCGCGAACGTCGTTGTCGACGGGCGCCACTACGCTAAGTTGTAATGGACACCAGTATCGCGTGAGCGAACGCCATGACTTCTGGTCAGGTGGATGGGGAAGCGCAGTATACAGACCAGCGAAAGTCGTGAAAATACGCGGGCAGCCGGCGACCCCGACTACGGCCCCGCGGGTGCTTAGACTCCTGCTCGGCCCAGTCAACAAGCGGGGCGGTCGTTGATGTTCGCGGACATCCACGGCCTAGTCGCTAGTCCTAAACGCGAGCCCTAAATTGGAAGGACAAAGCCATGACGACTGCCAAAACCATCACACCACCGAAGGTGACGGACAAGAAGATGCTGATCGGCGGGAAGTGGGTCGACAGCGTATCGGGCAAGACGTTTGAAACAATCAACCCCGCCACCGGCGATACCATCTGTCGGGTCGCCGAGGGCGACAGGGCCGACATGGACCTGGCCGTTGAAGCCGCCCGCCGGGCCCTGGAATCCAAACCGTGGGCCACGATGAGCGCCGCCGAGCGAGGCCGTGTGCTGTATAAGCTCGCCGACCTGATCGAGGCAAATCTGGACGAGCTTGCCGCCCTGGAAACGCTTGACAACGGAAAAACGATTAGCGACTCGATCAGCCTCGATCTACCCGGCACGGTGGCCGTCTACCGCTACTACGCCGGCTGGGCGGACAAGATTCACGGCAAGACCATCCCGGTAAACGGTCCTTTCACGGCCCACACGCGTCATGAGCCCGTGGGTGTCGTCGGACAGATCATCCCCTGGAACTTCCCACTGGAGATGCAGGCCTGGAAGTGGGCCCCGGCTCTGGCCTGCGGGTGCACGGTCATACTCAAACCTGCGGAACAGACGCCGCTAACGGCGCTTCGCGTCGCGGAGCTGGCCATGGAAGCCGGATTCCCCGACGGAGTCGTCAACGTCATCCCCGGCTATGGCCCGACGGCCGGTGCCGCCATCGCGTCACATTATGGCATCGACAAGGTCGCCTTCACCGGCAGCACCGAAGTCGGCAAGCTGATCATGAAGGCCGCGGCCGAGACCAACCTCAAACGCGTCACCCTCGAACTCGGCGGCAAGAGCCCCAATATCATCTTCGCCGACGCCGACATCGAGGCCGCCGCCCGGTTTGCCTACGACGCCCTGTTTTTCAACATGGGTCAGTGTTGTTGTGCCGGTTCACGCCTCTTCGTCGAGGAGCCGGTTTATGAGCAGGTAATGAACATCGTGACCCGCCGAGCGAAGGAGCAGGTGATCGGCGACCCCTTCGATCAGGCGACGACACAGGGGCCGCAGGTCTCCGAGGAGCAGTTCAACACCATACTGGGCTACATCGAGGCTGGCAGGAAAGAAGGTGCCCGTTGCGTGACCGGTGGTAGCAAGCTCGATCGAGCCGGCTACTTCATCGAGCCGACCGTCTTCGACAACGTCACGGATGACATGACCATTGCCAGGAAGGAGATCTTCGGTCCGGTGCTCAGCGTGATGAAGTTCAGCGATGTGGACGAGGCCATCCAGCGTGGCAACAAGACCATGTACGGTCTGGCGGCCGCCCTCTGGACGCGTGACATCAACAAGGCCAACCGGGTCGCAGCCGGTCTAAAGGCCGGCACGGTATGGATCAACTGCTACGACGTTGTCGATCCGGCCGTCCCCTTCGGCGGCTTCAAGATGAGCGGAATGGGCCGGGAACTCGGCGAGTACGCCCTGACCAACTACACGGAGGTCAAGGCCGTCATAACAGCTCTGGGCAGATAGCTGGACCGCGGTCCAGCGCCGTTTCCAGTAGCGGAGTCCCGCGGCCTACGTAGCAGCCGGCTCCCGTACCGGTCGTGGAGCGCTTCGTTACGGGTAATCCTTCGACTGGAAACGGCACTGGCACTGCAGAGGGAAGGATGAAGGCGGAAGGATGAAGGATGAATCGGAAGGATGAACGCAGACAGTCTGTACGTGGATGGAGGCTCGCCGGCGCATTAGTGCCGCAGCTCGCGGCACACTGCGGGGTCTGTGGCCGGATATCCGGGGACCAGTTGTACGTCATCGTCGCGGGTGAGTGCCTCCATGCCCGTGTACTTGCGGATGTTGCCGATCAGCCAGAGGTTGTCCCGCCGGGGGCCGTAGATCGGCTTTGTCATCCATTTGACACTTCCATCAAGCGTCAGCACGGTTTGACCCCTGCCACGATGCGCAGGTGAATTGGTCTTGTCCGGATCAACCGACGGATTGAATCGTGCCCCCACAAACAGTGGATTAGTATCACCGAGATACACAATCGGCATCACGGGTCTGAGGTTGGGCGCTGGACCGGCTAGGTTCAACATCGCGTAACTGACGTTGCACGCGCTGGCAAAGTCGTCATAGGCTCTCAAGTCGTCCACGCGCATGGGGCGACCTGTCTTGGTGCCGGGGCAGATGAAATCGTCGGGCGTCGGACCGTAGTTGAATTTGACCAGCAAGTAGGCATGCCGACTGTTTGACGCATACGGTTTGCCCCGGGCACCGGCCGGCAACCAGTACGCGCCCTGAGGACTACCCGCAAACGGCAGCGAGCCGGCAAAGGTCTGTTGGTAGCTGCTGACGCCACCGAAGATGGAACGGAGGTTGCTCGCGCACATCGCCCGCTGCGAGCGGTTCCTCAACTCTGATACCCCGGGAACGAACACGCCGATTAGCAACAGAATACACGCGGCCACCGCCACCAGGTCCCGAAGCGATACGAACGGAAAGCGCCCCCGGCCGCCGCCCTCCATCGGTAGCACCGGACTAACGTGGCTTGCCTGCCCAGACCGTTCAACATGGGCGAGCACTTTAGTTTCCAGGTTGGGCTGACCCGGCCCGACCCGCCAGTGGTCTAAAGGCTGGAGGATTTGTCCGAGCCGATCGCTTTTTGCACGCAGCTCCGCGTCGCGGCGCAATTCTGCTTCGACCCACGACCGCTGTTCATCGTCGAGTCGATTCAAGTGCCAATAGAGGAGCGTCTCTTCAACGCTATCCCGGTCAGACTCCATGAATGTGCGTTCCAGATTGTCGAATCGAGTTATCCCGGCAGCTAACCGCTGCCGGATTCCGCAGCGCCGGTGCCCGCTGGCAACACCGGCCGCTATTTCTGGTCTTTCGCATGCTCGGTAGCGGCTTCTCGGTACCGCTGGCCGAAGTAGACGATCGCGGCATGTAACCGGCTTTTCACGGTCCCCAGCGGGATGCCAACGATCTCCGCGATTTCCTTGTAAGAAAACCGATGGTAGTACGCCAGTATCAGCACCTCCGAGAGTCTTGTCGGCATTGCTTCCGTGAGGCTTTTCACCAGTCGCCGTTTCTCCTCCACAAGCAGATTCTCATCAGGTACTACGTCGTCGCCGGACAGAAGGTCGATGAAACGCTGTCCGGCCTCGCCCTCATTCCCGACGTAGGCATCAAACGGGACCTCCCGCCGCCGGCCCAATTTGCGGAGATAATCGCGCGCCTTGTTCGCAGCGATGGTAAACAACCACGGCTTGAACCGGCGGGCCGGGTCGAAATCCCCCGCGGAGTTATGGACCTGCAGAAACGTCTCCTGGACCACGTCCTCCGCCGCCACGGAGTCTCCGGTGAATCGGAGGGCAAAATGGTAAAGCTCCTGTGTGTGGCGGCGAACCAGCAGCTCGAAGCTGGCCGTCCTTCCGTTCAGGTACTGCTGTAATAGCTTCTCGTCCGTTGGCGCATTCACGCCGTCATTGTATCCTTACGCAGCCGCTGACGCATGGTTCGAACACTGACATTCGACTGGTCACCGGGACCGCTCCGATGATGATTATGGGGCAGACCGCGAAGCTGCGGTGGATTGCCTGGTGGAACGTTGGCTTCGGTAGCTGGATTGTATGAGCAACGCAAAAGACAGGGGCACATGTTGGCGTCGCCTCCGAGTGGAGACAGGCATCGGCGTCATTATGGGCGGCATGGTGATCCTCGCCGCCGCAGCTACCCTTGCCAGTGTATCTGGTAAGCAGCCGGTACCTGCACGTAAACCGATGGTCGCGCTGGCCTCGCCCCGAGTCGTGGTCCTTAAAGACAGGCGTATTTTGCACCTTTTTGATGGCGACAAACTGGTGCAGAGCTACCCTATCGACCTGGGTGCAGCTCCGTTGGGCCCCAAACGGCGTCAGGGCGACGGTCGCACGCCCATCGGCGCCTTCCGCGTGGTCACCAAGAACGCCGATAGCCGTTACCACCGGTTTATCGGCCTTGACTATCCTGACCTAGGCACGGTCGAATGGGGGCTTGCTCACGGGCTTATTTCAACGGGCGAGGCTGCAAGCATCCGACGGGCGTTGGAAACTGGACGATGTCCCGATTGGGGCACCGCCCTGGGAGGTGGGATTGGGATCCACGGTCAGCGGATTGGCCGGGATTGGACAGGCGGGTGCGTCGCTGTGTCTGATGAGCATGTGGAAGAGCTGTCTTCCGTTTTGCGGATCGGCGATCCCGTAGAGATTCTCCCTTGAGCGTCCCGATGTTGAGTCAGACCGCCGACGGGGCGGCCAACCCGCAGAGGGCATTGAATCTACGATGGACCTAGTTACCCAAGACTTCCCTCCTGAAACGTTAAGTGCACTGGCGGAGGCGTCAGCCGCCATCAATTCCACGCTTGAACTGGACGTCGTGCTTGACCAGATCGCTCGAAGTGCGGCCACGGTCATGCGAGCGGAGGCCAGCAGCGTGCTGATACTTGATCGGCGCTTCAACAAGCTGATCTTCGCAGCCGCCGTCGGCGAACGCGGCAAGGCGTTACTCCGCAAAGAGTTCGACGCCGATCTCGGAATCGCCGGACAGGTCCTCAAGAGTGGACAGGCGAAGAATATCACCGATGTCTCCCAGAGCCCGAACTTCTTCAGTGGGATCGATGAGCAGAGCGACTTCCGTACACGCGGCCTGATGGCAGCACCTATGGTCTACAAGTCCGAGACCATCGGGGTGGTTGAGGTATTGAACCGCCTGGACGGAGGGCAGTTCGACCAGAGTGATCTCAAGCTGCTGAGTGTCTTTGCGAACCTGGCTGCGTGCGGCGCCCGCAACGCTCAGGCACACGAAAGCCTCCGAAAGGAGAACCTGGCGCTGCGCGGTGCGGTCCTATCAGGCGCCGAGATCATAGGTTCATCCTCGCCGGTCAAGCAGATGCTCAAACTGGCTGACCGCGTTGCCCCGACTATTTCCACCGTACTGCTCATTGGAGAGACGGGTACGGGCAAGGAGGTGCTCGCAAAGTACATTCACAACGCATCGCCGAGGGCGGACAAGCCTTTCGTGGCGGTCAACTGCGCGGCACTGCCGGAGACGCTGCTGGAAAGCGAGCTGTTCGGCCACGAAAAGGGAGCGTTTACCGGTGCGGTCTCGCAGCACATCGGACGGTTTGAGTTGGCGGACAACGGTACGCTGCTGCTCGACGAAGTCGGCGACATGAGCGGCTCTACACAGGTAAAGCTGCTCAGGCTGCTCGAAGAGCGCAGATTTACACGCCTCGGTGGTACCAGGACGATCTCGTGTGACGTCCGAATCATCGCCGCGAGCAATCGCGACCTGAAACAGGCCATCGCCGAGGACAGGTTTCGGGATGATCTGTACTACCGCCTCAACGTCTTCCCTATCACCCTGGCCCCTCTGCGCCAACGCCGCGAGGACGTACCCGCATTGGTTGTGCACTTTGCGAAGCGGGCCAGCACCGAACTCGGCGTCGAGCCACGCAGCTTCTCGCCGGAGGCCATGGCACTTTTGTCCACATACCACTGGCCGGGCAATATCCGCGAACTGGCCAACATCGTCGAGCGAACTGTTCTCCTCTCCGATGGACCTGAGTTACTGTCCACCCATCTTCCGCCGGAGGTCATCAGCGGCGAGCAGAAGCCTCCGCCCTCGCAGCGAAGCCTGTGGGGAAGGGAGCGGACCATGATCGTAAGGGCCCTCGAAGAGAATCAGTGGAATCAATCCCAAGCAGCCCGCGCTTTGGGAATCAGCCGGGACAACCTCCGCTACCGCGTCAAAAAATACAACATCAAGCGCGGCGAAACGGCATAGACTGGACACGGTCCATCTTCCTTCATATCACACAGACCTGTGCGCAGGGATGCGGAATCCAGCAGTGCCGTCCATCTTGTCCGATATCTTGTGCCCTCAATCCTCAGCCGGAACCACGAAACTCAGGTGGTGTGCACAGTGGAAACGATGCACTCGGTCCCAGACGTCGCGACGCATTTTCCCAAACAAAGGGTGAGCCTGGAGCGGGCCGCGATGTCCGGCGTAACGTTCGATCGCCCGAGCCAGTGCGTCGATTGCTTCGCTGAGGTCTACACTCGGTGGCGGCGTCAGATTCGGGTTGACCGTGTAGCCTGCGGGAATGCCGTAGCGAAACGTGTACTGCAGCAGGCGTTTGGCCAGGAAGAACCGCTTGATCCGGTGGCGGCTTAAGTCAAACCCGTCAATCGAACCGTTGATGCTGTCAGCCAAGTGCTTACAAATTTGCGCCAGGGTCCAACGGCCCACGGTGCGATGGGTCGCCTTGACGTGCTCAACCTCCGGCACGACTTGCGACAGATGATCCAGGGCTAACGATCGGCGATGATTCGCCGCGTGGCTTGACATTCGAAGACAATCCGTTGCTTGGGGTGCCTACAGATCCCGGTCCGGCACTGCGCCAGCTTTGGTGTGGATTCCCTCAGACAAGAAGGACCCGGTTTCTCCGTCCGATCGAGCGTGACAAGTGGCAGGGGTGCACAGCAGACGGAATCCCTCGAATCAGTGGTGTTGTGTGCTCCCTGGCCGTTGCTGTGACCACACGTACAGCCACCGCCCTGCTTCGTGGCTCTCCAAAGCGATCGTCCCACATACGTGACCGCACCAGCCACTAATGTCAGGACAATGACATCTTGAATGCCCA
>JAUWWQ010000004.1 GCA_030616775.1 Planctomycetota bacterium
TGTTGGACGAGTTCGAGAAACGACGATACAAAAGTCATTACGAGCCTCCATGGACTTTCGGTCGTCCACCCGCCTCCATGCGGGTGGTTCTTTCCGCTCATAGACCGAATCGCCTGGTTGGCTCGTTTTTCTCTACCCGGGACTCACGAAATGCCTCCGAAAAGTGCGAAACTCGAAAAATATGTCTCCTCGGTCTTATCATCCGGAGAGGAACCTTGGGCCCAACTCTTCCCAAGCACCAACGTACCCGATCACGTTCCCATGGTCATCACACACACAATCGGAGCGCGAATGCCATCTCACTCCTTTAATACACCAAGTCCCCCACTGTCCTCTTCGCTCTTCCATGGCACGAGTAAAACCCTTGAGTCGGTGCCACTTCTCCATGTTGGTGCCAATGGCGTCATAGCCGGTATTAATCTCGGAAAAACCGACAAGCTCTCCCAACGCCTTGATGCTCTCAGCGGCGTGAGTATTGACGTAGAGAATCTTTCCTTGTCGGTCGCACAGGCAGATGTTGAGGTGAATATGGTCGAGCAGCAGCTTTGCGGCCTTCACCAGCTCAAGGTATTCGGATTCGTTCTTGGCAAGTACTCCCTTATGCAATAGTCGAATGTTCGGCTGGTCTTCAAACCACAATGTGCGCCGAGTACCTTTAAGCCCGCTATACCAGCCCCAAACGTTAGGACTGAGCCAACATTTCCGATCGGCCCTTGGTCGACCTGCAACCAGTGGCCGACCGAACATCGTACCGAGAACGCGCCTTCCAATTCTGCGCATTTTCCGGGCATTTGGCCATTCTCGGTGGCAACATCAGCCTCCGTAAGGCCTGATTTGGCCGCGCAGCCTAGCGTCAGCGCGCTCAAAAATGAAGCGTCGTCTGAACGTAGAAGAGATCGGCATCGTCGGCCGGGCCGGTGTTCTCGACGAATGGACCCGGGAAAAAGTGCGAGTAACCTACCTCCAGTTCCATACGCGGATCGAGCTTATACCGGACCCGCAATTCGACTTCCTGGCCCACAAAGTCACCACTGTCGCCGTTCGGATCGCGCCGACCCGGGATAACCCAAGCATCGCTATCACTGGCCAGCCAGTATGCCCCGTAGGACGTGTCCAGGCGCAACTTCGATGTGGGACGAAGTGTCAATCGGATCTTCGGACTGATAATGTTTTGCCCGGAGAAGAGGTCCGACGTGGAATAGGAATGTCCCGTCTGGAACAGCCGGTCAAAGCGTTCGCTGAGTCCGTCGTCAGGATCGCGATCACCACTCGCGTAGGCAACCGAGGCGCTGACCCGCGGTTTCCAGGCGTGTGGGAACGTGTAACCTGCTTCTCCGTAGACGGCGAACGCACGCTGCCTGCGCCGGCCATCCTCTCCGAACTGAAACGCCGTGTCGAAGTCGTAATCGAAGCTCGTGTCGCCGATGGGGCCGAAGGCATGCAGGCCCAGCGTGTGGATTTCGCGGTCGCCGCGGTCAGGATCCTTCCGGTCCTCGTCGAGAACGAAGTAGTAGGGCTCCAGGGTGATGTATTGAGACCAGGGTCGCCACGCGCCTACCAAGCCGTAAAACCACCGCTCCTCGTCGGGGTGGTCGCGAGCAGTCATGCGGCGCTCCACCGGCTGAACCGCGAAGATGTCGAATTGCCAGTCGGTGCTTGGCCGGCCGAGACGAAGCCGAAATCCGTCAAAAGCGTTGGTCGTGTTGCGCCAGCGGTTACGCGCCACCAACCGGCGATCAATGTACTCCAGCGACATGCGTCCCGCCCGGAACTGAACGGGGTGACCTTCACCGAGGGCGTCTTTGAAATACAGTTCGCCAAAGGCCTGAAGAAAGTCGGCTTCGTCCACATCCCGGTTCCGCTCTGGGAAGTCGCTGTAAAACTGCCGGGAGTCCTGGAACTCGATGACCAAGCGCAGCGGATCCAGAATGTTACGAATGCCTAAGTAAACCCGCGATCGGAGCAGGAACTGCTCGTCATCCTCCAAATTGGGGCGCCGATAGTCGGAGCGGTACTCAAATCGTGTGCGGTGCTCCAGCCCGAACTCCAGCCAGTCCAGATCTTCGAGGCCGGCAATCCCGAACTGATCCAGGGTTTTGACATAACCCGGCGGCTCGGTCTCGAGCCGAGCTCCCCAGGCTTTGGACTTATACGGCGCCGACTTCTTTGATTGATCCTCCTGCTTCTCTAACGGCGGTGCGGCTTGGTCCCCTGGCGGCACCGGCTGGGGTTGGGCAGGCCGGCTTGTTTGCGCCAGCGATCCAGGACCGGTGATGAACAGAACCGCACCGACCAAGACCACCGGTTGAAAACCGGTGCCCCGTCGGCGGTAGTGAGTGACCCGTATCTCAGCCATTCGACCGCTCCTTATGTTGTCCGGGAAAGTGAGTCACTATCTCCGCTCGTCATCCACGAACACATTGATCTCGCGCGGATTGACGAACACTGTCTTGCCCACAACTAACCCCAAGGCCTGGAAGCGTTCATGAGGAAGCTCCACGTGGACCGGCTCCCCGGAGTCAGTCGTCAGGTCGATCTTGACTTGCGGACCGGCGGCATTGATGTGACGGACTGTAGCTTTGAACCCCGGCTTTCCGTTGGCCTGCGTTTCAATGTCAATGTCATAGGGCCGTATCAGCCCCCGAGCCGGCTTCGTGGTCGCGTGGCGTTGACCGGAATATTCGACTTCCAGCGGACCAAGGAACGCCCTGTCGCCCTCCACCCGCCCGTGGAAAACGTTCACATGGCCCACGAAGTTCATGACAAACTCATTGGCCGGATGATGGAAAACCTCCTCCGGCGTACCGATTTGCTCGATTCGCCCGGCATTTGTGATCACCACCCGGTCGGCAACTTCCAGCGCCTCTTCCTGGTCATGAGTTACCAGAACACTGGTTACGTGTAGCTCACTATGCAGGCGGCGAAGCCACCTTCGCAGTTCCTGGCGTGTTTTGGCGTCCAGGGCACCGAACGGTTCGTCCAACAATAACACCTTCGGCTCAATGGCCAGCGCGCGGGCCAATGCAATACGCTGGCGCTGGCCCCCCGAAAGTTGCGCCGGGTAGCGGTCCGCCAACCAGTCCAGTTGCACGAGCTTGAGCAGCTCGTGCACCTTCTCACGGATCTGATGTCTGGCAGGCCGCAGCTTCCGAGGGCGTACCTGAAGCCCAAAGGCGATGTTCTTGAAGACCGTCATGTGACGGAACAGTGCATAGTGCTGGAATACGAAACCTACACGTCGGGTACCCACGTGCCGGCTGGTCACATCCTCGTCATGCAAAAGAATCTGACCACTTCCTTGGTCGGGCGCCTCAAGTCCACTGATAATCCGAAGAAGCGTGGTCTTTCCCGACCCGGAAGGTCCCAGCAAGGCAACCAGCTCACCGGTCGCAACGTTGAGGCTGACATCCTTCAAAGCGGCGAAAGTCCCAAAGTGTTTACTGATATGCTGAACTTCAATGCTCATACAGACAGCCCCTCCCCCTGTTAGCTTACGCGCAACTCCTGTTTAAACTTCCACTCGGCGAAGCTCTTCAAAACGAGCGTAATCAAGGCGACCACGGTCAGCAACGAAGCCACGGCGAACGCGCCGACGAAGTTGTATTCGTTGTAAAGAATCTCGACATGCAAGGGCATGGTGTTGGTCAGCCCTCGAATGTGGCCCGAGATCACCGAGACGGCGCCGAACTCACCCATCGCTCTCGCATTGCACAAGATCACACCGTAGAGCACCCCCCACTTGATGTTGGGCAGGGTCACTCGAAGAAACGTTTGCCACCCACCGGCTCCAAGCGACAGCGCCGCCTCCTCTTCTTCGGTACCTTGAGCTTGCATGAGTGGTATCAGTTCCCGGGCGACAAACGGGAACGTGACGAACACCGTGGCCAGCACAATGCCGGGCACGGCAAAGATGATTTCGATGTTGTGGGCGGACAGCCACGGTCCCAAGTATCCGTGAAGGCCGAAGAGTAGAACGTAAATCATTCCGGAAATCACCGGGGACACGGCGAAGGGAAGATCGATGAGGGTGATCAGGAGGCTTTTGCCGAGGAACTCGAACTTGGCAATTGCCCAGGAGGCGGCAATGCCGAAGACGAGGTTCAGGGGCACGGCAATCGCAGCAGTCAGCAGCGTCAAGCGTATGGCGGCCAACGTGTCGGAGTCGCGCAAAGACCTCCAATAGACGCCGACACCGTCTCCGAAAGCCTGCACAAGTACGGCCGCCAACGGGGCAAGCAGAAACAACCCAATAAAGACCATGGCGATCCCGATAAGCAAGAATCGTACGGCAAACGGCTCCGTGGTTGCCGCAGTCTTCCGGGCAATGGCGCATCTATGGTTCCAAAAACCGCGTATCTGCACGGCGGGAGCCTCAAGGCTGCATGACACAATGCCGCTGCCCGCTCCACCACTGCAGCAGGTTGATTGCGAGCAACAGTATAAACGACATCGAGAGCATCACGACCGCGATGGCCGTAGCGCCTGCATAGTCGAACTGCTCAAGCTTCATGACTATCAGAAGCGGAACGATTTCCGTCCGCATCGGCATGTTTCCGGAAATGAAAACGATGGACCCGTATTCTCCCAGCGCCCGGGCAAAGGCTAGTGCAAAACCGGTCATCAGTACCGGCCACAATTCCGGCAGAATCACGCGCCGAACGGTCTGTCCACGCCGTGCTCCGAGACTAGCGGCAGCCTCCTCGACCTCCGGGTCGAGGTCCTCTAACACGGGCTGCAACGTTCGCACTACAAAGGGCAGCCCGATGAACGTGAGCGCAACCACAACACCCAGCGGAGCAAACGCCACCTTGATGTTAAGCGGCTCAAGGTAACGGCCGATCCAGCCAGTCTCGGCGTAGATGGCGGTTAGCGAAATGCCGGCCACTGCCGTCGGCAAAGCAAAGGGCAGGTCGATGAGGGCATCCACGAGTCGCCGTCCCGGAAAGCGGTAACGTACCAGAACCCATGCTACGGTCGCACCAAACAGCAGGTTGATCGTGGCTGCAATCAGTGAGGCTCCGAGGCTGAGCCGATATGCCGCCAGTACCCGCATGTCGGTCACGGTCGCCCAAAACTGCCCCCAGGTCAGTTCAGCCGTTCTTAGAAAGAGGCCCAACAGCGGGATCAGGGCGATCAGGCTCAAGTACACAAGTGTAAAGCCCAGCGCCAGGCCGAAACCGGGTAGAATACTGCGCTGTTTGAAACAGATCTTCATCAAGGGCCGCCCTGTGCTTTCCTCACCGTACCCCCCGGAACCTGAAGCTCACTGACCGGGTCGGTAGATCTGGTCGAATGTCCCCCCATCGGCAAAATGTGTCTTCTGAGCATGGTCCCAACCGCCGAAGACCTCGTCAATCATCAGTAGATCGATCTTAGGAAACTTGCCGGTGTACTTATCAGCAACCGCCTTCACGCTAGGGCGATAGTGATACTTGGCAGCGAGCTCTTGGCCTTCCTTCGTATAGAGGTATTGAAGGTAAGCCGTAGCCACCTCCCGTGTTCCGTGCTTATCCACCACCTTGTCCACCACCGTTACAGGGGGCTCACAGAGAATGCTGAGCGAAGGCACCACCATCTCTACCCTGCCCCTGCCGAGCTTCTCCATTGCGAGAAATGCTTCGTTTTCCCAGGTGATGAGCACGTCTCCGATGCCGCGCTGAACGAAGGTCGTAGTCGAGCCTCGTGCGCCTGAGTCCAGCACCGGTACGTTTTTGTAGAGGTGAGCCACAAATTCCCTGGCCTTGGCTTCGTCACCCTGGTTATGCTTGAGGGCATATCCCCAGGCCGCCAGATAAATCCACCTTGCTCCACCAGACGTCTTCGGATTGGGGGTGATCACCGACACACCGGGCTTAATCAGATCGTTCCAATCCCTTATGGCCTTCGGGTTGCCCTTGCGGACCAGGAAGACCTGGGTGGACGTATATGGACAGCTATTGTTAGGCAAACGTCTTTGCCAGTCCTTGGCGATCAAGCCTGTGCGTCGGCTGATCTCGTTGATGTCGTATGCCAAAGCCAGAGTCACAACATCCGCCTTCAGCCCATCAATGACCGCTCGTGCTTGCTTGCCCGCACCGCCGTGCGATTGCCGGATCATGACCGTTTTCCCGGTCTTCACCTTCCAGTGTTGAGCGAACGCCGCGTTGAACTCCTGATAAAGTTCTCGCGTCGGGTCATACGATACGTTCAATAGAATAAGCTTCTCTTCAGCGCTGGCCTGAGAACCGAGGACCAGCCCGGCGGTTGCGAAGGCAAAGAGCACCCTGGCTTTTGTACACATTGTCCCAACTCCTGTTTCTCCTGTTGCCGAGGCTACTGCCTTGAGTGCGGGTACCACCCCTACACGACAAACGCGATGATCAAGTTAGTCGCGGCAGTTCACCTTGCGAAGCAGCTTGCGAATCAATTCGATTTCACGGCTCGAATACCCTGTCGTCCCGTTGTCGACCTCAACGCGATCCACTTCGTCGCGGAGCATCTGGATTACGGAATCTGCTACGTTCGTAGACCCTCTGTTCTCGACGAGGTGCGTCATGTCTTCACACGACGCCGCAGGAATCTCCACAGCAATATTCCTCCCGGCCTCAGATCGTCCGCACATCTGCCTCTCCCGGGGTATCCCTTAAGAGCCATATAGACCACGGTTGGGGCCTTCTGGTGACTGACGGTCGGCAGTCGTTTTCGTCCGTCGCGCCCTTGTGGCTTTCCACGTGGGTTGCCCTATTCCCCTCTACGCACCGTGCGAGATGCGCAACGATGGTGACAGCGGCCGTGCCCGCTACATCGCTCTGCGCGATTGCTGGACATCACCGTCAGTTGACGTTCCGAAAGGGCAGTGTAAGCAGTCAGCATGCCAAGCTGAGTTCGACCGCAGTTTGTTGCGTTAACCTCGTAGAATAGGGGATTATCTGGACTTGCCAGAGATAGAACCGTGATATTCACTGGGTTAGCCCAGATCATTTGCCTGTCTCCTATCGCATCTGATGGCATCATCTGCACGCGGAGGTGTTCATGACGCCACAGCCGGGCCGTTGACGGGAGACCTTCCGCGTTACCGAAATGCACGAGCCCACGTTGCCGATTATGCCGAACTGCGAAAAGGACCAAAGGAGCACCCAAATCTCCGCCCATGTTTGCTCGGCTTGAAGCGCAGCACGGTAGCCTACTCACACCCTCACGCGGCCATCGAATTGGCGTGAATTGATCATTGCACACAGACATAAGTCGCACTAGGTTCCATTTGGAGTGTTTTAGGAGGTGAATTTGTCACCCAAAAGGCCACATAACAGAAGGAAGGTCTCTTTGAAGATACCGGCGGAACTCTACGAGAATTTGTCGGAACTCATCGAGGGTACCGGATTCAGGAGTGTTACAGAGTTCGCGGTCTACGCGCTTCGCGACGTCGTGGCCAGCGGAAAGCGTCCGAGGGAGTCGTCAGGTTATTCCGGGAAGGAAATGCAGAGCCTTCACGAGCGGCTTCGGGCCCTAGGCTACCTCGACTGACACTATTGTCAAGCTCGTCGGGGCGACCAGGGAATCGAATTTAGATCCGATGAGGCAAGCAGCACCGGGCTGACCTACCGGCGGCACAATGTACACGACGTAAGTGCGGATTACGATAACCTTGTGTGACCGGGGACTGCAAGCCTGGCGCTTCATGGTATCTGAGCTGTGCGTGGAGGGACATGACGACGTTCCGAGGCCGGATGACAGGAGCGACTACGGCACGTAGATTGCACGGGATTCTCTCGGAGTACGTGCAGTAACCCGAACGGATCTCGGAAGTGTTTGCCAGACTGAGGCCTGGTGATAGCCATTGGCGAGACTGAAGGAGTGTGCATACACGGGAGGACCAGTCATGTATGAACGTCTGACTATTTTACGTATCCGGTTCCTCACCATCGTATTAAGTACCGGAGCAATCGGAACTACTAGTATCTCCGCGCAGGAAGTCCTGCACGTGTATGGATCCGAGGGACCGGCCCCTGCGTTTCATCACGCAGCAACTGTCTTCGGGGGCGAAAACAATGTGCAAGTGGACGTGGTGTCGGGCCCTCCTGATGAGTGGCTTGATAGGGCCGCAGGCAGCGCGGATATTGTCTTCAGTAGCGCCGCGTTTATGATGGCCGATTTTGCTCGTGCTAAGGAGCTTCAGATCGATGAGGCCTCGATAACCCCACTCTATACGCGCCCATCGGCTATCCTCGTGCGCCCGGAGAATCCCAAGGAGATTCGCGACTTTCCGGACCTCTTGCGGGCTGGTGTAAGAGTGATGGTCGTGACCGGCTCCGGACAGACGGGGCTATGGGAGGACATGGCCGGAAAACAAGGCGATATCCGCACAATCCGGGCGTTCCGGAGAAACATTGTAGTCTTCGCGCCCAATAGCACCAAAGCGATGAGGATGTGGAACGAGAGACAGGACATTGATGCGTGGGTCACATGGAACATCTGGCACAAGCCGCTTCGTGATCGCGCGCGCCTGGTGCGGGTGAGTGAAGACTACGTGATTTATCGCCAGTGCAGCGTTGCCCTGACAGAACGGGGCAAGGCTAAACCGGTGGCAAAGCAATTCATAGACTTCCTGACCTCGCCGGAGGGCGCGTCGCTCTTTGAGTCTTGGGATTGGATGCGACGCCCGACTACCGCGAGTCCGCTCACGGTGCGTAACAATATCGCTATTGTGTGCCGAATCGACAGCGACGAGTGGAAGGATAACGTTGGGATGGGGCTGGTGTCTGTCCAAGGACTTGTTGAAGCATACAGGTCCATAGGAACACCCTTCGAGGAGTTACACATTAGCGCCGTTGTTCACGGCAGCGCCGGGTACTGGATGCTCAAGGATGAAGCGTACGCTGCATTCAAGAAACGAGATGGAACGAATCCCAACAAGGCGATCATCCGGGAACTTAGCAAACTGGGAGTTAGCATTGAGCTATGCGGTCAAACCATGAAGGAACACGGATGGAAAAAGGAGGACGTACTGCCTGGAGTAATGATCGTACCGAGTGCCTTTCCACGAATAGTTGACCTCGAACTGCAGGGATATGCGTATATAAGATTCTGAACCGGGCCGGCGACAGGTGTCCCGTCTCCGCAAACGATAGGGACCTTTGGGCATTCATTCAGGGGCGGGTCAGCGGCTCGGCGAAGTACAAGGCACTCGCAACGGAGATCAATATGGCGGTAGCGGCGGAGTTCACCTCACGAGGTTCTGATCGGCTTTCCGCCAGTCTCGGAGCGACGATGGATGCACCAGACGCAGTGCACAGACATTGGCAACACGGTCGCGGCGGAACTGAAATCGTCATTGTTGGGCTGGGGAACGAGATCGCCGGCGACGACGCGGTCGGCATTCTGGCCGCCCGGCGGTTACACGGCCTGCTAGCGGGGCGATCTGATGTGGAGGTCGTCGAATTGCCCTGGGCGGGTTTTCATTTATTGAGTGTGCTGCGCGGCCGTCAACGCGCGATCCTGATAGACAGTTTGTATAGTCGGCGATATCCACCTGGTACCGTTGTACGCCTGTCTGAAGACGATTTCGCCGGTTCGGTCCGGCTCAACTCCTTTCATGATGTAAACTATCCGACGGCGATGGCCCTGGGTCGTGCGGTCGGATGGCCGATGCCTGACCAAGTCGAGATTTACGCCGTGGAGGGGGAGTCGTTTCTGGATTTCACGACGCGGCTGACGCCGGCTGTGTGGGAAGGGCTAGACGAGGTGGTGTGCATGGTGACGGCTTCGCTAGAACATCAAAACGCCGAAACAAGAAAATGTCCGGGCATCGCGCCGCAGGCCCGTGCGGCATCGCGTACGCAATGTCTTGACACTTTGACTTTTGCAACGAGGTGATCCATGCCTTGGCCAACTGGCTTGGAGTCGCTACCGCCGGAACCTGGCATCTTCGGCAAGACTGAGCGCGAGATGCAGGAGGCGTTTCTGGCTGAGATCGACCGGATTCCCGGGGGTGAGCGGCTGCGGCGGTGCATTCAGTGCGGCACTTGCACCGGATCGTGTCCGGTGAGCTACGCAATGGACCTCACGCCACGGGAGGTGGTGGCCTATTTCCGGGCTGGCGCTATCGATATGATCCTTCGTAGCCGAACGATCTGGGTGTGCGCTTCGTGCTACCAGTGCACTACGCGGTGTCCAGCCGGCATCAAGATCACGGATCTGCTTTACGCGTTGAAGCGCGTCGGGTTCGACCAGCGGGCTTTCCCGGAGAAGTTCCCCGTCTACGTGATGTCCGAGACGTTTGTGGGGCAGATCAAGAAGTACGGTCGTAACCACGAGGCGGAACTGCTCCGCAAGTATTTCCTCAAAACGGGTGTCATGCGGATGATCAAACAGGTGCCCTTGGCGCTAAGACTCTTTCGCAAGGGCAGAATCAAGCTAACCGCCTCCAAGATCAGGGGGATCGAGGGTTTGCGGAAGATGATCGCCCGGGCCGAGCAGCTTGATGAACCACGACTCGTCGAGGAGGTCCAGCCGCTCACCCGCGCCGTGGGTTATCAGGCGATTGGCTGACGACGAGGTCGCACGGGGCATGCGAGCCCTTGCCCAGTCGGGTTTGGCTCTGTTGCACGGAACGGGGCAGCCATAAAGGTGGAACATGGAATACTCCTACTATCCCGGATGTAGTCTTCACGCCACAGGAGTGGCATACGACAAGTCAATGCAGGCAACGTTCAAGGCGCTGGACGCCGGTCTCATCGAACTCGACGACTGGAACTGTTGCGGCGCTACGGCCTACATGTCGGTGAAGGAGACCGTTGCCTTCACGGTATCGGCGAGAAATCTGGCACTGGCGGAAAGGGCGGGCCGGGACATCGTGACTCCTTGTAGTGCTTGCTGGTGCGTGTTGAACAAGACGCGCATGTACATGAGAAAGCTCCCGGAGCTTCGCCAGCATGTTGAAGAATCGCTGAGGGAAGCGGGGATGACCTGCAAGTTCGATCTGCCGGTGCGACATCCCCTTGAGGTGTTGGTCAACGACTTCGGCATCGACCAGCTCGCGTCGCGATCGGTGAGAAGCCTCAATGGACTTCGCGTGGCCTGCTACTACGGCTGCCAGATCGTCCGGCCTGAGCGGGCTCTGGAGGAGGACCAGGAAGTCCCGATGGCGTTGGAGAATCTGCTGGCGGGTCTGGGCGCGACGCCCGTGCCGTTTTCGCCGAAGGTCCGCTGTTGCGGGGGGATGTTGGTGGCAACGTTCGAAAGTGTTGCCCGAGAGTTGACCGGCAGATTGGTTGAATGGGCTCGTGTGGAGGGGGCCGATTGCATCGCCACCACGTGCCCGCTGTGCCAGGCGAACCTGGAAGTATTGCAAGAGGGCGGCAATGGCGAGGGGACGGCCAAACCGCCTGTCCCGGCGGTGTATTTCACGCAACTTGTGGGCATGGCTCTGGGTTGCAGTGAACGAGAGGTGGGATTGCACCACAACATGATTCCGCTGAAGTTTGAATTCCCCCAGATGGAGAAACCGACGACCCAGCACTCCCCTGTTTCCCCCCTTGGCAAGGGGGGAAACAGGGGAGTGGCGGAGCCGGCGCCTACAACGGAGGCGGCAAGCAATGTCTGAGTCTGACGAAGCCCGAATAGGTGTATACATCTGTCACTGCGGCGTGAACATCTCCCAGACGGTCGACGTGGCGTTGTGCCGCGACTTCGCCGAGCAGCGTCCCGGTGTGGCTGTCGCACAGGACTACAAGTTCATGTGCTCGAACACCGGCCAGGAGCTGATCCAAGACGATATCAAGGAAAAGGACCTCAACCGCGTCGTCGTCGCCGCCTGCTCACCCTTGATGCACGAGATTACGTTCCGCACCGCATGCGAGGAGGCCGGGTTAAACAAGTATCTGTTCCAGATGTCCAACATACGCGAGCAGTGCGCCTGGGTCCACGACGACCGGGCGCTGGCCACCGAGAAGGCCCGCGCACTGATAAATGCCGCCATCCGCCGCGTCGAATACCAGGAGCCCCTCACGCCGATGGTGGCCAAGATCAATCCGGCCACGTTGGTCATCGGGGCGGGAATCGCCGGAATACAGGCCTCGCTCGAACTCGCCGAGACAGGCCATCCGGTCTATCTCGTGGAGCGCGAACCGACCATCGGCGGCAAGATGGCGTTGTTCGACAAAACCTTCCCGACGCTCGATTGCGCCGCCTGCATTCTGACGCCGAAGATGGTCTCGATCAGCCACCGCCGAAACATCAACCTGCTGACTTGGCACGAGATCGAGGAGGTCTCGGGCTATATCGGGAATTACAAGGTCAGGATCCGAAAGAAGCCGCGTTACGTCGATCCGGGCTTGTGCACTGGCTGTGGCCAATGCACAAGCCACTGTCCGGCAACGCGTCTTCCCTCGCGCCGCCAGATCCTCAACGGCAGCAAGGTCATGGCTGAGGTCTTTCCGAGACGTACCGACGGCAACGGCAACGGTCGCCAAATCCCTCGCCGGGCATTTCGCCCCGAGGAGTCCCTCTTGCATCCCGACGCGGTCACAGGAATCCCGCCAGTCGAACGTGCTAGGAATTTCACAGACGACGTCGAATTCGCTGGCGACATGAAGAAGTTCGAGCGCCCCGGGAAACCCGGCCCGTCGCCAATGCAACGCTACCTGAGGGTCGTCAAGGCTTTCCAGAAGATGAGCGCAGACAAAAAGGAGAGAACACGAACTGGCCAGTGCAACGGGTGTGGTCTATGCGTGGAAATCTGTAACGGGCTCGTTGGTGCCAAGGCCATCCGCATGGCGGAAGTCGGTCAAAACGACCAGGGCAAGGAGGTCCGACGCCCCTTCCTCGCATCCTTGGAAGCGTGCATCGGATGCGGGGCCTGCGCCCATGTTTGCCCCACGGGCTATATGAGCGTACGGGATATCTCCCAAGAAGAGGGTCGTGTGCCCGAATACTCGTCGAGCAACAGGACGGCCATCTACCTTCCGTTTCCGCAGGCAGTCCCGAAAGTCCCGCTCATCGACCCCAAAGCCTGCATCCACATGCAGACCGGGGGATGTGGGGTCTGCGAAAGCGTCTGCGAACCGCAGGCGATCAACTTCGACGACGGGGAGGAGATCAAGGAGATCGAAGTGGGTCAGATCCTGGTCTCCACCGGATATCAGACCTTTGATGCCCGGGTGATGGCACAATACGGATACGGACGTCTGGACAACGTCGTAACTGCCTTGGACTTTGAACAGATGCTGTGCTCGACCGGGCCGACGGCGGGCAAAGTGCTGATGAAAAACGGCGAGGAGCCCCGAGCGATCGGCATCGTGCACTGCGTGGGCTCACGCGACGAGAACCACCACCGTTACTGTTCCCGGGTCTGCTGCATGTACGCCTTGAAATTCGCCCACTTGGTCAAGGACCGGACTGATGCGCAGGTCTATCAATTCTATATCGACATGCGAGCCTTCGGCAAGGGCTACGAGGAGTTCTACAGCCGCGTGCTTGACGAGGGCGCGAATATCATCCGCGGCAAGGTGGGTGAAGTGGTTCCGGCGCGATACCGGTACGCCTTTGGCGACGAAGGATGCCTGATTATCCGGTGCGAGGATACCTTGGTGGGTAAGTTCCGCGAGATTCCGGTGGATATGTTGATCCTCTGCAACGCCATCGAGCCCCAGGAAGATTGCGGCAAGTTGGCCAACACGCTGGGCCTTAGCCGATCACCTGACGGCTTCTTCCTCGAACGGCATCCCAAGCTGGACCCCGTCGGAACGTACAGTGACGGTATCTATCTCGCGGGTGCTTGCCAGGGGCCCAAGGATATTCCCGATAGCGTTGCCCAGGCCCAGGCCGCCGCCGCTCGAATCCTCGCAACGATCAGCAAAGGTGAGGTTCTGATCGATCCGATCCGCGCTGAGATCAATGAGGATAATTGCTCCGGTTGCCGCATGTGCAACAGCTTGTGCCCGTATCAGGCGATCACGTTTGATGAGGAAAAGCAGGTCAGCACTGTGAACGAAACGCTGTGCAAGGGTTGCGGCACATGCGTCGCGGCGTGTCCGGCCGGGGCCATTGCCGGATTGGGCTTCACCGACGACCAGATTCTCGCAGAATTGGAGGCGATCCTCGTGTAGCGGCCGGCCGGTGCCCGTCACATGCGGCGGGCCCCGGCGATGACACCGAACAGTACCAGTGCCATTGAGGCAAAACCATGACAACAGTGACAACCTCCGCTCCGAAAACCGAGACTAGCGCAGGGGCGGCCTCCGACAAGGACACGGCTTGGAAGCCAAAGATCGTGGCATTCCTGTGTAACTGGTGCAGCTACACCGGTGCCGACCTCGCAGGCGTGTCTCGGTTGAAGTGGTCTCCCTACGTCCGTGTCATCCGCGTCATGTGCTCGGGTCGAATGGATCCCACCTTTGTGCTCGAGGCCTTCCGGAAGGGCGCCGACGGGGTGATCGTCTCCGGGTGCCACCCCGGTGACTGCCATTACGTGGAGGGCAATTACAAGGCCATGCGGCGTGTACATCTCATCAGACGGCTATTGATCGACTACGGGGTCGATCCGCGCCGGCTCAAGTTGACCTGGGTCTCCGCCAGCGAAGGTGACATTTGGGCGGAAGTGACCAACGAAATGGCCGAAACGATTAAATCGCTTGGTCCCCTAAGGTTGGAAAAATGAGTGAGTCAGCAGAAAAGCAATCGTCGGACCCGGCGCCGGCCGCTGCCAAACCGAAGCTGGCGCTTTATTGGGCAGCATCGTGCGGCGGGTGCGAGATCGCCGTCCTCGACATCGAGGAGAAGATCCTCGATGTGGCCGCAAACTTCGACATCGTCTTCTGGCCCGTCGCCATGGACTTCAAGACCAAGGACGTGGAGGCGATGGAGGATGGTGAGATCACCCTGTGTCTGTTCAACGGGGCGATCCGAAACGACGACAACGAATACATGGCCAAGCTCCTTCGCCGTAAGGCCAAGGTGCTGGTGGCCTTCGGCTCGTGTGCCTGCGAGGGGTGCATCCCCGCACTGAGTAATGCCACGAGCAAGAAGGAAACGTTCGACTGGGTCTATCACAAGTCGCCGTCCACAGATAACGCCGAGGGCGTCGAGCCGCAGATTAAGACCAAGGTCAACGGGTTTGACCTCGAGCTGCCCAAGTTTTGGGAAACCGTGCGATCGCTCGATCAGATCGTCGACGTGGACTACTACGTGCCCGGTTGTCCGCCCCAGGCGCATCAGATTTGGGCGGTTCTCGAAACGGTGATCGACATCCTAAAAAATGGCAAACCGCTGCCGCCGAAGGGAACCGTCCTCGGCGCCGGTCAGAAGACGGTCTGCGACGAATGCCCACGCACCCGCGAAGAAAAGAAGATCAAGAAGTTTTTTCGGCCGCACGAGATCATTCCTGATCCCGACAAGTGCTTACTGGACCAGGGCATCCTGTGTATGGGCCCAGCCACCCGCGATGGTTGTGACGCCAGGTGTCCTTCGGTGTGTATGCCGTGCCGCGGTTGCTACGGCCTGCCGCCCAATTCACGGGATCAGGGTGCTAAGATGATCTCAGCCCTGGCATCGGTCATTGACTCGGAAGACCCGGAGGAGGTCGACAAGATCCTGGACGGCATCGTCGATCCAATCGGGTCGTTCTACCGGTTCTCGCTGGCCAAGGCCACGCTCGGTCGAAAGCTCACGCAACGCCCCGAAACCCCACAGGCCCAGCCTCAACTTGAGGAGGTTGCAAAATGAAGACCATCAAGATCGATCCTATCACCCGGCTGGAAGGTCACGGCAAGATCGACATCTTTGTGGATGATAACGGGGACGTTGCGGATTGCTTTTTCGTCGTTCCGGAGCTACGCGGGTTTGAGCAATTCTGTGTGGGACGCCCTGTCGAAGAGATGCCGCGCATCACCTCGCGCATCTGCGGCGTGTGCAGCGAGGCGCACCACATCGCCGCAGCCAAGGCCTGCGACGCGACGTATCACGTGGACCCGCCACCGGCGGCCAAGAAGCTCCGCGAGTTGCTCTATTCCGCCTTTATGACGGGCGATCACGCGACGCACTTTTTCATCCTGGCGGCACCTGACTTCGTGCTGGGACCTGACGCCCACCCCGCCCAGCGAAACATCTTGGGGCTGATTCAGAAAGTGGGGATTGACGCCGGCAAGACGGTGATTGGCGCCCGCGCCGCCGCACACGAGATTGTCAAGATCATAGGCGGCAAGACGATCCACATGATCAGCGCAATTCCCGGCGGCGTGTCGAAAGCCCTGAGCAAAGAGGAGCGAGATCGGATTGTCGAGTTGACCAAGCAGCTTGTTGAATTCGGCAAGTTCACTGTCGACATCCTCAATAAGGTCGTGCTGGCCGACAAGCAGTACGTGGATCTCATCCTCTCGGACATGTACACCCACAATACGCATTACATGGGCACGGTGGATGAGAACAACCACATCAACTTCTACGAGGGCAAAATCCGCGTCGTCGATCCCAACGGGAAGGAAGTGGCTGAGTACGGCGCCCAGGACTACCTCTCGCACATTGCCGAGCACGTTGAGAAGTGGTCATACCTGAAATTCCCGTACCTCAAGGCACGGGGCTGGAAGGGCTTCGTGGACGGGGCCGACAGCGGCGTCTATCGCGCGACACCGCTCTCGCGTTTGAACGTCGCCGACGGCATGGCCACGCCACTGGCGCAGGCCGAATACGAGCGATTCTACGAAACGCTCACCAAGGACAAGAGCGGCAGGACGCTCGTCCACCAGACGCTCGCCACCCACTGGGCGCGCGTCGTGGAGTTGGTCTACGCCGCCGAGCGGACGCTCGAACTGGCGACCGACGAGGAGATCCTCGACCCGAATGTCCGCACCGTGCCGACTGAGACGCCGACCGAAGGCGTCGGTAGCGTCGAGGCCCCGCGAGGTACGTTGACCCATCATTACATGACCGATGAACGCGGCATCTTGAAGAGGGTAAACCTGATCGTCGGTACCACGAACAATCACGCCGCCATTTGCATGTCGATTAAGAAGGCAGCGCAGGGGCTGATCAAGAAGGGCGTCGAGATCACCGAGGGCTTGCTGAATCGTATCGAGATGGCGTTCCGCGCTTACGACCCGTGCTTCGGATGCGCGACTCACTCACTACCCGGACAAATGCCGATGACCGTCCGGCTTCGCAACGCCCGCGGTGAGGTCCTGTTGGAGAAGACGCGCGGGAACACACGACTCCCCCTGGGATACACCAAGAGGTAGTTAAACGCCAAGAGAAGGAGCGGCGCACTCATGAGCAAGAGGACCTTTACGACACGGATTCTGTTCTTCGAAGGGGTTGGGTTCGTCTTGATACTCGTCCTGCTATGGCTGAACGAGTTGCTGGATCTTCCGCATCGGCTGTTAGGAGCGCCCTCCACACCAGTGAACTGGCGTGAAAGCATCTTGGAGTCGGTCCTGGTCCTTGCCCTTGCGGCTGTCATCCTGTTGTGGACATACTGGGCACTGGCGAGGATTCGCCACCTGGAAGGATTCGTGCCCATTTGCCTGAACTGTAAGAGGGTTGACGCAAGCGGCAAATGGATCCCCATCGAGGTGTACATTACTGAACATTCAGAAGCAGTGTTGTCTCACAGCGTATGCCCGGAATGCAAGGAGAAGCATTACGCGAAGGTCTTGAAATAGAAGTGATTTCGGAGGTTCGGCTATGTGTAATGACAGACGCTCGCGGAGGCGGGGCCCCGGTGCGCTGGTACACATTCGCCCGACGAATACCGCTGCATAGATGGGCTGGGCGCTCTTGCCCAGGCAGGATCATTCTCTGCTACCGGGCGACCGGCTTGCGACATCCTTTGCGGATCCACTCGGCCAATCGATCGAAACCGGACCGGGTCTTGACGTCGGTGGAAATCACGTCGGCGTTGGGGTTGATCCGGCGCAGTTCCTGCTGGGCAGCAGCGACGTCAAAGTCGGTGTGCGGCAGCAGGTCGCATTTCGTTAGCAGGACCAGGGCGGCCTCCTTGAAAAGCAAGGGATACTTTGCCGGTTTGTCGTGGCCTTCCGCCACGCTCAGAATGCTGATCCTCAGATGCTCGCCGAGATCGAAGTTGGCCGGGCAGATGGGGTTGCCTACATTCTCCACGATCAACAAGTTGAGGTCTGCAAGCGGGATCCTGTCGAATGCGTGTTGGACAATGGTGGCATTAAGATGGCACCCGCCGTCGGTGAGGAGCTGGACCACGGGTACGTTCAGGGCAGCGATCCGCTCGGCATCCGCGGTGGTGACCAGGTCGCCTTCCAGCACGGCCACGGAGAGAGAATCGGTCAGCATAGGCAGCACCGCTTCCAACACCGACGTTTTGCCACTGCCGGCACCGCCGAGCAGGTTGATGCAGGTTACGCCGAGAGTATCGAGGCGCTCTCGGTTTTCAGCAGCGGCGCGGTCATTGTGTTCAAACACATTCCGCAGGACATCGATCTTCATCGGGCATCTCCGCTTCGATGGTGATCAACTCAAGTTCGTCTCCCCCGATGGGGTCCAGACCTTCGGTACCGCATGCCGGGCAGTCCCACTCCCAGTTTCGGACCGGAAACCGGGCGTCACATCGGGGACACAAAGCCTGCACGTAGGTTTTCTCGATGGAAAGGCAGCCCTCCTGACACATGGTTCCCTGGCGCGCAATCCGGAAAGCCTCCTGAAGCAGAACATCGTCCACCTGGCGCAGCGCCCCTATCCGACAAACCAGTCTAGTTGCCCGCACCGCACCGACGCGCTGGGCCTCACGGGTGACGACTTCGATCAATGACTGGGCAATGGACAACTCGTGCACGATCATACTCTAGCAGTTATAGCGAGTGCAGACAAAGGGCCGCTCCACGCCGTCGGGCAATCTGATCAGTCGGCCCAACTCGCGATGCTCTACGGCTAAAGCCTCCGGGCGTTGGGGAGTTACCCCTTCAGCAGATACGCGGTAGTTCCTCCCCATACGGGCGTTGCACGATCCGCCGCCCGCCGGCGCGGGTGTTCAACTCAACCAGGGGCGGCTGGGTGTCGGTGACGCGTCCGATTACCGCGGCCTTGCGGCCCAGTGGATGCCTACGCATAGCTTCCAGGGCACTGGTGGCATGGTCCTGGGCGACGACGCACACGATCTTTCCTTCGTTGGCCACGGTAAGCGGATCCAGCCCGAGCATTTCGGCGGCGTGTCGGGCCGTGGGCGAGACCGGGATCTGGGCTTCAATTATCTCGATGCTGAGCTGACGGTGTTCGCTGATGTCCGCCAAGACGCCAGCCAGTCCGCCACGCGTAGCGTCGCGAATAAACTTCACCCGTACGCCGCCGGTCAACAGTTGTTCGATCAGACCGTTCAGGGGTGCGGCATCGCTGCGAAGATCCGAATCGAACTCGATGCCATGGCGGACGGACATGATGGTCAGTCCGTGATCGGCGATGCAGCCGTTGACCAGGACGACGTCACACGGCTCGACGTGCTCCAGGCCAACATGAACCGTTGGAGGCAGACATCCGACCCCAGCGGTGTTGACGAACAACCCGTCGCCGCTGCGGCGTTCGATCACCTTGGTGTCGCCGGTGACGATTTCAACATTGGCCTCTCGAGCCGTTGCGGCGATCGAGGCGACGATGCGGTCCAGGACATCGACCGGCAACCCCTCCTCGATAATTAGTCCCAAGCTAAGTGCCACCGGGGTGGCCCCCATCACGGAGAGGTCGTTGACGGTCCCTGCGACGGCGATCCGCCCGATATCACCGCCGGGAAACTCCAATGGAGTGACCACATAGGAGTCGGTGGTGAAGACCAGTTCACCGGCCCTCCAGGGGAGCACGGCCCCATCGGTCAGAGGGGCAAGCCTCTCATTGTTCAGTTGTGAAAGCAGGTGTTGCTGAATCAGTTGGCCGGTCAATTCACCCCCGCCGCCGTGGGCGAGCATTATTCGATCGACCGTATCCAAGGGAGCCTTCACTGGGTTCATCCCGACACCTCCTGTGATTGGGGCAGATCACGGAGCGCCTTCGCGCTGCGGTTGTACTTGTACCAAGCGGCGCAGGTGCCTTCGCTGCTGACCATGCAGGGCCCGATGGGTGACAGCGGCGTGCAACCGTGGTCGAAGAGCGGACACTCCGCCGGCTCCGCCTTGCCCTGGATGACCTGGCCGCAGAGACACGCCGGGTGATCCTCGTCCTCGCCGAGCGTCAGGCTGAATCGCCGCACGGCGTCAAACCGGTGGTACCCCGGAGCGAGTTCGAGCCCGCTTTGGGGAATGACGCCGATGGCACGCCACGGCGTGTCTGCCGTGACGAATACGCGCTGCATCAGATCAAGAGCGGCGCGATTCCCCATGTCACCGACGACTGCGCGATAAACGTTCTCCAAACGTGCCCGTCCCGATTGGACACATTGCAGCAGATGGACCAGTCCCAAGAGTATCTGCTGCGGCTCAAATCCGGCAATTACGCAGGGTTTGGCGTGCCGCTGCACAACCGGGCGATAGGCCTCGGCGCCGGTGATTACGCTGACATGGCCGGGGCACAAGAAGCCATCCAAGGGGACATCTCCGGCTTCAAGCAGAGCCAGCATCGCCGGGACGACGAGTTTGTGGCACATCAGGACGCTGAAGTTTTCAATACCGTCGCGCTCGGCCTCAAGGACGGTTGCCGCGGTGGCCGGAGCAGTGGTTTCGAAACCGATACCGAGAAAGGCAACAGATGCGGCCGGTTCGTCCCGGGCAATCTGTAGGGCACTGCGGGCAGAGCTGACCACGTGAACGCGCGCTCCTCGTGCCCGTAGTTTCTCCAGGCTGCCGAGTCGACCCGGGACACGCATCATGTCGCCATAGGTGGCGATCATGACATCGTTCTCTGCCGCCAACTCGATTGCCGCGTCTATGTGACGCTGGGGAGTGACACAGACCGGACAGCCCGGACCACTGACCAGACGTAGATTCTCCGGCAACATGGCGTGCAGGCCGTTACGATAGGCCGAGGTGGTGTGGGTGCCGCACACTTCCATGATCTGCACCTGTCGACTGATCTTGTTGCAGAGCCGGGCAAGTTGATCGCGAAGCTCCCGGAATCCAGGCGTCATGGCGTACCTCCGAGCTTGGGAACAGACCGGCCCGCCAGGTCACTCACGGGCTCGTCAGTCTCGGAAGCGGAGGCCTGCTGCAGGTAGCCCCATGTTTCCAGGGCGTCATGCTTGTCGATCGTGCATATTGAAAACCCGGCGTGCACCAACACCCAATCGCCGGGTGCGGCGTCCGGGGTCATGATCTTACTGATCTCCAGGCGGTTGCCATGAAAATCCACGAGGGCTTCATCGCCCCGGCATTCAATGATTCTTCCAGGGATTGCTAAACACATGACTCCGCCCCCTGATGGATAGCCGCGGCGGCGACGGCCTGCCCGAGTGCCAGGCAGGCGTCACTATACGGGACACGGCGCGGGCACAGGATCGTCAGGTGGCGTCGATCAAGAAGTTCGGTCAGGCGCGCTAGAAGACGCCGGTTGTTGAAACAACCTCCGGACAAGGCAACCACATGGAGGCCGCACATCTCGCAGACCTTGACTGCGGTGGCGGCCAGCATTTGGGCGATGGTCTCATGGAATCGTGCCGAAACGTAGCCACTGTCTTTTTGCTCTCGTTGATCCTTCACGATCGCCCGGATGGTCGGAGCCAGGGACATGTTGACAGAACCCTCCACGGCCACGGCCTCGTACGGATACGCTTCGGTGGTTTCAGTCGCGGCGGCCGCCTCTAGGGCAATCGCCGCCTGGGCCTCCCGATCGTTCCGATCACACAGACCGAGCAGGAAGCTTACGCCGTCAAACACACGTCCCAGGCTGGAAGTCATCGGCGCATTCAAGCCGCCCTCGATCATGCGAGCCAATCTGTCCAGGTCTTTGGGACCCACGCGTAGGAACGCGTCGGTAAGGTGGTGCGTCCAACGGCTGCCAAAGGCCTGTCGCAGCAACGCGGCCGCAGGCCGCCAGTTCTCGATCGCCGCGGCGTCCGCCCCAGGGAGTGGGAAATACTCCAGGTGTCCCAATCGCTCGAACGAGGCCCTGGAACAGCGCATCACCTCGCAGCCCCAGGCCGCACCGTCCGACCCGTACCCCACGCCGTCGCAACAAATGCCGATCAGTGGTTCCGTCGCGTCCCAGTCTGCCATTACGCTGACCAAGTGGGCATGATGATGCTGAATCGCCACTGTGGGAACACCCATGGTCAAGGCGCTACGCGTGGAGAGATACAGTGGATGAAGGTCGTGGGCGACCAGCACGGGACTGAAGTGGAACTGTTGCCGTAACTGCTCAATCGTGCGCACAAACAGCCGGTAGGACTGCGGATCGGTCAGGTTACCCAGGGGTTCACTGAGCTTCGCCTCACGGTTGGAATATAGGCAGACGGAAGACTTGAGCTCTCCCCCGACCGCCAGGATGTTGAGCACGGTCCGTGTGCCCAACCGGTAGGTCGTGTACAGTTGATCTACCGAAGGCCTGCCGGCCACGGCCTTCGCCGAAGCGGGAGGCGTCGGCTTGCAGGATCCGTGCATCGGGGCCTCTTGTCTCGTTTCCACGCTGATCTCCCCATGAATGAATCCTTGCAAACTCAGTGCCAACGGCGGCAAACGTACCCCGAGGCGGTACACCAGCACTACTGGGCAAGCCTTCGCCTAACGTCTTGCCCGTGCGTAGCTTACGTTCACTTTGCTCCAGGTTCAAGTGGCCTTCGCGGGCCCCGTTTTTTGCTGGAGGCCCCTTGCGGCAAAATCCGATCATCAGCGCCCCGATCGGCAATCGGCTGGTCTGCAAAGGCGCTCTCCGGGTTCTTCGTAAGTCGCGTCGAACCTCCACAAACTGATCAGAAAATCTGTGTAATGACAGACACTCGCGGAAGCGGGGTCCCGGCGCGTTGGCACACATTGCTTCGGCAAGCCTCAAGCCGGCGCGTCCCTGCGGAACTCGCGCGCGGCGTGGTACATGGCCCTGTCGAAAAAAGCGGCCATGCGGCGGTCAAGCTCGAGCACCCGGTACGTGTCGATCGGTTCCTTCCACATTCCTTGGGAACGGGCGAAGGTCCAAACGTGCTTCTTTAAGAGCGTGAGCGAACTCAAGAGCTCGTGCATCTCGAAACCCTGCGCCTTTCGCTCATGGGCGAGGATCCAGTAGAAGGCTTTCACTTCGTCGGGCGCCGCATCGCCCCTGAGCCAGCGGCCGAACTGTGATATGGCCAGAACGGCTCTTTCCAGGAGTCGGTCAGGATCGATCGTCCGGTATGACCGGGTCGTGAGATTGGTGCGCACATCGGTCAGCCAGAGCCGGGCGATTTCGTAAGCCCGCTCCTGAATCAACGCCACCAAGGCGTCGGAGAGCATGCCCTTGTCTTCGTCCGATTGGAGAGCAATGAACGAATCCTGGATCGCCCAACTCTCCTCGTGCGCCGCTGCACAGGCACGCAAGGCTTTCTCGTTCGAGCTGAATGCGAGCGCAGGGGGGGGATACAATCGGAAAGTAACGCACCTCTTCGGCGTCGTCGCCCGCCCGTTCGCCACCGCCGACCTTTTGCATTTCGAACGTGATGATCAGCAGGTCGCCGTAGTGGCTGCTTTCACACGAGTCGGCATCGAGCAGCCGCAAGATGCGCGCGTCGACGTCCGCTTCTTCCTTGAGTTCGCGCAGAGCGGCCGCGGCGATCGTCTCGCCTGTCTCAGCGAACCCCATAGGGAGACACCACTTGCCCTTGTGGGGCTCGCGCTTACGTTTGACAAGCAACACCTCGCGGTGCTCGTTGAGCACAACGGAGGCCGCGACGGGCAAGGGGTTCTCGTAGAAAACGGTTTCGCACGCGGGGCAAACGACGCGCGGACGGCTATCCACAACGCGCGTCTCTACCTGCTGGCCACACCGCGCACAGTAGTCTGGTTTCTCAGGCATCGGAGCCTCCTACAACGGAGGGTATCGTCGTTTCTGTCCAAGACCACCCGGCCTTGACACACCACGGCCGCCGTAGCGACCCGCCCGAGCGGCCCGCCCAATTCGCCGTCGGGCTCGGAAACGTGCGATAGGAGCGGCAGTCTGAGGCGGAGTCGCGCAAGGAAGCCATCGCGCTGGGCCGCTTCGACCGCCAGTGAGTGACGGTACGCGAGACGCGTGCTCGCCGCAACGAACTCTCAGAAGGTGGTCGGGACGCTCCATCCATTCATTATGCACTTGCGCCGGGACGGTTTGAAGGCGTGGTGCGCCCGGTGCCAGGCACGCTTCCACCGCGGTCCGACCCCCGAGAACGAATCCAGGCCGTGTGTTCGGATTGGCACGCTTCCCGGATCCAAGAACGGGATTAGATCATGGCGAAGAGACGGCGCGGGGTCGAGCAGATCACCTCGAAGTTACGTCAAGCGGACGTGCCGTTAACCAAAGGTCAGCCGGTCGCAAAGGTCGTCCGCAGGCCTGGGATCACCAAGCAGACCTACTGCCGGTGGCGGGAGGAGTGCAGCGACCTACGAACGGACCGGGCCGTGCGACTCAGGGAACTGGAGAAGGAGAACGCCCGCCTCAAAAGGTTGGCGGCGGGATTCTCGCTGGACAATGCGATCCTGGAAGCAGTAACGTAGGAGCTCAGTCGCGTGCAGTGGGTGAGGGGCAAATGTCAAAACAGGCAACCTGCGCCCTGGGGCTTGCGCTGACGTGTCTGCCAGCACGCACGCAGGGAAGGCGAAAGCGATCACCCACCACTGACTTCACCTCCTCGATCACCGCCTTCATCATCTGGGTCAGCCTCTCGTTGGCGGGAGCATGAACGACCAAGAGTGGCTGCCCGGTGCACACTCTCTTGCGGCGGTCGTTGCTTTCGCCCGCAGACTTGATCCTGAAGCCCTCCGTCGACTCGAGTCGTTAGGCTACGTTGGCTCCATCCCGGACGCCGACGTAAATGACCAAGAGCTACTCGATCCGAAGGACATGATGCCGGTCATGCACGCCATCGATCGGGCCAACGGCCTGGCGACTGCGGGTCGATACGACGAGGCCCTCGCGATCATCAAGGACGTCGTGCCTTTGTCTCCGCAGGATCCGAAGGTATTGCTTACCTTGGCCAAAGTCTATCTCTACCTGGATCGTCTGGAGGAAGCCGAGCATACCTTTCGCACCGCCAACGCGCTTCGCCCCACGGCAAGGATCTGCATCTTCTTGGCACAGATCATGCTCGCGGACGGCCGGTTGACCGAAGCGGCCCAGCTCCTGGACCAAGCCGAAACGCTCGAACCTCTGCATGGCGGCATCTACCTCGCCAGGGGTGACCTGTTCGCCCTTCAGGGGCGACCTGAGGAAGCCATCGCCACGTATGAGCATGCCGAGGAGGTCGACCCTTACCGAGCCTCGAGAGAGGCGCGATCGCGCATCGCTCGTCTTAGGGAGATTCTGAGCATCGTGCAGCCGCCGTAGGACCTCGGGAGCGCGGACCGCATTGAACCCCATTGTCTTGATTTCGAGCGCACTCGGACCGACGTGACGCACGACAGGAAATCGTTCAGTTTGAACGTATGAAATTCCTCAAAAAAAAGTATGTTTATGTTTGCGACTTATTGCCGGTTCTGGTAAGCTGATGGTCAACTGGTACGGGTCCCGGGCGTTGTGTCTGAGCACAGTGGGAATACCGACAGGGTTCGGCGAGACCCGTGCAGGACTTCGCACGACGTGTGGAGATTGGAGGCGGGACGTGTGGGCTAGCTGGTGTTGTAGCACTGCTGCCTCGCGAGTAGATTGATTGGCGGACGGGGAAGTGTCTTTCTTTGAAACCATATCCAGGTTGCGGCGAGCAGGAGCAGTCGTGCGGCCGTTAAGTTCCGGCGCGGCTGGCCGTGAGTGTCGCGGTGCGGAAGGAACTGACGCGCGCCGTGCGGGTCTGCCCTTGCGGATTGTAAAGGCCGGGTTGGTTTGTCTGTTGCTGGTCGGTAGTGCCGCCCTGCTGTCGATGGAGATCGCTTCCCGGAGCCATCCGTTGCTCGGATGGTTCACTCTCCTTCCTTTGCTGGCGGCGATTCGAGTCTTCCCGCCGCGCCGCGCGTTGGCGTGCGGAGCGCTGTGGGGAGGCAGCCTCTTTTTGTTCCTGGCGGCGAGGGTGGACCCGCTTGTCCCGGCAACGATCCAGTCGTTCGCCCTTCTGAGCGTGGTTCCCGGTCTGTTCGCGCTTCTGGCGGTATGGGTTACCCGCCGGTTCGGATTTAACCCGCTGATTCTGGGATTCGGGTGGGGCGCTGTCGAGCTTGCCCTCCTGCCTCTTGGCCTGAAGGGTGGCCTTCTTGGGGGAACCTACGGGCATGAGCCCGGGAGTCTCCTGCACCTCTTGCAGGGCCTGTTCGGCTATGTGTGCATGGCCGCGTTTATCGTCGCGGTGAACGGGATCGCCCTTGCCCTGCTGAGCCGCGCCTACGTGGGCGGTTGCGCGGCGCGGCGCTATGTTCACGGATCCGCAAAAACAGAACAACGGTTCTTCCCGCTGGAAGTTCCGATCAACTTGCTCTTCTACAGCAACCCTGCCCAACCCCGCGCACCTCCGGTTTAGCCTCTGGGACGCATGTCGCGGGGTCCTTGCGGCCTCTGGACATGCGGAGGTATCGTAAGTAACACGTAAGTTGAAAAGAGAGGATTGGAAGTTCACTAACAACGTGTCGCTTCGCGCGGAACGAGATCATGGCGCGGAGGAGACGTTTGCAACGAGGAAAGAAGGTTTGAGATGAAAGTTTGGAAGCTTGTAATTGTTTTACTGGCCGTGGGGATGTTCTCGGTGTCGGCCGTCGCACAGGGATTGACCTGCCCTACGGCCACGGCGGTGGCCGTTCCCAGCAACACCGCTGGTGATACACTCGCCGGCGGCGGTGGTGGTGGTCCTTTCCGGGACTGCCTTCATGAGTACGGTGGCCCCGGGGGGTGGGCAGTTGGTGCCCAATGGTACAGCTTTGTCGGAACGGGGAACACGGTCACGGTGAGTCTGTGCGTTACAGAGCTGGTGGACACCGACGCCGCTATGGTGGTCGTCTGCCAGTCCTGTGCCTGCCCGATGTGCGTCGGCGCGAGTGAAGACTTTTGCGGCGCTTCTGGGTACAATCCCGAGGTAACGTTCTGCACCGCAGCCGGCGAGACGTACTGGGTCGGGGTCGGCGACAACTACACCCCGCAGGGCACGTTCACGCTTGACGTGTCGGACGACGCGACAGCCTGCGGCGCTCCGCCGACCTGTTTTGAAACCTGTGGCAACAACGTCTGGGAAGGATGCGAGGAGTGCGACGGGACCGACAACGGCGCCTGCGAAGTGTCGTGCGAAGGTGATTGCACATGCACGCCGGTTGTCTGCGGTAACAACATTGCGTTTGGCGATGAGGAGTGCGACGGGACCGACAACGGCGCCTGCGAAGTGTCGTGCGAAGGTGATTGCACATGCACGCCGGTTGTGTGCGGTAACAACATTGTGTTTGGCGATGAGGAGTGCGACGGGACTGATATTGGTGTGTGTGTACCCGGTACTATTTGTGATGGGGATTGCACCTGCCCGGATCCCATCTGTGACAACAACATCAAAGAAGAGGGCGAGGATTGCGACGGGACGGACGACGACGCGTGTCCGAGCCTGTGCGAAATGCCGGGTTGCACGTGCCCCGCGGCTCCTGCGCTTCCCATTTGGGGCATAGTCGGGCTGGGTGTGCTCCTGGCGGGTGGCGGTGCGACCGCGGTTGCTCGTCGGCGCAAAAAAGCCTAGCGCAGTTGAGGAACTGTGGGTCGATCGAAGAATGGTCGTCGTACAAGACAACCTGGTCAGACGGGGCTGCCAAGGTCCCGCTCCCGGCGTAAGAGCCGGGGGAAAGCACGGTCCGGGGCGGCAGTACGTCTGACCGACAACACTACTGACGACAACACACGGGTCCCCTGGCTTAAGGCCGGGGGGCCCGTTGTGCGTTTTATCCTTCTGTTCGTCGTTCTGATTGGCGTTTTTTACGCGATTTACATACCCTGGTCCCAAACGGGCGTCTATCATCTATACCTCAGATCGATTGCCAAAGCCGTCTACGCGGTGCTCCACGTTCTGGGCTTCGACGCAGAGGTCAATGGCGTGTCCGTCATCCTCCCCGACTTTCGCCTAAAGGTCATCCCCGGGTGCGATGCGATGGAGGCAATCGGGCTGTTCGGATCGGCCGTCCTCGCATTCCCGGCGGCCCGGTGGGCCCGGCTCATATTTGCATGTATCGGGACTGCCGGGATCCTTGTCATCAATGTGTTGCGTCTGGGTACCCTGGTGCTGGTGGGCGCCTATTTCCCAGACGCGTTCAAGACCATACACTGGGATCTCTGGCCCGCCCTTTTGATCCTCTACGTGCTGGCGTTTTGGGTAGTCTGGATCCGGTGGACATCGCGGCATCGAGGCCTGGCAAGTGATGTTACGCAATAAGGCGATTGCGGGCTTTGTCCTATGGTTCCTTCTGGTCTACGGTCTGCTCATGGCCCCGTGGCCGGGGCTTCAAAACGCCTACCGCGCGGCGTACCTCGACGCCGGGCAATTCGTGTTTCAGACGCTCACGTCGCCCGACACGATCCGCTTCAAGGCGCCGGACGTCGTTGAAGGAGAGGTGGACACGGTTGTTCTTGTACGGTATCGGGAAGCCGGGGTTTGGATTACCCTGGGCATCAACAGCAGGCAGGGTGCATATCTTCCTACGGTCGTCCTGGCTTCGTTGATCCTCGCCACCCCCGTGCCCTGGTCCCGCCGGGGCGTCAGCTTGCTGTTGGGGCTTGTGCTGGTCCACTTGTTTATCGTGGTCAGGCTCACAATCGTGGTGCTCAGTGCGTACTTTTTTATGTGGGGACTGAACACCGGGGCCGATGCCTCCCTCTGGACAAAGGTCTTTGTAGCGGGAGTCAAGTTCGCAGCCACCGGGCAGGGTCTCGGCTATATCGTGCCGATCATAATCTGGGTGCTTGTGGCTATCCCTCGCGAGCAGTTGAACCGCATCCTTTCCGAACGTCGGCGGTGAGTCGGGCCTGATTGTTGGCTGTCGGCGTTGAATCTGATAAGGTATTACCTGGATTTGAGGGGCCGTAGCTCAGATGGGAGAGCGTCCGGTTTGCAACCAGAAGGTTGGCAGTTCGAGCCCGCTCGACGACTTTGGATGGTTGTTCGTACGGACATGCTCCATGACCACGGAACACGAACTCACCTTCTGTAGCGACGCAGCCGGCTGGATGAACCAGGAGCTTGAGGTCCGCCCGGATCTAGCCTTCAGCCGCGTCAAGATTGAGCAGTCCGCCAGGGGATCGCGCAAGCGACGCGATCTAACGATTTACGATCGCTCCGACCAGATCGCCGTTACGGGTGAGGTCAAGTTGCCGTATATGGCTGATGGAGGATCGCCCTACAACGAGTCCGTCGTTGAAGATGCATTCAACAAAGCCGGGAAAGTCGGCGCCCGCTTTTTCGTCACTTGGAATGTAAATCGGCTGGTTTTGTGGCAAACGGACGATGCCGGAAAGCCACTCCACGAGCGGCACATCTACGATGACGCGTTTACCCAAGTTCGCGATGAGGACGACCTTGTCAATCCCGCCGTGCAGCAAACGATTCGTCGTGGCCTCATTCGTTTTCTTGAACGTGCAAGCCAAGCTTACACCGGTGCGTTGCCGCTGGCGAAGCGGCCGCTCGACGAGTTCTTTATCACCGTCCTGGAAGCGGCGCTTGAGCGCCCGATTGCCGCAGTTCTGCGCGCAATCACGAAGAAATACGCGCGCGGTGCGACATTCAAAACGCGTTTGAACTCGTGGATGCGCGATGCGCAAGGGTGGCAACTTTCGGACGACGAGCTGATCCAACGGGATAATCTGGAGCGGTCCGCCAAGTTCGCATGCTATGTCTTGGTTAACAAGGTCGTGTTCTACAAGGCCCTTCGGAAACGCTTTACGCGATTGCCTAACATTCGTATACCGGCAAAGATCACGAGCGCGGCAGACGCGGAGGATATGGTCAACGGTTTTTTCCAGAAGGCAATCAAGGCCACGCGCGATTACGAAACCGTATTCACAGACGACTTCGGAGACACCCTGCCGTTCCTGCCCGACGACGCCGTTCCGGCGTGGCGCGACCTGCTTCAATCGATCGACCGATTCGACTTTACACAGATCAACTACGACGTCATCGGACCCATTTTCGAGCGATTGATAAGCCCTGAGGAACGTCACCGATACGGGCAACATTACACCAAGGCGGAAATCGTTGATCTCATCGAGGCATTCTGTATCCGTGACGCCGAAACTACGGTGCTCGACCCGGCCTGCGGCGGCGGAACGTTCCTGGTTCGGGCGTATAACCGCAAGAGGTTCCTGGCTAAGACTGCCGGCACGGAACTCCCCCACGAAAGGTTGCTCGACCAACTATACGGAATTGATGTTTCCGCGTACGCAGCACACTTGACGACGATGAACCTCGCGACCCGCGACTTGATTGATGAACAAAACTATCCACTCGTCGCTCAGGATGACTTTTTCGACGCCGAGCCGGGCCGGGCGCTTTTTCAGGTTCCGATCGCTCGCGGCGCAGAGTCCAAGCAACTGCGCCCCGTGCTCATCGACCGCGTAGATGCGGTCGTGGGCAATCCGCCTTACGTTCGACAGGAAGAGATCAGCAAGCCGCCCACCATGTCCGCCAAAGGGCGGGTTAAAATTAAACCCCGCTCGCTGGATCAGATCAAAGCCGAGGCCCGCAAGTACAAGGACCACCTTTCGTCTTTGGAACAGCGCGCCTGCCCGGACATCAGGTTCTCAGGGCGCAGCGATCTTCACGTCTATTTCTGGGCGCATGGTCTGCGATTCCTGAAAGACGGCGGATACTTCGGGTTTCTGACTAGCAGCGGTTGGCTCGATGTTGAGTACGGCTTTCGCCTTCAGGAATTCCTACTGAAGCACTACGCGATCATCGCCGTCTTTGAGTCGGAGGTGGAGCCCTGGTTTACCGGGGCTCGCATCACAACTTGTGCCACCATCCTGCGACGCGAGTCGGATTCGGTAAGACGCGAAAGGAATCTCGTTCGCTTTGTTCGGCTCCAATCGCCGCTTGCCGAGATCTTTCCGGCCGATGCAACCGAGGAGCAACGTCAGCGGGCGGCGGAAGCGCTGCGCGACCGGATCGAGGCCATCACCAACAATGTGTCGGAGCGTCACTGGCGCGTCCGGGTCATCAGACAGGGCGAACTGTACCGATTGGGCTGTCGAGTCAACGGCCGTTCGGCAGATGCTCAGCATGATGATTCAGGAGTCGTCGATTCCGAGCTGTCAGAGATGGGCACTGAGTCGCGGCCATATTTCGGCAGCAAGTGGGGCGTGTACTTGCGAGCTCCGGACTTTTTCTTCGAGCTCCAAGACCGGTTCGGCGCCCGCATGGTCCCGCTTGGGGAAATCGCAGACGTCCGGTTTGGCGTCAAGACAGGTGCCGATCGCTTATTTTTCGTCCGCGACATCACCGACCGGTGTCTCGCGGAGGTACCGGAAGCGCGTAAGTTTCGAGCCAAATACGGCATCCAGCGCGTGCAAGCCGACAAGATTCGTATAGTTCGTGCCGGCGACAAAAGTATCCATTTGATCGAAGCCGAGTATCTCGAACCCGAGGTCCACAACCTGATGGAAACGAGCGGAGTTTTTGGAATCCGTATCAATCCTGAAGACCTGACGCGACAGATACTTCTGTGCAGCAAACCCAAGTCCAAACTGAGGCGAACGCGTGTTCTAAAATACATCGAGTGGGGCGAACGAGAAGGATTTCACACCGGGTCCACTTGTGCCGTGCGAGCAAAGTCTCGTCCTTGGTACGACCTCAATGTAGGGTCACGGGGTGATGTTTTCTGGCCTATGGCCCAACAGTACCGGCATCTGGCACCTCTGAATGAGGGGTCGCTTATCTGCAACCACAACCTGTTTGACGTCTTTGCGACTCCTGACACGAAACCCAAGGTCTTATGCGGCATTCTAAACTCGACTGTTGTGGCGATGCACAAGCATTTCTTCGGTCGGCTGGCGGGAACCGAAGGCAATCTGAAAACGGAAGTTGTTGACGTGACGATGATGCCGGTGCCGGACCCGCGTCATGCGAGCAAGCTAGTCCAACGGCGCATCAGCGACGCCGTGGAAGCGGTGTGTGAACGACAAACGCGAAATCTCCCTGATGAATTCGACCTGGCGGATCGCCAAGCCCTGGACGACGTCGTGTTGGAGTTGCTTGGCGTGACGGACCAGCAGGTCCGCCGGAATCTGCGCGATCGCCTGTACGCCGAAATGACCAATCTGTATCGCACCATCCGGGAGAAGGAGCTTCGGGCCATCGAGAACAAAAAGCAGACTAAGCGTGGCAGCAAGCTCTCGCCCGAACAAATGGCTACCGAGCTTTGGAACGATCTCGATCCCGGACTCGTGCGGCGCTTGCCGGAAGACTTTTTCGGCAACCCCGAGCCAGTGGAAGAAATCGATCTACCGGAGGGTAAGTGCAAGCTGCTCTCGAGCCCGCTTACTGGACAGGCAGGTCTCGACATAGATGGTACGCACATCGAACTTGGCGACGAGCGCCGTGCGGAACTGGCTAAGGCCATTTTCGACAGCGGACGCAGAGGAACCGTACCGATTCCTATGGACCCCGATTTGTGCGCACAAATATTGACGCGGTATCGAGCCTACCTCGATCAGGTGACAGCGGAATTCAATTATCTCGTGTCTCAGAAAACCGCCAACGAGAAGATGCAGGCCAAGGTGGTCGGAATACTGAAACACAGACTGGGCCAACGCCCTTGAGGAGGCTGGACGTGCGCCCTACGGCACCAGGGATCACGAGTTCTTTGAGGCTTCACACGTGATCGACATCAATCGATTGCCGGAAGACCTGCGCGACGTACCGGTTCACATCAGTGCCTGTCCCATCAACAACCTCGATCAGCATCTGCCTGGCCGTTGGAGAGTCTCTACGATTGTCGGCCCCGACCCCCACAACGAGGCATTCCGATAACCTGACTCCCGATGGAATCGTCTCTTGAAGGGGCGGCGACCACCTGTTCAAATTCAGGTCCTTTTCCAGTAAGATAGATGCAGCAGTATGGGCCGAGTCTCGGTCATTGAGTCGGGCTACGTGGGGACGAGAAGCCGCCTGGAGGAGGGGGCGGACGTTCATCTTCCCCTTGTTTTGTGTTTCAGCAGGCACGGCCTCAAACAGGAGGAACATCATGAAAGGCTTGTGGATCGTAGCGTACGCGGCTGTTCCGGCCATCGGGCTCCCCGCGAATCGCGCCTGACCCCGAGCGCCTGGCGAGCGCTGAGAGTCAGGGGGCATTCAAAACGGAGGCGCCTGGTTAGTAGAGAGGAGGTACGCGATGAAAGCTACACTACGTTTCTTCGTCACAGGATCGATTGTCACTGCCGCAACAGCGTTGGCAGCGCTCGGCGGTGCCGACTTCGATCTGTCGTGGCGGACGGTCGACGGCGGCGGCGTGATGGAGAGCACGGGGGGTGACTTCGGACTCTCTGGGACGATTGGTCAACCCGACGCCGGTGCGATGAGTGGTGGCGACTTCACGCTGACAGGCGGGTTCTGGTTCGCCATAGCGCCTGACGACTGCAACAGCGACGGCGGGGTCAACCTGATCGACTACGACGACTTCGAGGGTTGTCTGTCAGGTCCCGACATCGCTGTGACACCCGTCTGTACGTGTTTTGACGTTGACCAAGACGATGACGTTGACTTGCTCGACGTCGCCCAATTTCAAAAGGCGTTCAATGGCGGGTAGAGAGACTAGGGGCAGAGACAATCATCAGGCCACATTTGTGGATTGTAAGGAGAAAGAAAAATGCGGGTAACAAGAACTGTCATATTCGTGGCTGTATGTGCCATCGGTTGGGCACATGCGGCAGTGCTGGCGAATCCCGTCGGCAACGCAATCACTTACCAGGGGCAGCTCAAGCAAGGAGGCGTGCCGTTCAACGGCACCGTTGATCTCGAGTTCAAGCTGTGGGACGCGGCGGTCGAAGGGGAGCCAGTCGGCGAGACAGTGGCGATTAGGGAACTTGAAGTCGTCAACGGCCTGTTCACCGTTCCACTCGACTTCGGTCCCGGGGCGTTTACCGGCAACGCGCGTTGGCTGGAAGTGGGCGTGCGGTCTGACAGCAGCAGCGACGATTACACCGTGCTGTCGCCGCGCCAGGCGCTTCGCGGCACGCCCTATGCGCATTATGCCCTGAGCAGCCCGGATTCCGCGTGGGCACCGGCGGAGGGCGGCATCAGCTATTTTGGCGGCGACTTGGGCATCGGAACCGACGTGCCGCTACTCGACCTCCAGGTTCATGAGGACCTGCGAGGGGGACGGGCTTCAGGCAGCTCAAGTCTCGGAGCTTCAGTCCTCAACACGATTGGCTTGTCCAGATTCTTTTACATGCAGTCCGATGACACTGCTGCTTGGTTGATCTGGGACATGGCCTCGGATCTGCGTCTCGTACAGATGGACGGAATGTTCAACCCAGCACCATGGGAGCGCATGCGCATCACGGCTGGTCCCTTCAGCAAGGTGGGAATTGGAACGACTGACCCCCAGGCCAAGCTTCACGTCGATTCGACACGTACTGACGCCCCAGTGCTGCAGCTAGAAGGCGGCAGCGACGCTTCGCCTACCGGGGCCGGTGTACTCGTAGTGGGATCGACCGCAGGCCGCAACATCGTGATGGACGGCAACGAGATCATGGCGCGCGACAACGGGGTAGCTTCCAAACTCTATCTCAACGCCGACGGAGGTGACGTCGCAATCTCGGCGAGCGGCACGGGCAACGTCGGTATCGGGACGAGCACCCCCGCCGCGATGCTGGACGTTGCGGGAACCGCTCGCATCCAAGTCCTCGAGATTCTCGGAGCGGACCTGGCTGAAAAGTTCCCCATCAGCGATAACGTTAAACCCGGAATGGTGGTGGCGATCGACCCGAAGCATCCAGGCAATCTTTGCCTGGCCCGCGGGGCCTACAACCAGCGCGTGGCCGGCGTGGTCAGCGGTGCCAACGATCTGCCCGCAGGTACCATTTTGGGCAACCTCCCAGGATATGAGGATGCGACGCCGATCGCGCTGACCGGCAGGGTATACGTCTGGGCCGACGCGTCCAACGGTTCCATCGAGCCTGGAGACTTACTGACCACCTCGAACACTCCCGGTCACGCCATGAAGGCAACGGACCGCTCGCGTTCCTACGGTGCGACCATCGGCAAGGCGATGACCGGCCTGGAAGAGGGCCGCGGCCTCGTGCTCGTTCTGGTTAACTTGCAGTAGGGCTCATCGCCATCGCGATGAGAGGCAAACCCACATTTGTGGGTTCAACGGAGTAATCAGCAATGACTCTGAGCAGACCAAGAACGCAACCCTACATTATCGTTCTCATCGTCGCCCTTGCGGGATTACCGGGAGGCGCCGCACGGGCAGGCGTGTTGCCTGTCACGGGCGTGCCGGTGCCGGAACTGGCGGACTTTGACCAGGAAATGCTCGACTTAATGGAGCTGCACGATCTTGAAGGGGGAGTCCTGGCGGTTTCGGTAAACGGCTGCGTCGTCTACCAGCGCGGCTTCGGCTGGCGCGAACGCTCGCCAACGTCGATTCCGCTCCCGGAAAACACACCTATGCGCCTGGCGAGCGTTGAAAAACCGCTCACCGCCGCCACGATTCGACACCTCGCCAACCTGGGCTACTTCAGTCTGGGCGACTACGTATTCGACCTCGAGCAGCCTTTCGGCGGGATCCTGCAGTTCCCACTCTGGCAGGATCTCGGGGACGACCGGCTCAACAACATCACCGTGAATCACCTGCTGCATCACGAAGGCGGCTGGGATGCTGAGTTCATCAGCTTTGACCCGCAATTCAAAGCGATCGTAATCGCCAACGCAATGGAGGGGGTCTCCAGCCCGCCGGGCCGCGAAAACACCGTACGGTACATGCTGAGCCAGCCACTCCAGTTCCCCCCGGGCATCCCACATCCGTCCTGTGACAGGGATGCCGGCGGCGCGTGCTTGAAAGAACCGACCCCTTGCGTCTGCAACACGTATTCAAACTTCGGCTATATGGTGCTCGGGCTGATCGTTGAGCACTTCGTCGGCCCGCCGCACGTGGACGCCATTCGCCACCTCACCCTCACGCCCCAGATGTGGGTGCCAGCCACTGAATTCTTCCCGGGCCGCACTTTCTCGGCGGATCAAAGCCCGCGCGAGCCCCGCTACCGCTGCCCCGGATGCCGAGACTGCGTAAACGTGTTCAATCCAGGGGGCTCTGGCGTCTCGTGCCCTTATGGCGGCTGGGATCACGAATCCATGACGGGCCACGGGAACCTCGTCGCCAGCGCAGCGCCACTGCTTACCTTCCTGGATATTTATGTCGTTGGTGGACCCGATATCGGTATGCTACAGAGCGGCACCTCAGGGAACTGGGCACACACCGGCGCGCTCACCGGAACGAGCACGATCGCCAGCCAGCGACATGACGGCGTCAACGTGGTCGTTCTCTTCAACCAACGCATGCCGGGCGACGATCCGGATCTGGCCGCGACGATGGCCACGAACATCTACAACGTTATTGGCGATCCTCCTACAGTCACCTGGCCGACGCTCTGTGTAGACGGTAGTTGGGTGGATTTCGATGCGTCGGAGTCTGGTTACGGCGGCTTTAACGACCCGTTCCACACCATGACCATAGCCCTGGCTTCGACAGCCCCCGGCGTCAAGCTGCGTCTAATGCCGGGGACTTCGAACTGGACGGGAACGCTTTCGACGCGTATGCGGATCGACGCACCGTTCGGCCTGGCAACCATCGGTCAGTAGGGGCACCCTCCTGGCGCGCCGGGATGCTTATACAGAGACATGGAGGTCGTTGCGCCAGCGACGTCAAGCGCAACGGGACCATCGAGCTCTATGGTGTGCCGGGAAACACTCTCATAAATCCGGCGAAATCGGCGAGGTCAATATCTGCGTCATTCTCGTAGTCAAATGGGGCGATACAACTTGGAGAGAGCCCGGTTGTGTCTGGACCTCCCCGCATGAGGCAGTTCATGAAATACCAGTAGTCAGACAGGTCGACCTCACAGTTGCCATCCATGTCGCTCATGGGGCCGCCAACCGCGTTGATCGGCGTTCCGGGTGGCGTGAAATCGCAGGCGTCCTCGGCGTTGAGCATGCCGTCGTCGTCGATATCGTCATCGCAGACGTTAACCAGACCGTCGCCATCGAAGTCCGGCTGAACCTCGCAGTCATCCGGGGTATAGTTCTCGTTGCAGTCCTCCGAGGTTCCAATCGTGATGTCATCGCTGTCCGAGATGCCGTTGGTGTTGCAGTCACTTACCCATTCGGACAGAAGCATCATGGTCGGGGCTATCTCCTCGCACGTGGGCATGATTTCGGAAACCGGCATGTAATGGCTGTCGCCGAGTTCGAAAGTCATAGCCCACAGGCCGCGCTCGCCATAGGTGTAGTCGATCGAACCACCTAGCACCGGGTAGATGGTGGTGTTGATCGGGCCAAGCTCCTCGTAACTTGTTCCGCGCACCTGAAAGATGCGCTCGGCCATCCCGACCGCTATCTCCTGGAAGGTCCAGTGATCGTCGCAGAACTCCGGGGTATGCCCCCAGGGCCACATTATCATGTACCCGTGAGTGTGAAAGTCGATGTGGGCGCGGACATTCGGATGGGTCAGGAAGAAGTTGCGCATGGCGGCGGTTTCCGGTTGGGAGAAGGGACTGGGATTGGAGCCAGGCCCGCCCCAGTTCCGATTCAGGTCCGCCCCATTGGCGTTGCTTCTGATTCCGGCTTCGTATCCATCCGGGTTCATGATCGGCAGCAGAAACCATTCCACGTCGTCCACCAATGTGCGCACGTCGGGATCGCTGTCATAACGGGTGAGAAGAAACTCGGCCATGTAGGCGACTACGCAGGTGCCCATGACCTCATTGCCATGTTGACCGCCGTGGTACATGACGCCCGGTTTGTCATCGCCCGGGCCGGTGATGCGAATGGCCCATAGCGGCTGGCCGAAGATCGACAACCCGACGTTGAACATCTCTGCAAGGTCGGGATATGTGGCGACCAGATCATTCATAAATGCCACATGCTCGTCATAGGTGCGATATACATCGAAGAAGCCCTGGCCCGCCGTGGCGGTGAAGAGTTCGTCGATGCGGCGTTGGAGATCCTCGATCTCGACTTGGTAGGTAAGGCCGCTGGCGTCGAGCACGTGCTTCTGCTCGGGTGAGACACGTACTTCAATGACCCCAAGGCCGATTCCGTCCGACCAGATTTCGAAATCGATGCTTGCGCCATCCAGAGCGACGAGCGTATCTAGTTGTGACTCGTCTTCGATCTGGACCCTGACCATCTGGTGTCCGTCAAGCCGTCGCTCCGGCTGAGCATCGGAAGTGCCGCCGGAAACAAGGACCGTCAGGCAGCATGTGCTGAGAATCAGTCTCGTCTGCAGTGGCATGTCAAACCCTCACCTCATAAGTATACGCGTTGCTCCGTCGTCTGGCAAGTTCGCCAGGTCCAGCCGCCCGCTCAGACTGTCGGATGTTCAACGTAGATCGCTTGATTCCTCGGGCCGCCATCTGTTGTTGCGAGGCAACATGCAGCCCCGCCTGCACGTGCTACCACGCGCTGTTCCTGTTCAACCAGTACGGCGACTTGGAGCGGCCCATGTTGCGGCGTGGCAACCACAACAGCGCCAAGTTCTGGCGTCGCGTTCTCCTCCCGGTCATCGAGCGATACCGGAATCGCGACATCCCGAAGTACTGCCGCGGTCACGCGGCGCCGAAGGCAGCGGGTCTTCCGCTGAGGACGGCGGATCACTCGTAGAAGTCTACGGGGGACTCGCGGGACTCCACGGAGCGGCCGGGTACCTCCCCGGATCGTCCGGGGGACTCTACGGATCGGCTGGGGAACTCTCGGGATCAAAAAGGGGACCGGCTCCGAGCTCATGGCTCGTCACCCCACCGAGAAACGCCCCCCGCGAGGTGCCCGTCCCCTTTTTCTGTCCCCTTTTTCAACCACCTACGTCCGCCACGGGTGGCGTAGCAAAAGGCTGGGTGTACCACGCGCCGAATACGGCGAAACAGCGGCCCAACGCGCGGCCCAACTCCTCGCGCGTAACGCCCCGAAGTGCAAAATTAGCGATAGGATCGGGCATAGGCGAATGTCGGGTCGATGACCCGACCTACTCGGCTCATGGCTCGTCACCCCACCGAGAAACGCCCCCCGCGAGGTGCCCGTCCCCTTTTTCAACCTCGGGCATAGGCGAATGTCGGGTCGATGACCCGACCTACTCGGCTTCACGCCCGCCGATTGGTCAGCAAGGCACGCGCGTAGATGGTCAGCCGGAGCAAGTCAATCGCGTACTGTTTGTACAATCGGGAGTAGAAATCGTGTTTCTGTTCGGGCTCGGCCAGCTTCTTGAGAAGATCGCTCTTGCGCTGGGCGGATTTATTCCACGGCTTGCGCTTCCGTCGCCGTATTTCGCGTAGCGCCGGCTGTGTCTTGAGGATCAGACTCCGAGCGAAGGCCACGCTGAAATCCTTGTAGCCCTTCATCGCCGTCAGGATCTCGCTCTACGGGGCCGACTACGTGGATCAGCTCCAAGGTAAAGGTGCGTGCAACGGTCCCGCCTCTCGAATCAGCTACTTGCAGAGTACGAATTTACGCTTCCGAGGAAGCACGCGCCCCTAAGGCAACCTAACGGCGAAGCCGTGAGTAGGAGCAGATTCACTCCGCCCACATTGATGCCAGTCGGAACGATTTGAAAGCTGTCTCCGTCCGGCCACCCATCGATCCAATCGTTCCAGAAGCTCCCCATCGGAAAGTGAGCTGGCTTGACGGGCCCGCGAAAGCTCGCCGAATCGGATAGCAGATGAATCACCGTGACATAGCAGTCACCTCGCAACGGTGGTGTGTTTATTTGCCTTCGCGTCATCTCCGCCGCGTAGCGTTCATACTCGCGTACCCGACGTTCCGGGTTCTTCTTCTCGGGAATCTTGACGTTTTGCTCCAGTGCGCCAACCTGTTTCTCCAAGAACGCTACGTGGAATGCGCCGATCATCCACAGTTTGAGTCCATCTTCGAAGCTGCCCAACTTCCACACGCGATCGTCGTGGATGCGTTGGCCATTCGCATCAAAACGAGTGAAGTGCGTCGCGCCGTTCGGAAGCTCGAGGGTTACGTGATGAACCGGGAAACTATGTCCGTCCGCGAACTCGCCGACCTGGAGAGCATCCGAGGGCGGCCACAGTATCAGGCGATTACCGCGTGTCTTCGCAACGGCAGCGAATGGCAGGTGCCTGCCATTACCGACGTCGTAGAAGAGCACCGTCACGGGATCAATCGGATTGCCGTCTTCGAACAGGTGCCGGAGCGGCTTCCAAAAGACCGACACATTGGGTGAGACATCCGGGAGTCCGGCTCGCGCTTCCTCGAATGATTCCGTCTGATCCATGTCAGGCATGGGATACTCACGGCGCCAGCCAGCGCGTGAACTTCTCCTCTGGGATGGGCCTATCCATCCAGGATTGATCCGGCATCGGGTCACGCATGCAGTCCTCAACGGTGCGCAGGCGAGGCACAGGGACGGTCGAGCGCTTGCCGCGCTGCGAGGACAAAGTCGACCGGCGAGCCTCGCGCGCTGTGCGCTGCTGTCGTTTCACGCCTTGCGCCTCGCTCGCGCCTTTGTGCCGGCTTTATGCAGCGCTGAACGCGGGAACGCTTTCTTGTGCTGCGCGATCTGTCGCTTCAGCAAGTCCATAAGTCGTTGCGCATGGGGCGGGGATATATACACTCGTGCAACATGAACGGCCTTGTCGCCCGCCCGTGCGAGAAAATCCAACACAAAGTCCTCCTGCTGCACAGCAACCTGAATATGGTTCGCATAGCGCCCCGCGGACACGTCCAATTGGGAAGCCACCTCAACCTGCGTCGCCTTTTCCTTAGCAGTTTCGGCTTTTTTCGGCATAGCGATTCCTTCAGACTAGGCGCAAAGCGTCGGCAACATCCTCACGCACTGTGTTCCTTATTGTCTCAGATTCCCGTTCAAGATCGCGCACCTTGGTAAATCTGGGCTTCATGTCATTTGGATCGTCGCATAGTACGGTTTTTACGCGCGGGTCTTCCCCAGATGTCGTGTCGGCGTACGGTAAGGACCTGGTAGTCGTCGTCACGGTCTCCTCGACACAAACGGCTCGGCGGTGAAGACAGCATTGACGGTAAGTACGAAGTCGCTTGAAGTACTGTCGGTTTGCGATCTTGTGCAACCGTGCGGTTAGCCCACGCGGCAGCGATCCTGACGTTTTTGCTTTCGCTGGAACGAAGTTGTAGCCGTTAACCGCGCCCAAAAAGGACACCTTGCTTTCGTCGCTGACAATCGGGTGAACCACATTGACGACATGAGCCAGGATGTCGAAGAGTGAGTAGGCAAACGCCCATAAACAGCTTGAATAGAAATCGCGTTTCTCCTGCCGGCTCAAGCCTTCACCGGTAGACTCAGTTGTAGCTCTCAGACACGAGTTCAGTTCCTCAAGGGCGTAGTCAAGCTCCTTGAGCCGCTGCGTCAGGCTACCCAAGTATATCCGAAGATTCCTGTTGCTGCGAATGCCGAGGGAGTTAGCGGCGCGCTGTAGCAATTCCGCGCATTCGTCGTCAACGGTTCTACGGCGCTTTGGCATGGGCCACCCTCAGTACGTCCCGCCATTCGCGATTCGCCATTCTTCCTGCGCCCCGATCGTCGCACTGGCCGTTTCGCTCCACCGTCCCTTTTCGCCGGTCGTGGCGACCCAGCGGAGCATGTAGTGGGCGGTCTTGCCACCGTCTTCACCAGGGTAGTTTACCACGTACGGCGCGCGGGTCAATTCGATTGTGGGCGCAGGTACGGCGGTGTCAAGCGGCACTGACTTGCGAGGCGCCCTGGCTGGGCTTCGCCGCCAAAGGAGACAATCAGCCGTTCTTGTCGAATCGCACCAACCGCACGTTGACTTCGCGGATTCTGGAATTTGGAGGCTTGAGCCTGCCCACGAAGCGTGCGATGGTCAATTAGGGCTGTTTGGTGTGCATAGCTTCCTGTCCCCGCCACATCTGGAGCTGCTTTGCCACCAGGAAGATCACTGGGTAGATGAGCAACTCCATGGTGAAGCTAGTGAGCAGTCCGCCGAACATAGGTGCGGCCATGCGCTTCATGACGTCGGAACCTGTCCCCGTGCCGATCATGATCGGCACGAGGGCCATCATGGTGGTCATGACGGTCATGGTCTTCGGGCGGATGCGGAGTACGGCGCCCTCGTGGATCGCGGCTTTGAGATCACTAAGCGAATTCATCCGCCCTTCCGCTTTGAACCGGTCGTAGCTGTTGTGCAGATACAGCAACATGACCATGCCGGTCTCGGCGTCCAAACCGGCAAGCGCGATGAGGCCGACCCAGACCGCTAGCGACATGTTGTAATCAGCCAGGTACATGAACCAGATTGCACCGATCAGGCTGAACGGAACGGCCAACAGCACTACGCACACGTCGAACCAGCTCTTGTGCGAAATATAGAGGAGCATGACGATGATGACGAACACGGCCGGCACGGCGATGGCCAGCCGCTTGTTGGCCGCTTCGATGTACTCGTACTGCCCGGACCAGATGATGTTGTAGCTGGCCGGGAGCGTAATGTTTTCCGTAACCACCTGCTTGGCGCGACGGACCCAGCCGCCGACGTCGGAGATGTTCAGATCGACGTAGATCCAGGCGGTCTTGCGAGCGTTTTCCGTCTTGACCAGCGGGGGGCCCTTGTGAATCCGGATGTCGGCGAGCTGGGCTAGCGGAACCTGGACGCCCGAGGGCGTTGCCACCAGGGTTCGCCGCAGCGCCGGGATGTTGTCGCGTAACTCCCGCTTGTACCGCAGGTTAACCGGATAGCGTTCGAGCCCTTCGACGGTCCAGGTGATGTTCATGCCGCCCATGGCGGAGAGGATCACATCTTGCACGTCGTCGATGCGCAGACCGTATCGGGCGATCTCGTCACGGTTGATGTTGAAGTCCAGGTAGTTCCCGCCGATGGTCTTTTCGTAGAACGCACTGGTGGTGCCGGGCAGCGGGTTGACAAGCGTGGAAATCCTCTCCGCGAGATCTCCGAGCACTTCCAGATCGTCACCCATGAGCTTGATGCCGACGGGTGTCTTGATGCCCGTCGAGAGCATGTCGATGCGCGTCTTAATCGGCATGGTCCAAGCGTTAGTAAGACCGGGGAAGTTCACGACTTCGTTCAGACCGGGCACATGTTCGCCACGATCCTCGTAGCCATAGGAAAGTTCCTCGATCGTGATGGGGCGCTCTTCCGGCCAGAAGTAGTGCATTCCCGAGTAGTGCTTGAGCCATTCCGGCAAGAACGCAAACCACCGGTCGAAGTGTCGCTTGCGCCATTTGCCGCGGTCGGGCTCCAGCATGATGGTCGTCTCGATCATGCTGAGCGGGGCCGGGTCGGTGGCTGTTTCTCCCCGTCCGATCTTCCCGAACACGTGGTGCACTTCGGGGAATCTGGCGATCAGAGCGTCGGTCTGTTGGAGCAGTTCGCGCGCCTTGGTCACGCTGATTCCGGGATCAGTCGTGGGCATGTACAACAGATCGCCCTCGTCAAGGGGAGGCATGAACTCGCTGCCGATCTGCCGTGAAAGTTGTAGTGCCGGGACGGCGTCACCGATGACCTGCCGGCCGAACAAGTACTCCTGCAATGGCAGTAGCGCACTCGCGACGAGCACGGCGGCGATGAGCAGTGTGAGGTACTTACCCTTCATCGCCGCCCAAAAGAACGGCTCGTAGGTCCGCTGGAGAATCCGGCTGATGGGATTCGTCTGCTCGTTGGGGATACGGCCGCGGATGAAGTAGATCATCAGAATCGGCACGATGGTGATGGCTAGGAACGCCGAGGCCCCCATGCAGAACGTCTTGGTGTAGGCCAAAGGCTTGAAGAGACGACCGCTCTGTTCTCCGAGCACGAAAATGGGGATGAAGCTGACGGTGATGATCAGCAGCGCAAAGAACAACGTGGGTCCGACCTCTTTGGCCGCGCCGATGATGATCTCCGCCTGGGGCTTCTTGTCCTTGTAGCGTTCGTAGTGTTTGTGGGCGTTCTCGACCATGACGATGGAGCTGTCGACCATGGCCCCGATGGCGATGGCGATGCCGCCGAGACTCATGATGTTCGCGTTGAGGCCCATGATCTGCATGATGACCAGGCTGGCGAGAACCGCCGTCGGGATGACGCAGATGGCCACCAGGCTGCTGCGCAGGTGGAGGAGGAAGATGGCACAGACGATCGCCACGACGATCATTTCCTCGATGAGTTTCGTCTTGAGTGTATCCACGGCCCGCAGGATCAGGGCAGAACGATCGTATTCGGTGACCACGTCCACGCCGGGGGGCAGGCCCTGTTTGAGCTCGTTGAGTTTCGCCTTGGTGTCTTGGATCACCTTCAGGGCGTTCTCCCCGAAGCGCATCACGACAATGCCGCCGACGACCTCTCCTTCTCCCTCCGCCTCCGCGATGCCGCGACGCAGTTCGGGGCCGAGGTGGACGTCGGCGATATCCTTCAGGTAGACGGGCGTTCCGGTCGCGGTGGCGCGGATGACGATCTTCTCGAGGTCCTCAATCCCCTGTCGGGCCCGGACGCGACCCAGAGGGACTCCGGCACGCTGAGCTTTACTGATTTGTTCCGGTGTCAGCGCGGCGAGATACCCTCGTCCACGGACCATGTACTCGGTCTCGGCCATCTCGAGCACACGGCCGCCAACGTCGTTGTTGGAGGCCTTGATTGCCATCTTGACGTGGCTGAGTGGGATGCCGTAGGCGAGCAAGCGGTCCGGATCGACGACCACTTGATACTGACGCACGAATCCCCCGATGGCGGCAACCTCTGCCACGCCCTCGACTGCAGTCATCTCGTAGCGCAAGTACCAGTCTTGAATGCTGCGCAGCTCCGAGAGATCGTATTCGCCAAGGACCAACTCGGTCTCGGCGTCCCACGGACACTTCCCACCGTGCTCGAAGATTCGCACCCGCTCGAGTTCGTTGCGGATGTTCTCGGGCGCCTCCGCCGGAACGGCATACCACTGATCTGGATCACTGGGATGGCGGTACATCCCGTTAGGATGTTTCGGACAGTAGTACCCGTTGCGCAGGGAGTATTCGTAGACCCATCCGACTCCGGTCGCATCGGGTCCAATCTGTGGTGTCACTCCCTTGGGCAGGCGCCCGGCCACGTAGTTGAGGTATTCGAGCACGCGTGAGCGAGCCCAGTACAGGTTGGTTCCATCCTCGAAGATGAGGTAGACGAAGGAGAGTCCGAAGAAGGAGTACCCGCGCACCACCTTGGCATAAGGCACAGCCAGCATGGCCGTAGTTAGAGGGTACGTTACTTGATCTTCAACGACCTGCGGAGCCTGGCCGGGGTATTCGGTAAGAATGATGACCTGGACATCGGAAAGGTCGGGGATCGCATCTAACCGGATGTTGTAGATCGTCCAGATACCCGCCAGCACAATGAAACCGGTGAGTAGCAGGACGAGCATGCGGTTGCGGCAGCAGTATTCAATAACCTTCGCGATCATTGGTTGGCTCTATATCCCGTCTAGTGGTCGAAGGTCCAAGGTCGAAAGTCGAAGGTCTCAAGGTCCAAGGTCTTAAGGTCGAGTTTCAGACTTTCTCAGCAACTGACCGCCGTTTTTTCTCTCTCCCCGATCACTCGACTTAAGATACCTGATGAAACCCGATATACGCCGCGAAACCGCTTGCACAAGGTCGATGATTTCGCCGGCCCTCTGCTGTTCCAAGTAACCAAGATCGATGGCGACATATAGCTGCGAGCGAACCTCGCCCGCCGAAGCCTTTGCCATGTAAAGAAACCGAATGAAGTCCTTATCGCTTCCGCGCTCAAAGCCTTCGGCGATATTGGACATGGTAGAAATCGCCGCTCGGCGGATCTGGTCCCGCAAGCCAAAATCTCGTGCAAAGGCTCCTGCGGCTGTGACTTCATAGACACCTTTGACCAGAACTCTCGCATCCTGCCATGCCTCGATGTCTTCAAACCGTTCAATCTTCGCCATTGTCGACCTTCTGACCTTCGACCTTCTGACCTTCCGACTTACTTGATCCCCTTCAACTCACCACTTTTGAGCATCTTGAATCCGTAATAGGGATTGGCCTTGTCATCGGTTGCTTGAAGCCAGTCGCCCTTGCTCATTGGGCAGTGATAGACATAGATTTTCGGCCAGCGTGCGCGATCCGGCCGCGCGTGGCTCACGAGGATGCGCACCGATGCGCTGATATCCACGAAGACGGCACGGTCCTCGGTCAGGCTGGTCCCCGTCATGCGGAGGGCGGCCGTGTGCAGTTTCTCCGCAGCCTCCGCGACGTCGGGTGGCAGTTTGACGTCCGGGCTTTTCACATGCATAGCCAGTTTTTCGGAGGCGCCCGCCAGCCCCAGGGCGTTGCGCGCCACATCGGTGGTCCGATCGGAGGCCAGCAATCGCTGAATCTCCAGGTAATGCTCCATGATATAGTTCATTTGGGCGGAGATTTGTTCGGGCGCGGCCTGCGGCAGTTGGAACGATTTTGCGTTCACAAGCTGCATGCCGCAGATCGGGCACTTGCCCGGCTGTGACCTGCGAACCTGCTCTGGATGCATGGGGCAAAGGTACTCTTCGGCAGCGGCCTTCGAACCACTATCGAGTAGTTCTGTAGCCCATGGCACCTCCGCAATCGGCTTTAGCTGCATGCCACAGTGCGGACACTCCCCCGGCTCGGTCGAGAAGAACCAACACACTCTCATGGGGCAGGTGTACCTGGCGTCCGCGGGAACCGGCCTGCTCTGCTCCTCCTCGTGGGCTGCCGTGGTTGATTGGAGGGGGCGGCCGCAGATCGTACAAGCACCGGGCTTGTCGCTATGCACAAGCGGATGGAGTGGGCAGTGGTAGGCTGCCTCCGCAGCGAGACCACGAAACTCGGGAACGTTCCTGTCGGCCATGGATTCGCCGAGCCATACCCCGCGAAAAGCGGCGAAGCCTCGACCGCAGCGGGCACAGTTGCCCGGCGAAGTGCGAATCACGTCCGCGTGTTCCGGATTGGGACAAGTATAAATGACTTTGAACGGTTCCAGCATCTTTCCGCAACGTGGACAGTTGCCCGGCGTGCTGGAGAACACGTGGGGATGGTCCGGACAGGTATACCCGACCTCGCCGTCTTGCGCTGCCAGTCGAAGGTGAATCCATTCCAGTTCGTCGAGCAGTTTCAGCTTCATTCCGCACAGCGGACACTCGCCCGGGTGCGCGGAGAAGTAAGGCCCGCGATTCGCCGGATCGTTCTCGTCGGGATGCTCTTCCATGGGGCAGGCGTAGGCGGCGCCCTTGGGCATGATCTTGCGTTCGCCACTGCCAGTCGCCGCCGCATGATCGTGCGAGGCGTGTGATACGTCGGAATCCGGGCCGCGCCGCGTCGTTTTTGCGCGCTCGGCCTCCATCATCTTGGCCACGGCCTCCTTGAGCTTGCTCTCCGCATCGAGCAAGAACTGCCCACTGGTGACCACAACCTCGCCTTCGTCAATCCCATAGAGGACCTCCACCATGCCGTCCTCGGCCTCGACGCCTACCTGGATGTCGCGCGGACTGAACCGCCCGTTCCCGAGGTCCACGAAGGCGACCTTCCGCATTCCGGAGTCGATGTAGGCTTCACGGGGGATGAGCAAGGCATCTCCGGCAAGTTGTGACTCCAACCTGACGTTCGCGTACATTCCCGGCTTGAGTTCCAGTGCCGGATTCTCGAACTCGAGGCGAACCTTGATGACACGGGTTTGCTGTTCGAGATACGGATAGACATAGACCACATTGCCGACGAACTCCCGACCCGGCACGTATGGCAGGGTCATGATGGCCTCCTGGCCGACACGGATCCAGGGGAGCTGATACTCGTAGACGTCGACATAGACCCATATGCGGCTAAGGTCTGCGATCGTGTACAGCCGCATGCCAGGCTTGACGTACATGCCGTCCAACGCCATCTTCTCGGTAACGATCCCCCGTGCAGGCGAATGGATGGTCAAGGTCTTTCCGGTCTTCATAGATTCACGGAGGCGATCGATCTGCTCGGTTGATATATCCATGTACTTAAGCTTGGTCTCCGCCGCTTCGACAAGCTTGGCTGCCTCCTCGCGAGCGCCGGCAAAGGTGCTTTCTGCGAGCCGAGGCAGGTTCGCGATCGCGGCCAGGTATTCCTGCTGCGCGGCGTACAGCTCAGGGGAGTACACGTCGAACAACGGCTGACCGTTCTCGACTTGCTGACCCGTTTCATCAACGTGTAGTTGCTCGATCCACCCGCTGAACTTAGTGTCGACGAATGTCACGCGTTGCTCGTCGTAATCAACGCGCCCAACCGTGCGAATCGTCTTGACCATAGGACCGCGCTCGATCACCGCCGTGCGGATGCCCATGTTCTGGACCGTGACCGGATCGATGCGTATCGAGTGCGCGGAGGACGATTCCTCTGCATCAGCGTACACCGGCACCAGGTCCATCCCCATCGGGCTCTTGCCCGGCTTGTCGGAGATGTAGTTGGGATCCATCGGCGCACGCCAGTAGAGGACCTTCCGCTCCTGCGGGCCCTCTGCGGCGGCCTCAGCGCCTCCATCATCTCCCTTCTTCAGAGGGGTGAGCTTCATGTGGCAGATGGGGCACTCACCTGGTCCCTTTTGCAGTACGTTGGGGTGCATGCCGCAGGTGTACCACTGCTCATCGTCGCCCACTGCAGCCATGTCGGCATCCGCGCCGGGGGTGGTCGGGGACAGCCAGTGGGAGAGGCCAAAGCCTCCGACTGTCCCGGCAACGAGGGCAACGATCGCGATGACGACGGTCACACTCACGCGGGCCAGCCGCCGGCCGCGGGATGCCGATGCAAGGCGATGTACGTCATCCGCACCTCGTTGCACGCTGTTACTCTGTGCGCTCATTTCGATGCTCCCATCTCGGCCAGACTCAGCCCGATGGCCTGCTCCAGGTCAGCTACGCTACGCTCCAACTCGCCGAGAGAACGGTAGTAGTGAATGTTGAATACGAGCCATTTGCGCCAGTTGTCGATGACATACAGGAAATCGTTCGTGCCGGCCGTGTAGGATGCCCGCGAGACGCGATAGGTCTGCTCAGCCTGTGGGATGATGGTGCTCTCGAACAGCGCTGCAAGTTCTTGTTGGGCGCGAACTCGCTCGTACGCATCCTCGATCTGGCGGTGTACCCGGTTTCGGGCCGCGGTGTATTGCTGGTTGGTTGCCGCAAGGTTGTGCTTGGCCTCGCGGATGCCGCCTTTGATCTTGTCAAACCAGATCGGCAGGTTGAATCCGAACGTGACGGCCCAGTTGTCGCTGCCGTCCTCGCTCATCTTAGAAACCGTCGGGCGCCTGCCCGTTGACGGGTTTATTGGAGGCTGGAACGCGTCGCGCGGCTCCATCAGCATCCACTCGAACCCGATTGTAAAATCCGGCCAGTAAGCCAGCTTGGCCAGCTCGACAGCCCGCTGATCACGCTCAATCTGTCGTCTGAGCCGCGCAAGTGTCGGATTCACATCGTTCGCCCGATCGAACAATTCATCGATTGCCCGTCCTGCCTGACGGGTGTCGAAGTCCGCGGGCGTGGGAATCTCCGTAGTTGTCGGGCGATTTAGTACTTCGTTGAGCGTGGCTCTTGCTGTTGCCCGCCGCTGCCGCAGAGAGATCAGCTCCGCTTCCAGGTTGGAGAGCTCGACCTGCGCGCGAAGGACGTCATCCTGCGACCGCCGACCGGCCGCGACCTGGGCGCGAGCCACGTCGATGAGTCCACGGAGCAGTTCCTGGTTTTCCTTTGTCACCTCGAGGCTCTTGTCGAGGACGTACAACTGGAAGTAGGCCCTTTTCACATCCGCGATGACGCGAAGGCGGGTTTCTTGGAGCCGGTCCAGGGCCATCCGGGTCTCTTCGAGTGCGATTCGCCCGGCACGGTCGAGCTTCCCGGGAACCGGGAACTTCTGGCTGATGCCTAGAATGAAATAGTTGTCGCCCTCCGCGGTACGGACCGGCTCAGGTAATGTCTTGGTGTTGACCATCGGATCGGGCAGGGCCGTAACCTGCGGGATTCTGGTCGCCTTGGCGCGCGCGATTTCCGCAGCACCTACTACCTCGGGGTTATCCCGCAACGCGAGGACGATGAAGTCGCTAAGCGTCTCTGGCGCGAAGGGTTCCCTCTGGGCATCGGCGTCGGTCTCCACTGCTGGTGCACGAGGAGCAGCGGTCTGAGCGTACGTCTCGGCCACGACGGGGTTGGCCTGCGCATGCCGCTCAAGGGCAGCCGAGACCTCCTGCGCTCCCGTTCGATTCAGTGCGCAGCCACTTCCAACCAGGCTGGCAGCCGCCAGAGTCATCAGGAGAATCCCCTGCACCAAAGTCGGATGGAATGTCGCCTTGGCCATGAAATACTCCCTTGGCTTATAAACGTCCTGAGTTCCGCATCTCTACTACCTCCACTCCCGACCATGTAGATGCGAACTGCAGCGGGCATCAATCACCGAGCCACTGACAGCCTGGTGTCCTTCCAAGTCCGACAGCGCTAGCTTGTGTCAGAACCGCAAATGATCCGGTCCGAAAACCAAGCTACCGCCGAGGAATCCGGTGATGCTAAGAAGCACGCATCCTACCAGCAAGCCGACACCGTACACCCAGCGCCACGGGCCGACGAGACGATTCCATCGCCAGAGTCTTATGACGGAGAGTCCGACAGCCAGCACCATGACAGAGGTCGCGACAAACTGGTGCTGCTCAACGATGCGATGAAGCTCATCGCTGAACAGAAGGGCATCATGGGCGATGTTTCCGGTGATGACCGCAGCGATTGCAGCGAGTGACGCGACAACCAGCGGGAGCACGTCCGCTTTGGCAAACGCCTCGCGCCCGGTGACCACCCACGCAAGAAACCCCAGAAAGGCGAGTGGAATGCCCGCCAGCGGAAAGTGGACAATCACCGGGTGAAGCCGACCAAGCCAGGGCTCGCGCTCATGCGCATGTTGCCTGGGTCCCGTCGATGCCTCTGTCCCGGCGTCCTCCCCGCTCGAATCGTGTGCGTGTTCTTCAGAACTCGAGTGCTCATGAGCGCCGGAGACTTCCTCGGGTTGCGAGTCAGCAAACTGCGGCAGCCTTCCGACATACTTCTCCGGGTCAACCTGAAACTTGGCCAGGCAACGGTCACAACAGAAGGCTATCGTCTTACCCTTGTACTCAGTCGTGATCCCCGGATCGGCCTTCTCCTCCGTCATGACCGGACACCATTCATTGATGACCGGCTGCGACGCGCCTGCGGGTATGGCTGCCACTGCGATTGCACCCAGCAGGAAACCCAGGCTTGGCATCTTTCTCTGCAGGCAGCGACTCATCGCGTTTCGCCTCCCTTCAAGATACTGGTGACGTATTATGGATGGTTGCCGTGGTCATGACCATGCTCGTGAGCATCGTGGTGCATGTCGGCTTCCTCTTCCTTGGCCGGCTTGATCTGTTCCGGTGTGATCATGAAGCCTTGCTCCGCGAGTTTCGGTGCATACTTGGCCGGGTGGTCGAAGAGCTTCTTTTCGCAAGCGGGACAGCAGAAGTAGATCCTTTGACCGCCTGCTAGGGTCGTGAAGGACTGGGGATTGATGTCTCCCCCCATGACCGGGCACTTGGTCTGATAGGTGTAGCTGTTCGCCAGCGCCGTCTTATACTTGCCGGGGTCCTCCTTGAACTTGGCGACGCACTTGGGACAGAAGAAATAGACCTTCTCGCCGTTGTGCTCGATACTGGTCTTCCCATCGACCGGTTTTCCAGTAACGGGACAGGTAACTTGAACCTTCGGCAACTCGGCCAGCGCCTCCCGCTGCGCGGCGACCTTCACAGCGTACTTGTCAGGGTTGGCCTTGTACTTGTCAATGCATCCCTTGCAGCAGAAGTAGACGGGCCCATCCTCTGTCTCTGCGCTAACGAAGAAGTTGACCGGCTCGTCCATGACCGGGCACTTCGGTAACACACTTGTAACGTCCTCCGCCTTGGCGTTCCCGGCAACCAGCCCAACGGCTGATGCAAATGCTGCTGTGATCGTCCAGCGCTTCATCATCGTTCTCCATTGCTGAGTTCCTGACACGCTGCGGCCCGATGAATAACGAGTCGCAAACATCTCCTCCTCGCTTGTTCCTTCCTTGGATGCATGTGGCTCGTGTTTCCTTCCCGGTGGAGAGAGATTCTGCCGTCGGTTTCATCCGTAGACTCCTGCTAGCCGGAACGTCCGACCATGGTTGGGAGAAGTACTCCTGTCCCCCAACCGCTGCCCAGGCTGACGGCCCTCCGATCCGGCGGCTGGATCACAGGCGTCCCATCCTGAGCCGGCAGAGGTCGAAGGTTGTCGGCATGGTTCAGGGCATCTTGAGCACGAACGTCAAATGTGCATTGCGCGATGAAACCCGGCTTTCGGCTCGTCGCTGGAGCCGGTATCCTGACCGTTCGCAACTGATGGGCCAGGAATCGTCGACCGCAAAGTCGAGAGCATGATCTTGACCGAATCCGAACTGGTCGCGCGTTGTCGGCAAGGGGACCGCGAGGCCCAGCGGGAGCTCTACAGTCAGACCTCCGAGCGAATCTACCGTCTCCTGCTGCGGATGACCGGTAACCAGGATACGGCCTTCGATCTCGCCCAGGATACCTATCTTCGCGCGTTTGCCCGTATCGACCAGTTCGATGGTCGTTCGGCCTTTGGAACTTGGCTGTACCGCATCGCAGTCACCGAGGCTCTCCAGTTCCTCAGACAAGAGAAGCGATTCCGTAGATCGCTGCAGGAAGATGCACGCGAAACGGCCGTTGACTCGTCCTCGGAACAGACGGCCGCCAGAATGGATGTGAACGAGGCACTGGCCGCGCTGGAGCCGGGGGATCGAGCAATCCTACTACTTCGGTATCAGGAAGGCCAAAGTTACCGGGCGATCGCGGAAACGCTGGAGTGCGAAGAAGGCACGGTGGCTTCCCGCTTGAATCGCGCCCGGAACCGGTTTCGGGGAATCCTCGGGAAAGGCTACGCTCCGTGGGAAGAAGGCGAAGCCGCCGAGCATCCAAAGAAAGGAGATACCGGCCGCGCCGGCGCTCCGGCAGCCGCCGGAAAGCCAGCCTCACGTGGGCGAGGCCGAGAGTGACGAGTTATGGACTGCCAACGCATCCGCGAACAGCTGGGAGCCTACCTGGACGATGAGGTGCCGCAAGACGCTCGTCGCGAGGTGGAAACGCACCTGAACGCCTGTCCCGAGTGTACCGGCGAACTGGACGTACTGGGGCGGATCGCTGAAGGGCTTGCTCCACAGGAACCGATTGCGGTGCCGGATGCACTGTGGAGCGCGATCGAGCAACGCCTCGACGGCGACACTCAGCAGGAAACGCAACGCGCCCCGCTCACAGCCAAGTTCCACATATTTCGGAAGCCGATGACCGCGGCGGCAAGCGTGCTATTTGCCGTGGGCATTGGACTCGTCGCGATTGCCCTGCTACATGAGACTACCCCTACGGCCAGCGCCTCGACCGTGGATTTCAGCGTTCTGCTGGACGCCCTGCCACTCGATGCGCAGAAGGCGCTTCGGAAGTTCCTGACGCTCTACGATGCCAAGGAGATTCAGCCCTACACCGCACACAGCCATGCCCCAGACCTTGACTTCGAGATTCCTGAGACCTTGCCGGGAGGCTTCCGCAGAGAAGCAGTCTACGCGCTGCGCTTCGGAGGCGGCCCCGGCATCACAGCAGAGTACTATCGGGACGACGGCGAATTTTTGGCAGCCCTCTTCCATCCGCCAGTGCAGCAGGAGGATTTTGGCACGCACAAGGATCGCCCCTGCGTAATCGGTCAGCACCGCGGTCATACCGTCGAAGTAGGCCCGTGGCGACTCGTCCATTTAACCGACCCCACAACCTGCCACTGTGTGCTTAGCAGGCTCGATTTGGAGCATGAAGTGCCTTCCGTTATGGCTGCTGTTGCGCCTCGGACCACGCCGTTGGATGATCACGGACACGGTGGGGCAGATCACGGTTAGGCGTTGAGGTCGAGGCGGGCGAGGAGGTGACTGTGGATCTGCCATGCTCCGAGATCGTTGGTGTCGGCCCACTCGGAATGCCCGGCGAGACGGGTTGTCATCTGGTGAGTGGAGAGACAATACCCAACACGATGGCCGTGCCCGGTTTCCTCGGCCAGGATTTTGCCTGTGAGGGAACCTACGAGATCTTCCTGACGCCGGACGTGGATGATCTGGACGACGATGGTGACACCGAGGAGTTGATTCTCCTCAGCGACGGAATGCTGTTTCACATGATGGACGGTGGACCCTTCGGGCACATGCACGGTCACGGTCCGGGCATGATGGGGCCACATATGGGCGGCTTCTTCCGCGGCCCTACGGTTGGAGAGTAACGTCGTGTGAGGGGCAACACGTTCTCTTGTCGAACGGACTTACCTGCGCCAGCAGCCGCACGCTCTGGAGGATTTCGGCCAGCCAAGAGTACCCGATGAGTACCTGATAAAACCGGTCTGCGATGGGGTCGAACAGTCTCGACGGGCCAGTGATTAATTGCGGAAGCGTGGCGGCCTGCGTTTCAGCGGCTGGCGCGTCGTCATAGTCCAACGGATTTCCGCGCCCCCTGAAACTAACCCTCGCGTTCACCCGCTCGTTCGATTGGAGGCTCCAGAGGTTGTCGCGCATGCGGAGTCTGGCGAGATCTAATATGGCCTTTCAGTTCAATAATACGGATCAGGAGACTCTTGTCGCGGGATCGGAGCCCGTAGGACGGGTGGTCCGGCACGCGGCGGCGAAAGGTGCAGGTTTGCCCGAGAAGGAAGGTCTAATAAGCGTGGACGAAGGGCGTCCTGACTACGCGGCGATCGACGGAAGCTCGTCCAAGTGGCGTTATGCCCCAGTAATAAGCCCTGAGAGCGTGGACGTAGGAATCTCATAGGCAGGCGTTGTCAACCTCGTAGCGTGATTACCGTCCGCATCGTGTCCTGCAATGGACTATCGGACCCATTGAGGCCAGGACCCGTGCCGGCGGGCCGCCGCGCGAAGCAGTGAGAGGAGCTTGGCGTCGTTCGTCGTGCCGAGCCAACGCGTCAAGAAAACTATGGAAAACCGGGTACTCAGCCCTTTACTCTTTTACCCTTTTGGTAATAATGCGGGTAAGTTCGGGTCTCAATTGTGTTGGTTGGGGAACTTACCTTAGGAGATTACTGATGAAGAAGAACAATGTGGCTACAGGGGTATTGGTGGCCGGCGTTGCTGTGCTCTCGGCGGCGATGGCGGAGCAGGCATACGGCCAGGCTTTGCACGGGATCACGATTGCAAAGGGCTGTGTCAGCCCGCTTTGTGTGGGAGAGACAACCAGTTGTGACATTCAGCTTGGGTACAACGACGACTTCGGGGATACGATCGAGATTCTTGCGGCGTGGGACGTTCAGGATGTGGGCGGAGACAACGTGCGCGTTCCGGACACGGGCGACCTTCCGATTGTGGCCGTCGGCGGTAACACGACGTGCACCGTAGGCGGTTCTCTGCCTTGTATGATCGGGCCTGGCGGCAGCACGTTGAGCGGCCTGCCAGGTGATCCACAGCCGGGATTCGTTCGGTTCAGGCAGAACACGTACGTCGTGCAGCCGGATGACCCTGACGTGTTGAAGGACCAGGCGACGGTAGAGTGGGAGGACCTGTGCGACGACCCGAATACGTCGGGCTGCGGCGAAGGCGTGGTCAATCCAGCCCCGGCTCCTGCGTCGACGGTTATCACGCGCTGCGACGACGACGACGCATGCACTACTGATGTCTGTGAGCTGGGCGAGTGCACGTTCACCCCCATCGGGTGCGACGACGAGGACCCGTGTACGACGGACGAGTGTGTGTTAGGGATCTGCGTGTTCACGACAGTGGATTGCGACGACGACGATGCCTGCACTGAGGATGCCTGTGATCCGGAGACCGGCGAGTGCATCAACACGCCGATCTTCACGTGCGATGACAACGACCTGTGCACGGAGGATACGTGTGATCCCGTGACCGGCGAGTGCGTCTTCACGCCGATCGTCACATGCGACGATGACGATGCTTGTACCGACGATGCGTGCAATCCCATGACCGGGGAGTGCGAGTATACGCCGAACTACGTCTGTGACGACGGCGATGAGTGCACGGAGGACACCTGCGACCCCGCAACGGGCGAGTGTGTGTTCACGCCGATCGACCCACCGCCGCCCGGCTGTGGGGAGGAGGGAGCCGGCTGCACGCCGGGCTTCTGGAAGCAGCCTCATCACCTGATGTACTGGATGAACTACAGCCCGGACGATCTTTACAACGACGTATTCGGCGTCGACGGAACGGGCGACAAGACGCTTCTTGGGGCGCTGTGGAGTCGCGGTGGCCATGAGATGGCACTGATGCGTCATGCGGTGGCCGCTCTGCTGAACGCCGCCAGTGACGAGGTCAACTACCTGTACACCGAGGCTGAGGTGATTGCCATGGTGCAGGAGGCGTACGCCACGGGCGAGTTCAACGACATCAAGGACATGCTCGAAATGGAGAACGAGCGCGGCTGCACCGTGGACAAGAGCGGCAAGAAGCCCAAGACGTCGCGGGCGGGGCTTTTCGGACCGCGGTAAGGGAGCGCCGCGATCTGCAGGGGCGTGGATGGTCTGACGACGGACACGGCGTCAGGATGACCGAGTCAAAACCGTTTCCTTGCGTAGCAGGAATTATAGCTTAGCAAAAGACAAGGGGCGGCCAACCGCCCCTTGTCTTTTGCCCTGAATCGGCCCTGACACCGCCGCCGGGGCCGTTTTTGCCTCGTAACTCCGGAACTTAGGCTAATACCGGTTTCAAGATAGCTGCGCTTCAGCAGCGGGTGCTTCGGACGCCTTGCCCACCCGGGCTGCTTAAGGAAACGCACTGGCAGCACCGCTGCCGGTGGCACATGTGGGCGTAATAATTCTTTGGGATGCGTATTATACGCACGAACTAACCCAAAAGCATATGATACCCAAGGAGCAGCGGCCGGGCGCAGAGTGCATTGCTGCGCCCGGTCGCTCTGTTGTACAACCATGTCATATATACTGCTGCTATCAGTCTGAGGCTCCATCATCGCACAGGGGCAGGTCAGGGGCGGGGAATGGATAGTCAAAGCCACGGAAGGCGTCGAGGACGAAGGTCACGTCCGACATATCGATCCGCTGGTTCGGAGTCTCCCAGTCAAGGTCAGCCCTGGCCTTGGTCGGAGCGCCGTCCAGGTTCCTAAACTTATCGAGCACAGCGGTCACGTCGGAGGCCATGTTGACCTCTTCGTCAGGTGGCCAGCACGGATCCGTGATGCAGTTCCTAACCAAGTCGCCCCACGTGCTGGTAGTCGTCTCGAGGGGATCCATGTTCATCGGGCCGGAGTAGCTCAGCTCGTTACCCAGGTCCAGGCATCTCTCGTCGATCACATCGATCCGATAGATGCTGCTCGGGATGATGAGCTCGTGGTACACGTGGATGGTGCTGGCACAGTCGTGGTCATTTGAGCAGGTCTGGCCGTCGTTGAAGCCACCAATGCACCACCCACACCGGCAGACGCCGTGCCAATCCGTGAAATCCGGATCACACGTCAGCTTCGCGGCCATAAACGTACGACTGGGCAGCCCGGGAGCGGGCCCACAGCCGTCGTCGGGCGGCTTGCTTTGCCCGGAGTTCTCGCAGTACGTTTTCGGCTCACCGACCCACATGACCTCCCCATTAAACACGTGAAACGGTGCCAGCAGGTCTTCGAACGTCACTCGAATCGCCTGCCGTTGTCCGGTGCCGCTCGCGGTGAACGAGATGTAGCGGATCTTTTGGCTGATGGGACCTCCGATGAGCGGGAGCCTCTCCGGCTCAGGTGCCTCGGACGTAACCGAGCAGGCTGTCTCGCACTCGTCTGGTATGTTAGCCGGCGGTTCAATGTCGTTGTCGTTGGCACTGAATCCCCGAGCTATGTCGCACAGGTCGTCGATCCCATTGTGGTTGCAGTCGTCGAATGTCTTGGCCGCCCCCACATCGATCCCATCGATGTCGTCTGGGTCGTCTGTGCCGCCGTTCAATCCCAAAGCCGCCGGTCCCAGGAACACGTTGATCGGACCGCTGTCCCCGAACGTCACTTTGAAGATGTGAGCGCCGGACCAGCCATTGTACTCCAGGGTCTGCGACTCGGAGTCCAGTGAGAACAGCACCTCGTCGCCGTCATCCCATTGGCCGTTGGGCCCTTGCCGACTGCCGCCTACATCGGATACGGCTATGGCGTCGACCGTGTCACCTGACTTAAGAATCCCAAGCCCTCCATCTTCAGTCGGACCGAGGTTCACGAAGGGGTCAAGCGCACCGCGCCGAAATGACCCATTGGCCGGATTGTAGACATAGATCGTTGTTTTGGTCTTGTCCAACGGATCATCGACGCCCTTAAAAGTGAAGTAAGCCCAGTCCCCGGGGAACGTAGAGGTTTCCAGTGCGATAATGTTGTCATTGAGACCACGGTTTTCCTGGCCGACGAGATCTTTACCTTTCACGAGCGGTCCGAGCCCCAGGGCGGTTTGATCCGCAACCAGACAGTTACCGTGCTCCGTAGTGCACGGAGGTACCAATGGGCTGTCGTAGGAACCGAAGGCCTTCCCCGCAGCCATGTACACGTCCGCCGCAACGCGCTGCCTGTCGTCCTGGTGCGCCAGGACCTGGCGGCTGACGTCGGTGCACTCTCTGCCCGTGGAATCGACATCCACCGAGAAATAAAGGATCGGCGAGGCGACATCGCCCGTACCGTCGCGGCCGAAGGACATACTGTTGATCGCATCACCAAGGCGGAACGGATCGTCCACCGCTTCCATATCACCCGTGAGCGCGGGGACCATGGCGTTGGAGTTTTCCCAGGTGCCCGTAAAGTCGGCCGGTGGCGGTGGATCGCCCATTGCGTTGTAGACGGTAACCCTTTGGCGGGGCGACACGGCGTCCTTGTCCTCCTTCACGTGATTCGTCACACAATTTGGGATCAGCACACCTTGGGTCTGACCATCCACGGCAAACGACACACGCCCGTCGACGCCCCGGTATACACGGCAACTCTCACCAGTGCCCTCAGTGAATTGGCCTTGCCCCAATCGGGTCGTGGCCAGGTATGCCCGCTGCACGCCGTTGTCCTCGAACAGGGGTATCGCCGGTCCGGTATGGTCATTCGCAAAAACCGACCTGGGATTCGAGAAAGTCCACCCGAAATCGGGCAACTCACCCCGCAGGACGATCGGCGTTTCGTTGTGGAGTTCCCGCGTACCCATCGTGGCCTGAATGTACCAGGTGAAGAAGGTGTCCGCAGGGAAATCGAGACACGCGCCTTGCGTCTCCCCAATGCTCTCCTCTGCGGCCCGATGCCTAACGCAGGGGCCACCCGGACAACTGCCGACTTGCAGCGACGTGATCTCCAGATGCACCTCTCGGCTTCGGGCGAAGTCAGTGGGATGAGGCTCAGGAAAACCGGGCGGGACCAGGCAAGGCTGATCATCGCCGGTGTCCGCGGGATCGTCGTCGTGGAAGTGGGGCGTGCCGCGCTCAATCGTGGCCGAACCCGACAAACTGCTGAATTCCTCGAGGTTGCCGTTTAACCACTCGATCCTAAACGCCGCGTCGATCGTCGTCGTAGGCGCGGCCGGACCGTCGAAGGCGTTATCGCATGCGCCCGTGGGGCTGGCGCCCGGGCACTCGCATTCGTCGGGCATACCGTTTGCGTTCGCGTCGCAGCTCTCGCAGTCGGCGGGATCATCTTCGTCGCATAGACCGCCCTGATTCACATGAATGCCGCATGCGTCGGGCACACCATTAAAGTTGCAGTCTTCACAAGCTACGTCGCCGTCACAGTCCCTGATGTTACAACCGTCAGGTATGAGGTCGTTGTCGCAGTCCTTGCAGCAGAGGTTGCCCATGCAATCGTCGGTGCACTCGGGATTGTCCGCGCAGGTAATGTCACACTCGTCGGGTATTTGGTTTGGCTGGCAGTCAGAACTGATCCAACCGTCGCCGTCGGGATCGGATGGATTTATGTCGCATTCATCGGGAACCTTGTGTCCCGGCTTGCCTTCAAGCTGGCAGTCCGATGAGCAGTCCTCCCCCACACAGTTCCCACCGTCGTCCTCGCTGATCTCGTCGACGTTGCATATTCCATCACTATCGCAGTCCTCCTCGGCAACGGGCTGCCCGCACGACTGACCCGGACGCTCTATCTCCGTCAGGTACTCGCAGTCGTCGGGGCAGCCATCATTACTGCAGTCCGCCTCACACTCGTCGGGAATCTGATTAGGCTGGCAGTCCCAAGAACAGTCTACTCCGCCCTCTCCCTCGCACAATCCACTGTCGCCGTCGAGACCGCCCAGAATGTCGCATTTGTCCGGGACACAATTCTCGTTACAATCAGAGAGATTGGGGTTGCCCGCGGCGCTGGTAATGTCGCACGCGTCGGGGACGCCATTGTCGTTGCAGTCCGGATCGCAGGAAAGGATCGCGTCGCTGCACTGAGGGTCACAGCCCGCTTTAGGATCACAGGCCGTAAGACATCCTTCCGGATTTTCGCAGTCACATCCGTCCGGACATTCTTCACCAGTATTGACGCACGTGCACGGCGCCGGAGTAACGATCACCGGGCATCCAACGCAAAGCTCCTTGCAGAAAAACTGCTCAAATGGTGGCGGCGGTGAGGCTGGGCTCTCTACCGAGATCTCACATTCATCGGGAATGCTGTTACCGTTGCAGTCGGCGCTCCCGCCGCATTCACCCGTCCACCCGGTGTCAAGGCACGCCTGGGAGCCACAGTCAATATCGCAAGTGTCCGGGATCTGATTCTCATTGCAGTCAAACACGACCAGGAGCTTAACGCAGGGATCCTCGACAATGATGGACATAGCCGTTGTGTTGCCGTCGGCGTCCCTAGGCAACAACTCTGAGAAGTCCGCCGAGATTGTATATTGCTCGCGCACGAAGTAGATCTCGTACACGTTGCCGCCCGCCTCTTGCGGGACCGCGAATGTGTACTCCGAAAGGTATGCTGGTGGTTCAATAGGTACACTCCCGGAACCAGGCACCTGGCCTGCAGTTACAAACAGGTAGGGGCAGTTAAAGTTGGCGTCGACACTGAACAATCCGTCGAAGAGCCAATCGCGCGGATCGCCATGAGTCGGATCGATGGTCACGTCAGGGTCGATCTGACCCTCGTCGCACTCTGGTCCGAGAGAGAGACGCCCCGAGGATCGTTTCGTATCCGGTCTGCATGAGTATGGCTGATCGGGCTCGATCTCCCTGGGCTCTCGCTTGAAATCCACGCAGGTCTGGTACATGGTCACACCTTCGGGTGCGTCCTTGACAAACACCTCCAGGGTAGCGCTGTTGGAGGGCGCGATCATGTACACCCCGGTCGTTGCAAGGTTCAACGGTTCTCCGGCTTCGTCGACGATTATGCAGGTTATCGTAGCCTCGGCCTGCTCAGTTTCTCCGGGGGCCTGCTGCACGGACTGTCGAGCGCACGGAGATGAACCGGGATAGGGGTAGCCCAAGCGGGCACGCCTAAGAGCCAGAAACTCACGCCCCGTTATGTTCATGTCCGGCACCTCAGGCATTAGATCAGTCCACGTCGGCGGCGCTGCCTCCGGCCACTCCATGAATCCGTCGATCATTGCCCAGATGTCCTCGATATCGAGTATACCATCCGGCGGCGGGTAGAACCCGGGCGGCTGCAGCTCGCCGACCATGTCCACCCAGTAGCACCCATCAGGATCTTCGCAGTCCACCGGTTTCGGCACTGTGGGCAATGTCAACGGAGCGGAGAAGTTGGCCGGGAATTGCCGGTCACAGGGCTGCTCGATGGCTCGGATTGCATACTCGGCCACCGGGACGATCTGTACATCGCCCACGTGAATCACTCCCTCCGTCCAGTTGCGGTATACGGGGGAGTCGGTCAGTCTCGATATCCAATAGATCTGCCCGGCATGCTCGACTTCCACAGGAGCGTCCACCCACCAGGTTGTACCCACACAGTCCGTGTCGACGCACGTCTGGCCCGATGGCGGATCCGGACAATCGGTACCCGTCTCGCAGGTATAACCGTCACCACTGATGCTGCAGCGCTTGTGGGCGGTCAGCTCCACCTGTACGGCCACACATCTGCTACCGTTGTTGGGATCGAACGAGATGTAACGGTTTTTGGGTACGTAGCACACGCTGTTGCGACAAACCGACAGGCCGGGGCAGTCGCCGTCAACGGAGCACGTACCGTAACCACCGTCTTCCGCCAGCGGTGTACTGGCCGCTGCGCAGGGTTCACAAGCGTCGTCTATGCCGTTAATGGGATCGACATCGCCCAGACACGCGCAGACAATCGTACCGCCTTGGGCATCGCATTCGGCGAGTGACAACTCCATGCAACTGCCATCGCTGAGGCAGCACTCAGCGCTCTCGCAAGCGTCGTCAATGCCGTTGCCGTCGTTGTCGCCAGCGCACTCCGTGACAATCGCTCCGCCGGCGCTTAGGCAGTCCTCCACGCTCATGGCCGGGTCGCAGCTCCCGTCGGGCAGGCAGCAGGCAGTAGGCACCGTGATCACCGCAGGCTCGATCCCTCCCAGCGGGATCAGGTAGTTGTCCCCATCGATCAAGCAGGTGTCGCCGGCCCCACGCCTGAAGTCGATTACGAAGGTCCCGGCCGCGTCGACAGGCACATCCACGGCCAATGTGCCGGCGTACAGCTCCGCTATGCCAGGGCTGGGGAAAGCCGACGTTGTGGAACCGTACCGGAAGTCGAGGGTGCTCACGTCCACCGCGGCGCTCTCGGCCTGGCCGTACAAGATGTAGTCGGTTCGTTCGTTATCGATCCAGGCGGGAATGCACTCACCGGCCGGCCATCCAGTGACCCCGCAACCACCTCCAGCACCCCAGGGGTAGCCCAGCGGGCCCATCAGAGCCTCGCAGTCGTCATCGTCAACACACGCGGGCGCGTACGGGGTCAGCGTACCCTGCAAGCCGCTGGTGTAGCCCGTTGAGTCGATAACCGCCTGCCAAGATTTTAGTTGCACGCGGCTTGCACCCGGGTCCCAGTCGGACACCCGGATATTCAGAAAGACCTGGTGGCCGCCGCTGGAAAGCTCAATCTTGTTCTCCTCCTCCACGATCGTTGCGCCCGTATCGCTCGATGAAACCGGAACCAGGGAGATCACCGAGTCGCCGACAAAGGGCTCAATCTGGCAGTTCTCATCACATCCGTCGCCGGGGGTCGTGCTGCCGTCATCGCACTGTTCGCCGCTGTCGACAACGTCGTCGCCACAGCGGGGCAGGGTGCAATCGGTACGGCAGGCGTCCGGCTCGGTATCGGAGTTGTCCGGGCCGTCATCGCATTCCTCACCACCGTCGATGGCTCCATTTCCGCACAATTCGGACATGCAGTTCTCATCGCAACCGTCGCCGGGGATTCGGTTGCCGTCGTCACACTGTTCGCCGGGTTCGAGGACATCATTACCACACACAAACGTGGGGCCGTCGCACGGCGGCGGACCAGGCGTGAACGAAGGCGGCGGATAACCGACACCGCGGAACGCATCCAGGCAGCAGGTGGCATCCGAAATATCGATCAACTGGTTCGGGGTCTCCCAGTCGTGGTCGGCCCTCGTCTTGCTCACCGGTGGACAAGCGACACCCGGCGGCCCAAGGTTCCTGAACTTGTCGAGCACTGCGGTTACATCGGTGGACACGTTGACGACTCCGTCAGGTGGGGTGCATGGACACGTGGCGCAATTCCTCACCAGGTCGCCCCACCTGCTCGTGGTGATCAACAAGGGGTCGGAATAGTCAGACTCCTGCCCCGGGTCACAGGTGGAGTCAACAACTTGCACGACATACGTAGTGCCCGGGACGATCCCCTCGTGGAATACGTGGATCACGCCTAGCGAATGGAAATCTCCCCACCAGGGCGCACAACCCAGCTCAGCGCCCAAGAAGTCGGTGGCTGGCTGCTGCTCAGGACACGGAGGCATCTTCTTACCTGAGTTCTCGCAGTACGTGGTCGGCTGATCAACCCACATGATCACGCCGTTCCAGGTATCGTACGGCGCCGGGAGGTTGACGAAAGTCACCCGGACAGCCTGCAACCGCCCCGGGTCGCCCGCAGAGAACGACAGGTAGCGGATCTTCTGGTTAATCGGGTCTCCCAGGAGCGGGAGTGTCTCCGGCTCGGGTATATTGGATGGGAAGCACGCCGCGGTAGCGGCTGCAACCATACCCGCGTAGGCCTCCCACACGCCCCCCTCTTCCGCGCGGATCTCGCCGGACGACACCGGTGCGCCGCCCGGAAGCCGCGCGACCGCCGGATCACTCCTTGTGACAGTATCCGCACCCGATCCGTAGGGACCTGCGCCAAATGACAACAGGCCCACACCAAGGATGCCGGTAAGAAAACACATTTGATGAGTTCTGATATGCGCCTTCATAGCCCATACCTCCTTCTAAAGAGGATGATACCTCACTCGCCAAGCGCCCCGAACGGTATGAGACGCCTATCACCCGGTCGCCCAATGGTCCGCACTCTTCACGCCGTTAACTGATCATGACGACTACGCGTCATTACATTATGCCAAGGTCATGTCTGCGCCCACGGCGCAAATCCTACATTGCTCCTCCGCGCGTCGGCATACGCCCATGTCCCGATGACGCACACGACGATTCGTGTTGATTTCACGCTGTGCCGAGTCCCGATGTACATCGGGATTCTCGGCACCTGCCAGAGGACCGAGAAGGGATTCTCGGTCCAGCGACTTCTTACTTTACGGCGCGCCTTAAGCCTGCGCCGCCATAGCTCTCCTCCGCCCGATCACGACTGTCCCAGCCGTCAACACCAGCATGGCTATAATCACAAGACCCCATTCAGTGACCGCGGGAATGCAGGCTTGTCCCGCGCAGATCTGCACCAGTTCGAAGTCCCTAACGGCCCGTAGAGAGTCCTCCGAGTAATACCGGAAGATCACGATATCTCCATACTCAAGTTGGCCGAGATTGTACGACCAATCGTCCTCCAAGTTCGCCAGAGTACGAGTATCCTCGAGCAGTACCCAGTCAATCGAGGGGTCAGTGAAGAGGTCCTCCGTCAGTTGTTCCGGCCGGCGGAGCGTATTGGTCTTGGCCCAATAGACCTCCCATAACTCGACTGGTCCAAGAGAGACACCTGTCGGCTGCTGAGTCTCATCGTTCCACCCTTCGGCCCCGTGCTCGACCACCAGAGTTGCGCTCCCGCCCCCGGTAGGCACAGGGAGCATGCCGACGAGGCTCTTAGGTTTGCTACTGCCCAGGTAACCTGTGCACGTTTGTACAGCTGGATCTGGATCGTAGGCTGAGTACCACTTCCAGGTCTTGCACCCAACTGCGTCCTCGGCCACCGGCTCGGAGTTGCACCCATACGTCAGAAAATCGTAATCGCCGGACGCAACCTCACCGTCCTTGAACTTTGGGCCAATCAGATCGGCGCCCCAGCAAGTGATGACTGAGAATCCGTATACATGGTCGACCTTGCAGTGGGCGAAGTGCAAGCTCCATACTGTGCCATTCACTACGTTACCTTCCACGACCTTCTTCATGCATCCAGCCGGTGACCCCGTGTCGTTGCGCTCGAGCTCCCCGCCGCCGTATCGCGCGATGTCTCCGAGCGCTGGAGTGCTGCCACCCATCACCACGCCGACCGCAACGGCAACCAACATAAACTTTTTGATCTGTCGAAACATTGCTCTGTACCTCCTTTTTGTCAGCTCAACCTGTTTGGTAAGAACTGAATCCCATCCCTATACTTCCTCCTGCGAAACATTATGTAAACAACGCACCCAGTGTTACGGTGGGCACAGTCCGCCGCTGTGGGGCTAATCCGTGAGCGTCGTGTTGGCGGGGCTCGTGGTGCCATGCCCCGTTGGAGTTCCGCGCTCCCAGACCAGACCATGCCCAACCCTTGCACCAGGACTATGGCCAGCGCCGTTTTCGGTTGAAGAATCTCGCACCCCATGTAGCGGCCGGCCCCCGTGCCGGCCGTGGAGAGCCTGCAACACATCCTTGTACGAAATCCGCCCACTGAAAACGGCACCAGTGCCGGCCCGATGATGGTCGTCGGGTGTGTCGCGCCATTGTCGAGCGTGATCAGCGGGGTTGATCCACGTGTTCCCATGCTCCTATCCCTCTTCTGGCAACAAGGGGCCTTGGCCGCGGGGCAAGGAAGTGAATTACCGAGCATAGCATGTGGGCAATGTGAGTCTTCATAATATGCAGCTTCCCTCCGGGAACGACATGCAGCTCGAAGCACTCAGGATGGTGCTCGCCCAGCGCATCTTTCTCTCGCCAACCGAAGTGCCCGCGCTGACCGCCGACAACGCACGTCAGAGCGCGGACCGGTCCCTCTTTCCGGCCCGTCCAATAATTCCACCATTCTACCTCATGTCTCTTCGCACCGCAAGAAAAAGTGGGCTGCCCCGACAATCGCGCGTAAGTCCTGGTTTAACAAGAGCTTATGAGTACACGGCTTGAGACCGTGCCCCCTCAAACCTGTCCTGATCACGGCATTTAGGGGGTCGGCCGGCCACCCGTGAAGGTCAGAAAAGCCTTCCCGGGTAGCCCAGGGCGATTGCCCGCACCAGGCCCCACAGATCCGGACGTACGGAATTATCGCATCCGGTTCCTCTTGTCATGGATTCGCTCTGCCTAAGGGCATCCGATCGGCCCGGTCCATCTGGGAGGCTGAGGCGTCTGCGCGGGCGGATAGGCGAATCCCCGGAACGCATCCAGTACGTATGTCGTGTCCGAGATATTCACCAGCCAATCCGGCAGATTGGGCTCCAGATCGGTTCTCGCCTTGATCGGGACACCCTCCAGGTTCCTAAACTTGTCGAGCACAGCGGTCACGTCCTTGGGTACGTCCACGCTTCCGTCCGGCGGCCACCACTGCCCATCAACGAACGCACCACATATGTCACCCCATTTGCCGGTGGGTATGACCAGCGGTGCGGTGTAATTTCCCTCGTCCTGGGGGTCATCCGCGCAGTCGATGGCCTGGACATGATAGAGGGCATCGGGAACGATCTCGTCGTCAGTCACGTGGAGCACCCCCACCGTGCTCCAATCCATGCAGTGCCGGTCCGGCGGACACTCCAGATAGGCGCCCATGAAGTCCGGCCATCCCGGTGTGTGAACGATCTTACCGCCATTCTCACTGATTGCTTTCGGCTGGTCGACCCACATCTTCAAGCCGGTAAACTCGTCGAACTCCTCGGGTAGCTGGAACAGGGTGACTCGCAGGGCCGTCTGCTTGCCGGGGTTGCCGGGCACGAATGAGATGTAGCGGTTTTTGGTGACGTAGCACTTGCCGCCAGCACAAGGCATGTTCGGGCAGTCCCTGTCCTCGACGCACGTGCCGTAACCGGTATCTTCGGGACCCGGCGGCTGCAACTCAGCCGGAACGGTGATCAACGCCGGCGTCGTGGTCAGCCTGGGGATGCGCAGCCCGCCACTAATGTCGTTGACGTACGTGGCCTGGATGTAAGGGTTGAAGTCAATCGTAAACGTCCCGGCCGCACCAGCGGGCACGTAGAGTTCCAGCGTGCCAAAGTACTTGGTCCATAAGAAATCCGGCACAGCACCAGGCAGCCACGCCGTACCGCCCCAGGCGTAGTCAAGACTGGCAGTCGACACCCCTTTGGTGCAGCTTGCGACTCCGGCGAAAATCCAGTCGCTGTGCCCGGTGTTCTGAAAGGCGCCGGTGGGCGTGAGTGTTCCCGACTGACCACTCGAGTACCCTGCCGAGGCAATCTGTGCCTGGATTACACGCAGTTGCGGATGATAGACACAGGTCAGGCCACCACCGCAATCCTGCGACGAGACGCTGCACGATGAACCCCAGTCACATGTCCACGGATCCGCTGCGTTCTCACAGCACATCCCAGTGTCCAGATCCTCGTCCCAGTTGGACACATAGAGCTCGAGCGATACCGTCTGATTACCACCTTCCAGGACGATTTCGTTGCCGTTGATCTGGTATGATCCACTGGCGCTAACGGGTACGAGCGAGATTTGCGGACCGGGCCCAGTTGCCTCGCTTATAGTTTTGCTCATGGCCCCGGGTCTGCGTCGATGTTTGAGTGCCCCTTGCCAATCGGCAGGCTCCAGCCCGGGCTTCGTCCCTATCGCATTGCCGGGGTGCAGACGTGTGAACGACCCTGGACATGGTGACGGCAGGGCAAAGAAAGACGGTGGATAGGATGCCCCCAAGTACGCGTCCAGAACAGCGACGATATCGTCGAAGTTCACGATCCCGTTGGGGATAGCGGGATAAAGGTCAGCCCTCGCCTTGATCGGCGCCCCCGGCAAACCCATGAACTTGTCCAGGATCGCAGTCAGGTCGGTCACACCGGCGGACCCATCAGGCGGACCACATGGGTTCGTGACGCAGTTGCTCACTACATCGCTCCATGCGCTCGTAGTCAACGTGAGCGCGGCGGAGTAGTTGGCCTCGTCGGTCGGTTCGCACATGTCGTCGATCACCTGGATGGTGTAGGTTGCGCTGGGAACGATCTCGTCGTCGAACACGTGGATCACCCCCAGCTCGCTCCAATCCCTAAAGTAGGGAGTGCATTGCAGATTCGCGCCCTTAAACAGCGGCGGGGGCGGACTGGGATGCCATTCTCCGATCAGCGGACTCTCGGAGATGTCTCGCGGTTCACCTACCCACATGTCTTGGCCATTGAGGTAGTCAAACGGCGCCGGCAGGTTGGTGAGCTTCACCCGAATGGCCTGGTTGCGCCCAGAGTCGCCGGCGCTGAACGACAGGTAGCGAACCTTTTGGCTGATGGGGTACGGAGGGACGTGATCTGGGAGATCAAGCCTCTCCGGTTGCGGCGTCGAGGACTGGAAGCACGAGGGAGCTTCACAAAGGACCTCCAAAATGCCTCTGCCACTGTCGGCCGCCTTGGCCGTTGGCCCCGTACCGCCGACACGGATCAACCAGCACTCACCAGCGAAGACGATGATGTCTTTGATAATTCCCGCACCCCCGTCGGTGATTCCGTTACATCCCTCGTTGCTGGCTGGATTGACTTGATACGCGCTGCTGGTACAGGGGCAGGCGCATTGGGCGGGGTTCTCGAAATCGTGATAGACGGCGATGGCGGCGTCGTATTGGATGCCGCTAGCGCACAGACTTGCCAGCATCCACCCGGTGGAAGTGGCGGTATACTCGAACCAGATGTCCTTGCCGAAAGGGAACAGACCCTGCTCACCGATGACGGTTTCCGGGCCGACGGTCGTGGCACAAGTGGTGTCGAAAGGATAGATGCCGTCGGTGATCGGTATGCGATCAATCTCGCAGTCATCGCCTTCGTTGAAGCAGGCCAGTGGGTTGCTGCAGTCCCATCCTCGATGCCATATACCATTAAAATCCTCCTGGCAATCAACGAATGTTACGTCGTCGGTGCATGTGAAAGTGCAGTCGCAGCACGAACCGGTAGGGGCATTGGGAGCGGTGAAGTTGAGCGGGGTGCCGCCCGGGCCGCCCAGACAGAACGCCAGATCCGTCGATCGCTCGCTCCCCGCAATGTACCCATCCCCGGTCCCGCCAGCGCAATAACCGTTCCCTGCGTCGTCGGCGACGGCCCAGTGCCAGTTGCAGATGTTGCCCACCGGCTCGGATGTGTTGTTGGCGACCTCGAGCCAGTACGGCATACCCGGCGTCAAGCCGTTGATCGGCGGGTCGAGAAAGAGCGTGTAGGCCTGCATCTCGATTCCGTACAGGCCCTCGAACCCGCTGCTACGAACGAGCCCACGGAAAACGTCCCACTCGGCTATGCTTGATTCGGCGATCACCCAGCCTGGTAGGCCACCGTTGTCGTCGTAGACACGGACGCGGAAGTTGTCCTCGACCATACCGGTGCAATCGTACTGCTCAGCCCCGGTGAACGTGGGCACACCGGGTGCGCTGGCATCAAGGTATGTACCCCACACACAAATCTGCTCGATGGTATTGCCTTCTGGAATGAAGTCGTCGGCATGGACGACGCCGTTGGGTGAGGCCGACAAGTCGCTCATGACCACGCACGAGCCGGACTCGCTGGGCATCTGGCAATTCGACTCATAATAGGCGATGTCGCAGACCGGGCATGGACTCTCCGGCCAGTCACACATCGCCCCACCGACATACACGCCGTCGAATATGTCGCACAAGTCCTTGTCCATGCAAGTCTCGGGGTTGGCGGGGTCGCAGTCCTGCCCGCCGGCTCGATCCTCGCACTCTCCAGGCCCAATGCAGCAGGAACCAGTTCCGCACGCCTGGAAGAACTCCCCGAATTCGCAGGCGATTACCGGCTGCATATCCTCCGGGATGTTGCCCCAGCCGAGCCAGTAGCCATCCGCATCATCGCAGTCCGTCTGGTTCATAAGCTCGCAATCCGGTTTGCAGTCGACGAACTCGGGCGTGGAATCGCAGTCGCTGTTCCGTTCGCAGGGCTGGCCCTCGTTCTCAGTACCAGGAATGCACGTGGCCGTGGGCAGGCAGCAGGCCGCCATGTCGCACGCCGCGACGGTGACGTGGAGCTGGTACTGGCCGAAGTGGCCGCCAGGGGCCGTGTGGATCGGATAGAAATAGTGACCATCCGGCAGGTGGGCGTAAGTCTGCCACATGTCGTCGCCGTTGCAGAATGGCGCCCCCCGGCCATAGGCGGCCGCACCTGTGCCGATGGGCGGGGAAACAGGCTTGGGCGGGATGGTGGTGGTGCATGGATCGCAGTCTGTCATCAAAAACGCCCATTGTGGCTCGTGGATCTCACCGGTCATTTCCTGGGTGCAGCACATGTCGATCCGCATGTTGAAGCAGCCGCCCATCACACAGAACGCCTCCCACCAACCGCGATCCCGGGTACCGCCCTCGGGATTGAAGATCTCCAGGTCACAGGTTCCGGACTCGTAATCCCCGAAGGTGGCCTGCTTGTTGTCGCCCGTCACGGTTACTGTGATCGGAGGTTCGCCTGGCGCTGGCACGTTGATGATGTGGAAAATGGCCTGGTCGCAGGTGTCGGCGCCCGTGTAGATCGGCTGCTCACAGCAGTTCGGCACGCAGCGCGTTCCAAAGCCCTGGCCGAAGTACCCTTCCGGACACGGAGGCTCGCAGGTCTGCGGATCGTCGCAGTCCGCGTCGCTGATGCAGTCGGTTTGGTCCACGCTGCAGAAGCTGCCGGTGACTTCGGTGCACGCGCCGCTGTTGGGGTCGCAGCAGGCCGTCACGGTACACCCTGACAGGAACGTAACACAGTAGCCCTCGGTATCACAGTAGAAGCTGTCGCAGTAGGAGTTGTCATAGCAATGCTCCCCGTGGTCCTCTCCGTCGATGCAGATCTTGCAGTCGTCATCAACGTCGCAGGAAATGAAGGGGTCCCCGCTGCAGAACTTGCAAAGCGCTCCAATCCCCTGGAACAAGCCGCCCTCCTCTTCGCAGACCCACGGAAGCTTCAGTTCGCAAATCCCGGTCTCTGCATCACAGCATGCGCCGAGTGGCGCCCCGAGCTCTTCCCCAATGATTTCAAATGCCAGGATGCTCGGGTCCGGCGTGAGGATGTTGGGACTGGGCGAACCGTTGAGCCACATTACATCCGGATCGTTATAGCCGACGCTCACCGTATCGGTTGACATCCAGAGGTCCAACCCGCTTGGGGATTCAACGGCCGGGCGCAGCGCTACAAAACCCTGGGCCGGGATGACCGGCCTCTCGCTAAAGATTACAGTTCTCAGCAAGTTGCCGGGTGCGAACGACGGTTCCGTGATCGTATCCTCCACAAGGCGCTCTTGAGAGTCATAGAACGTAATGCGCATCCGTGATCCGGTGCCGGCATCGAACCCGCCGATGAACCGGAATGTGGTTACCTCGAAATACTCCGTGGCTATATCAAGCTCGTAGTCGTCACCGATTTCCTGATACGGATGACATTCGGCAACGCCGACGGCGCCTACGTTCACTATCAGGTCTCCTTGCACGATGCCGCCTTCATACCTGGGGCATCGGAAGTCTTCGCCGGCATTAAGTCCCCACGGTGGGGCTAGCTGGTCACACGTCGCCTCGTCACCGCCAACGCCAAGCCACGTTCCAGTGCAAGCCACCAAGGTCTCGCGGGAGCAATCGGCATAGCCGGTGCCCGTACAGCAGCGCCCCTTGCCGCATGTTGGAGGGTTACCCTCCTGGCAGTTTGCTCCGTGACCACAGGGGTTTCCGCTGCTGCGGCAGACACCGGCGCAGTACCCTCCACCAAGACACTCGCCGCCGCCGAATGTGCAAGACACACCGGGATTGGAACCACCCAGGCACTTTTGAGGGACGCAAACTTCCACACCGTTGCAGTCCAGGCCATCATCGCATTCGCTGTTGTCCTGGCAGGGCAGCACACAGAGGCCGGGTCGGGCCTCCTCGTCACAGATATACCCCGGGCGATTGGCGCAGGGAGGTTCATCAGCCGGGTTACAGACCCCGAATCCGTCGCAGCGCTCGACACCGTTGCAGAACAGGCCGTCGTCGCAGGGCGTACCCTCTGGAGATGGCGTGAATACACAGGTATCAGCGATACACTGGTCCTTGATGCAGGGGTCGCAGTCGTCGCATTCGATGTCGAGTTCGCAGCCGGGCCCGACGCCGGTGTACGGTGCGGCGATTCCCGCACCTCGTTCGTCTACCCGCTCCGCCATAAGAAGCGGAAGGTCCGACCTTGCCTCAAACACGACGGTCTTAGTTCGATAGGCGCGCACCGGCGGAGCCATCGGTACATCGGCAGCCTGGATCCGCGGTCCGGCTGTAATTCCCCGGGCCTTAACGGGAGAGGCCGCCGCCTTCGAGCTGCCAGCCCGGTTTGACTCGGTCTTTCCCTTGGGCGCACCCTGATGCGTTATGCCAAAAGCAACAACGCCCACCACCAGGATGCCAAGGATCGGACACCATCGGTCAATACGATATCCTATGTTCACTGGTACGTCCCTCCATCTTGTGGAAGCGGTTCCTGGTCCGTTCTAGCCGTTACTACGGGAATTGAAGCAGCGACTGGCAGCGTAACCGTATTCACATAAACGGCGGTGCCGCCGACTATCTGTTGCCGTGTCCGGTAGGTCATTCCGACACGACAATGCCGTCGTGTCGCGCAAATGTCATGTCGCCCCCGTTCGTCCGGGGATTCTACAGCCATGACCAAGTGGAGAGATCGGTGCGTTGTGGCGTGCGCTCGCGCCGGCGCCTGGCCAAAAAGCATACACCCAACGACCATCCTGGGTATTGGGGTTACCGCACCTGTGATAAGGAAGCTTCCCACCCTACCCTCGTTGCGCGGCAGCACGCCTTTGGCCTCCCAACGTCAAAGTGACGCTCGATGTGCCCGCGCCATGCCGCATCTACAAGGAGCCAACCGGCAACGCATCCCGACCGCCGCGACCAACCACTCGCCCAACGGTCCAGGCTAACAGGTGACGATTCACGCCGGCCGGCCCAGATCCACAGTGAGCGAAACCTAGTCTACTGCGCGGAGAAGGCCAGTGCACCGAAAAAAACATCCGCAAAAGGACTTTGTGCCCGGCCCTTTGACGCCCAGCCTGGCACATTTCTGCGGTTGCCGGGTGTACGGATGCCGTCGCCGACGGATTTGCCGTCGGAAAGGACGGGCAACCGCCTCCGGTGGGCCGCGACAGGGTGCGCCTGCGGACATCACGTCGTAAGCCTGGGGGCTTACAGGCAGGGGCAGTCATCCGGCGCGGGTAGGTCAGTTGCTACTCAGCGAAATCAACACTGCTAATGTCATCACTGTGGCACCACAAGCCAAACCGTCGGCTGACCACCGCCATGGTGATCCCGGTGGCTGTTGTTCGATCACATGGCGGCGATCGGCGTTCCGCGTCCGAGCATCCTGGTCAAAGAGTGTATCAGCAGGATGGATGCCGCAGCTAATGACAGCGGATCAACGACGGTCTATAATATTGGAGTACCTGGTTGAGACGTCGAACGTGCGTTTGCGGAGTCTGCCATGATGCGACCAAGATCGGCATTTACCCTCCTGGAATTATTGACGGTCATCGGTATTCTCGGGCTGCTTATATCGATCCTGGTGCCGTCGCTGTCGGCGGCGCGCAAGCACGCCAAGGCCAATGTGTGCCTGTCGCACCTGAAGAACATTGGAACGGGCTTTGAGGTTTATCTGAATGAAAACGAGGATCGGTTCCCCCCGTTCCGGCTCGTGAAGTTGACCCCCACCACGGAAGACTTCTACATGAACAGTTACGGCCGGCGGGCCCCTCGGTGGCAATGGTTCATCGAGACGGGACTGGGTCCGGTGATTGACCCGACCCCGTTTAGGCACATGCCCAGCGGCTTCGGGGACGAGGGTCTACGCATGGGCCGCGAAGGTACGACCATGGCCCACGAAGTATTCACCTGTCCCTCCCTGGCAGATGATGAGTTCGCCATGGACGTTCGCGACGGGGCATACGGCTACAACTATCAGTACCTGGGCAACACTCGCCAGGATACAAACCCGGATAGATGGGACAACTTCCCGGTAGGGCGGCATCAGATTCGCAACCTGGGTAGAACGATTCTCTTGGCTGATAGCCGTGGTGCGGGCCGGCGCCACGGGCGGCACTCGTTTACGCTCGACCCGCCGCGTCTGGCGGTTGAGCGAAACGCGGTGTCTTTCGGGCCCGACCCCGCTTTTATGACCGGAGAGCCTGACGGCGGCGACGTACCACCCAATCTCGACAAGACGATCTATGCATACTCGCCTGTGGAAATGCGGCACAACAAGCGCGGCAATATTCTCTTTACCGATACGCATGCCGAGGCGATGACGTTCGTGCAGCTCGGCTATCAGATCAGCGACGGAAGTACACCTGAAGGCGTGCCAAAGGGGACCGCGATTCCGGTCCAAGAGCCGGAATCAGGGACCTATACCGCCACCAACAAGCTTTGGAACGGCGACGCCTACGATCCAATTGCCCAAGAGCATCATCACGAAGACCCGGGCGGCTAAGATCCTATCCCATGTACCCCTTCGGAACCGGTTTCCAACCGGTGAAGTACACGTCCCAGCGCCTCACGGTTCCCAGCCTGAAAGGCTGGCCGGCAATAGCCGTGGGCAAGTCCCGGCGCGCCGGGACGCCACCCACGGATTCCGGAATCCTCCAACGATCCACCTCCCAGACCGAAGGGCTCGACGACAGTGGGCAGAGCGGAACACCCCGAAGGGGTGCACGACAGTAGCCGTGGGCGCCGCCCACGGATTGCGGAGTCCCAATGGCTCATTCGACCCTGAAAGGGTCGGATGTGCCGTCGCGTGAACCGCCGGAAATAGACGACCCTTTCAGGGTCGTGTTGTTCGATGTCGACCTGATCCGGTGGCGGCGCTGCGCTTGCCACCGGCTACTTCAGAGCAGGCCTTCAGCCTGCAATAGTGCGGCGGCGGCCGAAGTAGATCTTCGCTCCCACCAGCAGAACCAGAGTCAGGGCAATCAGCCCCCACTGGGAAACCGCTGGAATCGCGGCTGGGGGAGGGAGCGTAGTGCTGGCCCCAGGCGCCAGCGGCTGCTGCTCACCGGGAGCGGTTATGAGGATCAGCGTGGTATTATTCGAGGTTCCCGCAGTCACCTCCAGCGTCTCCGGGTTATAGGAGATCGAGTTGCCCTCGGGCAGCACAAGCGTCGCCACGACCAAGCCGCCAGCAAGCAAGTCCACGTCGACGTCACGCACCGCGGCGATTTGTGCGGCAGTCCCGGCGGCTCCTGCACTCGCGGCGCTGGTGGAACATGAGTTCCGAATTTCGGCAGTAGGGCCGCTTCGACACGTCAGCGTTATACAATCACCCGCGTCCACGCTCTTTATTTTCGAGTACCATCCTCCATCGATGCAAGTGAGCTGCACTTGGGCCGTCGCGGAGCCCCCGCCTAACGTCCCCAGCGACTCGACGTAGACACCGTAGCTGCCGGGGGCGTCGGACGCACACAGGTCTTGATCACCGCGCTGGGCATAGCCTCCGCGAGTATCAGGATTCGTAGAGGTGTCCACGAACGAGTTTGAGTAGGTGCTGGGCAATTCGTCCACGCTGTCCTTGATGCCGTCACCGTCGCCGTCGGGGGAGCAGCCGGCGGTGGGGCACGTGCAGTTTCCCTGGCACTGGACCGGACACGCCGTATCGTCTGTACCGTCGCACTGCTCACTCGGTTGGTTCACGAGGTTGTCGCCGCATCGCGGCGGACAATCGTCGAGGTATGCGTTTAGGTGCGGTTCGCAGCTCGTGCCATCGCCTAGGTACGTGTCGTCGCACCCTAATGGCTCAATAACCTCGCAGTTAACAATTGGGGGATCTCCATAGCAGCACGCCCCTCTTGGAAAACCTAATCCAGGACAGGTGACCGTGCTACAGTCCGTTCCATCACCCATGTACGTCCAATGTATATAGTCACAGAGGGACGCAGTCGTGTGGCCGCATCCAGTAAAACCAGTAAGGTAATCGTAGCAGCACGCCCCCGATTGGGCAACAGCCGACGAGGCAAGGGACAAACAAGCAACGATGGACACAACGCCAGTAGGCACATACACTCACTTCATAACTCATTACCTCCTTTGCGATTGGTAAAGTAGGTCGGGCTTTGCCCGACACAGGTTTCGGCGTGCAGAGCACGCCCTACATTGCTTGATGCGGATGAGAGTCGCTGCGCAAAGATGTGCGCAGGATAGTAGAAGCGCTGGCGGACCATCGGCGACCAACGCGACTGGCCGGGGTACCCGCGTTGCAAGGATACGATTGCCCCCCCGCCGCGAGAAGCGCGCACCGCATGCGCCTCATCACTTCTGCGGTTACGGGGTACCTCATTCTCTCCCGCGCCTGTTCCGGCCACCCCAAGCCGGTTTTACGTTACAGCAGAGCTTCGCAACGCCGAGGTGACTTCCCTCCTCCCGGGACGCCCTCCAGCACCATGCCCCATAATATCAAAGTGGCCTACCCGCGCCAAGAGATCTTTTTACTTTTTATACAGTGTATATTCGAGTTTGCCCGGCGGGTGACGGGTGGCATGCTCGGCGCGGGCGAGCATGTTCTCACATTGAGCATGTCCGCGCTTCGCCCGGACATGCCACCCGTCTCCCATTCACGATCAGGATGGTAGGTCGGGCTTTGCCCGACACAGGTTTCGGCGTGCAGAGCACGCCCTACATTGCTGACACACAGCCGGAATCGCCCCCACATGTCCCGGAATCGAACGGAGCTTGGAGCCTATCCCATTAATCCCTGTGGCGCCGGTTTCCAACCGGTGATACACGGGTCGCAAACCCGTGCCAAACTTCTTGGGATAGGCTTCTAATGTGGGCGGGCCCGCAACCCAAGTAGCGGCCTGCGTCCCCGCAGGCCGTCGTGACTCTCGGCCGGCGAGACGCCGGCCGCTACCCACGGCGCGCCTGCGCCGCCGCCAAAAGATGCGCGCAAAAGGCGAACATGTTTCACCGTAGGACTCTAAAGCAGGATCCCGGTGCGTGTCACCCGCTGGTGTCACGCCGGCGTGAGAACATATTGCACTTCAGCGGGTTCGTCCTTGACGGCGAAAAGGTCGACGTCGGGATCGCACAGCGGCTCGAGCAGCTCGCAGAACAGATCGACCCACTCGCGCTTGATCGAGGCCCGCGTCTTAGGAGTAAGCGCCCGGGTCATCCTAGCCAACAGCGGGGCGATCGGCCGCAACCCGATGTCCCAGATATGGGCGTGGGTTCTGGTGATGAAAGGTGTTATTGTCTCAACACTAAGGCCGGACGTGGCGAAGCGGGCCTCCCACGTAGCCCGGTTGGCGATCGTCGGCCAGGACGTGCTGCGCCCACGGTCGATGATATCGAGAAATCGATCGCCCAGGACTCCTTGGTATGCCCCGAGCGTGTAGCGGCGCATGCTGTCGAGTTTGACCTGCAAGATGATGCGGCCATTCGGGTGGGTGATTCGGGCCATCTCCGTCAAGAATTGATCGATGTTAGCGACCCAGTAGGCGGCGTTGCAGTAGACCGTCTGGAAGCTATCGTTCTCGAAGGGTAGCGGCTGGTTGTTGTCGTGCTCGACTAACCGGCTATATAGCTTGAGCACTCTCGCCTTGGCGAGCATGTTCTTCTTGATGTCGGTACCCACATCAATCGTATCGATGGGAGGGGAAACGATCACCGGTTGATAGTCGTCGGCGACGCAATCGAACATATCGGCATGTTCGTCGCCCACGCGATCCAACTCCGCGATCGACGTGAACACGTCGAAAGTCGGATCAAACACACCTCCACAATGCAGAAAGCTGAACACGCCGTCGCCGCAGCTCAGGTCGATGGACGGACATTCCAGTGGACATTGCGACAGGATTTCACTGCGAAGCGTCATCCAAAGCGCATTTTCCGGGCGAAGCCAATAGGCTTGAACGAACCGACGGAGCAGCTCGGCCCCGGTGCGCTGTGTAGGAATGACCGGCGAGGATGCTAGCTTTGAGGGCATGACACTTCCTTTTCAAGCACCGCCTCCACGTCAATCGTATCGACGCGGGGGAGCCGAAAGACATCGCTGCCCCGCGTGACCCAGCGGCGCTCGGTGGTAAAGGCATGGGCGAAGCCGGCTTCCCGACAGGCGGCGCAGGATTCTTCATCGCATTGGCCGTAGGGGTAGGAAAACGGGCGAATATCCGGTCCAAGACCGCCGCGTAGAACGGCTGCCGTGCGGCGCACATCCTCTCGGTGCTGGGCAGGTGTCATCCGGCTGTATGGTTCGTGTCGGTAACCGTGGCCACCGACCGTGTGCCCTAACGACTCCATCTTGGCAAGATCATCCCAGCTCAGGTACCAGTGCGGCGCCCACCGTGCAGATGCACCGACATGGCGCTCAAACAGGGCATCGACGGCCTCGAGCCGCAAGTCGGGCGGCAGCCTCATAGTGAGCAAGTATTTCAACCGGGCACGTCCAGGCGGCTCGTAGTAGTACATCGCCTGTGCGGCGGCCGGATCCACTGACGCCATCCAGTCTGTGTCGTCTCCTTTGTGCTGGGCCAGGTAGCTGAGCAGCTCCTGTTCCAACGTACGCTCGTCCAAAAGTGCCAGCAACAGGTGCAGCTCGTGCGCAGGAAGGAGGCGATGTGAGATCAAAATGACGCCCGGCACGAAGAACACGCCTCGAAGACCTCGCTCCCGCAAGATCGGCAACACAGTCTCGGCGTGGTCCGCCAGCCCGTCATCGAAGGTGAGCATAAAGCAGCGTTCGGGAATCGATCCCCGTCCGCACATCCAGGCGTAAAGCGTTGGCCAATCGATCGGCTCCATCAGTGCGCAGAGCCGATCAATCTGAACACGGAAGTCTCGGCTGGTCAGGCCGGGAATCCCCGGAGGTATGCTCGGCAGGCCAGGCCTGGGCAGCGTCTCCTGGTCATGCACGTAGTGGTACATGACAACCAGGCAGCGCGGACCTCCCGACTCACCGGACTGATGGGACATCCCATTCTCTTCCGTCTTGTGGGATTGGTTTCTCAATCCGCGGACCGCTGACTCAGTGCCACCCATACCGGTGTCTTATCGGATGTGTATCCCTGAGGCTCCAGTCGGGACAAACTCCAAGGTGCCGAAAAATCGAGGATAGAGACCCCGGGCCTTTCCATCTTTTGACTTCTTGATCCTTCGACCTTTAACTAGCAACCATCATGCCGAATCCCTGGGCAGCCACTTCCGCGAGCTTGCTCCCCATACCGAAAGAGATCCATGAGTTGCCCGGTGTCTGCGACATCACGCCCGACAGCCCGCTGGTCCTCCGGACCGATGATCGACGCATAGAACGAGCCGCCCGTCAGTGGCGGTCCAAGCTCTGCGAGTGGCTGCCTTTGCGTCGCGCGAGGTCGCCGCGTGATCTGAAGCCCGCCGGCGACGACGCTCGGTCGCCCACCATTCGGATTGCAGTTGACCGCCACCGTATTGAGCACCGAGACGGCTACCGGCTTAGCGTCCAGCCGGAAGGAATCGAGTTGGTGGGCGGTTCCGCGGCGGGCTGCTTCCACGGTTTGCAGACGCTTACTCAGTTGTCGATTGCGGACCGTGGGCTGTCGGTTGATTCCTTGGAGCCTCCAATCCGCAATCCCTCGGCGTTGCCCTGCTGCACCGTCGTCGATTGGCCGGACTTTGAGACACGTGGCTTGCTTCATGACGTCTCCCGTGGCAAAGTCCCCACGCTGGACACGCTCAAACACCTCGCCGATCGCCTCACGGCCCTTAAAGTCAACCAGCTCCAGCTCTACATAGAACACACGTTCGTGTTCTCATTCGATCCTGAGATTTGTGATCCGGATAACGGGTTGACGCCGGACGAGGTGCGCGAGCTTGACGTATACTGCCGCGAGCGGTTCATCGACCTGGTACCGGCGCTGGCCACCTTCGGGCATATGGGGCGCATCCTCTCAATGCCAAAGTATCGTCACCTTGCTGAGGTGGAGACGACGAAATCCTGGGACCGTATGTCCTGGCCGGAGCGCACCCGCGGCCTTACACTCGACTGTATGAATCCGGAAGCACACCGCCTGATTGAGCGAATGTGGTCGGATGTGCTGGACGCTTTCTCCTCCCCTGTCGTCAATATCTGTGGCGACGAACCAAGGGATCTCGGCGAGGGTAAGAACCGCCGGCGCTTCGCATCAGGTGGGAAAGGTGAAGCCTACATCGAGCATATCCGTCGCTCCCATGACATTTGTGCGAGGAGAGGAAGGCAAACACAGTTTTGGAGCGACGTCGTCAGAGAGTATCCCCACCTGTTGCATTGGCTGCCACGCGATTCGACCGTGCTCCACTGGGGTTACAACGATGGAGCCGATTACGAAAGTACGGCCACTTTTGTCGCAGCCGGCTTGAATACATTTGTCTGCCCCGGCACATCCGGCTGGAAGCGGATCATCAACGCAATGGACCTGGCTGAACGCAACATCAGCAGTTTCGCGGCTGCGGGTCGAAAGCACGGCGCCACCGGCCTTCTCAACACCGACTGGGGCGACCACGGTCATTTCAACATGCTGGCATGCTCTCTGCACGGGATCGCACTTGGAGCGACGCTGGGCTGGTCGGCGGATCATCCTATAGGTGATGACTTCGACCGCAGATTCGCGCGCGTCGTGCTCGGTGTGGATGATGTCGGCGGCGTTCGTTTGCTGCGGAATGCGTCACAGATAGCTGATCGTTGCGAGACATGGCGTTTGCTGTGGATGCCGTTGCGCGCCGCGTGTCACGATCCCTCCCTACCTGGTGAGGATGAAGCGAGAGAAGCCCAACACGCCGCGCACGAACTTCGGCGTTGGTGCCAACGCGCCGCTTCAACACCGGCAGTTGACCACCGGGATCTTTCGGAGCTTGCCGTCGCTGGCCGGTTCACGGAATTGTTCGCCAAGAAGGTTGCCTTCGCACGCTTGCTGGAAAACGCTTGGAGCAACGGCCCCGGGGCCTTCGAAGCCAGGAGCACCTGGGCCAACGAGCTGACGGAGGCTGGCTGCACCTACGCCGACTGCTGGGGTGCCCGCAACAAACTCTCGGGCCTCGACGATGTGCGCGGTGCTCTATTAGCGGCTGCAGAGTACGTTCGCGGGCTAAAGCCTACGGCTCGTTCGGATGCAGCCGACTTTCCTTAGCAGTCTAACGGCATCCTAAGTACTTTCTGACGCGCACCCGCTGCAAGGACTCTGCGATGGCTTTGGGCTGGCTCGATATTGCGGTGGTTGGAGCATACTTCGTCGCCATTGTGGCGGTGGGGATATGGTTCGGGCGCCGCGAGCGCAGCACCTACGATTATTTCCTCGGCGCCAAGCAGCAGCATTGGCTGGTCGTGGGATTGTCCATCATCGCCACTGAGGTCAGCGCCCTTACGTTCATCAATGTGCCGGCCGACTCGTTCCAAGGCGATTGGACCTATCTCCAGATGTATGCCGGCGCGTTTCTTGGCCGCGTCTTGATCGTCTTGCTGCTGCTGCCGGCGTTCTACGGCAGCGCGGTGACAACGGTTTACGAGTACCTCGGCCAGCGCTTCGGACCCTGGACACGCACCACCGCGTCGTTGATGTTCTTCGCATCGCGCATCATCGGCAGCGGTATACGGCTTTTGGCAGCGTCACTGGCGATTACAGTCGTTTTCGGCTGGCGGTTGGAATGGGTCGTGCTTGGTGCGGCTGCGGTTGCCATCGCCTACACGACCTTCGGCGGCATCAAGGCCATCATCTGGACCGATGCACTCCAAGCCGTCATTTTCCTAGGTGGCGGTGTAGCGGTCCTTGTGTTCCTGTTTCTTTCCATTCCTGGAACCTGTCTGGAGGATCTATCAACCGCGTACAGAGCGGGTAAGCTGCACACGTTCACGTGGGGTCGTGATCTGAATAACGAAAAGCTGTTCTGGGTCTTGCTGATTTCCTCGACTGTGCAGAACTTGGCTGCATTGGGTGTCGATCAGGACCTTACCCAGAGAATGCTGACTTGTCCGGATCTGCGGCGTGGTCAGCGTTCCCTGATGTTCAACGCCGTTATGGGCCTACCCATCGTGTGCCTATTTCTTCTGATCGGTACGTTGATCTCGGTTTACTACAGGACGCAGCCGTCCCTCTCTCTACCATTGCATGTCCTGGAGCATAGTGACCGCGTGTTTCCCCACTTCATCGCACACGCTCTTCCCTCGGGCTACGGCCTGAAGGGTTTACTGATCGCCGGCATTTTCGCAGCTTCGATGTCGAGTCTCGATTCCGCGCTCGGCGCGCTGTCATCCACGGCGGTGACGGATTTCTATCGACCGTTCATGGCGTGGCGTAACCGTCATGCGAAAACGAGATCCGCGCAGACTGAAGCCGGCGCTATGAAAGAGCTACGCCTCGCTCGGGTCTTCACTTTCTTGTTCGGTCTGCTCCTGGCTCTGGTGGCGTTGTCGTTTGCCGGTCACGATCGCCTTTTGTGGGAAGTGTTCAAATGGGTCGGCCTGATCTTCGGAGCCATGCTCGGTGTATTCCTGCTGGGCGTGACCACTAGGACCCACGGGCACGACCGCGTAAATACCACCGCAATGTTGTCGTCGGTGGTGATCCTTGTGGCGATCAAGTTTTACCAGGAGCACACGAGTACCGTTTACATTGCCTGGCCGTGGTGGATCGTGATCGGTACGGCGTGGACCTATGGAATCGCAGCGTGCTTCTCGGGTAGACATGGAAGGCGACGCTGACGGCAACGTCGATTGTCGACTCACGTGGTGTCTGTGAGACTCAGGAGGCGATCGGCGGGGCAGCCTCCTGAGCGGAGTTGTCAAAACGCTATGCCAAAGGAGCTAAACTCGCCTGTGGCGGTCGTGTTGCTGACGTTGGCTTCCCTGATGTAGCCGTGCAATGCGTCTTGGATGGCGCCTTGGAAACGATCTAGTTCGGCCTCGGTCCCTTCGACTACCACCTCGACCCGACCATCACGGAGGTTGCGAACGAGTCCTGTGACCTGAAAACGCGAGGCAATCGCTTCGGTTGTGAAGCGGAAGCCAACACCTTGGACGCGCCCCGAAAAGTACACCCTGCGGCGAATGGGTACCGGCTTGTTCTGGGATACCGATTCCATGGTCGCTTATTGTCGTCGCTTCATCAGGTAAATCTCGCGACCGTGATCGCGAAAGACCACTTCGTCCATATACGCGCGCACTAGCATGATACCGCGCCCGTCGGGCAGCGGGAGCCGATCAGGCGTGGTGGGGTCGGGGATGTCCTCCGGGATGAAACCGGGACCTTCGTCGCGGACGATGATAACAACCTTCTCAGGCGTTACGGCATACCGGACGGTCACTTGCTTGGTGGGATCGCACTTGTTCCCGTGCTTCACAGCGTTGCACAGCGCTTCTTCCAGGGCCAGCTTGACGGCAAACTGGGCGTCTTCGCAGAATCGGCAACGCTGCAATTCTTGAAAAATGGCTTTCTTGGGGATTTCGGTTTCCTGCGGGTCGCTCTTTATCACGCAGACGCGAAAAGTTGCCTCGTTGTCAGGATCAACCTCGGTCATGCTCTCAACACCACGACTGGCCACGTACCCTACTGGCTTCGAGCATACCGGCCAGGCGCAGTCACGTAATCAGAAGGTCCTGAGCGCTTGCTCTGCCGTGTCGTAGATGTCGAAAATCTCGTAAAGCCGGGTAATCTTAAACACCTCGTAAATCTGCGGGGCGATGTCGGAGAGCTTGAGGGTGCCCGCTTGCTCGGCGACCTGCTTGTTCAGTGTGATCAACACTCCGAGGGCCGCACTGGACAGATGCTCCACGCTCTTGAAGCTGAGGAGGAGCTTAATCCCGTCCGTATTGGCCACCAGCTTGGATAGCTGGTCACGGATCTCTGCGATGCAGAGCTCGTCAAGGATCTTGCGGTCTGCGAGCTCCACGACGCTCACCCCGCTGCGGTTCGTTACCGTTAGGTGAGATCGTTCTTCAGCCATGGCGGCCCTGCTCCCATCTGTAAAGCTTGAAATCCACGAAGTTTATCCTAAAGTCTAAAGGCGCGGGGCCCTCTGTCAAGCAACGGACGGCTGGTGGGGGGCGGCTGATTTGGCGCAGGATAGCTAAAGTGCGCCGGCAACGATACCGTCATGGAAATTGCACGGCGTGGCGCGCCGCGTGCAGACGGCTTTTGGGGCGGCATTGCTGGCGCCGAGGTGCTCCCAGCGGGACCTACGATGCGATTTGGATTCTGGACCTGTGTTGTGGCTGTAGTGTGCCTTCTGGGTGGGGCGGACCCAGCGTTCGCTTGGGGCCCGGCGACACACATCGGCCTTGCGGCTTCCGTGCTGGAGCGTTTGCCCCTCTTGCCGGCTGCCGTAGCCGCGGTGTTGGCCCGGCACGGGATCGCCTATCTCTACGGCAACATCGCCGCGGACATGGTGTTTGCCAAGCGTTTAAGTCAGGTGAAGCAGTTCTGCCACCATTGGTCGACGGCGTTCCGGCTGCTGGATGCCGCCGGTGATGACCGGGCCAGGGCTTTTGCATACGGGTATCTATCGCATCTCGCCGCGGACACCGTGGCCCACGGTAAGTATGTGCCTCGTCAGATCGTGCTCAGCGAGTGCTCGATCAGATTCGGCCATTTCTTCTGGGAGCTGCGCGCCGACGCCACAGAGAGCGATCTGAACTGGCGGTTACTCGAGCACGTGCTCCAAGACGATCACGGCTATCACCACGAGGCGTTGGAGAACCACTTTAGCGGCACGCTCCTGCCCTACGACGTGAACCGCCTGCTATTTGACGGTATGAATGCCCTCACCGTCCATACGAGGTTCCGCCGTACCGTGAACGTCTGGAACCGTAGCTCGCGCCGGAGTCTTTCACATGAGCTCATGAACGGGTACCGGGCCGAATCGCTTGACCGGATTCACTCGATTCTCGCTCAACAGGCTTGCTCTCCGCTGCTGCATGAAGACCCGAACGGAACATCGGCGTTGATGCACCTGCGTGTGCGCCGGCGCGAGGTTCGTCGACGGAAACGGCACGGATTGCCCGTTGAGCGTCGGCTGCTGGAGGCATCACGAGCCCTGGCGCCAAGTCCGGTGAACAGCTCATCACTCTCACCTTGACATCAGCCTCACTCATGTTGCGAAAGGCTGGGCCCGACCCTAAGATGCCTGCATACTCGGTGGATATAGGCTCACCCGGTCGATGAGGAGGCTAACCGTGCCGCAAACTGATTTGGCATCACCGCATTTGTTCACGTCGGAGTCGGTCTCGATGGGCCATCCGGACAAAATCGCGGATCAGATATCCGATGCCCTGCTGGACAGCCTCCTTGAACATGATCCACAGGTGCGGGCGGCGATCGAAACCCTGGTGACCACCGATTTGGTGGTGGTGGCCGGCGAGGTGACGGTGCACAACGATGCCGCCAACGCCGCCCTAGACCGGGCTGAGGACACGGTTCGCGACACCATCCGCAAGATCGGCTATGACGAGCCTGCTGCCGGCTTCGACCATCGCAGTTGCAAGGTCCAACTCGAATTGCACCCCCAGTCGCCGGACATTAGCCAGGGGGTTACTGAAGGCCAAGGCCTGCACGCCGAGCAGGGCGCCGGTGATCAGGGGATGATGTTCGGGTTTGCCTGCAATGAGACCAAATCGCTCATGCCGCTGCCGATCCAGCTTGCTCATCGCTTGGTCGAGCAGTTAGCAGAGCTGCGTATATCCGGTCGGATCGGTTGGCTGCGACCCGATGCAAAGTCGCAGGTCACGGTCGCCTACGACGGCGGCGCACCGGTCAACCTGCACACGGTGGTGATATCAACTCAGCACACCCTGGAGGTCGCGGATCCCAAGACCGACCAGATGACCGGCGAAGCCCAGGACCGGATTCGCAACGAGGTCATCCGAACCGTCGTAGAGCGCGAATGCCCGCAGATGTGGTCCGACGACATCATCCTGCACGTCAATCCCACCGGCAGATTCGTCGTCGGCGGGCCCCAGGGCGACACGGGGGTTACCGGTCGGAAGACCATCGTCGATACCTACGGTGGTCGAGGCCGCCACGGTGGCGGCGCCTTCTCTGGAAAAGATCCGACCAAGGTCGATCGGTCGGCTTCCTACATGGCCCGCCACATCGCCAAGAACATTGTCGCGGCTGGATTGGCTGCCCAATGCGAGGTCCAGCTTGCCTATGCCATCGGCGTGGCAGACCCGGTAAGCGTCAACGTTGATGCCTTCGGCACCAGTGAGCTTTCACCGAACCATCTAGCCGGCATCATCCGTGAGCTATTTCCGCTCACGCCGGCTGGGATCATTCGATACCTCGACCTTCGTAAACCCATCTATTTCGAGACCGCCCGACATGGCCACTTCGGACGGGACGGCCAAGGATTCACCTGGGAAAAAACCCACCGCGTGGCCGACCTGCGCACCGCCGCCGCCGTTGCCCAGACTGTGTAGTCCCGCCCAGATCCGCAGGTGAAACTCGTCCCCACAAAGCCGGGAGCATGCGCGGACTCTCGGAGAGGTGGCCTCGGCGGGCGGGTCAGTGACCCCGCGGAACACAAGCCCCCGACAATACACTCATTCATTCCACCCCACTGAGACGGCAAGAGACGGGTGACTGTCCCGTGCTCTCGGGATGCGCACCGCTTCAACACCCGCAAGGGCGTTGAATCGGCGATTACCTTCGACGGTTATCGGACAGACCTGTTGTTCTGCTGACTCTGCTGTTGCCGGATTGGGGCGATTCCGGGCGGGTGTCAGGCTTCTGTTGAACTGATCGTGAATGGGAGGTCGCCGGGCCAACGAGCGGCACGCCAAGCTTGCCAGTTGCCCGACCCAGCTACGACAATAAGCAGCACCTTTCCTCCTACGAATCGTGGGCATAGCGGGAGAAATGTATGAGCACTGATACTCCGGAGGCGGAAACCCAGTCGCGTGATCTCAGGTCGGCGACAGACGCGATCCTCCAACGCATCGGCCCCTACAAGATCCTCGAAACCCTTGGCGAGGGCGGGTTCGTCGTCACGAGGATGTACGCCACCGGCAGCCGTGTCCCACCAAACGTCAGGTTGCACGCCTACGGAGCAGGCCAACGCTGCCGAGGATGAGTAGCCCCAGCGTCGTCGGCTCAGGGATGACGGACAAGCCGGCAAAACCGGCCCCAGTGATTACCGTGTCGTCGAACAAGCCGATCTGCGTGTGGTCGCCGCTGTACGGATTGAAGGAGTACAGCTCGTTCGAGCCCGGCGTAAGGGCGTGTAGACCGGCCGTGGAGAAATAGCCGGTATCACCACCAGCAAGGACCATGCCGCCAATGCTCCCAATAATCGGGGCCATATCCTCGATATGGCCTATCTGGGCCGTGACGGGGTCAATGGTAAGCAGCGTCCCGGTTGTGCTGTCCAACCCCACCAACAACCCGTCGTCGCGCCACCCAAGTCCGGCTATGTCGTGGCGGCCACTCAAGGTGTTAGTCGGCGTGGCTTGGCCGGTGTCCAGATCAAGCGTGAAGAGCACCGATGTGGTGACACCTCCGTTGACACCGTAGGCAGTCCCATCAGGAGCAAAAGCCAGACCCCCTTCATAAATATAGATGCCCAGCTCCCCGATCGGGTATGCAGTCACGTCGTCCAGTGTGGGCGAGATCACGAAACGGTACAGCGCCGCATCGGCTCCGGTGGTTAGGCCATACAGCACGCCATCATAGGGATTGAACTCGAGCGCACCCAGGTCCGTAAGGCCGGTCGGGCCGATGAGATCCAGCGCCGCGTCGGTAGTTGAGACGCCGTAGAGCTCTCCCGTGTTCTCCTCGATAGCCACAAGCTGGGCCTGAGCAGCCGGAACAACCACGCAGAGCGTCAGCGCGAACAGAATAGTACGATGCTGCCTCAGGATCTGCTGGAGATGCATCATTCCCCCTTTATTCCCAAAATAACAATGGTGCGACCTGCTACACTATTAGCACACGGCGTACCCGCACACCGACGTCAAACAGCTCGACGAATCGCACGGTCCATCAAACCTGATTATACCCACTTTAGCCTTGGGTCAACACCCTATCCTGAAATTCGCACTTCGTTCCACAGCGTCAACGGCATCAGGTGGCTTGCCCTTTAACTCAAGTAGGCCAAAGTTCAACGAGGCTGTACAGGCAACATGGGACGTCATTGCAGGGCGACCGGCCCCTCAGATTGCCCAGCTTGCTGATCCGCAGATCCAGATCAGTCGCACCAGGGTGGGATATTATCGCCCATGTCTGGCTGGTCTGCACCTGTGCGACCGGTATTAGTCCTTAGCGGGCGGGTGTCGTCTCCACGAGAAGGTGGCGTGAATGTGCCTTTATGCATTTGCCTTGCGATTTGTACCGCCGTTAACGTTATCGCTCCGGGGCGGCGCGTTTATCGGGAGCGGTTGTGATGGACAACTCGAACGTAACCTCGTGTATGTTCTGCGGCGACTGGGTCCGGGGCTGATTTGGCAGGGGAACTTCTTTTTTGGGGTTCATGTCGGACCGCCGTTCGGCTATACTAAGCGTGTACGCAGCCCTTTCAGCTGGCCTGAGCCCGCCAGCGGGGACGCGCGCGAGGCGGACTAGTGGTTCCCCCGGTCGACGCGTCGATTCCTTCCTGTGCGAACCGGTGGGATTGGAGCTAACAGAGCTCTGAGTAAAGTACTTTTGGGAGAAACATGATGAAGTCGCCCAGGCGAATCGGTACGTGTTTGGTGGTTGCGCTGCTTGTCGGCGGGCTGGTGTTCTTCAAAGCTGGTTGCAGCAGCAACAACGACTTCCTCGGCCTGGAGGACTACCAGCGTGATCTGTTGTTTGGCGGTTTGGCGCTCGCGCTGCTCCAGCAGGCTAACGGAGGTGGCGACGGCGAGGAGCCCCCCGGACAACCAATCCCCGGCCCGGAAGGGCCTGAAGGAGCCCAGGGTCTGCCCGGCGCAGAGGGCCCGGAGGGGCCAGAAGGTCCAATCGGTCCGGCAGGGGAGCAAGGCTCCGCAGGACCTGAAGGTCCAGCAGGCCTGCAGGGTGAGCCCGGCTCGATGGGGCTCTCATGCTGGGATATTGACGGGGACGGCATCGGTGACCCGGAAGAAGACGTAAACGGCGATGGGGACTTCGATGCGTTGGACTGCCAGGGCGAGCAAGGCCCCTCCGGGGGCGGCTCCCAGGGACCGAAGGGAGATCCGGGAGATCCGGGAGATCCGGGAGAGCCCGGACCTGAGTTCTTCGACCAGTTCATCGACGACTTCTTTACCTACGATGGTCATCTGCACCCTGACCTCCCCATCTACAATGACAATCTCGTCTCCATCGACGAACCCGCCCTGGGAAGTTCGGAGGGCACCGAAGGTGATGCCGGGGCCATCGGGTTTCGCTTCGCCATTCCTCAGATCTACGACGAGAGCAACGACGTGACCATGCGTCTGTTCTTCTACCGCACCTGTGAGCGGTTGCCAGAAGAGTGCCTGGTGTTCTGGATATATGCCCTGCGGCTGCGCGCAGGCCACGGCATTATGCCCTACGGCGACATCCTGCCCGACCCCGACAATAGGCTTTGGATCAGACCCGATGCCGACTGGAAGACCACGCCGCAGAGGCGCGTCGCGGAGGCGCTGCTCGGGGATAATGGGGACGAGGGGCTGTTCCTCGTCGTCGATCTTCCGATCAACTCGTCAGAAGGCCTCAACGATACGGAGGCTCTGGCTGTAGGCGATATGCTGGCGTTTGAGATCCGGACCGCAAGCAAGCCGGACCTTAGCCCCTGGGAGGATGGCTGCCGGTATCAATTGCTCGGCGTCGAGTTCTTCGAGTCCGACCCGGATACGGCCCTGCTAAGCGGCGCGACGATCTTGACCGAAGCACCACCTGCCGATTTCTGTGCTGAGTGCACGACCAACGCCGATTGCGAGGACGGCGATCTCTGCACGGAAGATATCTGTGAGGCTTTCGTGTGCTTTAACGACCCGGTCCTGTGCCCCCCAGATTCGTTTTGCGATCCGGCCACTGGTGAGTGCGTGTATGACCTGCCCTAGCAAGGCGACTGAGGCACCTGCAGGGGCTGAAGCAGCTCGGTTTGAGCCCGACGGATCATAGTAATCGCGCTGCTCGCTAAAGGAACAGCGACCAGCACCCAGGTTTGCGCGGCCTGCCTCTTCTTGTGTAAGAGGCGGGCCGCTCTGTTTCTCCTCCGCCATCGACATAAGCACGGGCACCAGCGCCGACTGCAACGAGAACGGCGTCCCCGATATGTGCGACATCCGGGACGGTCCGAGCCGCTCTTCCGCGAGGCGCTGGCCATGCAGCGCAAGCTGATGGGCAACGATCACCCACATGTCGCCGTCAGTTTGGCTAACTTGGGGGCGCTGCTCCGCGACAAACATGACTACGACGCGAGCGAGGCGGTGTTCCACGACGCAGTTGCCATGAATCGCAAGATCCGCGGCGAGGAGCATTGGCATACCGCCAACTCGCGCAGCCATCTCGGCGAATGCCTCACTAAGATGGGGCGATATGAAGAGGCGGAAAAGGAACTACTCGAAGCCCAACGCATTCTGAATACCACCCTCGGCAAGGACCACAAGCGAACCATCAAAGCTGTCGAACGCCTCGTTGCCCTCTACGACGCCTGGGGCAAGCCGGACAAGGCGGCCGAGTACCGCGCGATGCTTGAGAATGGCGAATGGTGAATGTTGAATATCGAGCGTGCAACGGGTATGATTAGTGAAGCGTATGGCGCGACCGATGGAGGCATATCATCATGGCGATTCAAACACCCGGAGACGATCGATGCGAACGGCGCGCGCGAACGGCGTTTACCCTGATTGAGCTGCTGGTTGTCATCGCGATTATCGCACTGCTAATCGCGATTCTGCTTCCGTCGTTGGAGGCTGCCCGGCGGCAATCGAAACAATCCGCCTGCCTGTCGCACATAAAGAACATCGCGACCAGCAGCCGGGTGTATGAGGCCGACGACCCCAACGGTTGGGGTATTCCCGTGCACCCGCTGCAGTACCGCCAGTGTCCCGGTCAGTACGAAGGCGAGATGTGCAACGATCCGGTCATGGTTGGTGCATATGAGTGGGGCGGCAAGAGCGGAATCGGGCAGGATGATTTCGTGACCGGCTCCCCGGGAGACCCGATCAACAGCAAGTACGGCACGTTGGCCGGTTTCGGTCCATCTACCCGACCGATGAACGACATCCTGTACCCTGGCGGGTTCAAAGACAACGCCAACCCGATTTTTGACCGGTTCGGGGCCACCCTCGACGCCAAGTTGGAACTTGACCTGTTCAAATGCCCGGCGGACGATGGGCCACCGCGTGGGGCCCATTGCGCAGATTGGGTCAAGTACAGTGAGCGTTCGTCGTACGACCACTTTGGCAACAGCTATTGCGCGAACGTTTTCATGATCGCCAACGGCGGCGGCGGTGAGATGCGCACCAACTCGCCATATCTGCGGCCCACATCACGTGTGCCCACGCCGGCACGGACACTCTACTACGAAGAGAACATTGGGCGATGGGCCTGGTCGTGCTGGAGAGAACAGTGCGATTTCATTACGGGTATCGATCCCGGCCCGACCAAGGTGGTCCACGGCTGGCACGGCAAGGACTGGACCTTCAACCGTGCCTTCGTCGACGCCCATGCCGAGCCTCAGAAAATCTACTTTGAAGGCACCGAGGACGCCAACGGCTATGCATTGCACTACCGTTGCGAGGACGGGGTCTTTGAGAATCAGGATTGCCAGAGTCATGGCTACCGCTGCGTTATGGTTCGCGGCGACGGCTGGCAGAAGGACACACTTCCCGCTCCGGACATACCCACCGGGCTCTGGTGGAGTGGCCAATGGGGGCGACCGTCGTACGAAGCCTGCGTGCAGAACAATTCCCCGGATTAGTCGGTCGGACAAGCCGGTGAGTGCGCCATCAACCCCTATGGGGAAAAGCGAAGGATGAATGGCGAATAGCGACCGGTCGAGGGTAATGCGAGGGTACTGCTCCGCGTCGGTGATTCGCGCCCTCTGAATTCGCCATTCGCTATTACCGTTCACACCTCCAGCAGTTCGGAAGCATCGTAGCGCGAGGCGTGGTGGACGGGGTAGTCGCGGCCAACGGCCTTGTGCTGTGCACCAATCGCAAGCTCGGGAGTGTTATTGTTTTCGCTTAGATGGGCAACGGCGATCCAATGCGGACGGCAGCGCCCACACGCGCGAAGCAGGCCGGCGGAATCGTCGTTGGAGAGATGCCCGCCGGGGCCTTTGATACGGGCTTTGAGGCTGGGCGGATACGTTCCTGCTGCCAGCATCGCCGGGTCATAGTTGCATTCGAGATAGGCCGCGTTGACCGATTCGAGAATGCCTCGCAGGCCCCGAAAGGGATGACCCAGGTCGGTCAGAATGCCAAGACGTCTGCCCTCACATTCTACAACGAACGCAATCCCGTCGGTCGCGTCATGTGCGGTGCGGACCGTGTGGACCACCACATCTGAAAACATGAGGCAGTCACCTGAGCGGAAGTATCGCACGTCGCTGAGCTTTCCCAGATCGCACCACATGGCCGCCGTCGCATGGCTCCGACTGGTGATGTAGATGGGCAGGCCGAACTTGCGCTGGTAGATCCCGGCACATCGCACGTGATCGCTGTGGTAATGGGATATGATGACCGCGTGCACATCACGGATGTCCCGGTGGTGGACGGTCATCCGGCGCTCGGCCATCCGGCCGCTGATGCCGGCGTCGAACAAAAGGCGCACGCCGTTGGCTTCGATGTAAATCGCATTCCCATTGGAGCCGGACTGAAGCGAGAATGTCAACATATCCGAATTGTAGCGGAATCCCTTGCTTGATGCTTCCCCTTAAGGTTGCGATAGCCCAAGCTGCACGGGCGGGTTAGGATGCTGGGGAATGAAACCGGTTCCAGGCAACGGTGCTGTGGCGTTGGAGGCCCGGGGGCGGGGCTGGCTCGGATGGGCCGGGCTGGTGGCCGCCTGCGGGGTGCTGATCGCGTTTCGCCTTCATGCCTTCGATCTCCCGTTGGAAAACGACGAGTGCAACTACGCCTATATCGGGGCGCGCCTGCTGGCCGGCGACCGGCTTTACATCGACGTGTGGGACCATCAACCCTTCGGCGTCTTCGTGTTGTTTGCCGACGTGATCGCTATTTTCGGCGATGCTCCGGAAGTATTCCGTTGGATGACGACCGTGTTCTCGTTGGCTTCACTGGGCCTTGTGTTCGCGATTCTGCGTCGTGTCTCCAGCCAGGGCGCGGCAGTGGCGGGGGCATTGCTGTTTGCAGTAGTGTCGTCTGATCCAGGGACCGCCGGGGAGGGATGCAACCGTGAAATCTACATGAGCACCTTGATTCTGGGTGCGTGGTATTTCGCCTTACGATGCAAGGGCCGACCAGGTTGGCCGGTTGTTGCGTCCGGTGCCGCATTGGGCCTGGCATCGACGATCAAGACCATCGTTGCCGTTCATTGGCTTGCTCTGGCTGTGTGGGTCGCCATCAGCGTTTGGACCGGCGCGGACGCCAACCGCCGCGTTCGATCCGTCGCAACTTCACTTGCCCTGTTCGCTGCCGCTCCCTTGGCACTGTGGTTCGCCGTGTTTGCCTACTTTGGCGCAACCGATCGGTGGAGCGAGTTCATCGACGCGGTGTTTCTGTTCAATTTGAGTTACAGCGGCAGTTCGGAGAGCTTCCTACTGCGTTTCGTCCGGTTCTTTGCCCCGGTCAAACATCCGTTTATCTTCGACAGCGCGCTTCCGCTGTGGATTGGTGGAATCGGTGCCACCACCTGGTTGTGCATCTATGCCATCGTTCGACGAAATCGAAACGCACTGGCGGCTTTGTTGCTAGTTGCCGGCGGCTACGTCGCCGTCTGTCTACCGGCGCGGTTCTGGCCGCACTACTACTATATGCTCGTGCCCGCGCTTGCCATCGCGGTGTCGGCGGCCGTAGGACAGCTTGTTGCGTGGCTCCGCAGTTCCGCGCTGCTCGGATCGTCATGGTTGCGAACAGCTTCACCGGTGTTGTTTGCCGTTCTCCCGATCGCCTCGTTCATTACCGAGTACCGCAGCTATCTGAGCCAGCCGCCGTTCGGCATTACGATCACGCGTTATAACTCGCGTGACTTCTGGGGCAGAGCACAAGGTGAAAACGTCCGCCGCGTGACCAATCTCGATGACGAGATCTTCGTCTTCGGCAATGACGCCGAGATTTATTATTATGCCCGGCGGAAGTGCGCCTCACGCTTTACGATGATCACCGGTTTGCAATCCGGCTACGCAGGAGTGGATCAGCGTCGCGCGACACTGTTGGCCGAACTGGAACAGCGTCCTCCCCGGCTGATACTCGTGCTGTTCGACGAAAGGGATCCGTGGGATGAGTGGAAAGCGTTCTTGCGCAAGCATTACGACGAACCGATCGGTTGGGATTTCCACGACCGCACTCGGAAGCCCATCATGTTCGTCTTAGCTCGTAAGGACCGACCGGTCGAGCCGATCAACTGGGACTGGGACCGCTCCGAGGTCGGCGGCTGGCTCTTGGGGGAGAGACGATAGCCGTGTTCTTGTCGCATTCGGCTACAATGGTATGCTACATGGGCCATGACAGTGGGTGCCCTCCGAATCGATCGCATTGGGGCCGAGCTTCGCACGAAGCGAATCGGCAGGCACATCGAGTATCTCGAATCCACGAGCAGCACGAACGACGACGCCTGGAGGTATGTCGAGGCTGACGACGCCGACGGATTGGTGATCTTCGCCGAATATCAGTCCGCCGGGCGCGGGCGCTCGGGACGGACATGGCACTCACCACGCGGGGCCAGTCTGCTGTGCAGCGCTTTGCTGATCGATGAGCGCGCCGAACTGACCGGTGGTGAGCTCGGTTTAGTCGCTGCCGTTGCCACCCGGGATGCAATCGTCGCCTGCACCGACGTGGTTCCGGTGATCAAGTGGCCCAACGATCTACTGGTCTCGGGCCGGAAACTGGGTGGCATTTTGACCGAATCGCGTTTGCGGCACGACGGGATTCGCGCGTATGTGGTCGGGATCGGAATCAACTGCCTGCAACAGCACGGGCATCTGGTGTCGGCGTTGGGCGACTCGGCCACGTCACTGGAGCTTGAAAGCGCTTACCCGGTCGACCGAACAGCTCTGGCGACCTCCCTGCTTACAGAGCTTGATCGCTGGCTTGGTGAGCCACGCACGTGGGATGACGCGTATCTTCGGCGTGAGTGGCTCGCTCGGGCTGAGCCGATGGGGAGGCACGTATGCTTACAGCATGCGGGGCAGGTATTTAGCGGGCTTATGATTGACCTTGATCCTAGCACCGCACTGGTGGTTCAGCTCGACGAGGGCGGGATTCGGGCGTTCGACGCCGGCACAACCATGATCATAACAACCGAGGTTAAAAGCGAGCGCTATTCGACGGGAGGGCAGGTTCGCTCACCCGCAAACCATAATGGGGCAGGAGGCCCTGAGCATGTCACAACCGACTCGCGGACGCGGCGCGACCAGGCGATCCGTTGAAGTCCGCCGATCCGGCGGCCCTTCGATGCACCGGCGTGTTCGCGCCGCTACTGCGATCGACAGCGACACGGTCGCGATTGAGCGTCGGACGAGTCCCTCATGCAGTGACTCCGTGCAACGGCCGGTTCGCAAGGTCGGTCCGGCCGCTTGTGCATCCATACTGCTCGGCGCGACAACGGCCATGGTGATCGCCGGTCTCGCCGCTCGGTATCATGAGGTGTTTGGCGAGCGCGGTCTGTCGAGTATGGCCACCACGCACACGGTGGTTGGAGCCACGCTGATGACATTGGCTATCGGCGTGCGCGTCCCCCAGCGGTTCGCCCTTTGGGTGTGCGCCGCAGCATGGCGACGGTTTCTCTCGCTGGGTCGGCCATCGGACGTTTCGAGCATGATATTGAACCCGGGCGGGTCCGATCGGCCGCTACACTGGGTGGTTTTGTCCGTGATCGCTCTCGCTGCGGGAATTGTAACCGCGTTGCTTCCGATCAACGTGCGGCTTGGCGGGGCGGTCTACGATTGGATGTATGCCCACTTCCTCTGGTCGATCGGGTCGCTCGCGGTTCTCCAGGTGGCGATCCTGTTTCTGACGGGGCTGTTGCCGCTGACGGTTCTGGGGCTTGCGGTGTCATGCGTCCACCGTTTGAGTTGTCCTTACGGGCGGTGGGACACTAAGGCGACAGCCTGGTTATTGACCGGGGCGGCCGTAGGTACGTTAGTCTCGACCTGGACCACTGGGGCCGGCGTTTCCGGGGACTTGATGTTGATAGCCGCGGCGCTTCCGGCACTGGTCGTGTCGCTGGTATCCGCGGCCTCGAGTGCCCCACGGGACGATGGCCCGCACGATCCCACACAGACGGAGGCGATACCGCTTCCGATATCGAGCGACCGCTGGCCCACGCTGTTGCGTGCCAGCATCGTGGCAGTCGGTGGAGGAGGCGCCTGGGCCGTGATCGTTTGGGCCGGTTTCTTCGCCGAGTCCAAGGGACACGTCGGTCCGTTCGTGTCCGCAATGCTGGTCGCGATGGGCATCGGTGTTCTGGCAGGTTGCCGGCCCAAACATCGCGGGCTCCGATCCATCGGCGGTTTCGGGGTCGCCTGCGCAGCAGCCGGAATCCTGGTTGCGGTCTCGACGGTCGCACTGGCCGGGGCGCTGCCCATTGGCCTCGGCGGCGCCATCTTGCCGGCATGCCTCGCCGTGATGACTATTGGATTGGCGACGGCTTACGGGCGGCAAACCCTATTGGACCGGGCCGCCAGCCGATCGTATGCTGGTGCCACAATCTTGACACGAATACTCGTCTGTGCGGTGTTTGTGATCTGGGTGGCCGCGCCGGTTGCGGAGCGGCTGACAGGAAGGCCGGCCACCTTGTTGATATTGGCTCTGTCACTGCTTGCCCTGGGCGGTACGCTCATCATCCATGACCCCAGCCGTTCACCGCGGACGCAGCGAGCCCGCCTATGTGCCGTTTTCGGTCCGATCGCTGCGATGATCACCCTGGCGTGGCTTGCCCCTGATCTGTGGTAGCGAAGACCACTTTCGAACCCGTCCTCGTCTTTTTTCGGGATGGCCCGCAAAAGCACACCCGACCGCTGCGGATTACAGATTGAGTCGGCAAACAGCCGATCCATAATGCCGGGCAAGGCGTGCCCGACAACACAGGACCTCTGTGCTGGCTTTCTGAGACTACTCGATACAAGGAGATAAACATGGGCAGGCGATATCAGTATCAAAATCACCGGTGGCTATTGGGGGTGTTCGGGTTCTTCGTACTGCTGACCTGCATCCGGGTATGGGTCGGTCCGGCGGCGATCCTTGAGCAGGCCCAGGCTCAGATCCCCGACAGCGGGAAGCAGCGAAAACTGCTAGTGGAGGAGGCCCGCCGGACCAACCAGCTCCTGACGGAGATCAAGCTACTCCTTGAGACCTGCACATTTAATGTGCGGATTCAAGGTGCCGATAACCAAGCGGGTATACCCGCAAAACATCCCCGCGGCGAGTGACTACCGGGCCATGACCTACTGTGGGGCATCGCGGCAGCCGCCACCGTCGGGCTCCGGTTTGGCTGTCCGGACGATTGCCGGTGGAACTGAGCCGTACCTCGGCAGACGTATTGGCGGGTGCAAGTTCCCGAGGACCAGGCTGCAAGATGTCGTCTATTTCTCGAAGACACGCGATCCCTGGGCTCGTAAGGCCACCGGCAGCAGGCTTGGCGGCGGCCTTGCCGATGCTAGCAGTCATTGTCGCGTCGCCGATCGTGGCCCCGGCCCAGGACGATGTGACCGGAGAACCGACTTCGCTCGGTCCACCCACCGAGATCACCGTCACTCCCCGAGGAACGGTCCGGATGCACGTAGCCGATGTGCCCCTGTCCACTGTTCTGCACCTCCTGTCGCTGGAAGGCCGGCGCAACATCATCGCGTCGCCGAACGTGAAGGGAACGGTGACGGCCAATCTCTATGATGTGACATTCGATGATGCCCTGCAGGCAATTCTCGTTTCCAACGGCGCCGGTTATCGCGTGGCCGGCAACTTCATTTACGTTTATACAAACAAGGAGCTTGCCGACATCGCGGCAGCTAAGGCCAGGCGCCCGATCACGCGGGTCTACTGGCTCAACTACGTCTCGGCAACCGATGCGAAGTCCTACCTCAGCTCACTACTTGACGAAGAAGAGGAGAGTATCTCTGTGCCGCCTGCTCCAGCCGCCGGGCTCAAGAGCGACGCCGAAGAGGGTGGCGGCTTCGCAAACGCGGCCCAGGACTTCCTCATAGTGACCGCCCGGCTGGAGGTGCATGAGCAAATTAAAGGGATTCTCGCCGAAATCGATGTTCGCCCGCGGCAGGTACTGATCGAAGCCACGATCCTTCGGGCTGAGCTCACCGATGACAACGCACTGGGTATCGATTTCACTTTGGTGGGCGGCGTCGATCTGGAGTTGCTCGGGGCGACGTCGCGCGGCCTGGCGGATATCACCCTGGGGAATCTGCCGCAAGATCGATTTGAGCGATTCAACGCCGCGGCTACGACGGACTTCGCAGGGGACGTGTCAGGTGGCGGGCTTAGAATCGGCATTATCAAAGACAATGTGGCCATCTTTCTACGGGCCCTGGAGGAGGTGACCAACACGACCGTCCTGGCCAATCCCAAGGTCCTGGCCCTGAACAAGCACAAAGGCCAGGTAATCGTAGGTCGACGCGACGGCTTCATGACCACCACGTTCACCGAGACTCAGGCAATCCAGACCGTCGAGTTCCTCGAGACCGGTACACAACTGATCTTCCGACCGTTTATCGGCGACGATGGATTCGTACGCGTGGAGCTTCACCCCGAAGACAGTGTCGGTTTCGTCAACGCTCAGGGCCTGCCCTCTGAGCAGACCACCGAAGTGACGACGAATGTCATCGTGCGCGACGGCGAGACGATCCTCATCGGCGGGCTGTTCCGCGAAGTCACCACCGATGCTCGATCGCAGATTCCCGGGTTGGGCAATCTCCCCGGTGTCGGGGCGCTGTTCCGATCCAGCAGAGATGCGACCTCCCGGGAGGAAGTCATCATTCTGCTCACCATCCATGTCGTCACGGACCGCGAAGCCTACGCCGCCGCCTCGCGGGAGCAGTTTGAGGACGTGGAGCGCTTGCGCGTCGGCATGCGCCAGGGCCTCATGTGGCACAGCCGTGAGCGCATCGCTCAGGCGCAGTACCACAAAGCTCTTAATGCCTTATCTACCGGCGACCGGAACAAGGCGTTGTGGCATTTGAACATGGCCCTGCACAACAATGCACGGTGTATCCCAGCTATCAAGTTGAAAGAGGCGGTTCTAGGTAAGCGCGCGTGGGACGAAGACGGTACAGGCGGTCGCGCGTTTCTCCACCAGTTGATCGCCCAGAAACGGGGCTACGTGCTCCCGCCGTTCGGTCGGCCCGAGCCACAGCCGGATTGGACCGACAGACCACAGACGCCGGACGAACTCGAGGATAAAGACCCCGACTCATAATTGAGTGGACACAAAGAGCTAATGGCCGTGATACGTAATACGCAGCTTGTCTTTATCAGTCTGGTAGTCCTGACAACCGCCTGTAGCACATTAAACCATTCCGATGCCAAGCTGCAGGGTCGGCAGCGGTGGAACCAGGTACGGGGCCGAGTCAAATGCCAACTCGCCGAACAGCAATACGAGTCGGGTCTGTTTGACGCCGCTGCCCGCACGGTTGCGGAATCTATCGCCTTAGACCCCAAACAGGTGGATGCGTACGTGCTGCTGGCACTAGCCAACCTGGAACTCGGCAAGTCCGCGTCTGCACAGCGGGTGCTGGATGCTGCCCGGCGCATCGGGCTTACCTCCGCCGATCTGATTTATCTGCAGGGAGTGATCCTGGAGCAGCGAGACAATTACCAAACCGCCGTCGAAAAGTACGCCCAAGCACGGGCCCTGGACCCCAACAACGTGGACTACCTGGTTGCCCAGGCTGAGTGCCTTGTGGCACTGAACCGTCCCGCAGCGGCTCTGGAGCTGCTTGATGAACATGCCGACCGGCTCGATGATGACGGCACGGTGTCCACGCTGACGGCCCACATAGCTGCGCTGCTCGGCAATGTCGAAGAGGCTTCCAAGCGCTACCAGCGAGCCCTTGTCACTTGCGAGGGGAGCCGTCTGATCGCAGAGGAGCTAGGCAGGCTGCTGGTGCGAGCGGGGCGCTACGAGGAAGCGTTGGCGGTACTGGGCCCGCTTGCTGCGAAATCAAACGGCGACAAGGATGACGGTGCCGTACGCCGGGCACTGGCCACCTCTCACCTTGCCATAGGCGATGCTGCCTCAGCGAAACACGTGCTTTCTGACTACGCGGCCTCGCACCCCGATGACACGCTCGCCCAACTCCTGCTTGCCAAGGCAGCGATCGCAACTAACGATGCATTAACGGCCTTGCGCGCGGTTGACCTTGCTCAACAGCACGAACCCCATCGGCCGGAACTGTGGTTCGTGCGGGCCGCGGTCCGATGGAAGCGAGGCAACCTCTCTGCGGCTGCATCCGACTTGTACGACGTTCTTCAAAATGATCCCGACGACGTTGAGGCGCACTGCCTGCTTGCCGAGGTGTTGCACGGCCGGGGACAACTTACCGCCGCCCGTACCCATTTTGAGCGTGCGTTAGAAATCGACCCGACCTGCGCGTGGGCGGTTGAGGGCCTCAAGTCAGTGCGAAACGCCGAATGGCCCGGCTCAATCCAAGCGCCAACGAAGCTCACCTCCTTTGCGGCCGGTCAGAGTGTGGAGGCGGATCGGACCACAGTGGCGAGCCCGCCGCAGCGCCATAAGCGAGCGGAAAGGCCGGCAGCGCCGGATGCCGCAGGCCCCGGAGCACATGGAGTCGATCAGCCGCCCGGTTCTCAGTAAGTCTGTCACCCGTCGTGTGAGAGAGTAAACAGCACGCACCTCGCACCGCAGAGGCGGTGGACACCTCACGCTCGGCAAGCACAAGACCCAAGCTCCCAGGGCCACAAACCCGTGTTTTTAGGGTCTCCAGGCCCTTGTAGGCCCCCGACAGGGCGAAATCGAATTACAAGATTTGACTTTTATCGGGCGACCGTGTATACTCTAGGTAGAAGGAGAGGTGTACAGGCGGTTTAGATGAGCGGGAGTTGATAGTATCCTTCATCGCGAGTGCGATTAATACTGTTTTGTATATGTTGAATCGATAGATACATACTTCCAGATATATCTGAGTCGTTTCGCCCTCTTATTTGCTCATAAAGCCACCTCCTTCATCAGAACCGCCATTTACTAGCTGGTTAGTGTCTCCACGTTGACAGCATCGTGCGTTGCTGCGCCGTGCTGCCGTGCGTGGCGCGTTGCTTCTTCATGGTGCAATCGCGTAGCTACTCCGACGAGGCACGATGATGATGAACCGGCAGACTCAACACGATTGGAAGCCGCCTGAGCCGCGTGCAACCGCGAGGGAGTCACTACGCTCGCTGCTTGCGCGCGTTTCGCAAGAATGCTCGATACCGGACGTAAGATCGCGGCCACAACATGGAAGTGCCCGACTCAGGGACGATCCGCCCTCCGCAAGTGGCTGCGATTCAAACCTCCAAGGCAACCGGACTAAGGGGTGTTTTTTGTCCGGCCTTGGGGATCAACCATGCCCTCCCCACTCCCGCCTTGGTCGCGTTCAGCGTCGCGTTCGCCCAAAGCCTGGCTACTGGCTAGGGACCGGGCTGAAGGCGTGCGTCGACGCTGACGCAGCCAAGGTAACCAAAAAGCTGACTCGGGAGGGTGGTGTCACAGGAAGGTTCAGGATGCGTGGGCCGCTACGGTCGTCTTTAGGTACGAAATGCGGAGACGGGCGGCGGTGGGGACCGACTCAGCCCGGCTGTGCGTGACGGGGCGACCGGGCGGCCGCGATCCTTTTTACTGAACGTGCCAAGGTTAGCAGCGGGTTTGCCTGATTTTGAGGCCCGCTACCATGAACGAACCCCGCCCCGGCCCGCGGCCACCAGACTGGAGTGCGGTGACGCCCCGCCTCCTACGCCCCATGCGCGGGCCGGGCGGCTTTCGTTTGACAGATATACCTAAAGCGAGGCGCCGTCCCACCCGTCTACGGCACCCCACCCGCAATTCCAACACTTCTTGGCGTTCCGATCCCGCCAACGAAGGCTCAGCGGTGTCTTATATTATAGGCGCAGCCAACCGGCCTCGGCCACCTGCAAGCATTCGAGCCGGCCGGTTGGCGGATCGGTCGTGCGTCATGACCGAACGGACATATGGTCACGTCCCAGGCCCGTTGGTCGTACCACTCGGAGAGCTGTCATGGACATTTTGAGAACCGATTGGGCAAAATGGATCGTGTCTAATCTGGCGGGATTTCACGCACCCCGAGGCAGGCCCGCTCCGGCCGGCCTGAGCGCGGTTGTGTCCCTACTGGCGGCGTCGCCCGGGCTTGGGCAGACCGTGCTGTACGTGGACGCGAACGCCACCGGGCCGGTCCACGACGGATCGAGCTGGTACAGTGCCTATACGGCGCTTCAGGATGGTCTCGCCGGCGCCAGGGCGTCGGACGGCCTCACCACCGAAATCCGCGTTGCGGACAGCGTTTACAAACCTGACCAGGGCGCCAACCAGGTTCCCGGCGACCGCGAGGCCTCATTCCAGCTCATAAACAGTGTGGCCGTCCGAGGTGGTTACGCCGGGTGCGGTGCGCCGGATCCCGACGAACGCAACATTACCCTTCACGAGGCCATTCTCAGCGGTGATCTCAACGGCGACGACGGGCCCCGTTTCGCGAACGACAACGACAACAGCTACCACGTTACCGTGACCGGGACGAATGGAACGGGCGTCCTCGACGGGTTTACCGTTACTGCGGGCAACGCCAGCGGCTGGAGCGGTGGTGGGATGCTCAACTACGGCGTCGGTAGTCCAACCGTGGTGAACTGCCTGTTTACAGCAAACAGGGCACGGTGGGGCGGTGGAATGCACAACTTCCGCAGTGCGCCGACAGTCGTAGGGTGTGTTTTTGAAGGCAACTTGGCGGAGGCGGGCGGAGCAATATGGAATTACCAGAGCGAACCGATAATACTCAGTTGCGTTTTCAATGAGAACACGGCCACCGGGATGTTGGGAATCGGCGGCGCCATCGAAAACACGAGTTCCAATACCACAGTGGCCGACTGCGTCTTCGTCAGGAATACAGCCTTTTATGCTGGTGGTGCTGTGTTCAATGAGTGTAGCATGGGCCCAATGACAAACTGTGTCTTCATCGCTAATTCAGCCTTCTACGGCGGCACGGTGTTCAATCACGGCAGTCATCCGGCGCTGATCAGTTGTACGCTAGCCTTCAACCGCGCAACAAGATATGCGGGCGGTCTTTTCAACAGTGTGGGGAGCAATCCGATGCTGACGAACTGCATCTTATGGGGCAACACGGATCGCGACGGCGAGGGTGAATCAGCCCAGATCACCGACGAGCCCTCCACGCGAATCAGCACCACCATTGTTAACTATAGTGACGTACAAGGATGGACGGGCGCTCTGGGAGGCGTCGGGAACATCGATGACGATCCACTGTTTGCGGATGCACATGGGCCGGACGGTATACCCGGTACCGGGGATGACGATCTGCGCCTTTCCACTGGCTCGCCGTGCATCGACGCCGGCGACAACGCGGGCGTCCCCGTGGGAGTCACGACGGACCTCGGAGCCCATCCGCGTTTTGTGAACGATCCGCTCGTGCTGGACATGGGTAACCCCGGCGCGGAGGGACTGCCCATTGTCGACATGGGGGCATACGAGCGCCAGGTTGTCCTACTCGACATCCTCCCGATGCGCTGTCCGAACCGCATCACTATTAAAAGTAGACGGCCGATTCCCATGGCTGTCGTCGGCACGGATGCCTTCGATGTAATGCATGTCGACGCGGACTCACTCGTGCTGACGCGGGCTGACGGTGTTGGCGGAAGCGTGCGTCCGGTGATGCGAAAGCCTGGACGCGGAATCACGATTAAGGACGTAGCCACACCGTTTGACGGTGATCTTTGCGGCTGTCACAAACGCCACGGCGATGGGATTGATGATCTGGTGGCGAGGTTCTCGATGGGCGATATGGCCGATATACTTCAGTTTGATTCCGCGCGAAAGGGTGAGCTGATAATGCTGGCGGTCAGCGGTCTTCTCCTGGACGGGGACCCGTTTGAGGCGTCCGACTGTATCCTCATCACGGGACGGCCCTGAAGCCCCGCCCGCCGGGCCTCCAGGTACATGACCATGATTCCCCAGGGGCCAAGCCCCGCACCCGGTCGGCCAACTCATAGTGAGCCTTGCTGGCCGGTAACATCGTCTGGTCCTGCGGCGTCCAGTTGATGTCCCGGAGCCGGTACTGGATCCGCCGTTTGCGCTTGACAATTTTCCGCTTGCGTTCGAGCTTCTTTTGTGCTTTATTGCTGCTAACTCGAAAAGCCTCCTTGCGTATTCGTGCCACTTGTTTGACACAGTACGTTATGCGCATAAATCACGGCATTTCGAGTACTATTTCGCAAAAAATCACCAAAACTACACTTGATTAAGGGCTAGTGGCCAGAGTGCTGCTTCCGGTTGCGGTGTTGGCGGTGGTGTACAACACGCTGGCGTGGATGGTCGATACGTGGATATGGGTGCCGAAGTCTGCATGAGGTTATGTGAGGTTACCCGGCCTATCGCAGCTCCAGCGTCTCAGGAGGTGCGTGCGAATCAGTACCGTCCCGACGTACGTCAGGATCAGGGAGCTGCCAGGAACAGGCGAGCGACTGTCGATGTCCGTACCGCGACCGTCGATGTCCGTACCGCGACCGTCAGGAAGCGGCAGAAGCGACGTGAGTGTCGGTGCATTGGTGTCCGTACCGCGACCGTCAGGGAGCGGCCACTCGCGATATGAAGTATAGTCGGGGCGATGGGTTCCGAACCGATCGCCTATTTCATCACTTGTCGTACCTACGGCTCGTGGCTACACGGTGATCCTCGCGGATCGGTGGATCGAGTGCACAACGTCATCGGTACACCGCTGCTGGGCCTGGATCGGAAGCGCAGCGATCGCGAGCACTCGCGCCTACGACATCCGCCGGTCCGATTTGATTCAAGTCACCGAGCTATCGTGGAAGAGACGATCAAGGTGGTTTCCGAACGTCGCGATTGGACCATCCATGCTATGGAGGTGCGCAGCAACCATGTGCACGTTGTCATCAGTGCACCCGAGACGCCGGAACACGTGATGAACGCTCTGAAATCCTGGTGTACGCGGCGCTTGGTTGACGCGGATTTGCTGCCTCGCGGAACCAAGGTCTGGTCGCGCCACGGCAGCACGCGTTATCTCTGGAAGCCACAGCAAGTCGAGACAGCGTGCCGATACGTCTGCGAAGGCCAAGGCGATAACCTGTAGGAGGTAGTGATAGGCCACTCCCTAACGGTCGCGGTACGGATCGCTGGCTGCCGTGTTGGCGGTGGTGTACAACACGGGCGCGTGGATGGACGATACGTGGATCTGGGTCCCCGTGGGGTCTTGACACCAGTCCGGCGAAGGTGAAGGGTAACAGGAGCGTCACGGAGTACGCTGTCCGGAAAGAGCGGGGCAAAATGTTGAAACCGCCCGCGTGGTTCCGCGTCAAAGAGGGTGTTGCCAGGGACGCGAGGCGCTTACCGAGAGTATTCGTATAGATGACGTATCGGTCGACCCCCCTACGGTCCCCCCTGGAAGGGGGGACGAGAGGGGGTGGGGCTATACGCAATAAGAAGGAAAGGATCATGAACATTCGATATTCCCATCCGTTTGTTATCGCAGTCGTGCTATGGGGCGTCCTGTGGCCCACGCCGCTAGGGGCCCAGACGCAGGCGGATTCCACCGCACTCACGATCTACAGCACGGCCCGTCCTGGGGCGATCCCACCGGAGCTATACCGGCCCATCGCCGGGTCGGGCGAGCATGTGGCGCGCCTGATAGGACGGATTCCAGGCTACGCCATCGTCAAACAGGAGCGATCGATTGATCTGGCCAAGGGGCGCAGCGCCATACGGTTCACCGACGTGGCCGCCCAGATCGACCCGACCACGGTCTCGTTCGCGTCACTGACCGACCCGGCAGGTACTCACGTGCTGGAGCAGAACTTCGAGTTCGACCTGGTCAGCACCCAGAAGCTGATGCAGCGGTATCTGGATCGGCAGATCACCGTCGAGCAGATCCAGGGCGACAAGGTGGCTACGTTCACCGGCACGCTTCTGAGTACGGCCGGCGGCCTGGTCCTCAAGGAGACCGACGGGGGGGTGCAGGTGATCAGCGGGTACTCGAATGTCCGCTTTCCTGAGCTGCCGGGCGGACTTATTACCAAGCCGACGCTGGTGTGGGATGTGTACACCCAAAAGCCGGGGCAGCATCGCACTCGGGTCACCTATGAGACCAAGGCCATCACCTGGTGGACGGATTACAACGTCATCTTCACCGAGGGCAAAGACGCCAACAGCGGCGTTCTCGACGTCGGGGCCTGGGTCAGCATTATCAATCAGTCGGGGGCAACCTATCCCGATGCGAAGCTAAAGCTCATCGCCGGTGACGTGCATCGGGCACCAAAGCCTGAGCGGCGCGTTGCCCGAAAGATGTATGCCGCGGAGGCTATGGGGGCGCCGATGGACGGCGGTTTCGAAGAGAAGGCATTCTTCGAGTACCACCTGTATACACTGGGCCGCCCGACGACGCTGCCGGATAACTCGACCAAGCAGATCGAGCTGTTCCCCACCGCTCGCAACGTGCCCTGCGAGAAGGTGCTGGTCTATTATGGCCTGGGGTACAGGTACCGCCCCTACGGCAGCCCGATGACCGACCGCAACTTCGGCATCCAGTCCAACAAGAAAGTGGACATCTACCTTCGGTTTAAGAACGAGAAAGAGATCGGAATGGGTATGCCGCTGCCGTCGGGCCGGATCCGCGTCAGTCAACTAGATCCGGCTGATGAGAGCCTGGAGTTTATCGGCGAGGACAAGATCGATCACACCCCCAAGGATGAGGAGGTCCTGATCAAGCTGGGCAGCGCCTTCGACGTGGTCGGCGAACGCAAGCAGATCGACTTCCGGGTCGACTCCCGCCGCGACTGGATGGACGAGACCATCGAGATCAAAGTCCGCAATCACAAGGACGAGCCGATCAAGGTCATCGTCAAGGAAAACCTCTACCGCTGGGTCAACTGGAAGATCACCGACTCCACGCATCGGCACGAGAAGATCGACTCACGAACGATCCACTTCCCCATCGAGGTGGCCAAGGACGGGGAGGTGACTATCCGCTACACGGTGCACTATAGCTGGTAGTTTGGCAGGAGAGGGAAGCCCCCGGCAGACTACGTGAGTTCGACGTCCCAATAGGCCCGATCGAGAAACTGTTTCCACGACGCGTATCGGTTGTCGGAGAGTCTGACGTGGATGACGGGATTTCGACGCGGTTTCACCGACGAACGGATCAGGTGTAGGCCCGCCTGGTCGGGGGTCCGCCCGCCTTTTTTGACGTTGCACGTGTAACACGCGCAGACGACGTTCTCCCAGGTGGTGGATCCCCCTTGGGACCGCGGTACGACGTGGTCCAGGCTGAGTTCAGTCGTCGGGGACCGCTTGCCGCAATACTGGCAGGTGTTTCTGTCACGGGCGAAGATGTTGCGCCGGTTGAATTTTACCTCTTGCCTGGGGAGCTTGGAGAACGTCAGAACGCGGACGATCCGTGGGACAACCAGGTCAAAGCGGACGGTGCGAATCCAATCATGCCCGGCGGGCTCGAACTCCTTCTTGAACGCACTGAGCTCAGTCCAGTCCTCGAAGTTATACGAGAGGTGCCGACCGTCCTCGATGTGAACGACCTCCGCAACCGGCCGCTCGGCAGTATCCCGTTTGAACAAGAGTGCGAACGCCCGACGTACACTCACCACCCGCAGCGCCACATAGTGCGCGTTGAGCAGCAAGACGTTGCCATCAAGGCAGGAAGACGAACTAGCTACGACGTTAGCTGCGAAGACGCCACCTCCACGACAAGCCGTACCGGCAACCGTTGATCGTTAATATCGTTGACCGTTAAAGCCACGCTATTCTAGCTTGTCTTAGCTGAAAACGCAACTCTATCGGACGGGATGGCGTGGGGTGAGCGTCAGATTTTCGGGTGCCTGAACCGATGGAGCGACGACACCATCCTCCGTCCTCCGTCGCCCGTTGCAAAGGAGGATTCCGAGGGGCTCTTGATGGCTGTCAAGTCATCTGCTGACACCACATCTGCCCGAGGCAGCGGGCTTCCGCCCTCGCGGCAACTGGAACTGCCTCTGGGCTGTGCGGGATAGGGTCCGATAGCCCGTATCCCCGGCTAGCGGGTGAGATCCTCGTACGGCCCCCCGGGGGTGGTTCTGCGCGGTTCACGACCGGCGAAGGTGCCCTCGGCCGTCACGTGAGGCCCAGGTGCCGTCTCGCCTTTGCGCGCCTCGATCTGCTGATTGTAATGTTCGGCAATCCGATCCGCCGCCCACACCACGTCGTCGGTGACCTCGCAGAGGTCCAGGTTCTCCCCTGAAATGTAGGGATGCTGGCCGAGTTGATGCTTCCTCATCCAGTCGAGCAGCGGCGACCAGAAGAAGCTGCCTATTAGAACGATGGGGAAACGTTCGGTCTTCTTGGTCTGTATGAGGGTCATCGCCTCAAAGAACTCGTCCAAGGTGCCAAAGCCGCCGGGAAAACAGACGAACGCCACGGCGTATTTGACGAACATGACCTTGCGACAGAAGAAATAGCGAAAATCAAGTGATATCGTCTGATATTCGTTGGCGAGCTGCTCGGCGGGTAGGTAGATGTTCAGGCCGATGCTTTCTCCACCGGCCTCCTTTGCACCCTTGTTGGCCGCTTCCATGATTCCGGGGCCTCCGCCCGTCATGACGGCAAATCCATGCCGGACGAGTTCGCGCCCAAGCTGCTCCGCCGCGGCGTAGTGAGGGTCCTCCGGTCCAATGCGCGCCGATCCGAAGACCGACACCGCGGGCGAAACCCGGGACATGGTCTCGAATCCCTCGACGAACTCCGCCATGATGCGAAAGACACGCCAGGTTTCTTCAGTGGCGCTTAAGTGTAAACCGAGTGTATTGGCCATGGTTTTCCATCCCTCAGTATCGGTATCGGATGATGCCCTGTGCCTCCCGAAAACTCCGAACTGGTTATCGGATAAGAAGTCGGGCTTTGAGGCATTCGATGCTTCGTGTACGCTGTCGCCATAGCGGTTCTCCTTCTGCTAAACCGTTGATTCTCTCGGGAGCTTACCACCAGAGTAGGCTCCCAGGGAAAACCGCTCCTTTTCAACTATCTACGGGACATCCTCCCTGGTGGAGGTTGTCCCCGTGGGATGGGCCTTGGAAGCCGTATCACGGACTTGTTGACCTTCATTCATGGCTGACTTCCTCAACCACAGTTCAAACGCTCGATAAGGTTCGCCTTATCGAGAACATTGTTCCTGGCTTTCCAATACCGTTGACAGATATGTCCACCGGTCGCTTACACACCCGGTTCGATTACACGTCTCGGGTGGCACGGTCAAGCGCAGTCAGAGGGTGTCCGGGAATTACAACACGTCGAGAATCCATTTGACCTGACCATTGGCACGCCCGCCCCCGCTCCAGCCACCCGGCCGGTGGTGACGGTCGATTTCTCCAAGCGCTGCGGCACACGCTGCTCTTGCGCCGACGAAGCGTCGCCCACCCGCCGACGGCCGATCACGGGCGGTGGGTGAGGGAGCCGGACACATTCAAAATGCTCCACGGATCCGGCCTACTCCGCCGCGCCCTACGGCGTTTCGACTGGAATACGGGCCACGCCGAGGAGGCCGTCAGGTGGATGACACCCCGCTTACGAAGGCTGCGGCCGGTCTCCTCGAGGACCTGCTCGGACGACGAGAGGCTCGCCGTGTTCCTCACGAGGCATTACCAGTGGGGCTGCCGGACGTACGACCCGACCAAGGCGAGGGCGAACGCCAGGGCAAAGGCACGCGCGGAAACGGGGCGGAATCGTTGTCGCGGAAGCGTCAGAGGCCGGATTGGCCCCTTGGAGCGGGCAAATAGGCGCGATTCACGGTGGCAGAGGCCGTTTTCGCTTGAATCGCGTGGCTCGCTTTGGTAGGATGCTGGCTGAAGGTCTCGTAAATGGGAAATCGGATGAACAGATCTTCCCTGAGTCTCGTCGCTTCTGGGCTTGCAGCGCTAGTCACGATCGGGGGTTGCCAGTCGCAGCCAGATATCGCTGACCTGCTCGCGACGCTGAATCCTCCGGACACGGACTCGCTGTTCGACGAGTTATTCCCCGACGCGCCTGCGGACGAAGAAGCGCTCCCTTTGGAGATCGGACCGGAGGGCGGTAGAGTTGCCTCTACCGACGAGACCCTGGAACTAACGGTTCCGCCCGGCGCCCTCACGACCAATACCCAGGTTACCGTAGGCACGGTCTCCGCGCCAGAGTCCACGGGTGGCGCCACCGTGGTTTCCGAGGTTTTCAATGTGCAACTTGGGGATGACGCCTCCCTGTCGCAACCCGTAACGGTGAGCATTTGGTTCGATGCCAGCCGCATCCCTTCGAGCGCCTCGAAGTTCACCGTTCACGTCGCCAGATTCGACAGCGCTAAGGGCAGGTGGTTGCTGGTTCCGTCGCAGGTTGCGCCAGGCGAGGACAGAGTCAATGCGCAACTCGACCGTTTTTCGCCCATCTGCGCACTGGTCGTCGACGAGTTTGTTGATTGGGCGAAAGCTGTTGCTGAGTTTACCGTTAGCGCGGCCGCCCGTCAGTATGAGCGAATCGAACAAAGGCTTGGGGGACTCACTCAGCCAGGTGAAGTCTGTGACCATTTCCCTGTCCGGATCGGCGAGGACTCGTATGTCGTCGCAGTGTTTCTGGACAGTGATGCCCTTGATAGTTACAACGCTCACTACGCGCAGGAGGTCGCCGCGAGGCATGACCCGGGCGACGTGATGGAATCTGATGTTCGTGCCAAAGCCTTCCTGCGGGTCTTCACCGGCTCGATGGTGTTGGATCCCGCAACGCTCTTGTCGCTGCCCTCCGATGAGGTTCCCGCGGAGGTGTACTGTTGGGTAACCACATGGTATTTGGATCAACTACATGACAGGAAAGGTTTCTATCCTGTCCTGCCAAGTGCGCGGCAGGACCGACTGGATGACATTGCGACAAATGCGGATCGGGTGTATAACGCAGCACAGGAAACGGCCCAGTGGTACAGCGAGGAGTTTCTGGCGGTTCTTAACGCCGGACTTACAGAAGAGGACCAGCGTGCCATTGCCAATGGATTGGTGCGGGCGGGCCAGGCTTTTGCTGACGCCTACACGCTCAGCCACGGCTGTGCTAGCGAGTGGGCAAAGGTCTCGCCTTTTGTCGACGCCGGTCGGGAGTTCTTGGTTGCTAACGAGGAAGAGGTGGCCCTGGCGCGCTTTGGTGGGCATGCCATCGATCTAGGGTTCGCTTATACGCGCAACACTAAGGGCAGCTTAGGCAAACTGATCACGGTGAATGCGCTCGACCCACCGCAGCACCGGCTGGATGACTTGTCCAATGATATTGACGCTGTGCTCACGGGTCTTGACATCGGGAGTCAAGGCGCGCTGGAGCCGAAGACGGACGTCGTGCGTGTCGGCAAGCACATGGTGGAGAGCGCCCTCCTAGGCGGATACGAAATCGGCTCCCATCTTGGGATCGAGGAATGGTGGTTGCAGACGTGGCACTCAGGCGAGCTGGAAGAGATGGAGGCTCTGTACATGGAGCTTGCCTCGCTTCAGCTGACGAAGGCTCGTCTCGCCGCATTGTTTGCCAAGGGTGACGCTGTGGCCGCGGAGGCCCTTTCACCGTCGGGCCTATCAGCCTTTTTGCCCAGAGGTCAGCGGCAGGTTGAGCTTCTGCTTGACTTGGAAGCCGCAAAGGGGCAGATCACCGATTCATGGGTCTCCGGGCTCGCTGATGCGTGGATGGGGTTCGTGCATTGGGTTACAGGTGAACCGCATGTTGGTGTGCCGGATGACACCGCCGTCTGGGTCGAGGAGCGAACCTGGCTGGGGCAGCGGCAACTGTACTGGGACGCACTGATGCTGGTGCTAGCCAATCTCAATTACCAGCATCGCACTATAACGACTATCCAGTTGGTCAACCGTGAGCAGCTGCCCGTTCCGTGTGAAATCACGATAGACGGCGAAGGTTTCGCTCAGGTAACCGTGGAGGCGGGCCAGGCCGACGCAATAGAAGCCTACGATCTGAAGGTAGGGGATCACGATGTTCGGATCGATTTCACCGACCCCACGACCGGCTCGCCCATGTGGCAGCAGACGACGGTATCGGTGTCTCTGGGTGCCGGACAAAGTGCCACGTTCTACATTGGTGCAGCAATCACCGCAATTCCCGGTACCATGGTCCTCCAACTCGGCCCTGGGGACGGGAAGGACACGATGGTACGCGGTGCCACCCACACGGATGAGAATTACGGTGACTACCCGCGTCTCGGTATCGGTCAGGGGTCAGAGACGCCGGTTGATACACTCATCGAATTTGACTTGTCCGGTGTTGGCATCAGCAAAGTCAAGAGCGCAAAGCTGCAGCTTTACGCCTACCACGAGTGGTACAGCTCCGGCGAGACCGCGAGTCTCTATGGTGTACCTCGTGAATGGGAAGAAATGACCGCTACCTGGCTTTCCGAAGAGGAGAACATCGGCGAATTGCTGGCGACCCGGGTCAATGACGGCATCAATAAATGGTACGAGTGGGAGATACCGGCTTGGTTGGTGGAGCAGTGGATCGCCGATCCCGCATCAAACCATGGTTTACGTCTTATTGACAGGACATACGGGTATGTCACTTTCTACTCCTCAGACTACGCGGATGATCCCACGCTTCGCCCGAAATTGATTCTCGAATATTAGTGTATCGCCGTCACGGCGGGGTGGCACCACAGTCTGGGTCTCAAGGCCGACGGATCGATCGTGGCGTGGCGATGCGGTTACCGGGAGTATGAATTCGGCCAGTGCAACGTACCTCACCCGAACACCGACTTTGTGGCGGTCGCGGCGGGCGACTATCACAGTCTCGGCGTGAAGGCTCGGGGCTATGATCACCAAGACGTAGAGTCTACCATTGCTGGCCAATTGGATTGGTGCGCGAGCGCGCACCCTACTTCAGTGCGGTTTGGATGGTGCCGAGCAGACGCTGGTGCGTTTGAGGGGCAGCGGCCAGAAACGGCAGGTCCGTGTCGGGGTCGGCCGTAAGGTCGAACGACAGAGGATTTCCGTTGACAGGATCGGTGACGCGGCCACCCGCTTCGGTTACCAGCAGGGCTCCCGCGGCAACGTCCCAGATCTTGGATCGCTTGCAAAATGCGGCTGCCAGGGTGCCTGAGGCCACGAGTGCCAAGTGCAAGGCGGTAGAGCCCAGGTTCCGGCAAATGATGCCGGGCGTCGCCACCCAGCTCCGAATCACGTTGACCGTCAATTGGTCCTTGCTTGACGGGATGGCCACCAGCATATCGGAGTCGTTGGGGACCTCCTCGACGTGGATCGGGTTGTCGTTGAGCCTTGCCCCCTGACCTGCAACGGCCGTGTACACAGATCCCAGGTTGTGCTCGAAAACTACGCCGACAACCGAGCGACCGTGGTCGAGGACCGCCAGCGAGGTCGCAAAGCAAGGAAACCCGGATACGTAATTCCGCGTTCCGTCGAGCGGATCGATAATCCAGCAGTACCGCGCGGAGGCGGGGTCGCAGCGGGACGCCGGACCGGGAATTGTCTCCTCGGCCAGCACGCCGTGGTCCGGGAATCGCTCACAGACCGCACCCACGATGTGAGCTTGGACGCTGCGATCTACTTCGGTAACCGGGCTGTTGTCCGGTTTGTATTCAACCGGCTCCCGCCCGGTACGAGGCAGCGAGATGTCACCCGCGGCACAGGCAAGCTGCTTGGCGAGATTCAGCATTTCCTGCAGGATTCGGCGTTGCATCAGGGAGGATGATAGAACAACGGTGAAAATACGCCACCACGGTCGCCGATCTGTCACTCGGGGCTCGTCTTGCTCTGCACGAAAGTGGCCTGCCTGAGGCGATTTTGCCGATTCCTCATCCCGACGTACCTCGGCACGGCTCGGTTCTGTTGGGCGTTTCTAAGTCTGATCGCCTGATCCTGGTCAGGACGGCGGTCGCACGGGCACGCTTGCGGCGTTACAATGCTTGGGCCATGGTCGCCCGACTCCACAGCGCTACCTTTTCCGGCATCGAGGCTGTCCAGGTCGAGGTGGAGGTGGACGTAGCCCGGCGCGGTTTTGCCGGGGCCACGGTCGTGGGATTGCCCGATGCGGCCGTCAAAGAGAGCATCGAGCGCGTGCGCAGTGCCATGCAAAACTCGGGGTACGAGTTCCCGCGACACAAGACGGTGATCAACCTCGCCCCGGCCGATCTGCGTAAGGAAGGGCCTGCATTTGACCTGCCGATCGCGCTTGGTACTCTCTTCGCCAACGGAGACGTCGTCGCCGAATATGCCGACCGGTATCTGGTAACCGGCGAGCTGGCCCTTGACGGGCGAGTCCGACCGGTCAAGGGCGTCTTGTCCGCCGCCATGCTGGCCATGCGGTGCGGCCTGCGCGGCATCATCGTACCGGAAGACAATGCTGCCGAAGCCGCCGTGGTTGACGGGCTCGATGTCATACCTGTGACATCTCTGACCGAGGCAACGGGGTTCTTGTCCGGCCAACTCCCCCTGGAAGGCGTGGCAATCGATCTGGACCAAGTCTTCGCCGAGGCCAGCACCTATACGTGTGACTTCTCGGAGGTTCGCGGGCAGGAGCACGTCAAACGGGCGCTGACCATCGCCGCGGCCGGGATGCACAATGCACTGCTTATTGGTCCACCCGGTTCGGGTAAGACCATGCTGGCCAAGCGGTTCCCGACGATCCTACCGCTACTATCCCTGGAAGAATCGTTGGAGACGACGCGCATTCATTCCGTGTCGGGAGAGTTGTCGCCGGGCGTCGCACTGCTGGCCAGGCGACCGGTCCGTGCGCCCCATCATTCCGCCAGCATCCCGGCTCTTGTAGGTGGCGGCACGATCCCTCAAGCCGGCGAGGTGTCGCTGGCCCATTACGGCGTATTGTTCCTCGATGAGCTGCCGGAGTTCTCGCGATCGGCGCTGGAGGCCCTCCGCCAGCCGCTTGAGGACGGTTGGGTCAACATCGCCCGGGTCCACGGTACGGTCAGTTTTCCGGCCTCGTTCATGCTGATCGCGTCGATGAATCCATGTCCCTGTGGATATTTCACGGATCCGCGAAGGCCGTGCAAATGCACACCTTTGCAGATTGACAAGTATCTGTCACGAATCAGCGGTCCGCTGATTGACCGGATCGACATCCATATAGAGGTCCCGGCTGTTCCGTTCACCGAGCTTCGCAGCCGGCGCGACGGTACGCCGTCGTCGATCACGCGCGAGCAGGTGCTGGCCGCTCGTCGGCGGCAGCACGAGCGGTTCGGGCCGGACTCGACCCTGGTCAACGGACGCATGGACGGCAAGCGGCTGCGCGAACATTGCCAGCTCGATGACGCCGGAGAGCGCGTGCTCAGGCAAGCCATGACCGAGCTGGGCCTGTCGGCCCGGGCCCACGACAAGATCCTACGCGTAAGCCGCACCATCGCCGACCTCGCTCAGCGCGACGCCGTTACCGCCGACGACGTGCTCGAAGCAGTCCAGTACCGCCGCCTCGACCGGCAACTGTAGATACCAAGCCCGCTTGACACCCGGGGCGGACGCCGTCCTGTTCCTGTGAACGACGATCTACCCCCAAATCGGATTGAAACGGTCTGACTTCGCGAGGGCGGCGAGGGAAGTCCCATCGCACCCTTTCGGCGATCCCAGGCAGCGTCCTACTCGTGCTTATGCTTGTGCTCGTGCTTGTGCGATCTGCCGGCGCAACTCCCACCACAACCACAGTGCCCGGCGGGGGTCTTCAAACGGCGATGCTTCTTCACGATCACTTTTTCAGCGGAGGCTCCGGGACAGCACTCCTCCCCGGCCCCTATCACCTTCTTGATCACCTTCTTGATTACCTTGCCGCCCGCAGCCTTGGAGCAGCACCCGATGGGGCATTCCGGACAGCACCCGGGAGAACATCCGGCACAGCACGGCTCCTTCAAGGCCGCTGCTTTGGCGGAGGCGCCGGGACACCAGTCCTCCCCGGCTCCTACCACCTTAATCACCTTCTTGATCCCCCTGCCGCCCGCAGCCTTGGAGCAGCACCCGATGGGGCATTCCGCACAGCACCCGGGAGCACACTCGGGGCAGCACGGCTCCTTCAAGGCCGCTGCTTTGGCAGACGCACCGGGACAATCCTCCTCACCGGCTATCATCACCTTTATCATCTTCTCGCCCGCTTCGCCGCCCGCAGCCTCGGCGCAGCACCCGATGGGGCATTCCGGACAGCACCCGGGAGCACACTCGGGGCAGCACGGCTCCTCCGAGATCGCTGCTCTAGCGGAGGCGCCGGGATACCAGTCCTCCCCGGCCCCTACCACCTTAATCACCTTCTTGATGGCCTTGTCGCCCGCAGCCTCGGCGCAGCACCCGATGGGGCATTCCGGACAACAGCCGGGAAAACACCCCGGGCAGCACGGCTCCTCCAAAGCCGCCGATTTAACGGTGGCACCTGAACAACCCTCCTCCCCGCCCATTACAACCTTGACCACCTTCTTGACCGCGCTCTTCTCGATGCCCTTGGCGCCGCACTGGCCGAGCGCCGAGCTGGTTACAAAGGCAACGACCAGGCCCGCGACAAGACTGTTTACTCTGGACTGCGATAGCATATCCGCTCCTTTCAAAACAGAGGTTCTCTTCACTCTTTTCCACAACAATCAGCCAGCCGCTCCAGTTGGCTGGGTGTCAACGTCTTTCTCACCAACACTATGGCATTAACACGGCTCTTGAGTTCTTCCGCGCGAAGTTCACCGATCTGATCGGCCAACTCGTGCAGGCGTGCCGTATCAGGATTGCTCGCCGCGAGCTCCCGTTCCAAGTTCGCGAGAAGCACAGTGATTCGCTCGTCGAGCTGGGCGCGTTGCTGCGCGTAGATTGGACAACATACGGCGATTTCCTGTTTCTGGGTTGCCGTAAGCTTCACCGTCTCCACAAGAGGGCAACACGGCGGGCCCTTCGTCTTGATCACCACCCGGCGGGCGATGCCGAAGGGAGTGGTGTCGACTGGGGTGGTGCCGATGGGGGCAGTGTCGACTGGGGCGCTGCCGACAAGGTCGGCGAGTTCAGGGAGAACCGGCTCGGTTGGCGTCTTGGCGTGATACACGTTGAGAGCGGCGCTGGCGGCCAGAGCACCAAACAACACCCAGAATGTCATCATCCTCTTCATGGCTTGGCGTCCGTGAGCAACTCTTTGACCAGGCGTGCTTCCGGTCTTTGGTCGAGAAGCTCCAACGTCTCTCCACCTCGTCTGGGTGTAGCGAGAGCGACGCTGCTTTCTCGCAAGACCTGCTCGATCTGAGAAGCCATTACGAGCTGGGGCGCCTGTTGTGGCTCCAACGCCGATTTCATTGCTCCAAATCCGAACAGATAGAAGACGAAACCTGCGGCCACCGCTGCGGCCCGAACGAACCAGCTACGGACTCGCAGGCGCCGGGCGGGTAACGTCTGTTGAGCGGATGCTGCGACACGTCCCCACAGTCCCTCAGGTACTTCGCACGTCCGATCCGAACGCAACAGCTCCCCGATCAGAGCCAGGTCCCGGAGGTATGCGCTGCAACTCGGACACTCAGCGAGGTGCGATGCGATCTGGTCCCGCTCTGCGGACTCCAACTCGCCATCGTAGTACGCCGAGATCCTGGACAATACCTCAGCACAGGTCATCGCGTGATCGCTCCTCACGTATTTGGACAATCGGGGCGTCACCGTTATTCCCGCGCGTCCTCCGGCCTATTACAGATCCGGTGAGCCGTGCCCGCAGAGTATAACGAGCGCGTGCCAACCTAGACATTACCGTCCCTACCGGAACTTCGAGAAGCTCGGCAATTTGCGCGTATGACAGGCCGTCGACTTCGCGCAGCACGAGGCAGGCCCGGTAATGACCCGGAAGCGACTGCACAAGCCTGTCAACAAGCTCGTTTCGCTCCTTGACACTCGAGCATTCCACTGGTGACGGAGCTGATCCGTGTTGGGCGTTGTGAAACTCCCGGAACGCAGAGTGAGTACAGGTTTCGCTGCGTCTTAGCTGCTTGATCCTGTTAAGGCAATGTCGCACACCCAGTCGGTATAGCCACGTATAGAATCCTGAGCGGCCCTGGAACTTGTCGGCATGTTCAAAGGCCCGAACGAAGATTTCCTGGGTGACATCCTCCGCATCAGCCTCATTGCCCATCATTTTCCTAGCGAGGTGGTGCACCCGCGTGCCGTACAGCTCGAAAATCGTACTAAGAGCGGTGATGTCGCCGCTTCTGAGCCGGGCCAGGACGCTGGGATCGGGTTCACTTGGGAGGGGATCAGGCACTTTCAGGTATCGAGCTTAGTGGATCAGCGCTCGGCGAGCATACTCCTCCTTGACTTTTGACAACCGGGAAGCTCGGAGTATTCCACGCGCTCCCCCTGAGAAACCCGAAACTGCGGCCCGAGCGATGGTCGGCGCGTAGCCTGTATCTAGCGCAATTTACAATGACAGACGGTTTTGGCAGCTTGTTTACTCCGCGTTTTTCAGGTTTGTCCAGGCTTTCGTTTCGCCTGCAACTGGTGTCAGCCCGCACGTCAGCGCCACTGTCGCCGATCTGCCCGATCATGACACCGTCATCGCCCACCAGGTGTTCGAATCAATCCAATACTACCGCTTGGATCGCCAGCTTTGAGAATCCGCAGCAAGGCGTCGGATCGGTCGCTGATTGGCATCCAATCAGAATCGGCCAAAGAGCGGAATGGTCGTCACCGCGATTCCGCCGTCCCGGATTACGCTGTAGTCGCTGGGGGCGCTCACCTCGCGCAGCCAGTAGGAGGCCCCGTAGCCGAACTCCATGGTGCGACCGTCGCCACTTTCGGCCCGATTGAACGTCATGGGCATGGGGTGAGCCGCTACCGGGACGCGATGAATGCGGTTTCGGGCATCGGCTGGGAGTGGGGCTGGCAGGTTGATGTTCCAAATACCAGGCGCTGGCAGCGTTTCACTGATTAGCTCCTCGATCAGGAAGGTGGTGATATCGGTCGCGGCCTCCCAGTCGGTTGCCACCCCGGTCCGAATCGCCTGTGACACGGCAATCGCTTTTAGCCCCAGGATCGCAGCCTCACGAGCACCGGCGACCGTACCGGAATAGAAGGTATCCACGCCCGCATTGGCCCCTGCATTGATCCCTGAAACGACCAGGTGGATCGGCTTCTCGATCAGCGTTGCCAAGGCCAATCGAACGCAATCAGCCGGGGTCCCCTCAAGAGTGTAGATCGTCCCAAACTTGTCATGCTTGAGGCGCTCAACGGTTATCGGGCCGCGGAGAGTGATCGTATGGCTACAGGCCGACCGTTCCGTCTTCGGGGCCACAACGTGCACGGTCCCGATATCGCGCAATGCCTCGTAGGCTGCGTACAACCCCGGTGCGTCGTACCCGTCGTCATTGGTCAGGAGAATGCTTAAGCCCATTATGAAGCCTTCGCCCTACTCCCCGTCTCGGCGTAGTCCGTTGCTGTCACTTGATGTCCGATACCCCAGAGACCGGACAGCATACCTTCCTTTAGATTTGGCGACCATGCCGAGGGAATCGTACAGTATATTCCAGAAAATACCCTAAACTGCCGAGGTTGTCTAAATGCTCGCAGGCCGCCTATTTCTGGGATATATCAGCGGTGATCCGTTATGGGGTTATCACATCGGCCGGCGTGCAGCGTGCGCCGTCGTCTACGAAGCGCGTTCTAGGAGATACGGAAGATAAGACGACCATACCACATTTCATACCAGAGGCGAACGGTTTCGTGTCAGTACAGATCGACGCCTTCCGCTCGTGCTGGTGGTAGCAGCCGACGATGGCCGTCGCAGGCTTGGGGGTAGAGCACACATGAACGATAGCACTCGGTCAACCGACGTGTTCAGCTTGGAATTGTCCGCCAGCGCCCCGCGCGTGCGGATAACAGCCGGTCTAGGATCAGCGGCCCAGAAAACCTGGAACCTTCGACGACTGGTCACACTCATCGGATCGCGCCGCCCGGCGCACATTGTTCTCCACGACCGCGATATCAGCCCCGCCCACTGCGTCATTGTCAATACCGGTACAGAGGTTCTGCTGAAAGATCTGCACACCGGCGCCGGTACGCAGTGCAACGACAGCCGGATCGATCTGACGGCGCTCAAAGACGGCGACGTCATCAGGGTCGGAGCAAGCACGATACAGGTGGCAATCCAGGTACCGGAGGACATCTCTGATGACTCGGGCTGTGGGATGCAATTCGCCGATCCAACCTCCTTCCCGACGCCGGTCAACGTTACGCTGGTGCATACCGATCAGCAATGGGAGGTGAAGGACGCCGTCGTACTTGTCGGCCGGCATGAGGCTGCCCGCATTATGCTGGACCACAAGGATGTCGCTCGTCGGCATGCGATAATCTTTCGGTTCAAAGAGGGACCGGCGGTCTTCGATCTGAGCGGGCCAGGCGGGATTCTGGTCAACGGGCAGCAGTGTTCGTTGGCCCTGTTGAGCGATGGTGACCGCATTACCCTAGGACCGTTCAGGCTGCGGATCGGTTCGAGCAGCGGCGCAGAGCTGAACATGCAGACTTCGGCCACCGAAACTCCACCTGAGCTAATGTCATCTTCGGTCGAGACGTCCGATGAAGCCGGAGTGTCGACAGACCCATCCGCTCCACCGGTCGGGTCGGAGCTCCAAGTCGACCTGGACCCTTCCGTGCAGGATGGGGCCGCAACGATCGACTCCAAACTTGACTCCCTTCAGAACAACATAGCCGTTTCATGGGACCGGTTGAACTCGTGGCAATCGCAGTTGCTGGAGGACGCCGCAACAATGAGCAAACAGGAACTCGATATAGCGGACCGTGTCTCGGAGCTTGATGCAAGGGACGCTGCACTTCGCGGCGAACTGCACGACGTGACCCGCTATCACGAGCAACTGACCGAGCGCGAGCGCGAGCTTACCGCCGGCTTCGCCCGCCTACAGGATGAAAAGGACAGGCTTGCACAGAGCCAGGCCGACTGTGCCAAGCGCGAAGAAGAGGTGGTCCGCCGTACCGAGGAATTGTCACGCCGCGAGCACGTCTTTGCCCAGCGTTGGACCCGTCTGCAGTCGGCCAAATGTCCGCACTGCGGCCGACCAGTCGGGACCGCTGAAAACGGCTCCGGCAGCAGTGTCTCATAAGCCGTGCCTCGGGCACCCCAAAGGAAGTGTGCCCGTACCCCAGACTCCACACGATGACGCAAGCCAAACAGTCCTGATGGCTTTTCAGGATTCTTCCACATCCTTGACCAGGCTGGCGTGTCCGAAGCACGCGATGATCTGTCTCAATTGAAGTGGGTCGTCATAACGCGAGCCGGCGGAACGTTCGTGATCCGCAGCCGCACCTTGGATGATGCGGGCAAGGCCCTGCAAGCGCCCCGTGTGGCCTTGGGTCCCACGGTATGGTTCTGCCCGTGAATCCCGGGCCACCCGGCGGCTCAGCATGACAAGAAGACCCGTAGTGCCAAGACCGAAATCGGGAATCATAACTACTTTGTCCTTGAGAGGTTACGATTCCGCGGTGTTGAAGACGGGCTAGAGTCTTACGGTGAAACATGCGCGCATCTTTTGGCGGCGGCGTAGGCGCGCCTCAGGTAGCGGCCGGCGTCTCGCCGGCCGAGGATCACGGCGGCCTGCGGGGACGCAGGCCGCTACTTGGGTTGCGGGTCCGCCCACATTAGGTTGATCGGCGCCGAAGTCCGTTGTCCCTGTCCGGCTCAGCGGATAGCTACGGGATTGTCGGGGACGGCGTCAGGTTCGCAAGGAAGCCCTCCAGCTTTCGGGACCGGACCGGATGTTGGAGCTTGCGAATGGCCTTGGCCTCGACCTGCCGCACCCGCTCCCGCGTCACCTTGAAGATCTTTCCGACCTCTTCGAGCGTGTAGGTATAGCCGTCGCCGATGCCGTAGCGCAGCTTGATGATCTCGCGTTCGCGGTAGGTGAGGGTCTTGAGCACCTCTTCGACCCGGTCTTTGAGCATCCCGCCTCCAGCAGTGCTGACCGGCGAGTCCACGGCTTCGTCCTCTATGAAGTCGCCGAAATAAGAGTCCTCACTCTCGCCCACCGGGCGATCCAGCGAGATGGGATGGCGCGAAATCTTGAGCACGCGTCGGGCCTCACTGACCGGCATCCGGGCAGTTCTGGCGATCTCCTCGATCGTCGGCTCGCGACCCAGATCCTGGAGCAGTTCCTTGCTGATATTGCGCAGCCGGCTCATGGTCTCGATCATGTGCACGGGGATGCGAATGGTACGGGCATGATCGGCGATGGCCCGGGTGATCGCCTGCCGGATCCACCAGGTCGCATAAGTGCTGAACTTATAGCCCCGCTTGTACTCGTACTTGTCCACCGCCCGCATCAACCCGGTGTTGCCTTCTTGAATGATATCCAGGAAGCTCAGCCCGCGGTTGCGGTATTTCTTGGCGATGCTGACCACCAGCCGCAGGTTCCCTCCGGACAGCTTGCGCTTGGCGTCCTCGTACTCGCTGAAGACGCGCTGGATGGACCTGAGCCGTTCGCCCAGGGCCTCCGACTTTTCCATACAGAGCGACTCGATCCCGGCCAGCTCCTCCTTCATCGCGGCGACGTCCTCGTCCACCATGGTGCGACGCTTCTGCTGACCGGCCAGCCGACGCTCCAGCTCCCTCATCTTCCGATACAACCCGCGGAGCCTCTTCATCAGCGGTTGGATGCGGCTGGTTCGTAGCGACAATTCCTCCAGTAATTTCGATATCTTTCGCCGCCGATCGCGCATGCGCCGGGTCAGCTCTCGCCGCACGGCGGCAGCTACTCGCGGGGCCTGCACCTTCACCCAGTCTTCCTCGTTCCGCTTCATCAACGCACGGGCCGTGACCAGGTTGACGGGGATGCGGGCGCTGATGCGCGCCTTGGCGGCGTGCTCCGAGGTCGATATCTTCATGGTACGGTCGAAGGGCAGGGCCCCCTCAGACACTTGCTGCAGTATCTCCACAGCAAGCCCGCCGCAGTAGTCGCTCTCCAGGACCTTCTGCCTGAAGGCCATGCGGGTCAGCTCGATCTTCTTGGCCAGCCGGATCTCCTCCGCCCGGGTGAGCAGCGGGATTTCGCCCATCTGCGTCAGGTACATCCTTACCGGGTCGTCAATTCGTTTCACACCAGCGTCGGCGCTCAGTTCGTTAACGTTTTTTGTGATATCCTTTTCGAATTCCTCGGTGCCGTCCCGCCCGTTGCCGCCCTGCGCCCCCGTGCCTTTGTGCGAATCACGATCCTCGGAGTCCGCCCTGCGCCGCCGTTCGTAGCGGTCCGCGTCAGCCTCGTCGAGTGTCTCGATCTTGGCCTCCTCGAGGCACATCATGATGATCTCGAGCTGGGCGGGATCGATGGCGTCGTCGGGGAGGATCTCATTCATCTCCTCCCACGTGACGTAGCCACGCTTCTTACCCAGCTCCAGCAGCTCGTCTACCGCGGCCTGAATGGGATCTACAGCTTGTTCAATGACTTCGCTCATGGTTGCTCCACGCTGGTTGATTCATTGGTGTCGTCGATGGTGCCCGCGCCCGCCGCCGTTGGACGGCTCAGTCGACGGGGAATATGGAGATAGTCGCGGTGTTTGCGCACTCCTTCGCCAAAGCTGGCGAACTGATCTCGGGCTATCTCGGTTGCTTCCCCCGCCGTCTGCGCTGCGAAGTACCTCCGCTTACTCTGTTCCACCTCATCATTCTGCAAAGAGCGCCGAATCTGTTCGAGCGCTGCACGAATCGTGTCTTCGTAATTACCCCGTTTTGCTCCCCGCTCAGCCAGTTCCATCACTCGGGCAACGTCCGCCGGGTCCTGAAACCGGGCCAGCACATCGGCAATGCGAAAACCACCGGGATGTTGCATCAACTCCCGCACGACCGCCGCAGTGCGACGATCGCGATCGTTCACTATCCGGCTGACATCCGGGAGGCACTCGGGGGCCTCCAACACGCCGGGTTTGTTCAACAGCACTTCGAGCACCCGTGTCCAGGCGGCCTGCTCAGCGTCGGGCGGCACCGGCCGGGGCGCCTGCCCGGCGCCACCTCGTGGAGGTGCCGCACCCTGCATGCGCCTGGGTCGCAGTCCAACCATCAAGCGATCAACCTCGTTGCGATCCATCCGCAACAGGTGCGCAACCTGATTCACCAGAAGACCCCGCTGGATGGCATCGACGGCCCTGGTGTAAGCCGCCTCAGCCACGACGCGTAAGAAGTCGAGAATCGCCTCCCGCCGGCTTGCGTCAGTTGCGTCCCCCCGGAAGCGCTGCTCTGTCTGAAGCCATTTGAATTCTAGCGCTTCCACAGCGCGGTTCAACAGGTCCGAAAACGCCTCCGGGCTCGCCCGGCTGAGGAAATCACTCGGATCTTTGCCATCTGGGATGCGGGCCAGGCGCACCGCAACGCACCGTGGCAGTGCCACACGGATGGCCCGGTCGGCCGCGGCCTCACCTGCCTGGTCCGAATCGAAAAGAAGGATGACCTCGTCGCAGTATCGACGCAGCAGATCAACCTGTGATTCGGTCAGCGCCGTGCCCAGCGTGGCCACGGTCTCCGCGAAGCCGGCCTGGTGAGCGGCCAGACAGTCCGTATAACCTTCGACCACGACCACCCGCCGCCGCTGGGCTATGGTATTTCGAGCCAGATCGACGCCGTACAGGTTACGCCCCTTGTCAAACAGCGCGTTCTGTCGGGTATTGAGGTATTTGGCCCGGTCGTCCCCGAGCGTCCGTCCACCGAAGCCGACAACCCGGTTGCTGGTGTCACGAATCGGGAACATCAGACGGTTGCGGAAGGTATCGTATAAACGTCCGTCGTCACTGCGTCGAATCAAGTCCGCCGCGAGCAGTAACGAGGAATCTATTCCTGCACGAGTTGCCGCTTCACGCAAACCGGGTGTACCCTCAGTCGCAAGGCCCAAGCCGAACTGCTCCGCAGTTTTCTCGGAAATCTGCCGGATCTTCAGGTACTCCCGCGTCGACCGCCCGATCGACGGGTCGAGCAATTTAGCCCGGAAGAAGCCCGCTGCCCACGTGTTGATCCGCGCAAGATCGGCGCGTCCCGGACCGGCTGATTCCCCTTGCGGGACATCGCCCAGATCCACTCCCGCCCGGTCTGCCAGGATGCGCATCGCTTCCATGAACGAGACGTTCTCCCGAAACTGGACGAATGAGAAGACATCGCCGCCTTTGCCACACCCGAAGCACTTGAACGAACCGCGATCTGGTTGCACCGTGAAGGAGGGGGTCTTCTCTGCGTGGAACGGGCACAGCCCCACCCAGCGCTGTCCGCTGCGTTTGAGTGTCACTTGTTCCGAAACGACGTCGAGAATGTCGACGCGGTCGAGAATCTGTCTTTTCTTCAGCTCGAAATCACGCAACTATGAGGTTCAACCCTGGAGGAGCGCCTGCCACCTATCGCCGGAGCGAACGGCACTCCAACCGGCCAGAGCGAAAACTCCTACACTACAAAATCAATGATTAGTTTAGGTCGGTAGGACTCCCTGCATCATAAGTATACACCATGTTTCTCGGACCGTCAAATCGGATCGTATGTCAGATAAGGACTTAAGCAGTAGTTTCTAGGATTTTGAGAGACGCTCTCTTCGAGGCATCATGTCGGGATTCTGTAACCAGACATAAATGTCTGAAAGGAGAGCGTCATGGAAGATGCTAGGCAACTCTGGTCGTGGTGGCAA
>JAUWWQ010000079.1 GCA_030616775.1 Planctomycetota bacterium
GTGGTGGAGTCGTTGATCAAGCAGTTCAATCAGCGGGTGAAGGGTACCGAGAAATTCTGGACCCGAGACGGCGCCGAGGCGGTCCTACAGATTCGCGCCGCCTACCTCAGCGAGGACGATCGGGCGGAGCGATTCCACGAACAACGCCCTCGTGGTCGGGCCGCCGACCGGAATCGCCAAAAGCTCGCCGCATAAACGGTCATGCACCTGGGAAGGGCCTTGTGGCCGAACCTTACAGTTTGGTACAGTATGTTGTTGTGGTTTGCTCTGTGAAGCGCGACGGGGCGCCTGGCCGCGACCCACACACGGGAGAGGGAAAAGCCATGTCCGTCGGTAAAACCGTTGCGACGATGATCGTGTTTGCCTGGGCGAGTCTGTCCGCGGTGGGCGAGCCGACGTCGCTGGAGCCCTGGCAGCCTATTTCCTACTTGCCGCTGGCGGGGTCGCTGGTGGATGAGGTGACCGGAGGGCAAGTGGCCTTTACGCGGGAGAGCAACGCATTCAACCGCGATGGGAGCATGGCTCCGCCGCACACCATCCGTACCGAACTTGTGGCGGTTGAGGCCGGCCGGTCTTGCGAGTTCATCACACCCAACGTCCCGAGCCTACGTCCGTTCTTCATAGGTGCGGACGGCCTATTCTACGGTTCGACCGGTTCAGATATTTACACCAGTCCTGACGGGCACACTTGGTCACCGATTGGTGAGGTTCCCGGATATATCCGTTCCATGTTCGGTACCAGCACGGGGACGATTCTGGTTTCTGCAGGGAACAACGGTAATGCCCGGGTATACCGGCACGACCCGACCGGCGGTACGTTCGTGCACGTGCTGGACCTGGAATACGGCAAGCTCATTGACTTCAATCTCGCAGATACAGGGGCATTTCTGTTCATCTCCGAGTATGGGCCTAAGCGTCCACCCAACTCCCGACGGATATATCGTTCGGACGATGATGGGATCACCTGGGAGGTGGTTTACGACCCTGAGTACCGGTACACCCACAACCACCGGATCTTCTGGGATCCATACGACAGCCGGGTCTTGCAGACGACCGGAGATGGTGCCGGCAATCATTTATTCATCGTCTCGGAGGATTTCGGAGAGAGCTGGGATCTGAAACCGCTCCACTTTCCCACGACGCCGCCCGGCTTTAACCTTGGTGGGCCCACCGCGGCATTGGCCCGTCCCGACGCGGTCTACTGGGGTATGGACTCCGCGTAAGCGTCTGGCGTGCGCCGACAGGACCGGGCGACGAATCGCTGGGAGTCCGTCCTCTACTTAGGTCCTGAATCCCCGGCCCGCGACGACATGTTCCACGGCCAGGTATACGACATGACAGAGTGGGGCGGGCTCATGTATACGCCGCTGCAACTGGTTCGGTCCCAGCCAAGACCAGATGGTCTCTATGTGGCTCCCGCCCTGTACACTTCGGCTGACGGCACTAATTGGGCACTGGCCAAGCGATTCGGGCCGGACCAGGCGGGGATTCAACGCTTTCTCGGCGAGAAGGACGGGCGTCTTTGGGCCCGCTATCAACTGGAGATTGTGGGTTACGAGGATGCGGTTCTCGCCCTCGGTCCACCTGTGGCGCATCGTCTAATCAGCGGTACTCGATTTGAAGGGGAGGTGGCGAATCTGTGGGACACGCCCGAGACTTCCAGTGCGGAAGGCACAGTGGCGGGTTGGGCTCCCTATGGGGGCGCCACGCTGGAGATCGACACGACGCGGGCATTCCACGGCCAGCAGTCGGTGCATGTTACCTGCCCGGAGGCTCGTCGGGCCGGGGTGGTTCTGCCGCCTTATTCTGGACAGATCCCCGCTGATTCAACCGTGTCGGTGTTGGCGCACGTCTACGGAAAGCCGCGCGTTATGCGGCTTCAAATCGATGACGACGCCGGGAACCGAGTTGCAGAGGTTGTGTTCGGACAGATGTGCGAACAGTGGACCAGGGTTTTCTGCAGCGGCCAACTTCGGACCAGCACCACTTCGCTGACCGCCAGGATCTATCAGCGGAGTTACGATCCAGGGTTGGAGTTCTGGGTGGACGGGGTGATGCTCTCGGTTGGCCGTGATGGCGACACCTGGCAATTGGGCGGCGAGCGGCGAACGGCGGACCACGCGGTATACGACTTCGACTTCCCCTCGACCTGGACGGATTTGTTTCTGTGGGCACCTGACACTGGCACTGATGGTCCCGATGCTCCGATGCGGACCCTCAAGGTGTACGAGGGAGCTGAGGGGCGGACGCTCAGCGTGGTATACGATCCGGACGACGACGTCATGCGTCTGATCGATTCCAGTGATGCCGGCCTGACCGTTGAGACACCATGCTTTTTGTTGGCTCCCGATGCCGTCCTGGGTGTTGGGGTTGTTCAGGCCGAGCACTCGCGCACGATCTTTGTGAAAATCGCCGAGGAGCCGTACGTTGGTGCCGTCAGCGCGGCACCATTTACGATTGTGCGAATGCACATAGGTTCCAACCCTGATGATCAGGATGCCTGTGGCGGCGTTCAGGCCCGGCACAAGTTGTTTGATCAGGCCGCCGACGTGGCCCAGTTGGAACAGCTCTTCGTGGAGCTGATCAGCTCGCCCGACTGACAGGGGCGAAAGAGTCTGTGCAGGGGCGTAGGTGCAGAGGCACCGGCAGCGATGAAACTGACCTCAAAACTCCAGGTCCGATTCATCCTGGCAACGGCGTTGCTTACCACGTCGCATGCCGGGTTGAGGCTGGATGCCTATGTAGGGCAAGTGGGCGCGGCTCTTAGCGCCCGCTACCCACATGACGACGTTAAGCGTAGTCACCGCGGCGCGGTCCCGGTCGAGGAGCTCGAAGACGATGGAGGGGGCAGCGGATCTAGCGGAGACGCGCGATTGGCCTGGGAGACGGTGTACGGCTGGACGCGCACGATCGGAGGCACCGGGGAAGACCACACAAATGACCTGGCCTTGGACCTAAGTGGCAACGTATTGATCACCGGTCGCTTTGCCGAAACGGTTGACTTTGATCCCACCGATGGGGTGGACCTGCACACAGCCGACGGACGACAGGATGTCTTCGTGACCAAATTGCACGCGGACGGCAGCTACGCCTGGACTCGCACCTTCGGGGCAGCCGGCAGCGACCGCGCCCACGGGATCGCGGTAGACTCCGTAAACAACGTGCTGGTTACCGGCGGCTTCCGATACACGGTCGATTTTGATCCGACTGTGGGTGTGGATGAGCACACCGCACAGGACGGATATGATATTTTCGTGACCAGGTTTACCGCTGAGGGCGATTATGCCTGGACGCGTACCATGGGAGGTACCACGTACGACATGGGGTTTGCCATCGCTACTGACTATGAGGACAACCTCCTGGTCACCGGCTGCTACTCGGATTTCGAGCGGTGGGCGGGGGTGGACTTCGACGCCGGTCCCGGGCAGGACATCCACGACGGGGGCGGTGCGTTCGTCGCCAAGCTGAGCAATGACGGTGCGCACGTATGGGCCAGGACATTCGGCACCAATTACCAGGCCCTCGGCTGGGACATCGCGGTGGACGTCAGCGGAAACGCATTCCTTACCGGATACTTTGTCAGCCGTGTTGACTTTGACCCGGGACCGGGCGGGGACTGGCGCACCGCGGTGGGACAGACGGCTGACATCTACGTCAGCAAGATATACGCTGACGGTTCCTACGCCTGGGCTTACACGGTGGGCAGGGACCGCTGGGACGGCGGTCGCGGCATAGCGTTGGCGGCGAACGGCGACGTGCTGGTCATGGGACACTTCGATCAGAAGGTGGACTTCGATCCTGCGGATGCGATCGACTACCATTGCACGAACGGCTGGCGCGACATTTTTGTGACCCGGCTAACCTCGGACGGTACTTATCTGGAAACCCGGACTACAGGTAGCACGGCTTATGAGGAGGGAGGTTACGCCATAGCCGTGAGTCCAAGTGGTGACGTATACTTCGCCGGCCGCTTTGAACTTACCGTTGACTTCGATCCCGATCAGGGCGTAGACGAGCATTCCTCCAACGGCTCGTTTGACCTCTTTGTGACCAAATATGCCGGCACGACACCGCCGATACCTGCGGACCTGGACGGTAACGGCCACGTGGATCTGGCTGACTTCACCATCTTTGCCAGGTGCTGCGGTGGTCCGTATGTCGTTGCTCCTCCCCCAAGCTGCTATCTGAGTGACTTCAACAGTGCCGATCTGGATGCCGACGACGACGTGGATCTCGATGACTTCGCGGCATTTCAAACTTGTTTCGGCGCGAATTAGCCGGGCTGATGGACACAGGGGACGGGCCGATTGATCCGCAGGCAAGTCAACTGACGGTCTATGCCTTCTCCAGGGCTTGATCCAGGTCATCTATAAGGTCGTCGATGTCTTCGATGCCGACTGAGATACGAACTGATTGTCACTGGCCAAACGCGATCTGGAATTCCGCATAATCGCGTAGATCGACGTGCCCGTCGCGGTAAAGGTCAGCCATGGAACATTTCAGTGTAACGCTTGGGCCGAAGAGCGTATCGACGAAGGCAGCATGGTCATCAACCATGACGTAACCGTCTTCGTTGAAGTCCCCCCGCAGATCACACTCGTCGGGGATCCCGTTAGCATTGCAGTCGGCGCTCCACCCGCAGCCCGATACGTCACACTCCCCAAGCGGAGGCCCACACACGATGTCACATGCGTCCGCGATATGGTTCTGATTGCAATCGTCGCAGAATGCACAGCAACACCCGCCGTAGGTCTCGTAAGAAACCAGGCTGACCGAACCGAGCTCGTCTACATCAACGAGCCAAAGGACGTTACAGATCCACCCGCTTGGGCAGTCACTCCAAGCATCCCGAATGGTGTACCGAAACGCCTTTTCAAGAACAGTCAGCCGGACTTCGTCCACATCACCGATTGAGATTAAGATATTAGCTTCCGCATGCTGTACCTCAGGTAGCACCTCGTACTCCTGTGCGAGCACCGGAACATTGACGCTGTCACAGAACGTGACTAGATGAAGGCCCTCCACTATGTGGTACTCGTGGTCGTCGATTACCTGATAGAACGTGTTCAGTCGGTCGTAGCCCGAATGAGACATGTCCACGTACAGGCGGACAAACAGACTCTTTGGATGATAAACCCCCCTGCCAACCACAGCGGCGGTTTCGGGAATCGTGAGGTGCAGTAGGTGGAGGTCACGGAGGACGCGATTATATACGTCATTCGGGGCGCGAAGCTGCCCCGTGAGGCTCATGGCCAACCGCTCCGCATCTTCATTCTGTCGATGCGGACGGTAATCAAAGTGGTTGGGGCCGTCCAAGCAGCCCGAGAAGACTTCGCACTCGTCAGGAATACCGCTGCCATCATAGTCGTATGAGGTCCCGTCAGCGATATCGCATTCGTCCGGTACCAGGTTGCCGTTGCAGTCGATGTCGCACTCGTCCGGGATCTTGTTCCCATTGCAATCCCCGCTCGTGCCGTCAGCGACATCACAGATGTCGGGAATCCCGTTTCCATTGCACTCAAGCTCGCAAGTGTCGGCGACCCCGTTTTGATTGCAATCGATCTGGCATTCATCCGGAACAGCGTTTTCGTCACAGTCAACGCTCGTACCGTCGGCAAGATCGCAGAAGTCCTGCAAACCGTTGTTGTTGCAGTCGTCATCCGGCTCGCATTCATCCGGGATGGCGTTGTCGTTGCAGTCGAGACTTATCCCCACAAACAGGTCGCAGATATCCTGAACGCCATTACCGTTGCAGTCGTCCGCTCGCTCGCACACGTCCGGGATATCGTTCTGGTTGCAATCCAAGCTGCTTCCGTCGGCGAGCTCGCACTCATCGGGGATGCCACTTAAATCGCAATCTCGGCTGATTGCTCGGGCGATATCGCATGAATCGGGAAGGCCGTTCCCCTGGCAGTCGGGGCCCTCCGCTTGACATCTCGTGTCAACAGCGATCGCGTATGGACGGGAGTCACGCTGCAAGATGAGATCTTCGATATTGGACCCGTCGAGATTGGCGCGCCGCACCACGGGGACCACGTGCCAAACCGTCCAGTACATTTTTCCGGCTGGCACGTCGAGGGCGACTTTAACGGGAGCACCCCCCTCGACGGGAATGGTCTCGACCTCTGACCCATCTAGGTTGGCGCGTTGCAGCCTTGGTGGTTCGAAGGAGTTGAAGGTCCAGTACATCTTGCCGGCTGTGAGGTCCAGGGTGAGCCCGTAGGGAGTACGTGTCGGTGTTACGACGGTTTCTAGGTTTAGGCCGTTAAGGTCAGCACGCTGGATGCTCTTCCTGTGGCCGTCAACCCCGGTCCAGTAGATTTTTCCCGCACCCGGATCGAGGGCCAGGCCGCTATTGAACTGGAGCAACCCACGTACTACGACTCGTGGGTACGAGCCATCGAGGTTGGCACAGTAAATCATGGTAGTGTGGCTCCACCAGGCGCCCCAGCAGAGTATGCCGCTCTCAGTATCGAGGGCGATGCTGACGGGAAAGCTCGGATCGGTGTCTACGACCGTCTCCACACACGAGCCATCCAGGTTCGCCCGCTGGATCCGAGACCCGAACAAATCCGTCCAGTATATCTTGCCATCGGTCAAATCCAACGCTACGTCAACGGGTACGGGATAGCCCACGTCAACTAGCCGTTCGACGTTCGACCCGTCGAGTTCCGCTCGTTGGATCCGGCCTCGGTCAACCCAGTACATCTTCTGGCCTTGTGAGGTGGCCGGTACGAAGAGCGGCAGTGCCGCGCCCAGCAATCCAACTAACTGTCTCGATGAGAACATGAGATGACTCCGCACCGTGGTTCCAGCAGGTCGTCGATCGACTCCTAGTGCCGTTCCATCGCGGCTGTTTGATTATAGTCCGCTGATCTCAGCGTCGCCACATTCGGAAATCTTTGAACCGACATTTCCCAGACGGCCCCATCCTGAGCGGGACCGAATTGCCAGGGCGTGAGAGTGTCCTGTGTCATGTTGCTTCGTTCCTTTCACCGGTATCCTCTTCAAAGGGCTGATGCCAGAAGCTGACAAGGTCAATCCGTGTCACCATGCCGGCAATCTTGCCGCCGCGCAGGACGATCACCGCACTGTCCCCCGACAAGAGTAGTCGATAGACCTCGTCAAGATCGACAAGCTCGTCTACAGTCGGCATAGGCCTGGCCATGATCTCGCCCACCGGGACCTGCCTGGGGTCGCTCCGGGAGTGCAGCAAGCGAGCCAGTGTCAGCTCGCGGACACAGCCGACTACTTTCCCCTCCTCAACGACCGGCAACTGGGAGATGTCATGCCGCAGCAGCAGTGCAATGGCGTCAGCCGCTTTGTCGTTCGGGCAGGCCGAAATCACCGGCACATTGCCGCGTCTGCGGAGCAGATCGCCGGCGGTCTGGGGCTTTACCGCCGGTTTCATAAAACCCTTCTCGATCATCCACTCGTCGGAGTACATCTTCGAGAGATAGTTGCGTCCGGTGTCAGGGCACAGGACCACAACAAGGTCATCAGGTTCCAGGCGCTGGGCGTAGCGCAAGCCAGCCGCCATGGCCGTACCGCTCGATCCTCCGACGAGCAGCCCCTCCGTCCTGGCCATGTTGCGGGCAATCAAGAAGGACTCGGCGTCGCTTACACGTATCCACTCGTCAACCACCTGCGAGTTGAAGGTCTTGGGCACGAAGTCCTCGCCAATTCCCTCAACGGCCCAGGGCTTGGGTGTATCGCCCGAAAGGATCGATCCCTCGGGGTCAGCCGCAACCACTTGGATCTCCGGGTTTTGTTCCTTGAGGTACCGGCCCACGCCGGAGATGGTTCCCCCAGTGCCGACCCCACTGACGAAAGCGGTGATTCTGCCTTCGGTCTGCTTCCAGATTTCCGGACCGGTGACTCGATAGTGATACTCCGGATTGTTCAGATTGGTGAACTGGTCGGGTTGCCAGGCGTTGGGGATCTCGTTGGCGAGCCGAACAGCGACAGCACCACATCCCTCGGGGGAGTTGCTCTCAGCGGTGCCAGGCGTTATCACCACCTCAGCCCCATACGCTTTGAGAAGCCGGATTTTCTCGGCGCTCATCTTGTCCGGCATCACGAAGATACAACGGTAGCCCTTGACAGCCGCGACCAACGCCAGGCCGTCGCCGGTATTCCCGGACGTAGCCTCAATGATGGTCCCGCCGGGTCTCAGAAGTCCGTCACGCTCTGCCGCTTCCACCATGGCAAACGCGATGCGGTCTTTGACGCTGCCGCCGGGATTTACGAACTCGATCTTCGCGTAGATGGCTGCGGTGGCCCTCCCTATGATCCGATGCATTCTGACAAGGGGAGTCTCCCCGATCGCTTCCAAAACACTGTTGCAAGTCTTGAGCATGGGTCTTATCTCCAGATGCGTTTGGCGCGAACGAAGGTACAGGCCCGAGCCAACAAATCAAGTCGCATTGTGGCGCGGCGGTATACGGAGTTGAACCCATGCCGATGGGTCGGTTGACTTTCCGCTGCATCCGCTGTCGGGCTGGAGGCATGAGCAAGCAGTGTAGCACTGCGCGGGCGGCGGCAGTCCGGGTTTGCCTATCAGGAATCCGGCAAGTGGACATGAAGAGGGAGCTTGCCCGTGCAGACTTCGGCCTTGCGCTGCCCACGGGCAAGGATCGCCCCGGACGCGTGCGCGATATTCTCGGCCACTTGCTAGACCGGTTTGGCGAGTGTTCTTAACCGAAGGTCACGTCAGGCGACCAGCGCCCCGAGCGCTTCGGGGCTGTCGTCATAGCGCTCGCGAACCTCGTTGAAATGTTGGTGGCAGCGCAGGAACGCCTCCACCAGGACGGGGTCGAAGTGTCTGCCGGCTTCGGACCGGATGGTCTCGACAACCTCCTCGTGAGACTTGGGCTTCTTGTAGCGCCTATGGCTGGTCATCGCATCGTAGGCATCCACCAGTGCTATGATGCGGACAGCAAGAGGGATATCCTGTCCGGTGAGTTTCCTGGGGTACCCCTTCCCATCATAACGCTCGTGATGGCAGTAGGCGATGTCGATGCACATTTGTAGCAGCGGGACCGGACAGGCCGGGTCGCCCGCGCGAGACAGCACTTGCCGGCCGATGTCCGTGTGCGTCTTCATGATCTGGAATTCCTCATCGCTCAACCGGCCCGGCTTGACCAGGATCTCGTCCGGAATGCCGACTTTCCCGATGTCGTGCATAGGGGCGGCCTGGACCAGCATGTCCACGAAGTCGTCGGTGACCAACGCCGCACAGGGACCCTCGCGCTGCAGCTCCTCGGCGAGAAGGCGAGCCATCTTCGTGACCCGGTCAATGTGAAGTGTCGTCTCTTCGTCACGGTATTCAGCCAAATGGCCCAATGTCTGCAACAAGACCCGAACTGAGTGTCGCAAACGGGTCCGCCGGATTACGTTATCCAGGGCGATGGCTGCAGCATTGGCAACCGAACGGATACACTCGATTTCTTCCTCGGAGAAGGGGGACTCGTCCGCTTTCTCCGTGACGTTGAGCACACCGATAACACCCTCTCGCGTCTTCAACGATGTTGACACCAAGGGAGTGCTCAAGAATGTGTCCCGACGGTACTTACGGTCCGGCTGGACGTTGGTGCCGTAGGTCTTCGCAGCAAGAGTCTTACCGCTTCGGAACACCTGCCCCGTGATTCCCTCGAAGTCCTTTATGCGGATGCGGTCTACGACGGACGGGTCGATCCCCACAGCCCGCTCACACACCAGGTATTCGCCGGTCGCCTCGGTAAGGAAAAGAGAGATGCGCATCGCCCCGGTGGCCAGCTCAACGCACCGGATGAGCAGGTCGAGGATCTGATCACGGGAGTCGGCACGGTTCAGGTCGCGCATGAACTCGTAGAGCACCTGCAGCCTTTTCGTCTTGACGTCCACCTCGGCCTCGAGCCGGGTGTTGAGTCGGTCGAGGTCCTTGCGGGTAACCGCCAGCCGATGGACGGTCCGTACGCGAGCCAGGAGTTCCGCCACGTCGAACGGCTTGGGGAGATACTCCTGGGCGCCGGCCTCGAGGCCCCGGACGATGTCCTGTGCCCCCGATCGAGCGGTGAGCATGATGACCGGGATGTGTGCGGTGCGATTGTCCGCCTTGAGCGTGCGGGTGGCGGCAAGACCATCCAGCAAGGGCAACCCGATATCCATGATGATCACATCCGGTTGCCGACTTGTGGCCAGCTCGATGGCCTTGATTCCATCCACCGCTTCCAAAACGGCAAAACCCGCCGCCCGCAGGTGGGCGGTGAGGATGAATAGAAGCTCAGTCTCGTCCTCAACGATGAGGACGGTTCCCTGATGGTCAGCAGCCATGCGGATTGTCCCAGCTCAGATTCGGTCCCCTCGGGAGACTCTCGGACGCTAAGCGCTCTCGTTTTCCCATCGACAGAATCCGAGACGCACGACACTTAAGGAGGCGGCGTGTGACCGGGCCTCCCAAGTCCGAAAATGACACTACACTGGCGCCGGCCGATCTGTCATGACGGATATGACGTCACGCCTGTATCGCTGTCGTTGCCGGTTATCGGCGGGCGAGTTTCCGGTTACTTCCCGGTGGTCATATAGTGGTTACCACTTGACCAACTGAGTGCCGGGCCGATGGGAGGGCTGTTCAATACTCTGATCCGGTGTAGCCGACGATACTGGGAAGGCGGATGGATCCGTCTACGGTAGGTTATGGAGAACCGGACCATGTCGACGGGAAGCTTGGCTGAGGCATTGGGGCATCGAGAACCGACTCTTTTTCGTTCGCGAGGTTACGATGGGCGAGGATGCCTGCCGGGTTCGAAGCGGCGCCGCACCACAAGCTTTGGCCGCTCTGCGCAACGCCTCATTGTTTCTACTCCGCGCCGCTGGACGGACCAACGTCGCCGCTGCCCTCCGACGCTACGCCGCCAAACCCTACGAAGCCCTGGCCCTCATCAGGGCGTCGCCCGAGAATTGAACGGCCCTGGTGGCGTCCGCAGCCGGCTGGCCGCACCCGGCACATTTGTGGTACACTACGAGACGGTTTTGACGGAGCTCGTGGCGGGCGCCGTGGCTTGACCGGCCGATGTCGGCTGAGCGGACACCCAGCATGCCCTGACCGGCAGCGGCGTTTGACGCAGGCCGAGACGCGTTGCCCCTGGGGCGGCAACGCTGCCGCCGCGAACCGCACCTACGAGAGGCAACCGTGGCGTTTACCTTGCCATTTGAGACCGAAATCAGCGCCCTTGATAAACGGCTCGCAGCCCTTTCCGAGAATAGCCCGGATTACGTGGCGACGCGGGCCCGACTGGAAGCCTGCGAGCGCGAGGTATATCCCAACCTCAGCGCCTACGATACCTTCCTGCTCTCTGGGAATCCGCTACGCCCCAAAACGCTCGACTACATCGGGTACATCTTTCGCGACGTAGTGCTGCACTACAACCCGGAGGTGCGCGGCGATCACCTGTTGATCGGCGGCGAAGCCAAGATCGAGATCGACGGGCGACTGATTGACACCGTTGTTATCGGGCAGCAGACCGGCCCATCCTCACAGCGGGAAGAGCTGCTTACGCTGCCGGTCTCCGAATACCGTCGCTGGAACCAGGGCATGGGCTTCCCCGACGGATATCGCAAGGCCGTGTATTTCATGGACATGGCCGAGCAGCGCGGCTGGCCGGTAGTGGTCTTTGTGGATACACCCGGCGCGGACCCCTCGGAATACTCAGAGGAAGAAGGCCAGGCGTTCGCCATCAACGAGGTGATCCGTAAGACTACGTCGCTCAAGGTGCCCAACCTTTCATACATAATCAGCCAGGGCGCTAGCGGTGGAGCCATTGCCATCACCCCGACCAACCGGACGATTATGAATCAGTACGCTACCCACATGGTGATCAGCCCCGGGGGATGTGCGTCGATTCTGTTCCGTAATCGCAGCCCGGAGTCGATCTGCAAGGCTGCGGAGGGTCTGTGCTTGACCTCGGCCGATGCTATCCGGCAGGGCACGGTGGATGAGGTGGTTGAAGAGGGGTTGCACCCCGGGCATCGTTATCCACGGGAACTGCTGGCTAAGGGTAAAGACGCGGTGGTGCGAAACCTGGCCCAGATTCTGGAACTGCGCGGGGATAAGGCCGAGGGCGTCCGCCGGGAGAAGTTTTATACCATGGGCGTATGGGGGGAGTCGGGCGATAAGCGGAGCAGCGACGCGCTAGCCAAGACGGCCACCGAACAGCACCGGGCCTTCCAGAACCTCAAAGCCTCGCTGGCCAAGTACATCGCCGAACGCAATTGCAAGGTCACTACGGGCCACGGCAATCCCGCGGATGAGGCCGCGTTGATTGCCCAGCCGGAGGATCGTCGGCAGATGGCGCGAATGATCTATGCGGTAGAGCACGTGGACGTCGGGTATTTAAGCACAGAGCTCGGGCACGAGGCCAACTCCCTCAGCAAGACCCAGTGGGCCCTGATCCACGAATACATGCTGGAGCGACGCTACGGTGACATGGATGGGGCTCCACCGCTTCACCCCAACGGTGGCGTGAGCCCGTACCGGCGGCAGCACCCCGTTGATTGGATCCGCTGGGTAACTGACGAAGGCTCGTTTAGAGAGTTTGAGGAGACCATTGCATATTGCTCGGTCGATCAACTCCAGTTCCCCGAGTATGAAGAGGCCCTGGCGCGCGGGATCAAGGAGACCGGACTTGTGTCGGGGCTGATTACGGGCACGGTGAAGATCGGCGGCTATGACGCAGTCCTGGCCATCAACAACTTCGGCCTGGTGGGCAGCAGCCTTTGCGACGAGATTGGGGAGAAGTTTCGCTATGCCGCCCTGAAGGCACTGGAAAGTCAAACGCCTCTGGTGTCCGTCGCCATGGGTGGAGGAGCACGGATGCAGGAGGGCACACCCTCGATGCACCGCAACATTCCCAAGGCCCAGCACGCCCTGAGTGAATTAGAAGAGGCCGGCATCCCGCACATCTCGGTCATCTGCGACCCGACGCTGGGCGGGACGGCCATCAGCTATGGCCTTCGTGGCGACTTTATGATCGTCGTGGAGGGCTCAGCCAATATCGGCTTTTCGGGTAAGCGTGTCGTTGAACAGTTTCAGGGTCGTAAGGTGGCACCCGACTTCCAGCACGGAAGCTGGTTGCTGCATCGTGGGTTCGTGGATGAACGTGTGGCCACCGAGAAACTGGGCAAGCGGATCGCAGAGCTGCTTAAGCACGTGGCCGAAGGTGGGCGGTTAGCCGACCTGCAAACCCGCCGCCCGCGCTCTTGGACACCCAAGGAACAAATCGTGCTGAATGCCGCGCAGGGCGATACCACCAATGTCAAGAAGCGGCCCGGCAAAAAGCAAAAACCCCGCAAGGTCTTGAGCACGTGACCTGCAGGAATCGCTCAGCGCACCATTCTTTGCGTCGGTCGTCAGTTCCGTGCTCTACATATAATGAGCGTTCCTGGATCGTGGGAACCAGATGGGCACGTTTATACCGGCGATTCTGCTTATCAGGACAGCCTGCGCGGTCAAAAGTACAACCCCACTCGCCATACCGAGCAGATCCGTCCAGCCGTTAGCAGCGCCCAAAGCAATAATCAATGCGGTAGCACAGGCCGGTGCGTGAGGACACGCCAGCCAAACCAGCAAGACACAACTTGCCGCCAGGGCCAGCGAGGCACTGGCAAGAATCGGCCAGCCGCTCATCTCCAGGGATACTGGTGTACCACAGATCAAGGTGACGAAATGCCAGACCGCGACACCTGCTGCGATGGCTGAAAGATGGCCCAGGATGACTGATCGCGGCGCGGCGGCACGTGAAAACGGGCTACTGAATAGTATAAACGCACTGGGTCCCAGCGCCGGGAAGAGTAATGGCAAGTCGATAAGCCGGGCGAGCGCACTGATGATCAAAATTGCGATCCCGCCGTTGGTAGCGGCGACCAGCGAGATGAGCCTACGTTCGTCTCTGGCTGCAAGTAAGGATGGAATGGACCAGCGAGCACGCCAGATCAACAGACGTCGTCTGAAAGACAGCGTCCGTGTCATCCCGAACATCCAAGTTTCCTCAACGTATCGCCTGCCGGTGCGGATGAACCCCGCCCAGGTTATCGGCTTTCCCCGGCGCTCACTTGCGACTATGCGCGAATTGCCGATCAGGGATCTACGAGGGAAAGGCGGCCTTTGCCCCACCGTCTGCCCAATTGCCGGGAAGTTGTGTGCGAGCGGAATGATCGCTGAAATAGCGGCGAGTTGGTCACGCACAGGGGGCAAGGGCGGGTCTGCAAAGAAACCGGCATATTCCGGCTAGTGACACACCATGTCACAAAACAGCAAACAGCAGCGCTCCGATGAGTAAGCCTGGTCGCTGGATGCCCTCCTCCAAACCAAGGTAACTCTAATGTGTGTCCGGCGGCGTCTGCGGCATCACCAGCCTGGATGGTCAGCGTGCCGACGCCCATCCGCCTTCGGCGGACTGGCCTGTGCCGTGAACATTGGGACATCGAGAACCGACTCTTTTTCGTTCGCGACGTTACGATGGGCGAAGATGCCTGCCGGGTTCCAAGCGGCGTCGCCCCCCAGGCTCCGGCTGCCCTGCGGAATGCCTCGCTATATCTGCTCCGCGCTGCAAGGTGGACCAACATCGCCGCCGCCCGCCGAGGCCACCCCGCCAAACCCTACAAAGCCCTCGCCCTAATCCGAGCATCGCCAAAGAATTGAACGACCCTGTCTCAGCGATCCCAGTCGCTTGACGATCCCGGGGAAGCGTGATATGGTGCTTGAGACTTAACTGTGCGAGCGTGGGCCCCGGCTGACGCTTTGGCTAGCGGCGTCCTGGGACACGAGGCGCGCCTGGGATGCAGATTGCGGGTGTTGCGGCGTGTTGCGTTCATGCCGGTTAGGAGAAAGCGGTGGCGGTAGCAACTCAATTCTGCATCGGCTTGAAAAACAAACCGGGCGCGCTTGCCGAACTGTGCGGGGCCTTGCGGCGTGCCAACGTCAACATTGACGCCCTATATGTTTCCAAAGACGAGGACTGTACCTGGGTCAACTTCGTTGCCAGCCCCGTCCCAGTCGCCAACGACGTGCTGGCCGAGGCAGGTCACAACTTTTTTACTGAAAAAGTCCTGGTACTCCGTGTGGAGGACCACCCCGGCGAGCTGGAACGCATCTCTTCCAAGCTGGCTGAAGCCAGCATCAATATCAACTACGTCTACGGAAGCTGCGTGAACGGCTCGTGCACGCTGGTATTCAATGTAGACGAGACGGAGCGGGCGGAGAAGACTGTCGGAGCGTAACCAGCTCCAAAGACAAGCCCCAATCACCCCCGCCGAACGCAATGCCGGGCGCTTGTGATTGGGGCTTGTTTGTCTTTACCGGTTGAGCCGGGCACGTTATCCAAAGCCGGTTGGTGATGCCGGCACGAACGTCACACCTCTTAAGCCTATTCTCCCTGGGTACCGTCGCTGGTTGACTCCTCCGCAGGCCGCTCGGATAGCTGCTCAAAACCGTCCAGCAGAAGCACGAACGGGTCCCCGATGGGCAGCACGAACAGGTGGGCGTCGGTCAGCATAGTCTGTGCCTCAAACGGCCCGTCACCGTCGATGTCGATCACCGCTTCCGCATTGAACACCTGCTCCATTACCAGGTTGATCGTGGCGATCGCCTGGAAAATGCCCAGCCGGGTATCTTCGTTGAATGCGTGGGTCCCATTGAAAAACTCCGGTGGTAGGAAGGTGGTCAGCAGGTTGATCGCGCTGTTCGGTCGGCCAAAGGCAAACGCATTGAGCCGCGGGAGGTAATTCCGAGGCATAAGCTCCTCGCCGTTGAAGGTGCGTGGTTCGGGCGACTCAAAATCGACCTCCTCGATAATAACAGCCCCGCCGCTGGCCGTGCGGTAGTACCGGCTCACGTCTGTGGATCGCCAGTCGTCCGGGTTGAATAGTATCGGTCTGAAATCGGCAGTGAACTCACCCGGATCCTCGACGCCGTTACCGTTGACGTCGTCGAAAAACGGATTGCCACTAGGCAGTAGTTTCTAGGATTTTGAGAGACGCTCTCTTCGAGGCATCATGTCGGGATTCTGTAACCAGACATAAATGTCTGAAAGGAGAGCGTCATGGAAGATGCTAGGCAACTCTGGTCGTGGTGGCAA
>JAUWWQ010000091.1 GCA_030616775.1 Planctomycetota bacterium
GTCCTCGAACACGCGGCACGTCTCGTAGGTCTCGTGGTACATCAGGCGGTTGTTGCTGCTGTTGGATACGGGGTCCTCATAATCATAATGGTAGACCGTCTCGATCCGATCGCAACCGGCCAGGGACCGGATCTTCCTGGTCCGGTTCCCACCCTGGTCGTACTCGTAGCTGATGTGGTAGTCGCGGGTGGGATCGGCGTCGTACCTGGCTTCGCGGATCAGCCTGCCACGGTTGTCGTATCTATACTTGACCGGTATACGTCTGGGCACGAGGATTGCGCGCGCCATCGCAATCCGGCACGAAGCGCAACGCCCCGCCGCGAACCCTCGACGAAGAGTGCCGCGTAGGCGTCCGCATCGTTCGCCCGCCCGTGCGCAGCAAACACGGCCTCCCCACCATCCTCGACTGCTCCGCATTCCCGCTCGATCTGGGGCAAGCGCGAATGCTCTCGACAAGCCCGCACCCTGATCCCACGCGGCGGTAGGCTATGGGTCTCTGCGATGACCGCCGCACCTCCGTTATCCCCGCCGCTCACCGTACCAACGAACGCGCGCCTCACTCGGCTGCCACGGCTAGTGTCCGATACTTCCATGCGACTAACGCGGTGAGCAGGCACTCGGCGACACCGGTTCCTTCCCAAAACGCCAACCATGGAGAAGACTGCGTGACCACGCAGAGAACCACAAGGCACATACCCGACGCGGCGCCCGCAAGCCAGCCAAGGATGCTCACATCATCCGACCGCTTCCGGTGAACGCAACGCAGCATCTGTCCACCTGATATACCACAGCCCAGGATAGCCGCCATCGCCACCAGAGCGGGCGGAAGAAGATCGTTCGACACAACACATCCCTCCAATCCGATTACTCACGCTGGAACGCGACCGCCACCCGCTCGGCAATCCGATCCGCCCAGCCTTTCACTTCACCGAACGAATAGCCCAACTCGAAGCCCAGGATCAGAGCGCAGGACTCCGGTTGGATGAGTCCCAACCCGGCCAGCGTCACCGCCAACACCGTAACCATCCATCGCCCGCGCGCTATCCACACGACCACATGCATCAAGCCGCCCGTCGATCCACCCTCAGCCGCTCGACGGGTGGCCCACGATTCCAGATACTCGTCGGCGGCAATGCCAACCGCTCCAAGAACAAACAACTCAGGTCGCAGCTGCGGGCCCATCACGAAGAACGCCGCCCCCCATACCAGCCAGAATCCGATATAGGCTACGACCGCACCGAAGTGATCCACCTTCCGCGCGGCGATTATGCCGAGCGATCCACCGCCCACGAGCCAGAACAATTCCTGTCGCCGGGCGACGATGACGCACAACCCCAGGACCGCCAGGCACGACAGCACGCCGCCCAACCGGACCAGCCGCCATTCGTCAACGAGATCGTCCCCCAATTTCAAGAGGTAGCCGGACAGAACGATCACGACAAGATCGAACGCCAAACCAAGCGCGCGGGGCGAACCCCAGGTAGTGTGTTCCACGAGACACACGGCGCCGACGAACAGGATAGCGACAACGAGCAATTCTCCGCGTGTGCCAACATAGGTACGCTCTGCCATAAATCTCTCCGACGGTTGTCGCGCGGCAACACGCAAAACATCCACATTCTGCGGTACTCCGAATGACCGCAAAAGTGAGCGTGAGCGTCACGCTGGCAATACCAGCAGGCGACCGTCACCTATCGGTGGACGGCACTCGGAAATTCGCCTGTTCCGGGCGAACATGCTCACGCAGTAGACAAAGAGCAGGATTCGACAACACAGGAACGCCGCCGGGAACCACACGAACGCCTCCCACATTCCGAAGGCCACTCCAATCATCATGTCGGCGGCGAAGGACAGCCCGAGGAACCACAGGGAGACGCAACGATTGTCGCGTCGCCCGGCGATGAGCCTGCCGACCATAGCGAACATGAAAACGTCGGCCATGAACCCCGAGTAATACCCCGTCCAATCCCGGGCGATTGCATCCACCAGAACATGAATCCCGGCGCTGGCCACCACGAGAAGGCCGAAGCGTGAAACCGTGTACCGCCCGGCCAGTGACGGGGATTGTGCCGTCGCAAAGCGGAGCGTCTGATGGATCAGGATGATGTCCAACCCGATCCATACCAGGTCGATCACAAAGGCGAAACGGTCCGTAAGCGCGAGCGGCGAAGGTCGTGCAAGAAGCGTGCCCGCGTGCAGAACCTCCCAGCTAAAATTGGCTGCCAGCACGACGAGAGGAACAAGGAAGCTCCTGTCCCGGTGTTGGCGGCGGATCAGAACCACATACGCCGCAGCCCAAAGCACACATCCCGACGCCTCAACATATTCAAGGAGCGTCATCAGTTCCCTCCCGGGCCGAGCCGGAAGTTATCAGCGCGCAAAGACCTCGCTGGTGCTCACCGAGACCTCCGCTTCCGACTCGACGGCCTTCGGCGTGGCTCCGAAGCGATCGTGCAAGTCGCGCCGCAGCGCAAGCAGCGCAACCACCACCACCGTGGGCCACCAGATGATGTAATCCGGCAGGTCGTGCGTGTAGAACCAATCCGTCCCGCGCACATTGAAGTATACCGACGCCCAGGTTCTAATTAGGTTGCCGCACAGAATGACCAACGCGGCGATCGCAATCCGCAGGATGTTGCTCCGACGGCTCGCCCCGAACACCCACAAGAACGTCGCCACGATCATCAGCAGGTCGAGGTAGGTACACTCCGCCGTGTAGAAGAACACATGGTCGCCCACGCGAACCGCAGGCGATCCGTCGTGGACGAAGGTCCCCGGCGCATACCCCGCCACACGGAGCGACCACCCGATCACATCACGCTGCGCGACCCGGAAGGGCATCCAGTCCCACGCATCGAACAAGCCGAGCAACGCCGCAAGAACAAGGAACCGATACACGACGATGCGCTTGATCATCGGGTCACCGCCTTCCCCTTCGTTCACCGTTGCCCGCATCTTCGCCGTTCGCGCTATCCTTGTGCGACTCGTCGGGGTCTTGCTTGTCCCCAGTCGCTTCCGCGTGCCCAGCGTCCGGGCCTCGTTGCTCGCTTTCTTCCCAGTACGGGCGGTTCCTGTCCGCGTATTCCTTGTCCCACGCAAGCTGAAAGGAATGTATCTCGGACACTTCCAGTTCCAGGTCGAGGTGTTTTCGACCTTTGACCGCTGAGATCGTGCCTTTTAGCGGAAGCTCCACATCGAGTTCAGCCAAAGAGATGCAGACCTGAAGCATCAGCGGGTAGCAATATGCTTCCGGTGGAACCATGTCGTACCAGACCGGATTCTCGTGCCAGAAGGGGCCGAAAAATCTCATCCAAGATTCGTTAGTCTCTTTGTTCACGCCCAGCATTAGCTTCGTCATGCCTTCGTCCATTGCGTGGTAGACCAGCCAACCGAGCACCACTGTCAAATCCCCTCGGTCCGCAACGAAGTCGGTGTCCTTCGCCAACGGTGCTACTTTCAGCCTTCTTTGTCCGAGCAGTGCCGACATTGCATTTCTCACAAAAGCCTATATGGAACCCTTCCCACTCCGACCGCACAGGTGGAATCAGCACGTGACCCCTAACCCATACGACGGAACGCGGATCCCGCTCGCTTGCGGCTGGTTCGGTAGGCCACCACGTAAATCAGGACAATACCTGCAACCACGATGAGGAGGTATGCAGGGGGATGTCCGCCAGGGGCTGGCTTCGGTCTGATTCGCGGCCGGTGAGTAGGCCAGTCGGGGATGTTGGGGTCTTTGTGATCGCCGATCCTTGGGCGCTTTCGCTTGTAGACCTTGTATGCTCCCGTGGCGCAACCCAGCATCGCCAGAGTCTCGATAACCTCTTTTGCGCCCGCCGGAGTCAATGCAGCCGCCCCACCCGGATTAACGGGATCAGCGGGCTGATGCTGATGGAAAACGCCGGCCGTAACGCCGCTGAGATCATTCGCAATGCGTACGGCCATACCGGCAAGGCATTCATCTGCTGTGGGCCGGGGAACAACGGCGGCGATGGTTGTGTCATTGCCCGTCACCTGCACAACGCAGGTTGGTCAGTACGATTGATGATCACGGCCGATGTCCCGCGGATGACCGACGATACAAAGGTCAATTACGCCATCGTTGACGCCATGACTCTCGAGACCCGGGTGCTGCCGGACTGGGAAGCGCAACGTGCCGCCGTCGAGTCAATATGCGACGATGAGGTCATGGTGGACTCTCTCTTGGGCACGGGCTTTCGCGGTGAGGTCCGCAGCCCAACCGCCGAACTGATAGGCGCCATAAACGCCGCCGCGAAAAAGGCGTTAGTAGCCATCGACGTTCCTTCCGGCCTCGACTGCAACACCGGTGCCCCTTCCAACGCGACGATCCGCGCCGACCTGACGATCACCTTTGTCGCTTCAAAGATCGGCTTCACCACAGCGTCAGCCTCCCCCTACGTCGGGCGGATCGAAGTGGCCGACATCGGAGCACCACGCGAGCTGATCGACGAGATCCAGAGATCCTGACATCAAAAGCGCGCAGAGTAACATGTCTCGACGCGTGAATGCAAGCAGCGCCTCCTCGAACTGCCGGACTTTTGTCCAATGCATCAGTCGCGTCGGTCAAAACTTACGTCGTCCATTGTTACACGCTCTCTCCGACCGGACGCTACGAAAACACCTTCTTTAATAGGCTTTAGCTCCACAGGATCTCTGGGCCCCGAGCCAACCCGCGCGCTGTCTGAATGATCCCGACCGCGATATCGGAACCGGGTCAACTCGCCAGGCACGTGCCATCCAAGGCCGCGGCAGCAAATTTAAGCTGCCTTCAACTGGGAACCGGGGAAAATAGCTCCCGGGCGTTTATTCACCCGGTGCGTGCCACTCGAAAGCACCCATTTCAACGGAGTCACCGTTGATTCGCGGGTTTAGAGCCAGATCCTTTGGCAAAACCTCGCTCGTATCGCCATCGAAGCTGGTGTCGCCCACGTCTAAAGGCAAAAAGCCATTGTCCCCCATATCTCTAGCTGATGAGGCTTCCTGGAGACGGTAGTCATGTTTCGCAGAATCGACAAACACCGGGTCTGAATCGATATTGCCTTCACCCGGCCAACCGCCTTTCACCAGGCTATACGTTACGGTAGTAGCCCCACCAGCGGCGGGAAGGTTGAAAATCTCGTCAGCCTCGGACACCGGGCTTGTGTTATCCCAGAGAATGCAATTGTGAAGCACAGCCTCCCCAAGGGTGTCGAACAGGGCACCGCCCTTCCCTATGCTCGCCCTGTTAGCCGACAAAGTGCAATTGCTGAATGTGACTGCACCCGTCAGGATACTGACAGCACCGGCCTCCCAAGCATCGTTCTCATAGAACAAGCAGTTCACGAAGCTCGTCGATCCGGACCTGAGGTTGAACACCGCTCCGGCGGCCCAGCCACCGTCATTCCCGTAGAAACGGCAGTTTACGAAAGTCGGGGAGCCTCCTCGAATACCTACGGCTCCACCCATGACAGTTGACGTATTCCCGGTGAATACGCAATTCACGAACATGGCGTCACTGTCTTTCAGGAGGACACCGCCGCCAATGTAAGGGAAATCAATGAAACCCTCTGTGATGTAGAATCCTCTCAATAGCGCGGACGAGTCATTGCCAACGCTTTCGACGGCCCGCGAGACGCCTTGGCCGCTTATGTAAGTCTTGTGGGCATCCGCATCGCCGGCTGAGACGCTGCTCTCGGTTCCTGCGAATCCGCCGTACACTCGTACTCCGTTCTTCATAACCACCGGTCGGTACGTTCCTTCGGCCACCCAGATCTCATCTTGGGCGGCGGCAGCGTCGATGGCCGCCGACAAGGACGTGTATGCATCCGACCAGCTCGTACCATCGTTCCTGCCCGTGGCATCAACATCAACATAGATCGTGCCCGCGCTTGCCGGGACACAAAAAGCCAGACAGCAAAACAGGTAACCAATATGGGAAATCATGTTTTTCATGGGAACTCTCCTGATTGCAAGAGCGCGCAGCCTTGCCTAATTACAGCCACTGCTCGGTGGATCAAAGGGGTAGGGAAAACCTCGGAACGCGTCCAACACACGATCAATGTCAGTGATGTCGACTATCTGCTGCACGAGCTCGGGGTCTACGTCACACCTGGCCTTGATCGGGGCACCGGCCAAGTTCCTGAACTTGTCGAGCATCGCCGCCACGTCGGTGGTTACGTCGACGCTTCCGTCAGGTGGGTTCCATCGACCTTCCCGGAACGCCCCGCAAACATCACCCCACAAAGTCATGGTCACGGTCAGGGCAGGCGAGTAGTTGCTTTCGATTTCCGGGTCACAGTTTTCGCCAATGGCCTGGACCTCGTACGTTTCGCCGGGGACGATGTCCTCTCCGTAGACATGGAGTGCAACGCCGCTTCCGACATCCGCGGGCCAATCTGCGAAGTGCGGCTCGCAGACCCGGTGTGCACCCATGAAAGTGGTGCTGGGCAGTCCCGGCGCCGGGCCACATCCCCCCGGTGGTGGTGAGTCTTGCCCGGCGTTTTCGCAGAACTGTTCCGGTTCGCCCACCCACCATTGCAGGGCGCTGCCCTGGAGGGTCAGGCGCAGGGCCGTCTGCAGGCCGGCGTTGCCCGGTACGAATGAAAGGTAGCGATTTTTGTCAAAGCCCTCCTCCCCGGAGGGAGTGGTCGGCGCATCGAGGTCGCAGATACACCCGGGCTCGTCACAGACCGTCCAGTCCGGTCCAAAGCTCTGGATGTTAATGTTCTCCGGCAGGCACTCGTCCGGGTACAGGTTGTCAGCGCAGATATTGCCGCCGAACTCGCCGTCCACGGTAACAGGCCCCGTGATGGCTCCACCATCTTCATCGGCATTCGCCAGAATCTCTCCATACGTGTACCCGTGAATCTCGACCGTCCCGGAAATGTTGTCATGGACGTTGATCCACCCACCTGGGGGTAGACCGCCATTAACGTGAATTTGTCCGGAGGCATCAACAAAAACGTCGATAATCCCACTTACATAGCCATCGACCTGAATGTTACCATTTAGATTACCTCCGCCTTCTTGCACTCCACCGCTCATCCAGATCTTCCCGTGCATATTGCCGGTAATGTGGACGGTCCCGTCGATATCTGAGAAGCAGGCTTTAATGTCGCAGTATGGAGCTACGCTCGCAAATGTGGCCGTCCCGGAGAACGTCGTGGCCTCCGCCAGGCCCACAGTGCCCGTAACTGCTCCACCGTTGATGATATCCCCGGTACCTCCGCCGGGGATCAGCAGCTGCCCGGCTACGTCCTGCTCATTAAGCTCGATGGTGGGAGTATGCTGCCCTACAGGCGTGAGCGGTCCGTAAATCTTCACGGTCGTTCCCTCCGGAACACCGGTTAACAACGCCAGATCACCAGAGAACTCGCCCCGGGGGACGTTTCCCTGCCCGAATGTGAGCGAGGCGGAGCCGAGCATGTCTGCGATCTCAACGTCAGCGTTCGCTCCGACATCTCCCCAAACGTGCAACGTTCCGCCGTTAATTTTCTGAGTTACCGTGATGTCACCCAAGAGGTCACCGTCGATGCTCAACGACCCGCTAAGCTCCGCGATGTGGATATCCCCCAACGTGTGCCCGCCAACCGTGAGGTCGCCCGACATGTCGTTGACCACGACATCCCCGGTCGAGGTTATGTTCTCCCCGATCTCGATATCGCCCAGAGCGTCGCCCCATACCACCACGTCCCCGGAGAGGTCACCGCCGATGTCGATCAAACCGGTCTCGGTGAGTCCGGGGTTCGACGCGTCGCCCCTGGCATCCACCGATCCGGCCACATTGCCCGTCACGTGGATTGTGCCGCTGAGAGGGGCCCGTGCTTCAACGCTAGAGTTACTGCCCACGGAAGAGAATGTCGCCGTGCCCGAGTAGGTGTGCCCCTCGTCCTCGCTAAGTACGACGTAAGCCCCCGTCACCGCCCCGCCGGTGATGTTCCCGCTCCCGCTGCCCCAGATGGTCAGCATATCAAAGCCAACGTCCCCGGCCACGCTCAGGGAGCCGGTGAACACCCCGAGGTGCATTTGCCCGTAGGCGTTCCCACCGATGCTGAGCGACCCGCTGATGTCGTGGGCAGCGAACGAACCACCGCCGGAGAGGAAATGGCCGGCTACGCTCATCGTCCCAGTAACGTCATAGATTTTGACGACGGACAACGAAAGGTTGCCACCGATGGACAGGGCCGAAATAGTCCCGCCCGTGATGTCGCCTTCGACGTTACCGTCAACTGTGAAGGAGACGGTGCCGCCCTCGCCCGACGATTCCTGGACGGTCAGATCCCCGGTTAGACCGCCGCTAATCCTTCCGCCGGCGATGCTGGAGTGGCCCGTCCATTCATCGGTCTCGAGCACGATAGACCCGACGTTGGCGGCGCCGGGTTGCTCCCCGTGCGCGACAGTTACGCTGAAGTTGGCCGTGGGCAGTGTCGGGTCGATGCCGATGGCGCCCAGGTTGGCTGGGGTCTCGTCGGTTTCGCTCACTTGCGACCAGACGACCCAGCCATCATTACCCGTAAAGAACGTAACACCCGGGTTATCGGCATCAGTCTGAAAGTCGAAAACGAAGTCGAACGGCGGAACGGGATCGGGTCCGTCTTTATCCACGCACACGTATGGGCTCAACTCGCTATTATCGTCGCAGAACGGGTCCGCGTAACAGACCTTCGCTACAACCAATGTAAGCGCGATAGCCAGGACCAAAGCTACACTGGTTCTTGTTTCCGTTTGCTGTAACATCTTGAAATCCTCCTTTTTTCTGTTAGAATGTCACTTTCCGTCGTCAGTCATCCGTCGGGGATGCGACGGACGTAGGATGCAACCCGACACCCGGAGACAGGACCGTGCGTGTCAAGGTCGGCGCATTGTTTGTACTTACCGTGGCGGTGACCGTGCGCGGGGACGTCTTCTCATCCGAGTTCTCCTCGCACCCGCTTCACGAGGGATGGGATCTTGTCCAGGAGTACTGTGACCCGGAAACTTGGGTTGAGAACGGTTGGTATCAGCAGGAATTCGACTTGGTGGGATGTCCTCCTCCCCCTCCCGACGGCGATCAGGAGGCCTACAGTCGATGGCTCACAGATTACAACGGTGCCCTGGAGTTCTTCCTTGAATTCCGAGTTCTTACTGACGGGGAGAGGTCCGAGATCCCCGGTGGGGCGCCGAGCGGAGTAGCTATGGGCAACTTCTTTGGCGTTCTCTACCACGTGACCGTTGCCAGAGATCAGGTCAAATTCCTTCGGGATGTGGACCTTCCGATTTGGTTCATCGATATCCACCCGGATGTAGCCCATTGCTACCGGATCGAACTCTGCCCCGACCGGTACATCTTTTACATCGACGGAGACGTGGCCGACGAGGGCGTTCCTGAAGGCCCGTTTCCGTCCCACGACTCGAGAATTACGTGGGTGGGCCGTGCTTGGTACCTTTCCTGCCATAACAGTTGGGATTACGTCCGCTACGGCGTGATCCCGCAAGACGGCAGCGGAGACTACAACAGCGACGCCGAGGTTGGGTTGGATGACTTCTATTTCTTCCATGAGTGCCTCACAAACCGTCGGATGGGCATCAACGGCGGCCCGGGCCAAGACGCCGGACCCGGCTGCCGCTTCGCCGATTTTGACGATGACACTGACGTGGATCTTCACGACTTGGCCGCCTTCCAACGTACCTTCACCGGGCAGGACTGACGCCGAATCGCCGTGCCACATCATACGACGTGTCGCAGGTGGGAACTCCGCGCGGGCTGAAGCCCGCGACTCGCGCGCGTGGCGGACTCGCCCACCGTGACTCAGCGAGCGTGCGCATTTTGCATCCGGTTCCGGTGTATTGGTACTTTCGGCATCGCGTCGCGTTGTCCACGCTGCCCCGTCGATCAACGACTTGGCCCCGGCCTCGCCTGCCATTCGACTCGTCCAGTGCGTGTCCATGAATGGACCGACATGAATCACGCGCAACA
>JAUWWQ010000101.1 GCA_030616775.1 Planctomycetota bacterium
ACCGTCCGGCGTTCGCGGACAGATCGCCGCCGATCCGTCGCCCGTCACCAGGCACCAGTCCCCATGCTCGCACACGGGACATGGGGAACGTCGGTTCACTCGGAGCCACCGGCTCATCGCCCGGCCCTCACTTTCCGCTCGGCCTCGAATCGATCACGCGAGGGACAATCCTGTTGAATCCATCGATCGATGTCGTCAGCCCGCCACCGCACGCTGCGCCCAATTCGGACCGCTCGGGGTAACCGCGCGCTCGACGCAAGTTTCCAGATTTGGCGAACCGAGACTTTTAGGCGTTCCGCCACTTCGCGTACTGAAAGTAATTCCATCGCTGTGTACTCCGTTGACCGTCTGTCGCCGCGCAAAGGGCAGTAGGCTTGCCGCTCCGAGCTGCTGCCGGTATGATTCTCTTGAGCTTCAGTTTTCACGTTGTTTTGACTTCTCGTTCATCATGCACCACGCCCGTCGCCGCCCGTTCTGCAAGCGCCTTGCGGACAGCGTCCACATTGAACAGACACCGTCTGCCGATCTTCAGGCAGGGAATCCTTCCGGCCATCGTCTCTCTCTTGAGCCAGGCAACTGGCAGCCGTAGGCTCAAAGCCAATCCGTTGATGTTAACTAAGGTGTCCACAGGCTAAGTATGCAGTCCCGCCGGGGGCGCAACTGGGGTACAGCGTGGGATTTTGCGTGGGTTTTGGGGATTCCGTGTGGTCTTACGGGGTGGACGGTCCTCTCAGGCGCCGTGTGCCCTTCGTCGAACCCGACACGATCATACTCCCCCAAGCGGGTTGTGACTTGAACAAGTCGCTCAACCGATCACCGGCAGAATTGGCACGGGTAAGCAGGCGGGCATCGCTCAAGTCAGGCGTGCCCTGTTCCCATGCTGCCCAAAGCTCACGGACGATCGCCGCCTGTAACGCTGTGAAGCTGTAGTCGGTCCCAAACCAGTGAACAGACCGAAAGTCCTGCGAATGCCGGGCGGGAAACTGCTCAAGTTCATGTGCCGCCGCGTTGCCGCCTTGCCCCGCGCCGTCCGTCGCAGTTTCCGGCTTCTCGCCGGGCTCGGGCAATTCCATATCCGTTAACCAGTCGCCGGGGTACCGTTGCCACAGTAGGCTAAGAACACGATCAGTGACGCCTCTCTCGTCGAGTTCCGCAAGCGACTTTGCAATCTTATGGTCGGGTGATGGATGTAACTCCTCAGCAAGTTGCTCAACAAACCACCGAAGATCTGTTTGGTCTAAGTCCACTCCAGCTACAACGAGCTGCTCTAGAGTAAAGTTGAACGGCGTCCGACGAAGTGGGCGATCCTCACAGCGCGGCGTGGCCAGTTCCATGTAGATTCTGTCCCTCTCGTTCGTGAATCGCATCATCCGCCCATCGTCATTCGGCGCTTCGTAGGCTTCTCTCATGTTTCGCGTGCCTTGACGAACACCATCCCAATATGCTCTTTCCTCCGGCGAAAGTCCCTCGGTGCGGGAAAGTCGCTCGATAGCTTCAGCCTCCGCCTTGTCCATGATTTCTTGTCGTACCTTACACTCGTCACGACAAAGGATCAGCAGGAGTTCGTGTAGAGGGATTGGGCAATTCGACATTCGCACCATCCTTCCGGGCCGCGTCCCCGACACCGTGTCGATGGTACCAAACACGGTACCGGGGATGCATTCGGCGGGCCGTCGCCCGCCTACCCATTATTGTATGGCAGTGAAAGAGAGCACTTAAGCCTCAACACGACTCGTCGACTATGCATGTCATGGATAACCCGCAATGCTCTATGGTGACGCTTCCGCCTGGATACTCCTGACAGTTGAACGCATCGATCTCCAGCACTTCCACCGCCGAGAGCGGATACAGAGTGAAACCGAAAACCGCAGCGACCTCTTCAAGTACACTCCACGTTCCTAAACGTTTGAGGCTAACCGAATCCGTCTGAGCACCACATAGCGCGTTAAGATAAAGTGACGAGCACCACAGCCCACGATCGATCAAGTCCATTTGTATAACCGCCAACTCATTCTCGATTAGGCTATCGATGTCGAGATTGACGGCGGCAACTCTCTGTCGGAAGTAATCCGTTTCTTCGGGCGTTAGGAAGGGAAACAAATCTCCGGCAACGAAAATCGGCTCAGGTTCTGGTTCGGGCACAGGCTCGGGCTCGTCGCCGGACGGAATCTCAACTGGATTGACAGCACCACTCTCAATCATGTTCAGCAGGTCTGCAAGTGCATCGGCTCGCGTGGCGAATCGGTTTGTGCCCGCCACATCGAGCGTTGCTGCCGCGTGAACCGCAACGACAACACCGCAATCATCAAGCATTGGGCTTCCGCTGGTTCCGCCGGTCGTTCCGACTGAATGTTGAATTAGCTGTGAGTTAACCTCTGTCGCGGCCACGGACGGGTCAAAGGGTCGAAGCGAGCTAATGCCACCCGTGAAGCACGAAGCACGCGGCCTGAACTCATCACCTGGTTGCAGGTTGGCGAAGTCCACGAGCACACTCACGTCGCCCGGGAACCCACAGAGTGTCAGTTCTTCGAGGACTTCAAGATTCTGAACGGTCGCGTTACTTCCCAGCGTAAGATGCGACGGCAAGCGACCGTCTACTTCGATCACTGCAACGTCGGGGCTGGAAATTGAATCGCCGTTGTAGTCCGGGTGGACCCACATACGGACGATAGGCAATTCGGTCCCCGTCTCGTTTTGCACGACTGCCGCAATGCCACCAGTGCTCAAGACATTGACAAGTCCGAGCACGACGTGGGCGTTCGTCGCCAGCTTGTTATTGTCAACAGCGAAGGCTGACGCGATGACCCCGGCAGATGGATCGAGCCAGCTTAAACCGAGGATCTGCCAGGAGGCTTCGAGTACCGCGTTTACTTCCAGCTCGGACGTACACTCTGCCTCATGTTCGTCAGTTCCGCATCGGCCTCGCGCCTCATCGCATGGTTCGTTGCCACACGGAATATCACCGGCGAAGCATAACCCACTGACACGGTCGCAAGTCTCCGATCCGTTGCAGAACAACCCATCGTCGCAATCTGCATTGGAAGAACACTCCTCAACCGGCGTGTCGTCAGCGTACACGACTTCTACTACCGCACGCACGCAGGCCCTGCAATCCGAAGCCCACGCCTGTCCGCTTGCTTGGATGCAAGCGGCAACATTGCCGTCCTCAACTTCGTTGACTGTATAACCGGAATCTCTGGCTTCTTCGGTGTCGTCGACCATGGCAACCGTAAAACTGAAGGGGGCGCACGCCGATCGAATACGACCCGGAAGCGAAAGAAATCTGGCGGCTGTATCCTCACTTTCGTAACAGTAGCCGTCACCGGCTGCGAATGGGAGCCCGTATGGACAACAACTGGAGGCGTCGTTTTCGGCGGGTGCGTAGCCCGATGCGCAGCCGTTCGAGGCTGTATCCTCACTTTCGAAACAGTAGCCGTCACCGGCTGCGAACGGGAGCCCGTATGGACAACAACTGGAGGCGTTGTTTTCAGCGGGTGCGTAGCCTGATGCGCAGCCGTTATTCGTCATGCCCGCAGAGCACGCACCAAGTGCCAACATTCCCCCTGCCATGGACAACACGAGCAGCGTAAGCAGAGCCGATCGCCTGACGACACACCTGTACGAAACCATGCGAGACCACTCCTTGAACGACGCGAACCAGAGCCGCTTTCAGCCGACGAAAATGTCAAATACGCTCACTATGCTATCGCCCAACCGGTGCAAACACAAGGGGGCCGATGCAGAGTTCGCTGCCGACGCTGGTGGCCACGGATTCGGAGCCGCCGGTCACCGCGGAAACGGGTTATGGGTCGCTGACTACCTGTCGTGCATGCAGGCGCGGGATAGAAACCGCGTGCCCGAAAGCCGCCGCAACGACGGGGATCATCGTGACCCGGCCGCGTCACGGAACGCTTCGACGCACGGCTGACACGGCTTGGGCGCCCGCCAAGGTCGCAGCGCCAGCGTACGCGGCCTCCCAAGGGCGGATACGGCTAGCAGTTCAGCGAAGGGGTTAGCTATAGGAGTGCCAGCGAGACGGGATGGGGGGTGTGGTTCGGATTCTGGGCTCGGAAAAGAGTCTCGTTCCGAATCTGAGGCTGATACCACGACTGTCAGCGCAAGACTCGTTGTGTTTGTGGGTTGCGTCGTCCTGCGTTTCCGAAATGCGGCGTGCCGGGAGACTAGGTTAGATAACCGCGTACCTGCGCGCGGGGGGCGGTGTGGGGTAAAACCACGCGCGCCGTCAATGGGTCCCATACTGGTGCTCGTGCGTCCGCGTTCAAGTGTCACGCTGTAGCACCGTCAAAAAGCATCTGCAAACGACTCGAAAACCACCGGAAAACAAGGGTCAAACCGCCACCCGCTACTAGCGTTCTGCAAACGCCGATTTTTCTACAAGGGACCGGTTGTAGAATTATTTGCTTGACAAGGTGCCGATCGTGTGTCATACTCTCTATGTGTAATGATAAGTGCTCCCGCGATGCTGCAAACATCCGGGAGCGTGGCCAGTATCTATTATGGAGACACTGACATGCCCAGTCTACTGAAACCATCGACGAAAGACAAGGCGAAAGCGCTGCGCCAACGCATCGACGACAGCCTGGACGGTCTCGCAAAGGCTGTGGACGACGTGCGAGCGTCCGAGACGTTCCGGCAATTCCTGGACGTGCAAGCGCGCTTCCACAAATACAGTTGGCACAATACGCTGCTGATCTGCATGCAGCGACCGGACGCTACTCAGGTGGCCGGCTATCGCACGTGGCTGAAACTCGGCCGGCAGGTCCGCAAGGGTGAGGGTGGAATAATGATCTTCGCCCCGTGTCCGTGGAAGCATGAGAAGGAAAGCGACACGGGCGAGACCGAGACCGAGCAAGGTATCTACTTCAAGGCCGTCCACGTGTTCGACGTGGCGCAGACAGACGGCGACGAATTGCCAACCGTCAGCGTGCCGACCGTTGACAGCGCAGCCGATGATCTGCTGGCCAACCTACTCCGGGTGGCCGAATCCCGTGGGATTGCGGTCGATTTTCGACCTGTTTCCGGCGGACCGTTCGGCGCGTCCAAGCATGGGTCGATCGACGTGGACAACCAACACGCGACCGGTCAGCAATCCAAGACGCTCGCCCATGAGCTAGCACACGAAGCGCTACACTGGGAGGACAAGGGACCGTTCACGCGGTCTCTTGCCGAATTGGAAGCCGAGTCGGTGGCCTACGTTGTCTGCCTACACTTCGGCCTGGATACCGAAGTCCGGTCCAGCCGGTACATCGCGCTGTGGGACGGTGACTCGAAAGCGCTACGTGCAAGTCTTGAACGTATCGCCGACACAGCGCGGGACATCATCGACGACGTAGAGGCGCCGGGCGCCAAAAGGCAGGTGGCGTAATGTTGAGCGAACGATACCGACCTAAGACGTGGGACGATTTCATAGGCCAGCCGGTCATCGACGAAATCGTGGAAGCATGTACCGACCCGTGGCTATTCGACGGTTGCGGTGAGCGGTGGCTATTCGAGTCCGACGGAATCGCCGGATGTGGCAAGACATCGGCTGCATACGTGACCGCACGGGCGTTAGGCTGCGGTGACTTCGCTATCGAGCGGATCGACAGCCGGTCGTGCGTGGTGGCCGATCTACGGGCCCTGTCAAGTCGAATGCAGTTGTACGGATGGGGTGGCAATTCCCGTCGGTGCTACATCATCGACGAGATACAACACCTGAATCGTGACTGCCAACGGATGCTGCTGGGCATTCTCGAAAACCTGCCCAACCACGTCATCGTCATCGGCACCACTACATCGGTGACGTGGGCGGATGACGTAGACGGCTTGTTTAGCCGGTGGCGCCGGTTCCGGTTCCGCAAGCCAAGCGCCCCAGCCATAGCCGAACACCTGGAACGCATCGCGTCGGAACAATCCCTGTCGATTCCCGATGGTTTTCGGATGCTTTCCTACGTCCAGAGTAAGTACATCGACGTGGGTGGCAACAACATCCGGGCGTGCATTGATCTGCTGCCGGACACACTCCGTCGGTTCCGTGCGAAAGCCAAGGCAGCAGCAGCGTAGGGGGACGGACGATGCCAGAAGCAATCGGATACACGCGGTGCTCGACTCACGAGCAAGCGGACAGCGGTTTGGGC
>JAUWWQ010000071.1 GCA_030616775.1 Planctomycetota bacterium
GGATGAGCGGCTCCGCCGCTTTCGGTATACTGTTCATCAGGGCCTCCTTGCCCAAGTACCAAGGATTGTTTTTCAACTCCTCTTGATACCGGCAAGGCGGCTCCGTTTTGTTTAATGAAAACGCTCACGAACGACTCCAAAAAGGGCAAAAGTCGAGCTTAGAAAGTGAGGCGTGGCATTATTTATACAGGAGTCAATAGTGACTTTGTAGGGCAGTCTGTAAAGCGGGCTCTACCTTTCGTGGGCTTGGCCGATGAGGAAGATGCGGTTTTTGCCGGCGCGTTTGGCGGCCAGTAGTGCTTCGTCGGCCCGTTTCAATAAGGTCTCGCGGGTCGAGGCGTCCCAGGGGTATGTGGCCAATCCGCCGCTTATAGTCAAATGTCCCTCACCTGACGGCCCAAGGCACGGAAATATCTGGGAGCGCAGGGCCTCAGTGAAGCGTTCCAACACCGCAAGTGCGCAGTCGGGATGTCTGGAGCCCGCGACTCGCGGCCCCTCCGGATCCCAGAACACGACCACAAACTCGTCACCACCGTACCGTGAGACAATGTCCTGCTCCCGGCAGTGCTGACGGAAAAGTCCACCGGTGACGCGTAGAATCTCATCGCCGGCGTCGTGGCCGTACTCGTCGTTGTAGGCCTTGAAGTCATCGATGTCGAAGACCAGAAGGGTGACGTGGAAATGCTCAGCCGCGGCCCGGGCGAGGATTTCATCAAGCCTCTCGTGAAGGTAGCGGCGGTTGGGTAGACCGCTGCATTCGTCGGTGACGGCGAGCTGACGCCATTGCCGCTGCTTGGCGGCTGCTTCCAGTATGTGGCTAAACACGGTGGCGTAGTGCGTCAGCTTCTGGGTGTCGCCGGGTGCGTAGGGGCCTTCGGTGTGTTCGCCGACGCTCAACTGGCCTATCACGCCGGAAGCTGACGTAAGCGGCGTGCTAATCGCCGGCTTTGCCGCGACCTCACCGGATGTCGCGGTGGCACCCTCGACAACGACCATGGCCCCGCGGGCTCCGACCGCCATACGGGTCAACTCAGCGATTCGCTCGAGCAGTACCCTTGGTTGTTCGGCGATCCCCGCGAGGACAGAGCTCAGTTCGGCGAGTTCCGCCATCGATGCCGCAGGAGCGGCGGTAAGTTCCACACCCGGCGTGGTGGCCAAACGGGCATAGCCAATCGCGGCGTCGAGTTCACCAGTCTCCAGTGGATATAGCAGGTAATCGTCCGCACCACTTGCCAGGACGCGACGGGCCAAGGGTTCGGACTCAGGCCGGCAACAGAGTACGAGCTTGGTTTCTTGCCCGGCTGCTTCCCGGAGCCCGGCGACGGCGTTGTCCAACTGGGTCAGGGAGGGATCGACGTAGGCCACGACGGCGCGGGCCGGCCGGCGAGCCAGCTCGGCGATGCCCGAGAGATAGGAATCACACGTCGCAATCGTCAATTCAGGATAACGGACGCGGAGACCGTCAAGCAGTTCACTATCGCCGAGGCTGTGGCCAACCAAGAGCATGCGATCACGGCTCAACGGATCGACGGTCATGTGAGACCGGGATATCACGAGGGACCTCCCCCGTCGTTCTGTTCGCTGGGTTCACCCGCGTCATGGCTATCAGGAGTAATGGCTGCGATGTCGTCACCGATCAGGGCTTGCAGCTCCTCCTCGGTCAGCAGGGGTTCGTGTGCGGGTGCTCGGGATTTGGCATGTTCTGTTGCCTTCGCATCATCCGACGGTGGCTTGCGTTGCTGCGGCCCCTTGCGAACCGGGCCGCCTTTGTAGCGCCGCCATGGAACCCGGACGGAGTCCTGGGAAGCCTCATCGCCGACCTGCTGATGGCCATCAGGCTTATCCGCAAGTTTGGTGGAGGGTTCAGCCAGCGCGGTCGCAGCGGGTTCAGACGGGGCGGTGACCGGCGGTTCGTCCGATACAGTAGGCGCGGAATGATCTAAACCCGCCAATGACGACGGACTGTCCTTCGGGACTTGCGCTGATACAAGGGCCTCCACGGCCGGCTGAGTTACCGTCGCGGCAAGATTGCGAATCACGTCGTCGGTCGCCTCACCGGTCGCTCCAAGATCGATTGCCGCGGCGATTCGTGATGCTGAGCGTTGGTCGCCGTAGACATACACATACGTGCGGGGGCGCGTTCGCGAGACGATGGAAAAGAACTCCATCTCGGCCTTGCCCAGTCCATCCACGCCTAGGATCACAGCCCGCGGGACTTCTCGATCCTCGCGGCACAAGCGTGCAAGGCCGCGATACAGATCGCCGCAGTTTTCCACATGAAGTGAAGTTGATGCCAACATCTTGTCCATGTCAGATGCCGACCTGCTTTGGGATGGTGCTGGACGAATGTGTAGCACCTTGGTTGAGGCGTTAGTCATCGGCTTGGACACAGCAGAACTCGCCACCACGCGTAGAGCGCAAATGCACAGATTCCCAGTTCACTTTAGCCGGACATTGCACCGCCGTCAATGCCCTCTCGGCCGGTGATAAAAGGATTGCCAACGGTAGGGAATCGCGGCGATCGTTGCGTGCCAAACATTGGGCTAGCGCCGAGGGCGTTATTCTGTTCGGCTACGCGTACGGGACCGATGGAGACCTATCGGACGTGGCACGGGACGATTGGCAATTGGCTACACGCAACGGTAAGGCACAACCAGGGTTTCAACCAGGAGCTGTTCGCCCGCCGCACAAGCAGGTCACCGCCAAGATCATGCTCATTTGTGGGGCTCTAATTGTCCACGTCGGTTGTGGCGGGGATGCACGCGTGAACCTAGCGGCAGCCGACTCAGTAGAGGCGCTTGCAGCTAACCTGGCTACTGCCCTCACCGAGTATCACAACGACCTCGAGCGGTCCGACGATGCCCGCGAGAGGGCTGCTGTCTACGCCCTCGTTGAACGGCTTCGTGCCGACGTTGCTGATGAGGCCAAAACCAACGCCCACACTGATGATTTCTTAACGGCGATGGAACGCCTGCTTGCGGATCGGCAAGTTGAGTGGGGACGCTACACGGCCTCGATAGAGAACGTCTCGACACTACGCGAGGTGGCTGAGGGGCTTCGCCGGCTGGCGATGGAGTCACTATCGCTGGAAGATGAAGCGAGACGTTACTTCAACGAGCTGATCGAGCTTCGGCGTTTAAGGAACACTCAAGGCGAAAGGGAGACGCCACCGTAGGGCTCCAAGTGGTCAGGAGACTTGCTCGTATGGACGATGTCACTGAGACCCTCGATAGTCTGCTGGAGCGTTTGGAGGCGAGTATTGAGCGAACCCGACAACGCGACGCGATTGACGCGATCCTGGCTGGGTCCCCGCGCACGACGCAGGTCGCATCCCTTCGTGACCACGAGGTGGTTCGGCGTTTCCGGCAGGAGTTGTCCGACGGCCTTATCCGCGTGGACACCGCACACCGTCTGCTCATGCTGCTCCGGACGGCAATTGACGCGGCGTTGACGTGATGGTGGCATCTTTCGTGGAATCTACGGGTATGTTCCTGACGATCCTGACGCCGCTTGTGGCCGTACCATTGACTATTATCACCTTCTACCTTCGATCGCTGCGCGAGCACCAGGTCTCTTGGCATGCGGATCTGGTTAGACGGGTGGAATCGGTGGAGGCGGCTATGGTCGATCTGCGCAAGACACTGACCGAGTTTGAACGCAGCTACACGACGAAGGAGGAGTGGCTGCGTGAGTGCATGATGGCCCGACGGACACTGGAACAGTTGCGCGAAGCGACGGTGCGGATCGAGACTACCATGCAGAGCCTCTTTCCAGGCCCGCATCCACGACCGGCCGCAGAACTCGGACAGACCGGCGTTGTTGCGCCGGATCGGAGAGGAAGCACAAGGGCCGGCAACTGCGACGAGGGTAATCAGTGATGGCGAATGGGCGGAACACGCGGGAGATCAAGCGAATCCGCAACGAGATTCTTGTGGCCCTGAAGGTCATCTACCCGGCGGCTTTGCAGGCGGAGCAGCTTATGCGCAGCTTATTGGTGCTGTTTCCCACGCTGGAGTTCGACCATCTCAAGCGGGACTTGCACTACCTGAACGAGAAGGGCTACGTAGAGCGCGTCATCGCGGAGCCCAACAATGACAATTGCCTGACACCCTGGCGGAGGCGCTGGTTCAGGCTGACCACGGCCGGGATGGAGCTGGCGGACCGTTGCATCAAGGATCCCGCACTGGAGGAATGATGACGGTCTCCGCGACAGCACGGCCACTGTCTAATGGTCGAGATGCCAGGGTCAAGAGAGCGGCCGGTACGAAGCGATGCGATGGCGGGCGACCGAGTTCCAGCCGTTTGCCGGTTGATCACCTGCTCCCTGAGGAGGTAATCAGCGAGCTGCGGCAACGTGCTGTGTCAACCGACGAGATTACCCCGGAGATCGTGGCGGACCTGGATCGGCGGTTTGCCATCGCGGCTCAATACGGGGTGTCGAAGCGGCGATTGGGGACCTATCTGGAGCGTGTGCGTTGTGCCGGCAAGTGCAAATCCCGGTCGGGTGCGGGCTCGCAGCAATGCGCCAAGAGCTCAAGCGACGGGTCGAACCAGAAGATGCACGCCCATCGGAGGCGGCAGGCGTCCGTGGCTGCGATCCTGGACGAAACCTTCGGTCAGTTGGCCAGATGCAGCCCCGACCTTTGGGAACGTCGAGCATACTTGATGCTGGTGGGGTTGGTGTATGAACGGCTGGCGACCAATGAGGTGGAGATCTCGACGGATGAGTTGATTGCCCTGGCGAAGGTCCTTGCGGAGAACCGCCGGGCGGAGGCGCGGATGTCTGAGGCCCATCGAGCCCAAACAGCCGACGAGACCTCCGAGTCTGATACTGGCGAGCTTCCTGACCGTTTCGGTGATGTCGTGCGTCAGATCTACGGCACAAATCTTCAGATTCCCGACGCGCAGAACACCGGCAAGGAATGTGAAGTGTAGATCGATGATTGGCACCGCTGGGACGAGATTCCCACTCTCGTCCCCACGGGAATGGGATTCCCATCCCGCTTCGTGCGAGAAGGGATTCTCGCACGAGCAGCAGTTCTCGCACGAGCGGCAGTTCTCGCACGAGCGATGCGTCTTGCGGGCCATCCAATCGACAATTCACAATCGTCGATCGACAATCGGCGGAGTGGGCGGGTAAGCCGAATTCTGTCCCTCGCGTAAGCGATTGGGCGATCATTCATCTAGGCCGACGGTCACCCGCCGGCTCGAGCACCCTACCCGCAGCTTAGGAATTCAGAATGACGAATAGCGAATTCAGAATTCGCCGTTCGACGTTCATCCTTCACCGAGGCGGGCCGCCTCTCGCTGCTTATTTGGGCTTGCTGGCGGTGGGGTTTACCCTGCCACGACCGTCACCGGTCGCGCGGTGCGCTCTTACCGCACCATTTCACCCTTACCGAAAGAAACGTCAAAACATCGAAACGTCAAAAAGTCAAAATGACTGAATTTCGACGTTTCGACTTTTTGGCGTTTTGACGTTTCTCCCGGCGGTGTCGTTTCTGTGGCACTTTCCCTCGGCTCGCGCCGGGTTGGCGTTACCAACCACCGTGCCCTGCCCAGTTCGGACTTTCCTCCCGCGCCCCCGGCACACAAAGTGCCAAGGGCATACAGGCGATCGCCTTCGCCCACTCCGCCACTGGTCTATTGTAGGCTTCGAGCGCGATAAAGAGAAGGGTCAGGATGCCAGCCAGCGCCTCCCCGCGGCCGTGGGAATTACCGACCTTTTCAGCGGGCCCGGCTTCTTAGCCGGTTGCGGCTCTTTCTGCGGCGTTGCGGGCGGTGTATCGGCCTGAGATTCGTCAGGCAGCGGCTCCTCAGTGGAGCTGTCCAGTCGCTGACGATCCTGATGTCGCCAGTGGTCAATGATCTCATCCACGTCGCTGTCCACGCTGGGTGAAGCCCAATGCTTGAAGAAATCGGCGTCGCCGCTTCGCGGGGTCGGCTGCGGAAGAGTAACCAGGGTACGCATGGGCATCAGTACGCTGTCGCCGATGACAAAGGCCTCGCCGGGACGAAGTGCCGGGAGCATCTGGATGACGCCTCCGAAGTGCTCGCCCACGACCTTGGAGACGTACTGCTGATCCTCCGGGTTGCTGAGCCGCATGACCACGAAGCTGTTGCACTGGGCCAAAACGGTCTCGGACAGTTCCGAGGGTCGCTGGGAGATTACCATGGCACTCACGGCGTACTTGCGGCCCTCCTTGGCAACGCGTTCGACGGCGGTCTTGGCGAAGTGGTGGCCTGAGGCAACCCGTGGGATGTAATTATGGGCCTCCTCGAAGACCAACAGAGTCGGGTGGCGCTGATCGGCGGGCGTCCAGAAGTTCAGGTCAAAGAGCAGACGGGTCATGACAGCCACGGTCACGTCTATTATTTCGAAGGGGATGCCCGACAGATCAACGATCGTCAGATTGCTCCGCGGTTCCAGGCGGCCGGTCAGAAGCTTGATAAGGTGGTTCATCAGACCGGATGTCCGCTCGCTCCTGTCCACGCCCTTGAGATGATCGCGGAAATAGCGGGACTTGCGCCCATGCTCAATAGGGTTGAGCAAAAACTCGTAGCGCCGGTCGTTGTACTTGGTGTCGATCAGATCGATGAGCCCGAGCAGCTTTCCGAAATATAGCGGATGGGGCGTCTCTCCTTCGGGATTACCGCGGTTGAACTGGCATCGCTGCTCGCGCATCAGCTTTTCCTGCTCCCGCGGCATCAGACCTCGCAGGGCGAGCTGGCTGAATGCCAGATGGTCGTCATTAAGCACGTAGCGGGCCTCGTTGAGGTTTGCGGCGTAGGTCTTGAGTCTTTCCAGCGAGAAATAGATCGGGGTGTCAAGGGTAAGAGCTTTTGTCAGTCCAAGGTCTCTTGCCGCGTCCTGCTTGAACTCCAACAACGCGGTCCGCAGGAAGGAAATCTGCGTGCTGACGTTCAGCGGGTTCGACCGATCGACAAACAGGGCCTCCAGCTCCTCGTACTTCAGCAGCCAGTAGGGAAGGACAAGGTCGTCGACGCCCAGGTAGGTGACGTTGGCATTGAGCTGGCCATCGTCATCGCTGAAGGCGGCGCGGTACTCGCCGTGCATGTCGAACAGGATGACCTGGGACTGGCTGAAGTCCAACACTTCCTGAAGGATCTTCGCTGTGGTGCAGCTCTTGCCGCTGCCGCTGTTGCCCAGCAGGGCCGCATGTTTGGCGAAGAACTCTGATCCGAGCACCTTCACCTCGAAGTCGTTGTTATAGGCGAATCGGCCCAGGGGGAAGCTCCTGGGGTGCTTCGAGCCGGCCAGCAACTGGTCGAAGCTGCCGAAGATGGTCTCAAAGTCGCCACGCACCGCCACCCAGACGTCATCTCCAATAATCGGGTACTCGTTGACCCCACGGGTGAACCTGCCGGCCTTGATCTCCCCGAGGAGCTGGACCTGCATGATCAGTTGCGGTTGCACATCGACGACGGTGACCTCTTGTCGTCCGGCTCCGACGACGAACCCGACCAGCGTCCGCACGTCCATTGGAATGGTCACATACGACCCGAGCTGGCCGATCCGGTAGGTCTCATCCTCACGGGTCAAGTTCAGGTCGTCGACGGTTATGAGGACCTCGAGGCGTCCGCTCTCGACGCGGATTACGTTCCCGATCTTGAGTGGATTCATGCGGGTTGCCCCTTTACAAGACTAGCTGGCTCGGCACGTCCTTAGGCATATCGAACGGTACGTCGCCCGTCGCAAGATAGAAATCCCGCAACGGTGGGCACACAGTTGGCCCTATAAGGCATGACCGCAGGCCTCGCTACCGGCCGGAGCGGTCGTGAGAGACTTGCCCCGGCGCGCGACATTCGGAGCGCCGTGCGCCTACGCCGCTATCTAATAATCATCGTTGGGAAACGTGGTCAGCGCGGGCTGGTGAAAAGCGTCTGGAACAGCGCGAACTCGGTAAGGTCGATGTCTTCATCATCGTCGAGATCGCCACGGGCAAAGTGAATCGGATCGCATCCCGGCGGCGGGTCTGCTACATCCGGACCGGCCATGCAATTGGCGAACAACGCGAAGTCATCCAGGTCCATGTCGCGGTCGTGGTCGAGGTCGCCGCGCGGATAGCCCTTGATCCCGAGACTGTGCCCGTAGCCCGCGGCAATCGCCGTGAAGTCCGTGTTCGGCGCCGGGACATTGCTTTGTGTACCCCACGCCACGACCGAGCCGTCGGCCTTCAGGACCAGACTGTGGAACAAGCCCGCCGCGAGCGCCACAAAACCCGTGTTCGGCGCGGGCACGTTGCATTGGCCGTACGCGTTGTCTCCCCACGCCACGATTCCGCCTCCGGCGGATGCGGCCTTCAGGCCCAGGCTGTACTCGTAGCTCCCCGCCACCGCCACGAAGTCCGTGTTTGGCTCGGGCACGTTGCACTGCCCGTAGTAATTGGATCCCCACACCACGATTGAGCCGTCGGCCTTTACGCCGAGACTGTGGTGGTACCCCGCGGCAACCGCCACGAAGCTCGTGTTCGGCGCCGGCACATCGCATTGCCCGGAGCCGTTGGATCCCCACGCCACGATCAAGCCGTCACCCTTCAGGCCGAGACTGTGCCCGTCGCCTGCCGCGACCGCCACAAAGTCCGTGTTCGGCGCTGGTGCGTCGCACTGGCCGTCGTCGTTCCGTCCCCACGCCACGATCGATGCGGCGGCCTTCAGGCCGAGACTGTGGAACGCGCCTGCGGCGACCGCCACGAAGTCCGTGTTCGGCGCGGGTACATCGCATTGGCCGTAGTAGTTGCTTCCCCACGCCACGATTCCGCCTCCGGCGGATGCGGCCTTCAGGCCCAGACTGTGGCCCTCGCCCGCAGCCACTGCCACGAAGTCTGTGTTCGGCGCCGGGACGTCGCATTCGCCGTACCAGTTCCGTCCCCACGCCACGATCGAGCCGTCGGCCTTCAGGCCCAGACTGTGCAGAGACCCCGCCGCGACCGCCACAAAGTCCGTGTTCGGCGCCGGCACGTCGCATTGACCGTAGTCGTTAAGTGGATACCCACATGCCCACGCTACGATCGAGCCGTCGGCCTTCAGGCCCAGACTGTGGGTGTGGCCCACCGCGACCGCCGTGAAGTCCGCGCTCAGGTCCACGCCGACTATCTGCCCACCCCAGCCCACAATCGAGCCGTGGCCACCCTGGGCCCAGGCCATCCCCGTGGCCAGCAAGCCCACGATCGCCCAGCCACACACCTTCATCCCCAGATTCGGCCTCATGACAGCCGTTCCTTTCCCTTCAGCCGGGATTTGCCATTGATCGTGTCCGTCACAGTTATTGTACCAGAATTACGCTGTGCCGAGAATCCCTTCTCGGCACATGCTCGGGGGACTGAGAAAGATGTTCTCTCCGTTCGCAAGTCCTTTTTTGAGTTTTTCATTCGCATGATCCTGCTGGGTTTTCACAGTTTGCCTGGCACTTGTTGATCGTTTCGCATCATGGGCTGGGCGTGGGCATCAAGGCCATCACCCAACTTCCGTGTTTCAGTTGGTTGCCCTGATGGAACTCTGGTTTGTAGCGCTGCCCCGTCCGCCACATCTTCCAGAGGATCTTGAGCCAACGCTGGCCCAGGCAACGGAGGGCGCAGGCATGGCTTTGACCTTCGGCGCGTTTCTTCTGGTAGTACGCCTCGGCCCAGGGACACTGGGGACGACTCAGGTTGGCCCATAGATGAACCGTGTGCCGTAGGATCTTCTGACAGGCCCGACGAAAGCGAACCTTCTTTACCTGTCCGCTCTGGTAGCTCACCGGAGCGGTGCCGGCATAGCACTGCAACGCCTCGGGACAATCGAAGCGTTCGCGGTCATCTCCCAACTCTGCCAACAGACGCGGAGCGAGTTTCTCGGCGGCCCCGGGCAAGGACCCAAACAAGTCGTGGTCGGGATGCTTGCTGAACAGATCTTGGATGCGATCGCGGAACTTGTCCAAGTGGTTTTGCAGTACGCGCAGCTGCCCGGCCAGTGCCACAGCCAGCATACTCTTGGCACCCGTTGTCGCTGGATTACCACAGAAGGTCGTCGCCTGGGCAAACAGGCTCAACCTCCTCGGGTAGGTCTGCGGGCGATAGAGCTGGTGGGTGTGCAGAAACTTCTCCCACTTGCGTTTCCCCGCCTTGGTGAGCGCTTGAGGGGTAGGAAAGGCTTCAACGAATGCCCAGGCCGACCGCAAGGTCCAGTCGTCGAAGGCCTCCAGGGCAACGGGATAGTACTGTCCCAGGGCAGCCTTCAACTGACAAACGAGTGCCGTGCGTTGTTCAATCAGGGTGATCTCATCACGGCACAGCAAACGTAGCTCGACTGTCAGAGGGTCGTCCGGTTTGAGCACCCGCCAGGTATGTCCATCGAGCCGCAAGGCATCCGCCAAGCTCCAAGCATCGAAGTGGTCTGTCTTGGTTCCGGCAGGAGACTTGCGTTCTCGATAACGCTTGGCGGCCTTGGGATTGACGGGCTACACCGCGTACCCAGCTTCAAGAAGTCGCTCGACGGTGACCCCACTACTCGTTTCGATGGCCACCGCCGGATCGGATAGCTTGCTGAACTTCTTGACCAACAGTTGCCAACCTTCGGCCGTATCGTCGAAGCGAAAGTTCTCGACGATATGTCCCTCCCGGTCGACCACCACCACGTCGTGATGGTCACTGGCCCAATCGAATCCCACGAACGCCGTCCGTGCACTCCAGTTCGCCGTACCTCGGTCCATCGCGCTTACTCCTTGCCGTCGCTTGCCCTTGGCTGACGCCGCGTGCCCGCTACCCGTCGACCTGATACGAGAGCCTTCGCGAGGCAATGTTCTCTCAGACGTCGGAGCAGGCGCCGGCGACGTGACCGGTAATCTTTCTCTGCCTCTGGTCGAGGGAGGATTCTCTGACCGTATCGACGTCGCGGCGTCAACACCGTGATCCCTATGGACCGATTGTACCATGCCACAATTCATAGGCCCCGCCGGGTTACTCACAGCCGAGCCTCGCCGAGCTCCTGACGGCTGCTCGGCTCGTCTATGACTAACCCGGAAGATGGTATCAGGATTCTCGGCACAGCATGCACAGCATATTCGAGTCCCACTAATAGATTGGGTTCAGACCGGTCGTCCTGTTTACTCGATACACAGGCTCCCCATTCACATCGAACGGGTCAATCAGGATCAGGCGATCAATGAAGGGTGACTCGTACGGCTCGATCACGTCATGGCAGATGGTGCACGCTATCGGTAACTCCCCGATTCCCCACGACTCGGTCGCCGGCAGGACATTGTGGTCCAAGCCGTAGATTTCGAAAGGCTCGACCGCGATGCCGGACTCTTCGGAGTCGAACCAGTTTACCCCACCGGGCGCCTGTCCATCCTCGTACCAGACGCGCGGACCCTTGACCAGAACGGGATTGTTGGCCACAGGTTCGTCGTACGGGTCGTTGCCCTTAAGCGCCTGCATGTACAGAAGCATCTCGTCCGGGCGGTTGACCTCAAGCTTGCCGTCGCCGTTGTCGTCCTCTACACCAGACAACGGTGCATTACCAGTGATGTACCTGAGCCGCCAGAGGATGATCGGCTGGATCGTGTCGTCAACCGTGGTCAGCGGGGTCGCGTTCTGGTCCCAGTCCGCCCAATAGATGGCAATCTCCATCTTCTGCGGAAAAAACCGCTCCAGGCCGTCACTATCCATTTTGCGTCGGAGGGCGGGATACCATTTGCTCTTGTCCGCGTCCGACGGGTTGCGCGGATCGCTCGATAGAAACTCATCGGTGTGGTACTGCACGGCCGTGCCCGTGAGCGACCAGTCCGTGACGAGGACGCCCCGCTCGAGTGCATAGGGCATGTGGCACGCCTGGCAGGACAGGGATCGTGCCATGCCACGCTCATCATCATCCTCGAAGAACCCAGTTATGTGAACCGTAAGATTACCGGGGACTTCAGGTGCGTCGGGGTCCTTGTCCGGGTTGAGCGAATTATCCGGAAGTATGGAAAGATGACATTCTCGGCACGACTTGAAGCCGACCCAGTCAAGTTCGTTGCGAAACTGGGTGTAGGGCGAGTTGCCCTTTGTATAATTGTGGTCCAGGTCGCCGGTATGGCAGTGAGTACACGTTCTCGCATTTTCGTCCGTAATGTCGTTGCCCGGATCCTCGTCGCTTCGATTGGTCAGCTTCTTGAAATGCACGTCGCGCTCATCGAACCAGACCATGCCTCGCTTGTCCTCGGCACCGCCCGGCAGGTGGCAGCCCCAGCACACCCGGTCCCCAGGGATACTTGTAAGGGTGGTTTCCGGTAGGCTGAGCGTGTCGTCGGGATTCCGGATGAGGCTCCCGTCAGTCACGCCCACCGAGTAATCGATTTGCAGAACGGGAGGATTCGCATCCGTATTGAGGGTAGAGAACCACCCTTGACCGGCTGTCCCGGCCGCGGCGAACGCGGGCACCGGATTCTCCATCGCGTCGACGAGTTCGGTCGTTGTGGCTAGAACAGCCGCGCGCCACTCACGGTGCATATCCTTCTCATCGCTCCATGTCCTGCCTGTGCGATGACAGTGAAGGCACTCAGGCTCGGCGACACCCGTGTCGTTCCATGGAGCGGGGCTCAGAGAGCCGTCGGTGTCATCAAGAAAGGCGTAATCGCCGTCCAGGACGACGTCGTCCGCCGTCAAACCCAGCCGTTCGTACCCGAACTGAAAGCGTCCGGTATCCTCGTAGTAGCCGTAGAGGCGCTGGCCGCTGCGATCAAACTCCATGCCTCCGCCACCGACGTGGCAGCCGCCACACTTGCCCGCCGAGTAGAAGGCTGTCATGTCCATCACGGACTCGTTGGTGTTATTCTTGCCCGCCGTCTGGCGGTTCATACCCCCGCTCCCGCCCGACCAGCGTCCGTACACCCCGGACCCCCGGACCCACCAGCGGCCATCACCGTAGAAGTCATCATGCATGATGATGTCCCCAACGGTGTCGGTACGTCCCTGCTGGTGATGGGAGCCGTTGGCGATGATGTCAAGATCGTGGCACGCGTTAACACCACAGGTTTGTCGCGCGCTATATGGTGCCGTCGACGTTACCGTCAGGATGCTGCCGGAGGTGTCGCGCAACGGGATCGGTAGATGACCGTGTGCGCGCTGGAACGCCGCGAAGTCGGCCAGGTCGACGTCGCCATCCGTATCCCCGTCAAAGACTTCGGTGCATTCCTGAGACGCCGGCGCCTTGCCGGGACCCGAATCCTCGAGGCAGGACTTGAAGGAGGAATGATCCCTCAAGTCCACGTAGCCGTTCCCGTCGTCGTCAAAGTCCCCTGAACCTGCGAGGGTGGCCATCGCAATGCTCAGAACCCCGAGACAGGCCGATGTCACAGCCGTGTTCCAGTGCTTGCCGCTCATGTTTGTCTTCTCCCCCGGGAGCGTGTTTCTCGGTCCAGCGAAGGAAAGATGGGGTGAGTACCTCTTCTTCCTGCCTCCACGCGCGCTGAATGCGCACGTCACCCCTTATCACGTTAGCTTAGGCGAGGCGGACGCAACTGTAAAATCTTTTTTGGCATGGTGCGGCCATGCGAGACACGGTCCGCTTTCCCTCTTCTTCGGTACGAGGCTGGGTCCAGCCTGTCAGGAGAGGTCCGGTATCCATCCAACCCTGGAGAACAGATTGTGGGACTGAATCGCGGTCACCCGGTAATTACAGTGGCAGTGAAACTGTTATGCGGACACGGATACGAGCGGCGATCACTCTTACGAAGCGACCCGTCTGACGAGGGGACCCCCGCCGTGGCGATGGCGTTGAGGTGGTGGGCGTAACGCTTGCGCATGATAGAGGGTAGGTTCTCGTAGCCGGCCAAGAGCCCTTGAACTCACCGTCGAAAGACACACCCCGCCGGCGGGTTGGGGACACCGGTGTGTGGTATGCCCAAGCCCGACGGAGCCGGGCGCCGGCATGAGCGGGGATTCTTCGCGGCTTTGAAGGACCGACGTCCCGACGCATCCCGAGCCCAGAACACGACTTCACTCTCTCGGATTACACATGGCGGCGCTACGCTTGGCCATGCCACCCGCCCGTTTTGATCACTTCCCGCTTTGGTTGTACTTAGGTTGGCTTCGCTTGATAACGCGCCCTTCGTTCTCCTTTGCATCTTGAATGCTAGGGAACTGATCGACGCGTACAGTCGCACCGGGGATGTTTCCGAGGTGCTCTCCAATCCGCTCATGGACGCGCCCGCGTTGCGCGACCCCCACGTAATTTGACCTTCCGCCTTTCGTGTCAATCCGGTAGACGACAGGTTTGTCGTCGGGAAGCTGATTGATTCCACTGTCATTGAATGGTACTTTCTTAGTTGCCATCACTCTTCTCCATGTAGGCATTCATATTGTCTCCGGTCCATCCGGAGATCCAATCTTACAGAACCATGTTAGAGGACGTCGTAAATAGTGGCAAATGATACCGCTTCGCCCTGTACGAGCGCGGTCAGGTTCTCGCTCGCAGTGGGCGGAGCGAACAACTTCGAGCGACGAACGTCAAGCACTCCGAATGAGGCGTCCTTTGTATCTGCTTTAAGCACAAGATGCATCAAGTGTGTGATGATGTCTGCACGCTTCTTGCTCAGTTGGCCCATCTTGAAATACAACTTGATCGCATGTCGGGTTCCTTCAAAGTCGAGCCCAAGCTCAGGGTTTAGACTCACCGAAAGGTTGCCTTGCGTCCACACATCTTTGGGCGGGTGAAACCATGTGGGCTTCTTCCTACCGAGGAACTTCTTGTACCCGTTGACGGCCTCTGGATATGCCGTCTGCTTCTTCTTGTCTGTCAGACTCTTGAGGAAGCCATCAAACGCCGACTTGGGCCTCCCATCAGCGTGCATCTGGACAATGAACTCCCTCAGACGTTTCCAGAAGTCCTTCGCTGGATGATATCCCTCCAACGACTGCTGCTTGGCGATCCGTACGATCCTGAGCTTCGGTGTGCCTGCTGTAGACACAAAGTCTACAAACTGCGTAAGAGAAATGGTTATCACCGCTGATACTCCCTTATCAATTCTCCAGGTTGTCCTGGACGTAAACCCGAATCACGTTCCGGTCATATTCATTTTTCAGGGGTCCTTCTTCCTACCAATAACCTAACACACATCTTCAAGGATGTCAATTTGGCGCGTCGTATTTTCACGTTGCTCGTCCCGACAAGAGCCATCGTGCGCGCCGAAGAAACTGTGTGAAACAGGTCCGAACAGAAAGACACACCCCGCCGGCGGGAGAGGTACCGGCGGGGTGCGGTATGGTAAGCGGTCGGCCTGTGGCCGGCCGCAGATCCTCATTGATCGAGCATAGTATATTTACAAACGTCGCACACGACCTCCATTGTCGGTGTCAACAATTTCCGGTTGTCAACCCCCCTTTGTCCCCCGTTATCAAGGAGGGAGGATCTTGACTCACCGCTTACAAAGCGGTGCCACATTTTCCCACTGCTTGGAAAGCAGTGCCACACTCGCCATTCTTAATTCGCTATTTGCTATTCGCTATTCGACATTCCCGTTCTACATCATTCCGGGCATGCCGCCCATGCCACCCATGCCACCCATGCCGCCCATCCCTGCGCCGGCACCCGCCGGGGCCTTCTTCTCCTTCTCTTTGATCTCGGAGATGATGCAGTCCGTAGTCAGCAGCAGGCTGGCGACCGAGGCCGCATTTTGCAGTGCCACGCGCTCGACCTTCGTGGGCACCAGCACACCCATCTGGATCATGTCGCCGTACTTACCGGTCAGGGCGTTATAGCCGTAGTTGGGGTCTTCGTTTTTGACGATCTCCTGCCAGACGATCGAGCCGTCCATGCCGGCGTTTGCGGCGATTTGCCGAACCGGTGACGACAGAGCCCGGCGGACGATGTCCACGCCGGTTTTCTGATCACCCTTGAGCTTCTTGGCCAGCGTGTCGAGTGACTTGATTACCCGCAGCACGGCCACCCCTCCGCCGGGCAGGACGCCCTCTTCGACGGCTGCACGGCAGGCGTGCAACGCGTCCTCGACCAGGGCCTTCTTCTCCTTCATCTCCACCTCGGTTGCGGCCCCGACATTGATCTGGGCGACGCCGCCGGCCAGCTTGGCCAACCGCTCTTCCAGTTTCTCGCGGTCGTAGTCGCTGGTGGTCTTGTCGATTTCGTTCTTGACCTGCTCGATGCGGCCCTTGATCTTCGCGGTCGCACCACCGCCCTCGATGATGGTAGTGGTTTCCTTGTCGATGCGGATCTTCTTGGCCGACCCCAGGTCGGAGACACTGACGTTTTCGAGCTTGATGCCCAGGTCCTCGAAGATCGCCGTACCGCCGGTGAGGATGGCCATATCTTCCAGCATGGCCTTTCGCCGATCGCCGAAGCCCGGGGCCTTGACCGCACAGCACTGCAGCGTACCGCGCAGCTTGTTGACCACGAGTGTGGCGATGGCTTCGCCCTCGATATCCTCGGAGATGACCAGCAGCGGCCGGCCGGCTTGCGAAACCTTCTCCAGGATCGGGATCAGGTCCTTGACCGCCGAGATTTTCTTCTCGTGGATCAGGATGTAGGGCTTGTCGAGCTCACAGGTGAGATCCTCGAATTTGTTGATAAAGTGCGGTGAGAGGTACCCCTTGTCGAACTGCATGCCCTCCACGAGATCAATGGTGGTATCGAGGGTCTTGCCCTCTTCAACGGTGATGACGCCGTCCTTGCCGACCTTGTCCATAGCCTGGGCGATGTGCTTGCCGACATCAGCGTTCTGGTTGGCCGCACACATGCCCACCTGGGAAATCTGCTCGGTGCTCTTGGCCGGCGTGCTCATCTTTTCGAGCTCGGACACGACGGTGTTGACCGCCTGCTCGATGCCGCGCTTAAGCTCCATGGCCTCGGCGCCGGCGGCTAGGTTCTTTAAGCCCTCGTCATAAATCGCCTCGGCGTAGATGGTCGCGGTGGTGGTGCCGTCACCGGCGACGCTGGAGGTCTTGGAGGCCACCTCCTTGACCATTTGGGCGCCCATGTTCTCGTAGGCTTCCTCGAGTTCGATCTCCTTGGCCACCGTCACGCCGTCCTTGGTGACTGTCGGGGCCCCGAAGGACTTCTCGATCACGACATTCCGGCCGCACGGGCCTAAAGTAGCCTTGACCGCCCGGGACAACTGCTTGACACCGCGGCGAATGGCCTCGCGGGCCTCCATCTGATACGCAATCTGCTTTGCTGCCATTGGATGATATCTCCGATCAGAAACTCAGAATGGCGAATTCAAAACGGCGGAAAGCTGCGCGTCTACATCACGATTCCGAAATTCGCGTCGTCTCGCCTTACCGCCCAATAGACTTTTCATAATTCGACATTCGCCGTTTGCGATTAACCCATAATCCCCAGAATGTCCGACTCGTCCATGATCATGTACTCTTCATCGTCGACCTTGATCTCGGTCCCCGCGTAGCTGGTAAAGACTACCTCGTCTCTTTTCTTCACCTGCATCTCGCTGCGGGTTCCGTCATCAAGCAGCCGGCCATTCCCAACAGCCATCACGACCCCGCGTTTGGGCTTTTCCTTGGCGGTGTCCGGAAGGACGATCCCCCCGGCCGTCTTCTCTTCCGCGTCCACACGCTTGACGATCACCTTGTCGCCGAGCGGCCTGATATTCAGCTTGGCCATGGTCGTGAGCACTCCTTTCTTCTTGTCTTGCTCATAGGTTCGGTTTCGACTACGACGAATCGCCTGATTGACATCTACAACAGGCTCTGCAAGCTCAGGAACAGAGTCGTTCGTGTTGACTTCCCGACGCCATTCCCCGACCTGCCTGCACCGCCATAAGCCCGCCCTGCCAAAGCGCGAGCGCCCCGTACAACGGGAAGCACTATGCACGCCCGGTGCCAGAGCACCGGATCTGCCCGTGACAGATCGGCATTGCCGCAACTTACCTTCTGACAGAAGGTTAGGCAACCACAACCGGGCCCTGAGGGGCCAATAGGCACCGTCTGAATCACCGCCCCGCTGTCAATTCGGGTCCTGTCGGGCACTTCTTCTGCCAGTTTGGCAGCCGCCCTCCCGCAACCGCGAGCCTCACGCCACACCGTGCCCTACCATGTTCGATGAGGCTTATGGTGCCTCCTGCGGGCGGTGAAGGGCCCGCAACAGGTCTCGTTGCTCGACAATGCCGACGATGCGTTTGCCGCCGGTCCGCTCGACCACCGGCAACACGCCGACGTTTTGACTCGTAAACGCATCCAGCAGTTTCGTGAGGGTCATATCCGTAGGCACGCTGATGGAATTCGGGTCGGCGAGATCGACGGCGGTTATCAGCTCACTCAGCGTGGGATCATAGATGACATCGCGGACATCGCTGAAGTGGATGACGCCGGCGAAGGCCTCATCATCGTCAACTACCGGGAAATGGCTATAAGTTGACCGTTCGACAGCGTGCAGGACCTCATCAAACGTGGCCGAGGCCCGAATGAACTGCACGTTCGTTCGCATGATGTCTTCGACGAGCATCTGCTCCCTGTCGGCAGTGCGCCTGTTGAACCGCAATCCGAAAAGCCGCCCCAGCGATTGAAGGGTGATCCTGACGATTGGCGAGCCCTCCGTGATCACGCCGGCCCGCCTCAGCAGTGTCATTGCCTTGACCTCGCCGGCCTGTACAACACAGCGCTTCAGAAGCAATGGGCCCACCAGCTCAAACACAACCACGCTGCCGAGGACAACGGTCGCGAACCGGGATGCCAACTCGCTTTGCCAGTATCGCTCCACGAACGCAGCCAAGCCGATAACGACGGCAGCCTGGCACAAAAGCGCCGGACCCAAACGCCCATCGGCCCGCTCGGGCCATAAAGCCCATCGGACGCCGAGGCGACACCCCAGCGCCTTTCCCAGGTAGCGACAGAGCACATAGCCGCCGCCGAGCCATCCCATGTGTCCCAGGTCGGTAAGGTGCAAACCATACCCGGCCATTACGAAGAATCCCGCAAAGATCGGCGCTGCGACAATGCGCAACGTCGATTCGAGCTTCTGGGAATCGATGGCCACGTTTGCGAATACCGCACCCATTACCAGGGCGGTCAGAAGAAAGTTGAACGACACGCCCCGGTCTTCCCATAGCCATTTCTCGCCGGCCCCGAACAGAATGAACAGGGCAAAGAAGACAAGAAGGGTCTCGGCGATGGGCAGCTTGGCATGAATGATGCTTATCGCGGTACCGGCCACGATTCCCAGGGCCACGCTACCCACAGTCGTGAACCACAGTGCGGGCCACAGATGCTCCGCCAGGGTGCCGGTCGTGTTGATGGCCCCAAGCGATGCCAGGGCGAGAAAGACTGAATGGAACAGAATGATGCAGACGATGTTGTTCATTCCGGTCAGCCCGAGCACGGTGTCCGTGATCGGTCCCTTGGCCTCGTACTCCTGCAAGACGAAGAGCGTCGCCGCCGGTGCGGTAGCCACCGCAGCCGTGGCCAGAAGCAGTGCAAGCACCAGGTTTTGAGCAATGCCGTAGGCCGGTTGCACAACCATAGTCACCAGCCCGGAGCCCGCGAAGACAAACCCCAACACCAGGCCTATTTCAAGTGTGCTGATCTTGAATATGCGCGGGCCGGCGGCCCGCAACTTGGAGCGCTCAAACGCCCCGCCGATGGTAAAGAGAATCAGTCCGAGAGCCAGGTCCTTGATAGGTCTGAGCGGCTCAGCCGCGCTTTCGAGGGCTTGCTGTGCGGCGCCGCCGTCGGCTGCATCGAACACGGTGTACAGCAGGAATCGCAGTGCCACGCCGCCCAGCAGAAAACCGACAACGCGCGGAACATGGACCAGGCGGGCGGCGTATCCGCCGACGATCGCGGAAACCAGCATCAACCCGAACAGCAGACCCGGACCCGGAGTGACTCCCAACAAACACAACGACACGCAACTCTTCTCCCTATGCGAACGCGCCGGCGACTAGCCAGGAGGGGTGGCTGCCGGGACCGCACTTCGACCATTGGATGCCTGTTGGGAGAAATGTGCAAGGCGGTGGACCAGTGGGCGCGGCTGCGGCCCGGGCACACTGGCGGATCCCGATGTATATCGGGACCAGTAGCACGCAAGCATCGCTGGACCGAGAATCCCTTCTCGGTCCTCTGGCAGGTGCCGGGAATCCCGATGCACATCGGGACTCGGCACAGCGTATAGTCGGATTACTTGTGAGACACGGCACTAATCAGTAGTTTCTAGGATTTTGAGAGACGCTCTCTTCGAGGCATCATGTCGGGATTCTGTAACCAGACATAAATGTCTGAAAGGAGAGCGTCATGGAAGATGCTAGGCAACTCTGGTCGTGGTGGCAA
>JAUWWQ010000089.1 GCA_030616775.1 Planctomycetota bacterium
ACAAGCTGGAACTGCTGGCCGAGCAGACGCGCGCGAGGCACCGACAGCTCAAGGAGACTGTCAGCAGTCTGCAGGAGAGCATAGATTTCGTGCGTCTGAGCATCAAGTACATGCTTTTTGATCTTGAGGCGGCGCGGCGGCTTGAATCCGGCTTGTCGAAGCGTCTTCCTGGCAATGATGAACTGCCGTTGACACCTTGGGAATTGGAGGATCTTGAAAAAATGGTCGAGCGCATTCGGAATAAATCGGGCGAATGTACGTGTCGAGAAAGGATTCTCGGCATAGCAGAGTGCAGGAGCACCTGGTAGGTGTACGTGATGGGGCGATCCCGGGGTCATGACACGACCGGCCACCTTTGGGTGGAGGAAGGCGATCAACAGGAAAGGATGATCGCCGAAGTCGCACCGGTGGTTCCCGGGGGCCGAACTTACTCCTTTACCGTGCCGGAGGCCCTGGAAGGATCGTTAACTGTCGGACAACGGGTGATGGTTCCCCTCGGGCGGCGCGGCCGGTTGGTTGAGGGGTTTGTGGTCGGCTTGGACCGCAGAGTGTGGGACAGCACTCTGCGACCCGTCGACTCGGTAGTTGACCCGGTCAGCTTCCTGACACCCGATCTGATCGAACTTGGACGGGAGATCGCCCGGCATTACGCCTGCCCGCTGGGCCGTACCCTCAAGGCGATCACACCCGAGGCCGTGCGTCGCCAGCGCGGTCTTAAAACCGTTCGGTATGCGAGGCTGATCCAGGCCGCAGACCGGATTCTCGCCAGCGGTAAGCGCATCAGCGAAAAGCGGCGCGCCATTGTGGAGAGACTCGCGGGCGCAACCGAGGCTCTGCGCGTCGACCGGCTGCTTGCGGAGGCTCAGGTGTCACCCGCAGTCCTTCGTGCGATGGTCCGTGAGGGATGGGTGGAGGTGATTACGCGAAAAGAAGTCATAGCGGAGGAGCCATTCGATCAACCACTTACGGAGCCGGCCTTTCAACTCAACGAAGAGCAACGCCGTGCGCTCAAGACGATTAACGCCGAGATCGATGCCAATCGATTCTCAGTGACCCTGCTTTTCGGCGTCAGCGGCTCCGGCAAGACGGAAGTCTACATTCACGCGATCCGCCGCGTAGTGGCATCCGGCAAACAGGCCATCCTACTGGTACCTGAGATTGTCCTGACCACCCAGCTCGTCGGGCGCCTGGCAGCGCGGTTTTCCGACGTGGCAGTCAGTCACAGCGGCCTGACCGATGTGCAGCGTTCGCTCATCTGGAGGCAGGTCGCCACCGGCGACAAGAAAGTCATCATCGGTACGCGCAGCGCGGTGTTTGCACCGTGTCCCAACCTGGGGTTGATATGCGTCGACGAGGAACAAGAGACCAGCTACAAGAACCTTCAGGCCCCGCGGTTCAACGTGCGCGATGTAGCCATCATGCGGGCCCAGCAGGCGGGCATCCCCGTCGTGCTGGGTTCGGCCACGCCGCTGATCGAAACCTGGTACCACAGCGAGCAGCGCTCTGATTATCGCCGCATAATGATCCTCCGGCGGGTCAGAGATCTTCCCATGCCCAAGGTGTACATCGTCGATATGCGCGACGAGTTTATCGAGCAGAAGAGGGTCGTCGTCCTGTCACGATTGATGAAGAAATTGCTTGCGGAAACGCTCCATCGCGGCGAACAGGCCGTTTTGCTGATGAACCGCCGCGGCTTTGCCAACCGGATCTACTGCCCGGCGTGTAAGACGAGAATCACCTGCCCGAACTGCAGCGTCAACCTGGTGGTCCACAGCACACGCGGAGAGTCAATCTGCCACTACTGCCGGTCACGTATCGAGACCCCGACCGTCTGCCCCAATGTTACTTGTCGCGAAAAACTCATTCAAACCGGAACGGGTACGCAGCGCGTGGAAGACGTGCTGGCGAAGCTGTTCCCCGAGGTCCGTATCGAGCGCGTTGACAGTGACACGATGAGGCACCGAGAACAGTACCGGCGGATTGTGGATGACTTTGAAGCCCGGAAGATCGACGTACTTGTCGGGACCCAGATGATCGCCAAGGGGCTCGATTTTCCGTTTGTTTCGTTTGTCGGGGTCATCCACGCCGACACCAGTGCGTTGGCCGGCGACTTCCGCGCCCAGGAACGCCTGTTTCAGTTGATAACCCAGGTTGCAGGCCGTGCGGGCCGTGCAGACGTTCCCGGGCAAGTCGTCGTCCAAACCACTACGCCCGCCTTTCCTGTTTTGAGGTATGCCCTGAAGCACGATTACCAGTCGTTTGCTGCTGAAGAGTTGCAGATGCGACGGCGCGTCGGCCTGCCGCCGTTTCGCCGGCTGGCTCGTATCGTCTTGGCTCATCCGCGAGAAGAGACCGCTCGGCGCGAAGCCGTAAGCATGGCCCAACGCATCTGCGAGGTAATCGAATCGACGTCGCTGCGCTACGCCGACGTGCTCGGCCCCACTCCGTGCATGCTGTCCAGGCTGCGCGGGAGGTACAGGTACGATCTGCTGCTGCGGACTGCAAATGCCTCGTCCATGCGCCAACTGATCGGCCACCTGGAACAATCCAAGGCCCTGAACACCAAAGCGGATTCGATCATCATTGACGTGGACCCCGTCTCGCTGACTTGAGCCACCGCGTTCAACTGCTGCTGAAACTGGCCATCATGCCTCTTGACACCATCCTACAGTTTTTCTATCATAGCGGCATCGCGTTGACAAGGTAGCCTGGGTGGGCGCGACGGCTGATAGAGGGACCTGAGGCGTCATTTCTGATCGCTTCGAGTTCGGGCCGCAAACCGCCGCACCTCACATGTTGTTGCCAAAGCGCAGCGCAAGGCGAGCAGATAATCATGCGCAGCGACGCAGGGATAGAAGCACAACCATGCCATCAGGCAAGATGCGAGCGTCTCGCGCCCGTCTACGTGTGTTGTTGTAGGTCGCCTGGTCAATGTTTTCCCGTTGGTCATCACGCCCGCCGCGTCGCGGCGAGGCTTCCGAGACACAGGTTTGGCATTGTCGCCGGTTGCGGAGGGGCATCTTTGCCGTCACGTGTCCAAACCGGCGACATGGGAGGTTGGTAAGATGTTATCTTCCAAAGTTCTACGAATGGTGCTTGCCTTTGTGAGCCTCACATGCTTCGCAGCGAGAGCACGGGCGCAGACCACGTTGCATGTCGATGACGACGCTTCGCCTGGAGGGGACGGGACGACTTGGGCAACGGCGTATAACTCCCTGTCCACCGCTTTGACGGTCGCGCAGTCCGGAGATCAGATCTGGGTGGCGGCCGGCACGTACGTGGGGAACTTCATGCTCGCGTTCGAGGTCGAGATCTACGGCGGTTTCGCCGGTAACGAGACCGAGCTTAGCCAGCGCGACTGGATTGCGAACCCAACGATCCTCGACGGCAATCAAACCGGCAGCGTGGTCACCTCGCCTACCGGGGCGACCGAGACGACCCGGCTCGACGGCTTCACGATCACCAATGGCTCCGGCACGATGTCGGTCTCGGGCACGCGCGGCGGCGGGCTGTACCTAGAAGACTCCTCCCCGACGATTGCCAACAACACGATTATGGGCAACGCGGCCTCGTACCTCGGCGGCGGGTTGTACCTGGACTCCTCCTCCCCGACGATTGCGAACAACACGATTACGGGCAATAGCGCTCGAGGCGGCGGCGGTCTGCACCTTCGCTACTACTCCTCCCCGACGATTGAGAACAACACGATCACGGGCAACAGCGCCTACCAGGGCGGCGGGCTGTACCTGTACGGGGACTCCTCCCCGACGATCGTCAACAACACCATCACGGGGAACGGTGCGAGCGACGGCGGCGGGCTGTACCTGCGGGACTCCTCCCCGACGATTGCGAACAACACGATTACGGGCAATAGCGCCGGACTCGGCGGCGGGCTGTTCCTGTGCGGGGACTCCTCCCCGACAATCGCGAACACAATAGTCGCGTTCAACTCGTCCGGGATTCGCCTTTTCGGTACCACGGACACCCCGACGCTGCGGTACAACTGCGTCTACGGAAACACGCATTACGACTACGCCGGCCTCACCGACCCCACCGGGACCGGCGGCAACATCTCCGCCGACCCGCGGCTTGCCGACCCGCGGTACGGCAACGTCCACATTCAGCCGGACTCGCCCTGCGTGCACGCCGGGAGCAACGCTGACGCGTCCGGCGACTTCGACGTGGATGGCGAGCCCCGCATCCAGCCCCTTGGCGGAACGGTGGACATCGGCGCCGACGAATCGGATGGCACGGTGTGGTCGGCGGGCCCTTACGTCATCGTGCGGGTCAGCCCCGCCGGCGACGATGCCAACGACGGCTCCTCCTGGTCCCTGGCGAAACGTATGGTCGAGGCGGGCATCGACGCGGCGTCCGTGCTGGGCGGCGAGGTATGGGTGCAGGCCGGAACCTACTACGAGCGGGTCACGCTTCATCCTTATGCGTACGTGTACGGTGGGTTTTCCGGCGGCGAGACGGCGCGGGAGCAGCGGGACTGGGACGCCAACGTCACGACCCTGGACGGGCAGCGACGAGGCTCGGTGGTAACCGCACGGGCAGGCTGCGAAGGGGTCGGCGCCATTGACGGCTTCACGATCACCAACGGCAACGCCTATTCCGGCGGCGGGCTGTACCTGGGGAGCTCCTCCCCGAAGATTGCCAACAACACGATCACGGGCAACAGCGCCGTGCGCTACGGTGGCGGGCTGTACCTGGAATGGTCGTCCTCCCCGACGATCGCGAAGAACACGATCACGGGCAACAGTGCTGTTATCGGCGGCGGGCTGCTCCTGAGGAGCTCCGCCCCGACGATCGCGAACAACTCGATCATGGGCAACGAGGCCTCGTACGGCGGCGGGCTGTACCTTGTGTACTCCTCCCCCGTGGTAGGAAACAACACCATCACGGGGAACGAGGCCGGGTACGGCGGCGGGCTGTTCCTCGAGCAGTGTTCCCCGAGGATCGCGAACAACGCGATCACCGGCAACAGCGCTGCCGTCGGTGGCGCGATGTACGTTAACCTCGGCTCCCCGACGATCGCGAACACAATAGTCGCGTTCAACTCGTCCGGGATTCACCAAGACCTTGTCGGCACCCCGACGCTGCAGTACAACTGCGTCTACGGCAACACCGCGTACGATTACGACGGCCTTTCCGATCCCACCGGGACTGCCGGCAACATTTCCGCTGACCCCGTGTTTGTACAGAACCCTGACCCCGGCCCGGATGGCCTGTGGGGGACGGCCGACGATAACCTCGGCGACCTGCAACTCTCGTCCGGCTCGCCATGCGTCGATGCGGGTGATAACGATGGGGTTCCACCCGACACGCCCGATCTGGACGGTGACTCGGACACGGGGGAACCGCTGCCGCTCGACCTGGGCGGGGGCCCACGGTTTCTTGATGACCCGACGAGTCCCGATACGGGCAACCCTGGTATGACTGGACCTCCCATTGTCGATATCGGCGCATACGAGTATGTGTCTCCGTGCGGCAACGGCGTCGTAGACCCGGGCGAGGAGTGCGACGACGGGAATGTTCAGCCAGGTGACGGCTGTGATGCAACTTGTCACATCGAGCCGGAAGTCATCCCGACGGTCTCCCGATGGGGGTTGACCGTTATGGCGCTACTGCTGTTGTCGGGTCTAAAGGTCAAGTTTGGTCAGCGCCGCTCAGCCCACGCTTAGAGATTGGAATCCCGGCGCGCTGCGATCCGGCCGTACGGTGTGCGGAAAAGCACTGATAGTCCCGGCGCTCCGGGACCAGTGGCACACACAGGTGCAATCATTTCTTGGAATTGGGTTGGTCAAATCCGCATTTTCAGTGGTGAAATCGCCGCCTATCGCGCAGTGGATTTGCCCTAGTACCGTGTATCGCAAGTCTCGCGACTATCTGAGCCGCATGCTTCAGCTTGCGCGGCGTCGCGGAGGTCGGCACGGTCACGGCTAGCCGTGGCACCGCGCGGGCTGAAGCCCGCGGCTCAGGGTAGGATCATCGTCGTAATATTTATGAAACGCCGTACTAGTCTCCCATCAAGCCATTTCGAGAGCCGGACCGATATCGTTAGAGCTTTTGACGGGACGCGTTGAAAGCGTAGCCGCGACCGTCAGGGGGCGGCCAGTGTGGAGCGACTCCGCCGCTTGCGAATGTCGAGCCCTGTCCCGATGTACATGGGAATACGTCGGGATAAGAGAACGGCCCGAGTGAGGCGATGTTACCGCTTCCTGACGGGCGCGGTTCGGATCTGTTGGGCGGCCTGCGGCGATGCGGACGTGCGGTAGCGGATAGCGCCGCGCAAAAAGGTTGCAGCGGGTATTGCGACCTTTAAGGAGTGTCTCTGGTCATGCGAGTGCTGGTCACCGGTCACCGAGGTTACATCGGATCGGTTCTGGTCGGCGTGTTGCGCAACGCACGCTACGAAGTCGTCGGTCTGGATTGTGATTTCTATCAGGGTTGTGATTTCGGACGGGTCCACGAAACCATCCCCGGCTATGACATCGACCTGCGCGACATCGAATTCACTGATCTGCTTTCCTTCGATGCGGTCATTCACCTGGCCGCCCTGCCCGAGCCGGCCAACGGCGAGCTCGACCCGGTGACGGTGTGCAGTGTCAACGAGGAGGCAACCATCCGACTGGCGGAGTGCTGCAAGAAGGCCAGTGTCTCTCGCTTTCTTTTCGCTTCTTCGTCCAGTGTTTATGGGCGCGGCGGCAGTGAACCGCCCGACGAGCGGCATCCGACAGTACCGACGACGGAATATGCAACCTCTAGACTCCGCTGCGAGCGTGAGCTGGCCAGGCTCGCCGACCACACCTTTACTCCTGTCTTCCTGCGTAACGCCAGTGCCTACGGCGTGTCACCACGCTTGCGTATGGACTCGATTGTCAACGAATTCGTGGCATCGGCTGTGACCTGCGGCAGGGTCGTCGTCAGCAGCAGCAGCAACGGCCGGACGTGGCGGTCGCTGATTCACGTCGAGGACATCGCCCGAGCGTATATGGCCGTCCTCGCTGCCCCGGATGATCTTGTCCGCGACCAGGTCTTCAACGTCGCCGGCCCCGGACAGAACCACCGGGTAATCGACATCGCCGATGCAGTTACCGATCTTGTTCCGCAGTGCACCCGCTTGGACACTCAGTCCGTGCTCGACGAGCCCGGCTATCGCCTCGACGCATCAAAGCTGCTGCGAACCTTCCCGAAACTCGCTCTGCGCTGGACCCTGCCGACCGGCATTCGCCAGCTACGCAACGCCATGGAAGGTTCGGGCCTTACGCCCGGCGATCTGCGCTCGGATCGATACCGCAGATCCCTCAGACTAAAGACACTGATCGAGCGCCGTGACGTAACCGACACCCTGCGCCGAACGGAACCGGTTTTAGTCTGATTGACACCGTGCGCACTGCGTCGCGCAGGAGCAACCTGGTAGATGGCCGCCCCGCATCCAAGCGTCCTCTTCGTCCACACGTACTATCCGGAGTTCCTTCAGCATCTCTACGCCAACGATCCGGCACTTGCGAATCTGACATTCGAAAAGCAGCGGGCCCACGTGCTGGCCACGGGATTCTGCCTTTCAGATGCGTACTCACACGGTCTCCGCACACTAGGTTGTCAGGCCGAAGATATAATCGTGAATGCGGACCTGATGCAGGCGCGCTGGGCAATGGAGCACGGGCTGAAACTCCACGGGAACATACACGATCAAAGACGGCAGATCATCGCAGCCCAGATTGATCACTATCGCCCGGACATCCTCTACGTGTTTGAATGGTGCCCGCTAGGCGACGAGTTTCTGTCGGAGATCAAATCACGCATGCGACTTACGGTGGGGCAAATCGCTTCTCCTCTGCCCGAAAACCGCACCTTTTTAGCCTATGACCTGATGATCTCCTCATGGCCGCCGATTGTGGAGTATTTCCGCGGCCAAGGAACCCAGGCCGAATTACTCAGGCTGGCCTTCGACCGCCGTGTTCTCGAGCGCTTGGCGGCCAAGCCGGCCCGGTACGACGTTACCTTCGTCGGCGGCTTCGCCCCATCGCATCCCGACCGCATCGAATGGCTGGGGCGACTTCTTGAGAATATCGACATCGACATCTTCGGATACGGTGCGGAGCAGACGACAAAAGAATCGTCCATTCGTTCGCATCACCAGGGCCATGCGTGGGGGTGGCGGATGTACGAAGTCCTTCAACGCTCCAAGATCACCTTGAATCGGCACGCCCGGATCGACGTGCGCGGGCGCGTGGCCACCGACGTCGCCAACAACATGCGTCTCTATGAGGCCACTGGCGTTGGCACATGCCTGGTTACCGAGCAAAAAGCCAACCTCGCCGAAATGTTCCAGCCGGGCCGGGAAGTAGTCACATATGAGAATGAGGCTGACTGCGTCGAGAAGGTTCGCCATTTCCTGTCGCACGAGAGTGAGCGTCGCGCGATCGCTGAGGCTGGACAAGCACGCACGCTGCGCGAGCATACCTACGCGGCGCGGATGGAAGAACTGCTGGAGATGTTGCACTCGAGGTTATGATGCGCTTGCTATCGAGCGCTCAGTCCGAGAACGAACGCACCTTGTTTCGACTCTTATCGGACAATGTAGACCCTCGCTTTACAAGAAGTCTGTCTGCTGTGTCCACCCTGATGCCCTTGTACCGGACCTTCACAGAGCTATGGGACCACCCGCCCTATCCACCGGACCCCGGGCGGGCCGATAACCCAAGCAATGACCTCGCGCAGGGTCCGTGACAGAATCGGCGGGTGCGGTCGCAGGCTGAAGGCCTGCTCTGTAATAGCCGGGGGCAAGTCCGCCTGAGGCGGACGCCGCCCCCGTATGGTGCCGCCACCGAACCGCCCGACCCTGAAAGGGTCGTCTATTCTCTGCGGCGTGTGCGACGGGACGTATATGCGACCCCTGCAGGGTCGAATGGAACGGGTGTTGGAGTCACCGTGGGCGGCGTCCGGCCTCGGCCGGACTTGCCCACGGCTACTGCAGGTCAGCCTTTCAGGCTGTAACAGCGTACGGCGATGAAGCCGCCTAGACTGTCACGGATGACCTCGCGTACGGGTAAATCACTGTCAATCGCCCTCCTGAACGCCACCGACTATGCCGGTGGGGCCGAAAGCGTGGTCCGAATGCTGCGAGACGGACTTCGATGCCGCGGGCACGAGGCCGTGCTGTGGGTCGGTAGGCAAAGGAGCAAGGACAATGCCGAGCACACGCGCCGGCTGCCAGGGAGGGCCTCTCAGCGCCGGGCGGCAAAACGCTACGCAGAGAAAGGCTTCTTCAACATCGGGCTCCCTGCGTCGCAGAGCTTTTGCCAGTCGACGGCTTTGTCCGCTGTCGACCTGGTTCATCTTCACAATCTCCACGGGCACTACTTTTCGATCACAGACGTGCCGCGGCTTACCGAGCGAGTACCGCTGGTCTGGACCTTTCACGACTTTTTCCCGATCACCGGCGGTTGCGTGTTCCCCTACGATTGTGACCGATGGATGTCACGGTGTGGATCTTGCCCGCAACAGGGTCAGTACCCGATTGCAACCCAATTCGACCGGACGCGGCGCATGCAATCGATCAAACGGCAGGCGTTCCGCGATCTGCCGGTGACAATCGTGACACCATCGCGGCACTTAAACGGTGCGGTTAAACGCAGCGGGGTCTTCACAGCGGCCGATGTGCACATAATCCCCTACGGCGTCGATACGCACGTATTTCAACCGGGTCGTCGGGAAGCCCGGATGCATCTGGGGCTTTCGCCTGACCGGCCGGTCGTGTTGCTGGTCGCACAGGGCCTCGACGATCCTCGGAAGGGAATTGAACATGCGGTGGCCGCACTTCGGCAGGTCGGTGTTCCCGGTTTGGCCGTATTACTCGTTGGCAGCGTCGATGTTGAACCCGTCGCGGAGGCCCTTTCGATGCACGAAGTCCGGGCCCTCGGCTATCTTACGAGCCGCACTGAAGTCGCCCGATGTTACGCCGCCGCCGATCTGTTCATCTTCACGTCGCTGGCCGAGAACTTCCCTTGTGTGGTCCAGGAAGCGATGGCCTGCGGGACGGCCGTGTTGGCCTTCGACATTGACGGCGTAAATGAGCAGATCGCACACGACCAAACAGGTTTCCTCGTGCCGGCCGGCGACACGGACCGTCTGACGCGTGCAGCCGGTCAACTTCTACGGAACGCAGCCGGGCTGGCTGAGATTGGCTCGGCCGCCGGCCGACACGCCCAAGCCCATTGGACCCTAGAAGCTTTCCTGGATCGCCACGAGCGCCTGTACCGCGAGATCCTGGATCGCACAGCTCGGCTTTCGAGAGCCAAATCTCAAGGCGGGCGGGCCCGCAACCCAGGTAGCGGCCTGCGTCCCCGCAGGCCGTCGTGACCCCGGCCGGCGAGACGCCGGCCGCTACCTAAGGCACGCCTACGCCGCCGCCAAAAGATGCGCGCAAAAGGCGCACATGTTTCACCGTGGGAGTCTAACCCGCGCAGCCAGGATCACGTCACGTTTAGTGATTACTCAGACTGACTGATTTCCCGCTCCCGAGCCGCAGACTTTAGAGCATTCTCGGTTATTGCGTATCAGCTGTAGCGCCGTCCCTTGTGGGCGGCGCCCGCCCCGAATTTGCGTCACCCACAAGGGGTGACGCTACACAAAAACCGATAACGCTCGGAGGCACCAGTCAGCCTCAAGGATTAAATGCTCCGTCCACTGGCAAGGTCCTGCACAGTCGCGCATCATAGATGAATGCACGGCCCGGGAGATGCCTTTGCTACCGCACTTACCAAGGCGCTCGATCGCTGGAATCTGCCGATCATGCCGCAACAGCTCAATCAGCTTCGAGCCCATTTTGAAGCCGTCGTCCGGACGAATCGCGTCATGAACCTTACCCGGATCACCGACCCGGCGGAAGCGGCCGTCAAGCACTATGCAGATTCACTCGCCCCGCTGATATGGGTCGAACAGCGACAGATCACTGTCAAGACCGTTCTCGATGTCGGCACGGGGGCGGGCTTTCCCGCCCTGCCCCTGGCGGTGATGCGGCCGGACTGGTCGGTAACTGCCATCGACGCAACTGGTAAGAAGATTGATTTTCTTCGCCGCACCGCCGCCGCAATCGGGATAGACAACCTCCGCTGCGAGCACGCCCATTCCCAGCATTGGAGATTTTCATCCTTCATCCTTCATCCTTCATCCTTGAGTCGACAGCGGTCAGATCCCGGGTTTAGTCTCGTGGTCTTTCGCGCGTTGACCGCCCTGGCGAAATCACTGGAGCAAACCGCCAGACACGTGACACCAGGCGGCTGGCTGGTGGCCTACAAGACTGCCTCGGTAGATCAAGATGAGCAGGACGCCGCCGACCTGACAGCCGCGAGACTCCACCTGCGACTCGACGAACGATATTGCTACGACCTCGAGTTCGAAAACGAGAAGCTCAATCGTATTCTGTACGTCTACGGCAAGCCCCCCACGGCGAATACCGCCTCCCACGTCCCGGGCGACTGAATACTGGGTACCGATGATGCTGCGAGAACGCCGATGAACGCGGTGAGCAAATTGGAGGTGTTTTTCACTTCATGGCCTCGCAGCGCAGCGAGCCTCCGTGCTCATTCGCCACCCCCTCGTAGATGCCCATCTCGGCCCCCGACGACCAAGCTTGGCGCGGTCGCTACCAGGTCCGGAACTGGCTGGTCAAGCCATCGATTCCTCGTCGCGCGGAATCTTCCCGGTTACTGTCTCCGCTCTACTCCCGCATTCCGGGCAAACGCCCGAGACATTGCCCGTGAGGTCGTAGCCGCACTTAATGCACTCCATCTCACCCACTTCCGTGTACTGCATGAGTAGGATGACGGTAGCAAGGTATACCCCAACGTTGCATAAATCTCGTCGGGGTTCTTCACGCGGCCGGTCGTAGGCGGTCGAGCATGTCGAGCAGTTTCTCTTTCACCATGCCGGCTCCGCTGATGGTCAGCGTGAGCTTGCCGCT
>JAUWWQ010000081.1 GCA_030616775.1 Planctomycetota bacterium
GGTCTTCGGCGAGCCGGTTCGCAGCCGGCACCGGCAGTACCTGATCCGCCGGATCGCCTGGCGCCTCCAGGCCAACGCCGAGGGCGGCCTATCCGAACGGGCGCTCCGGCGGGCCGAGGAACTGGCTCACGACGCCGACGTTCGCCTCACGCCGCCACGGTGGGCGACCGTCGCCAACCAGGAACGCCCCGTCGGATCGAGCGTGGTCCGCATGCCAGTGGCCAAGGACTCACGCCTGCCTGCGGCGGGTTCCCAGATTACGCGCAAGTACAAGGGCCGGACGATCACCGTGACGGTCTTGGCGGACGGCTTCGAGTACCTGGGCAACCGCTACCGGTCGCTGACCGCCGTTGCCAAGGCAATCACCGGTTCGCACATGAATGGGTTCCGGTTCTTCAAAATGGAGGGCAAGCCATGACCCGGCGCTGCAGCAAAGCGAATCGCACTCCAACAACGCCGGCGATCCGCTGCGCGATCTACACGCGAAAGAGCAGCGACGAGGGGCTCCAGCAGGAGTTCAACTCGCTCGACGCCCAGCGCGAAGCCGCCGAAGCCTACATCGCCAGTCAGAAGGCCGAAGGCTGGACGTGCCTGCCCGATCGATACGACGATGGCGGCTACACCGGCGGCAACATGGAGCGGCCGGCGCTCCAACGTCTGCTGGCGGATGTCGACGCCGGCCGGATCGACTGCGTGGCGGTCTACAAGGTGGACCGGATCAGCCGGTCGCTACTGGATTTCGCGCGTATGATGGAGACGTTTGAGAAGCACCGGGTCTCGTTCCTCTCCGTCACGCAGCACTTCAACACGACCCACTCGATGGGCCGGCTAACACTCAACATCCTGCTGTCCTTCGCCCAGTTTGAGCGGGAGATCATCGGCGAGCGCATCCGCGACAAGATCGCGGCCTTGCGGGCCAAGGGCAAGTGGACCGGCGGCACACCGATTCTCGGGTACGACGTCGACCGGTCGAACGGCAGCCCCAGGCTCGTAATCAACCCCGCCGAGGCCTCGCGCGTCCGGGCGATCTTCGAGATGTACCTCGAACACGGCACGCTCCTGGCCATCGTTGCCGAACTTGACCGTCGCGGCTGGCGGTCGAAAGTCTGGTCCACGCGCGGGGGCAAGCGCCGAGGCAGGCTGCCGATCGACAAGTGCCGGCTCCACGCCATTCTGACGAACGTTCTGTACCTCGGGAAGGTCACACACAAGAAGGAGGTCTACGCCGGCGAGCACGAGGCCATCGTAACGGAAGACCTCTTCCGCAGCGTCCAAACCCGGCTCCAACAGAACCGCAACGCTGGCAACATCGAGCTTCGCAATCGTTACGGGGCGCTATTGCGGCGGCTCCTCTACTGCAAGGCGTGCGGCCGCGTGATGGTCCACACGTTCACCAGTCGTGCCAACAAGCGCTACCGGTACTACACCTGCACCAACGCGATCAAGAACGGGCGACGCAAATGCCCGACGGCGTCGCTCCCGGCTGGTGAGATCGAGAAGGCCGTCGTCGACCAGATTCGCTGCATCGGTCAGGACCCCGACCTCCTGGGCGAGACGTTACGGCAGGCTCGCGCCCAAGTCGACGAAACCACGGAGCGTCTGACCGACGAACGGCGCATCATCGAACGCGGCCTCGTTCGCTACCACGCGGAAATCCGGCGTATGGCGACCACGGAAAGGCCGTCGCATGCCCTGACGGACCGGATCGCCGACCTGCACGACCAGATCAGCAAGTCCCAACGCCGGCTGGCCGAAATCGACGGGCAGCTTGTCGAGTTGCGGCGCGACCTCGTGACCGAGACCGACGTCGCCACCGCATTCGCCGACTTCGACAACCTGTGGACCGCCCTCACCCCGCGCGAACAGGTGCGCATGCTCAACCTGCTGGTGCACCGTGTCGAGTTCGATGCCTCCGACAGCAGCATGGAAATCTCGTTCTACCCGTCGGGCATCAAGACGCTTGCGGCCGGAACGGAGGGCTTGGCTACCCAGGCCGGCGCTGTGGAGGACGCGGCGTGATCACGGTCAAACGCAAAGTCCATTTCGTCCGCCGCGACCACGGCCGCAAGACCATCTCCGATGCACCGAGGCCGGCCGACCAAGCGGAGCCCGGCCGCATCCCGCGAATCTCACGGTTGATGGCTCTGGCGATCCGGTTCGACCGCTTGATCCGCGAGGGCAAGGTCACGGACCTGTCCGAGCTGGCCCGTCTCGCACACGTGACCCAGCCCCGCATGACGCAGATCATGAACCTTAACCATCTGGCACCGGACATACAGGAAGAGTTGCTGTTCCTGCCCCGTGTTACGAGCGGCCGCGACCTTGTGCACGAGCGAATGTTTCGGCCTATCGCGGCAGAGATCAGCTTGCGGTGTCAGCGACAGCTGTGGCGTGAGCTAACCAGCCGGACAACCCAGCTCGATTAGACACCTACGGCCATGTCCGCGTGTTTCGCCAGAAGCTCGGGCAGATCTGAAGTGTCGAAGGGAACGTTCCATGCCCACTGGCCGAAACCGCCATGCACGTTGACGGCCTTGACCCACTCGGCAAGGAATTCACGCTTCGTGCGGTTCTGCTGAGCGTCCTGCCCTGTGACCTCAAGCACGAGCGTTTTGCCCGTGGCCAAGCGGATGAGGAAGTCGGGCCGGTACTTCTTCACGACGCCCTTGCAGACATACATGATCTCGAAGCCAAGGTGGTCGTTCTTCACCCACGCGCGGGCGAATCTGGTTGACCAGCGGAAGCTCGACAAAAACGCCGGGGTCGTCGAACGCCGTGGAACCGGGCGTCGCCACGACATATGCGGCCGGACGCCGCCCGTCCTTGCCAACCCACGTGAGTTCAAGTTCGCCGGTTTTCGGTTTCATAGTGGCATGGCTTCAAGCTCGCGGAAGTCAACGAACAGCCCCACACTCACGTCACCATCACACAGCTGCAAACAACACTTCAAAATCACGCCGCAGCGCTCCGTAGCGCCAGAAAACCAAATCTACTGTCGCAAGGCGATCGCCCGTTACACCGGCGATTGCATGGCACAATTCGGTTGGGTCATTCACTCGTGCCGCCGCTGCAGCTCGCATTAGGTGCCGATCCGGTTTCACAACGTCCATCCCGATGTTCTTTGCCAAATGAAAGCATGTGACCGGCCCAATGAAAGCCAAATCCCGAAGTGCGGCGGGCCCATCCGTTTCAAGCTGCTCTTTGAATGCATCGAAGCCGACGGCCGCGACGGACTCGGCAATGAACGCGATCGCACGCAGCTTTCGCTTGTTTCGGAAAGTTCTTTCGGCACGCTCAATGCATTGCTCCTGGTGAACCGCAATGTCAAGCGCCGATCGCCAACCCAGGAATGCCTCGGAAACGTCACCAAACACTCGACGCACCACGCTGTCGGCCATTCCTGCAGCTAGAACGACCCAAGCTGCCTCTTGTAGAAAATCACGCTCAACGATACGGCAGAAGTCCCGTGTATCCTGCCAGTCGATCTCGAACCCGAAACCTGCGTCAACAACAAACTCGCGTGCAGTAAGGTAAGCGCTGGCCAGGAACCTCTCACGTCGCCTACTCCTTGCCAGCGTTCTTGCCAGGGTCGTCATGACGAAACTCCTTCGAGAACCGATACGTATCGCGGCACCGGATGAATGCCCATAACAAGAGGCGCGGGCACCCAGGATATCGGCTTTTGAGCTTACTGATCTCGACCTTTCGCAGATGCTTGCCCTTCAACGAAGCGAAGTTGGCGTTTGGAATCCTGACCGACTCTTTGTCCCCGGTCCAATAGGCGCGTTGAAGACGCTTGCGGTGCTTGGTCGGCCACTCTTGCCCTTCGCTGGGTTGGACCTGTCGAAACTCCGTGAGAACGCGTGTCCACCGCTCAAGGGCGGCTCCGTGCAGGGCCGCTTTTCCCTTGAAGTCGAGAACGAGCAAAACAAGCGCCACGCCAAACGAGACCACTGATGCAACGCCGCGAAAGTATTTCGCGCTCGTGGGTTCGAATCCGAGCCATCGGTACAGGTCGTCATGTGCGAATGTAGTCGCACAAAAAACCACCGAGCACACCAACAGCGTGACGTGTGTGACCGTTGCCCGACAGAGATACCGTTCCCGCAAGAAAGAATGCGAGTCAATCGTCTGCCGCATCACGCGATACTGTCGTTCGATCTCCTCGTTTGACGGTACCGGATCATTCACCGAACACCGCCTGCCACTCACCCAAAGATGTCGTTGCATCCAAACGGCGCTTCAGCCCCAGAAGCGTTTGTGCCACGTTCCGACGCTCCACGCTACGCTTTCGCCCTAGGTAGCCGTCTACGTGCAGCGACTGCTTCGTCACATCGCTCATGGGTGACAGGACTCGCTTGGATGAGACCTCCAGGAACCTCGCCAACAAAGTCCGCGGCGTAAATGGCCCCGCATAGTTCTTCGCAGCTTCGATAGCCAGCGCTTCCATGTGGTATCCTTCAAGCTGTTTCTGCGCGGGAAGACGGTCGTTTATCACCTTGAACAGCTTCACCACCCTAACGAGTTGACCGTCCGTTTTCTCGTTCGCCTTCGTCAACGCATTGCGAAACGCTTTCGGCGCGGTCTCAGTCCAGCTCTTCCCATCCCTGGTGGCCACCATCACCCGCGTACCTTTCACTACCGCTGGCAAGACCTGCACTTCCGTCTCGTCGCGGTACGTCACGGTAACCGCGAGAGTCCCAGGCGTCACCGATTTGATGTCGGCGTGACTGAGCTTGACTTCGAGTTCCTTCGCAAAGGTACCTAGGAACTCGCGGGGAGAACTCTCCAACGCTGTCTTCTCGTCTAGGATGGCCAACACGTCCACATCGCTGATCCCCTCGACAGCAGTGTGTTTGCCAACCGACCCGCCCAACAGTAGCTTCTCAACATCGACGGCATCACTAAGAACGTCCGCAATCTTATCGATCCGATCCCGTATCCGATCGGTGTCACGCGCATTAGCTTCGGCCAGCACCTCGGCGAGAAACTCATCGACGCGAGCGTTTAGGGTCTCACGCTCTACACTGCGCGCCGCCCGTAGCTTCTCCAAATAAGCTCGCGACATGCCACTGTAGCCTTCACCACCACCTCCACTCATGCCCTAACTCCTTCAATCTGCGTCTGCATGGCCTCGTAGGCATCTCGCAGGGCATTCCGTACTCCGAGGTCAAACATACTCCAGTCCTTGCCGTCGTGATCAACCCAACTTTGCAGGGCCAGCTCCACCTTGTCCAGGGCTGTGCGGTTGTAGAGAGTCATCGACCCCCGCGCACGAGCCCCCCCGTGTGTTATGCTCAGTCGGGGCTCTAGTACTTCGTACCCATGCCGGCTGAGCGCGACCCCGTTAGCGAACCCATACCGAAGCCAAGACAGACCGTCAAAAAGAGCGGCTCCCGCAAAGAAATAGAGTGGGGTCACGACCGGATCCAGTCCGCCCCACACCTGCAGGGGCGCCTCGACCCCGCCCCGGTCGAGCTTCAGACGCAGACAGGCAATCCGCTTAAGCCGCTCCCAGAGGTTGGCTCCTAATTCCTTCTCTGTTACACCAACAACATCGAATGGACGTAGGGAGGCAATGTCCTCGTCCGTGAAGGCACTGGGATCAACGACGATCCGCTTTTTCCACGGCTTGATGATGAAGCTGCCCAGGCATGATCTGAAATCGACGAAGAGGCGCATGGCTGCCGTAACCTGGTCCGCGACCTGCTTCCCCTTGTTCCCGTGATCGAAGTTGGCGATTACCAGCGGCGGGAACGCTTCATCATTAGCTAGCGTTTGAAGAACCTTGCGATATGTGCTCTCGTTGTATTTGTCCCAGTCATCCGGGAGTGCATGTTCCACTACCTTTGGCTCGCACGAATCGAATGTGTCAGCAAGTTCGTATCCCCCACTGTCGATGAAAACGATTGACGCGTTCCTCAGAGACGCACGGGCAGTTACAGTGGGTTGATCCTTGTCCTTCACATCCAGATGCTTAAAGTGAAGATCGAATGCGCTCACGAGAAGCGCCTTTCCGGGCAATCGCCCGAAGTCCCTGAGGTCTCCCGCCACGGCGTACTGGCGCCGGCTCTTCTTTCCCTTCTTCTTCTCCTCCTCGTAAGCGGAACCCTTGCTCGAAAACGAGGGGATTAGCATGGGCAGGTCGAAGTCCATCCCGCTATGCGTAAGCTTTGATCGCCGCGCGAGCATCGAACTCCTTTCGGTCTCGACAGGAAATGCACCCTCCGCAGGGTGGAACCTCACCCCGCTCGCAACTGTAGGTCACGCATGTTGGAACGCCTTGAGCCTCGCAGTACGAAAGAATGTCGGACTTATTCCAGCTTAGGAACGGCAAGAGCACGTCGACGGGGCGCTTTTGCAGACGGGCAATTCCTTGAATCAGCTCGGCGAAGGACTCCGAACAGTCGGGGTATGGCGTTCCACCGTGAATTCCGGCGGCGATTCCCCATACCGTCTCCGGACGTTCCATTGCTGCAAGGGCAAACAGGTAGGCGTTACGCATTGCAACCTCGCCTTCCGACTTCGGCACGGACCCGGAGAGTGTACGTTCCAACAATGGTACGCCGAAATGTGCCGCGACCAATGCAGCCGCACGCCGTTCCGGCTCGGATGCCGCTTGGCCGTAGTTTACGAACATCGTTGCGACGGGGCGACCCAACGCAACGTAGAAGTGCAAAGCAGCCGCCGAGTCAATGCCCCCGCTGAGCAACACGAGCACCTCGGGATGACGTGGCGGTTTCATACCAATGATCGCTTCACTTGATCCATACGCCGAAGGCCGCCCGGCTACTTGGCCGGTTGATGCACATCATGCCCCAAGGAAGGGCAGCCAACAAGGGCGGTCTGCCCAGGTGCGTGTTCCGGCCGCACAGAGGACGAAAACAGCAGCGAAGGCGAGCAAGCTTGTTGACGCATGGTGACGCAACATACAAAGCCCTCGCAAGTTGACCAGCCTTAAAACGACAGGACGAAGCTTCAGTATAACAAATCACAGGCGGACAGACAAACACCGAGGTGCGGAAAGCGGCTCCTGACGATAGCTGCAACCCGTGTCTCCGTCTGCATCCTGGCGTTCGGCACTGATAAACAAGTTCTTCCGGTGAGGCACCAAAACCGGCCAGGGACATGAAGCGTGCAGCATGGACCCTGTGCCTGACGCCCAAACTGCAGTACAATAGTGGGGCCGGGAAGGCGGCTGATCACCGCCAAGCGTCGCCTCCGTGCCGTGCTCTGGCATCATCCGGCGCGGCTCCGAGGCGACGGCCCGGAGAAGGGATGATGCGTAATGCCCAACGACGAAGGCGTGGTCCTGACAGCGCAGGCTCAGTATTGGCATTCTGCTCATCTTGCCGAGACGTTGCTCGCGACCGGAGCGATGCTCGAACGCATCATAGAGTCGGTCCCCGACAACGATGGCATCGGCCCAGACGATATCTTCCGGGACCCGAAGGGCGAGCTGGCGCACATTATGCTTGAGTACGTGGCCGAACGTCGCCCCAATTCGGGAAAGAGTGACCCGATCCTCGACATGGTGCGGGATGATTTCACAAGCTTGCTCAAGGAGTGCCGCGGCCAGACATACCTTGATGTCCTTCGTCGGATGTGGAGTGTCATCCAAGACTGTGTCACAATCTTCAAGGACTGGATCAACAGGCTCGAACCACATGTCGAGAATGTGACGCAAGCGTCATGCTTCCAGTGGGTAGAATTTGCAGAGACGATCTGCGACGGCGAGATTGATGTTGAGGGACGTGACGGTCGACTGGCCCGGATTCGGCGCGTGTCCAACATGTTGGACCACGTTATCACGGTCGGCGACGTCGCCTCCTGCGAGGAACGTGCCCTGTGTGATTTATCCGACGATGGAGGGAACGTGTCCGTGGCTCCCGTGGACCGGTTTACCGTCGAGGTCTCAGCCCCGAGTACCGTCCGCCAGCCCCTTGAACCAGAAGAGGCTGACGGCGTGGTGGATCACTTCCCGTCGGCTGCCTTTGCCGAGGTTGTCGAAGCCGTCAGGGCCGCGGTGAAACGCGCCCAGTCAGCATCGCAAGATGACTTGGCACTCAAGTCGATGGATGAGGACGGCGGCCCCCCACCGGCCTACGATGATTCGGCCCCGCCGAGCGAAGCGTTGGATGAACTGGTCACACTGAATCAAGCTGCCGTGTTGGCGGCTATGAGCAAGCGTACGCTCGAGCGGTACGTGACGAAAGGCGACCTACCTGAGCCTGACTTCCGTGGCGGCGGCGGAAAGGCGCACAAGTGGTACTGGCGCAATCTGCGGGCCGCCCTGGAAAAACTGTCCAAGCGCATCCTGCCCGAGAGATACCCCGGTTCGCGGATTATTTGACCGCCGACACAACCACCGACAACCGCCGACACTTGTCGGCCATCCCCACGCAACCGCACACCCACCTCTTACTACGGCCTTCGGGCCGTGAGGTCATAACCCGGAGGTCAACCTGGCCGCCTTTTGATCGTTGCAGCGTGTGCTGCAGCACAGTGATTCTGCGCGCGCATGGGATGACCGCGGACATACACCTCCGGCCGGGAGGCGTCCGTGGACTCCCCACCCGCACGCAGCGCGGATCTGCCTGCGTACGCCAAACGGTTGATTCGCTACAAGGCGCGACAGCTCACCAGCCAACGAGGTTTCCTCCCCCAAGAGGAGGAGGACCTCCGGAGCGAGCTGACTGTTCACCTCCTGGCTGAGCTCCACAGGTACGACGAAACCCGCGCAAGCGCGAACACCTTCTTCAACCGCGTCATCGAGACGGCGGCCGGCATGATCGCCCGCCAGCGCCGACGACTGAAACGTGGCGGCGGCAGGCAACCGGTCTCCCTGGACCGGGCGGCGTCGACAGGCGACGAAGGGCCAGTGTCATTAACGAGCCAGCTTACGCCGCTCGACGCTGGGCGGCGGCTGGGGCTGGTTCCCGCCGCCCCAATCCCTACCGCAACGGTGCAGACTGCGATCGCTTCACTATCGCCCGAGGACCAGGTCGTTTGCCGCGCGCTGATGACCGGCACACCCAGTTCGGTCGCGCGCGAGCTGGGGGTATCCCGACGCCGAATCCGCAATGCCATCGAACGCGTCCGCCGCCACTTCGAGGCTGCAGGCCTCGAAGATTCTTGAGACTGGCGGACACATCGCGCGCGGACGGCATAGGTAATGGTGGGCGGCCCGAGCGAGGCCTCCACGGGAGAACGCCATGACAGCGAATGTCTTTCGATTCGAGTTCGAGCCATCGGTAGTGATCGCTGAGGCGGAATTGACCCTGCACCTGGCGACCTACGCGGTCGAAGGCCTCTACGGCGAAGCCCGGGTTCGCCTGGAGGCCGCCTACCGCCTCGATGAGTCCCGCAACGATATCCTCGTGGACGGTGGCACCGAGGTCGGCGCCGCGCTCGTCAAAGTGTTCACCAGGCTACTCCTGCGCGAGTTCGGACAGGACGGCTTTCACGTGCGGCTAGCTAACGCACAAGCGGCCGTCGCGTCGTCAGTTCAATGTCCCGGTGGATCGAGCCCGGAGGGCGCTGGTGAGCGGACCAGTTCGGGAGTTTAAGCGCGAGGTATGCCCGGTGTGCGGCCACAAGAGTTGGTGCGGTCGCCGGGAGGATGGCCTCGTCCTGTGCAAACGGCCGCCCACGCCGCGCGAGGTCATCGGGTTCGTGTTCAAGGGCATGGCGGAAGACCGTGTGACCGGAATGTACGTCGAGGCGGGCCGGGAATTCGATAACGGACAACCAAAGCGTCCCGACGCCCGGCCCAGGCCGACAACCAACTCGCCGTCAGACCAGAAGAAGATCAGTTCGGAGTCGTTGGAGACAAAATACCCGGAGCTCGCGGCCCATCTGACGCCTCAGCGTCGGCAGGCGCTGGCCGACGAACTGAATCTCCCCGTGTCCGGGTTGGATTGCCTGTCCATCGGATGGTGGCCGGACCGACGCTGGTGGAACCCGGACACGCAGTCGCATGAAGGGGAGCCCGGATGCTGGACATTCCCCGAACAGGACGCTCTGGGCCGGATCATCGGCCTGGGCCTGCGCTGGCCAGCCGGCCATAAGGGTCAGATGGCCGGAGGACACCGTGGACTGACACTGCCCAACGGCTGGCGCGGACTTCCCGATCCCGTCATCGTCGTGGAGGGGCCGTCCGACGTATTGGCGGGACGAGCACTTAGTCTCAATGTGATCGGGCGCCCGAGCAACTGCGGTGGCGCGGATCTGATCGCCCAGGCGTGCCGAGACCGTCGCGTCATCATCATTGGCGAGAACGACCGCAAGCCCGACGGCCTCTGGCCGGGAAAGGAAGGCGCCTATGCCGTGGCCCACAAGTTGGAAGCGGCTTGGGACCGGCCCGTGCCGGTCGCTTTCCCACCGGATCGTACGAAGGACCTGCGCGAGTGGGTCATTAACCTCGCGCCTGATCTGGCTAATGCGGATGTCGCAGTCCTTTCAAAGGCCATCCTAAGTGTACTACTTCCTGCGGCTCTGGTTTGGCTCGTCGGACCCCGCGACAAACGGGGCCGAGTGGTTGTGAAGGTGTTCAGATGGGCTGACGGGGCAGAAGCCCCACCCATCCACTCAGATCGCCTGCATCGTGATCAGCATTCCGCGCGAAGACGCTTCGCCAAGGCTCTGGTGAAAGTGGAAACGCAGGCCGACCTTGATCAGGTCACACGTCAGATGATCAGCCTGAAGGTCCCCTCCGACGAACGATCTGAAGCAGGGCACGTCGACCCGACCCATCGGCAGAGCTCTGCGAACGTCGGCGTCTCGCAGGACTCCAACGGAAACGAGTTGCCAACCGTCTTCCTGCCGGGGGGGCCGGTGTCGATCCAGGCAAGCGCAAGTAAGCTTGGCCAACTCCTCGGTAAAACCAAACGGTATTTCCTTCGGGGCGGTGCAGTAGTGACGATTGCCCTAGATGACGCTGGCCATCCCATCCTAGAGACCATCAAGCCTGCCTCCCTGGCCAGCGTGTTCGAGACCGTCGCCACACTCAGGGAGTTTTCCAAGCAGCATGGCCAGTTCGTGGCGCAGCCGGTGGCCTGCTCCGAGCAGCAGGCGAAACTGGTTCAGCACTGCGAGGCTTTCCAACAGGTCCTGCCTCCCTTACGCCTGCTGAGTTCCTGTCCGGTGCTTATCGAGCGCGGGGGCGAGTTGGTTCAGATCCGCGGCTACGACCGGGAGTCGGGGATCATGGCTCTCGCGGAGCCGGCGCGGGAAATCCCGCTGGCAGATGCGGTCGCCATGCTTCTGGAGATGCTGATCGATTTTCGATTCGCAACCGAAGGCGACAGCGCACGGGCGGTGGCTGCGGTCACCACACCGGCCTTGGTCATGGGCGGACTGCTAGGAGGAAGGGCACCCGTAGACCTCGGCGAAGCCGACTCGAGCCAGAGCGGGAAGGGTTACCGCAACAAGCTCACTGCGGCGGTCTACAACCACGCCGTCCGGGCCGTCACCCAGAAGAAGGGCGGCGTCGGAAGCTTGGAAGAGAGCTTTGCCACGGCGCTGATCCGCGGCCGCAACTTCATCTCGCTTGACAACATGCGCGGACGGATCGACTCGCCAGCTATCGAGTCGTTCCTCACCGAGGATTCGTTCTTGGCCCGATCCCCGCATCAGGCCGCCGTGGACATTGACCCGCGCCAGGTGATCCTCCAGCTCACCAGCAACAAGGCGGACATCACCATTGACCTGGCAAACCGTGCTAGCTGCATCCGCATCTTCAAGCAGCCCGCGGGATACCCGTTCCGAGAGTACCCCGAGGGTGACATCCTCGACCACGTCCGGGCGAACCAGCCGTGGTACCTCGGCGCGGTCTTTGCGGTGGTCCGAGCCTGGCACCAGGCGGGCAAGCCGAGGACGAATGAGACACGCCATGACTTCCGGCCCTGGGCGCGGACGCTGGACTGGATCGTGCGGAACATCTTCGATGCCGGACACCTGCTGGAAGGCCACCGTGAGACCCAGGTTCGGATGACCACGCCTGCCCTGAACTGGCTGCGGGACGTAGCCCTGGCGGTACGCGACGCGAGACAGATGGGCTTGTGGTTGCGGGCCGCTCAGTTAGCCGACATCCTGACCGAGTCGTCCACCGTCGAGCTGCCGGGCCTGGCCGATGGGGACGACCCTGAGGACGAGGAAAACCGAAAGAGAATCCTCCAGGCCATGGGCCGGCGGTTGGGTCAGTGCTTCCGGGAAGGGAACACCCGGTCCATCGACGGGTTGGAGATTGAGCGGCGGGAGTGGAACGACCCGCAGTACAGGCGACCGATCCGCGAATACTCCTTCCGGGCGGTCGAGATCGGTCCGACAGAGTGCGCCTGTCCACCGGAGGCGCATAGGGGGCGCATAGGCGCAAATCAGGCGGAAGAGACCTTGAAACCACCGGTCGAAGGTGAGGAGAGCGCTGGCCCGATCACCGCGGCCCCGGTTTGCGCCTATGGTGCGCCTAAAGCTGCTCCTATTCGTGCCCCTATCGAAAGGGCTGTTGCGCCTAATGCGCCTATGGATCACGTCATACCAATGAGGGACGACCAAAAAAAACGCGCATTAGAGAATAGGTGTTTTACAAATTATGAGTATAGGAAAAAAGACGGGACCAATAGGCGCATAGGCGCATTAGATGCAGACTCGCCCCCTCCGCCTTACGCCGATTCGCCAAGCCCGGGTCTGGTAGGACCTCCACATCCACTACCTCCACCGCATTCGTCTCGGTCGGTTTCGAAGGCCCGTTGGTTGTCGGAGGAGCGCGACCATCTTCCGCCAGAGGTCGTTGAGCTGGCCGCTCAGCGAGACGGCTGGACCCCAGGGGGCTGGCGCGATCGCCTCCTCCAGCTCGCGGAACGGTGCCAGGACCTCCATCCCGACCGCTCCGACACACTTCGTCAGGCGGCCGAGGTGATGATTCGTTCCCCAAGGAGCTCCGAGAAATGAACAACGCCGACGTTTCGATCCCAACCAGGGGTACTACAGGCACTCACAAACGGCTTACGACCGCCGACACGGGCGCGACCCTAGACCGACTTTCGGGCGCCTCTTCAAACGCGGCGCCTGCGGCCACGGCGCGCGCTGTTGGGCCGTGTGGCGACGGATGCCGCCAGGGCGTACCGGACTGCGTCTCCGTCGCCCCGTTGGCCCGGGCGGCGTTTCTGGGCGTTTGGGGGCCAAGCGCCGCGGCGTAGTGGCCCCGCCGGCTGGGCGTGACGCGGCCTGCCTGGGTCGCGGACGCGACATGCAGGCCTGACACATTGGACGAAACCGAACACATGGAGGTCAGACGTGAACATCGAACTTAGGCACCTGTCCGACATCAAGCCGTACGAGAAGAACCCCCGCCTCAACGACGCGGGGGTCGATGCCGTCGCGGCCAGCTTGAAAGAGTTCGGCTTTCGCCAGCCAATCGTCGTTGACAGCGACGGCGTCATCGTTGTGGGCCATACGCGATGGAAGGCGGCAGTGAAGCTCGGGTTGGAGCGGGTCCCTGTGCACGTGGCCCGTGAGCTGACGCAGGAGCAGGCCAAGGCGTATCGGATCGCCGACAATCAAACCGGCGATCTTGCGACGTGGGATCTGGAGCTGCTGCCGACCGAACTGGCGGAGCTGCGGGGGCTGGATGTCGATCTCTCTCTGCTCGGCTTTGGTGAAGATGAACTGGCCGAACTGCTCGACCCGGGCGTCAAGCAGGGACTGACCGACCCCGACGAGGTGCCCGAACCGCCGGACGAAGCGATCACGCAGCCCGGCGACGTATGGGTTCTGGGTGATCACCGATTGTTGTGCGGTGACAGCGGTAGCGCCACTGACGTGGATCGGCTGCTCGACGGTGCGCCAGTCCACCTGGTCAACACTGATCCGCCGTACAACGTCAAGGTCGAGCCACGCTCGAACAATGCCATCGCCGCAGGGAACAGTTCGTTTTCTCTGCTGAAGAGTCAGCAGTTGACCCAGGCGGTCGACGCGACGCGCGGCAGCAAGGGGCTGCATCACCACCAAGCGTTCGACGTGGCTCGGCAGGGCGCGAAGCGCGCCACGCACAAGAAGCTCCGCCCGAAGGACCGGCCACTGGCCAACGACTTCGTCTCCGACGAAGAGTTCGATCGAATGCTTCACGCATGGTTCGGCAACATTGCCCGCGTGCTTGCGCCCGGGCGCGCGTTTTACATCTGGGGCGGCTACGCGAACTGCGGCAACTACCCGCCGGTCCTCAAAGCCTGCGAGCTGTATTTCTCGCAGGCCGTCATCTGGGTGAAGGAGCATCCCGTCCTGACCCGTAAGGACTTCATGGGCAACCACGAGTGGTGCTTCTACGGCTGGCGCGAGGGCGCGGCGCACGTCTTTCTGGGGCCGAACAACGCAACTGACGTCTGGGCCGTCAAAAAGATCAATCCGAACGCGATGATCCATTTGACGGAAAAGCCGGTCGAGCTGGCCGTGCGGGCGATCCAGTACTCGTCGCGCGCGGGCGAGAACGTGCTCGACCTGTTCGGCGGCAGTGGCTCGACGCTGATCGCAGCCAAGCAGACCGGGCGTCGCGCGTTCTTGATGGAACTCGATCCGCTTTATTGCGACGTCATCGTGCAGCGGTGGGAACAGTTTACGGGGCGGAAGGCGGAGCGGATTTCAGACCGGAGCAACGCCCCGGCGGTTGAGACTGTCGAAATACTCCGGTCCGGATTTGTTCGGGGCAATGAATGAGGCGAGCTTTGTCCGTTTCATCGAATCAAACTCTGATTGGCCGCATGATCAGTCGAC
>JAUWWQ010000098.1 GCA_030616775.1 Planctomycetota bacterium
TCGGCATGACGCGGGCCCGCGTCAGCCAAATCATGCGCCTCCTTCGTTTGCCTCCCGCCCTCCTGGAAACGCTGTTGCTCGCCGACCCAATGCGTTGCCCGCGGCTGACCGAGCGACAGTTGCGACCGCTGGTCGCAGCTTCGCCGTCGATCGAACAGCTTGAGGAGTTGGAGCGCCGGCTTTCTCAAGTACAACGCCGATCCTCGGCATTATGATCAACGTGAACCGTGAAGTGCGCCACCCGAAGAAAGCCATGCCACGCAAGAGTATTCATTCGAGAGGGTAGGACGATGCTCTAATGGTCTGCCTTCGGCCGAGGATAGGCAGGACGGCGAAACGACATGACACGATTCGTCGACGGGTTAGCAGACCTTCCCCGGATGATCGACGTCGCGGCAGTTAACCACGGAACGCGAAATCATGGGCGAAACGGAGAGGAACGCGCCGGTTTGGACCTCGTTTCGTGGCAGGTCCAAGGCGCACGAGGGTGCGTAACGACATAGAGAGGATCGCGACGAACCGCGACCGTTGCCAGAAAGCCGGCCCCGTTCGCAACCTACGAAACGCGCGGCGCTCCGAAATGCGACCTGGCGGCGTCAACCACCGGACTGAAGCGGCCCGTTCCGGGCCGCGAACCTCCCCGAGTAGGACTCGAACCTACAACCTAGCGGTTAACAGGCGAGATTCTGAGTCCGCCGAAAAGCCCGGAAGTCCTTTGTTTTCAGCATCTTATCGTCATCAGCTCTATTCGCAAACTAGCGCATCGTGTCGCGTTTTCTCGCGTTTAGAAGCGGTAGTCGTAGCGCAAAACGGTAACCAAGGCGGTAGTTCTTCACACCGTCAGGTTATCCTGGACCCTTTCACGGATTTGGTAGCGCACCTTCGCGACGGCAGCGAACCGCTCATCTCGACGATCCGATCTCCCTCAATAACAGCGCGCTGGATCATGGTAACATGCCGTCGCCGATGTCTCGCCGTTTGTTTCCAACAATCGCGGTGTATTGAATGGGCTGACGGCTGGTCCCGACCCGGTGCTGGTAGCGTTGCGTTTTGCGAACCTCAAGTGTCTTGTCGGCCATGATTGATTGGATGAGGCGCGCGAAACCGCTAGTATCGTCCTGATCAAGGAAACTCGACTTGATGTTGAAAGCGATCCAGCCGTCCGGCTCGATCAGGTTGTAGGCGTTGGCGAACGCCTCGGTGGGAATGTCCCCGAAACCGAGAGCCGCGACGCAGGTTAGGCAGTTGAACCCATACCCTTCAAGTTCACGTCGATCGTTCTGATTCAATCGCGTCATATCAACAACGCGGTAGTTCGCATAGATACCCGGCCGATCGCGTTGTGTGGCCTCGGCGGCGGCCTCAATGATGTCTGCGCCGACTATGAACTTGACACCCATGTCAACGAGCTCTTCGCCAACCATGCCGTTTCCAGCACCGAGATCAAGCGCTCGCAACGCGGCTGCCTGTGTGCCCCCGGCAGTCAGTTCGGCCTCAAAGAGCTTCCGAATCCTGGCGGGAGAGTCACATTTCAGGATGTCGTAAATGAGACGTTCGTACAGACCGGGCACGGAGAACAGTTCATCGTAGTCATGGAGCCGAATCTCACGCCAGTCGCCGTTCAGGCGGACTACACACCACTCATCGTCCTGCGTCAGCAAGAGATCGGCCGGGGGCAGCGCGATTCGGAGGTCGTTGTGTAGCGTGCTTCGTTGTTCAACACCTGTGCTCGTCGCAACGGTCATACAAGAAGCTCCTTGCGGGTTCGTCAGGGTACTGTTGGCATTTGCCCGGGAATCGCCTCTGAGTCAGTGGACTCGGCAGCAGGCTCAGCCGGCGACATCACCGGCGCCGCCCCTTGAGTGGCCGCATCCAAGGGCCCAGGCACCAGCAGCGGCGAAGCATCGAGGGATTCCGCGTCCATCATCGCCGCGATGCGCTGCAACGTTGCCAGGATCGTGGTCTGCTCCCACTCCTCCAGCCTCATCAGCTCCTGTCGGAACCGGTCTTGCAGGAGCGAGGGAGCTGCCGTCAGGACATTTTCCCCGTTGCTGGTGAGACGGACGGTAACGCTTCGCCGGTCCTGCCCGTTCCGGGTTCGATCGACCAACGCTCTCTTCGTGAGTCGATCCAGGATACCAGTCACCGTTGGCCCGCTAAGATGGACCGCTCGGGCGAGGGTGCCGGTCGAGGACTCGCCCAGGTTGGCCACAGCTTGCAGGGTCGCTAGCTGCGGTCCTGTAAGCCCATGCTCCTCTGCGAGCCGGCGAGAATGGAGATCTACGGCGCGCATGATCCGGCGAATCGCCGCGACGATCTGGTTTTCCATGCTGAGTGTGGTTCCCACGCTGGCCCTTCCGCGACAAGCACCGCATTCGATAGTTACGATCCGATATGCTAGGGTGCTATCTATCTTGGGTCAACCGCACCGCCGGACGTGGAGGGGGGAATTCATAACGTATTGTGGCGCAAGCAGTTACGATGCCAATTCCCTCAGGCTCCCCCGCGAGCGTCTCGGGTTTTCGTTTCTGTGCGAAATACATCTTGCGGTCGTGACGCCCGTCTGGCGTCCAACTCGTTCGATGCTTATGATCGCAAACCGTGGTCTCGGACAGTAGCCGGCCTTGGCGATCGGGCGCACGACGCTATCGAATGCCCCCGGTTCACCGGCATTCTCGCCCGAGACAGATGGCCTCATGGCGCTGCGGCGCCGGGTTTCTACGAGTCCCCATGATTCGACTGACGGATTTATCTAAAACGTTCGACAAGGGCCGCAGCTACGCCGTGCGGGACCTGTCGCTCGAAGTTCAGGATGGCGAAACGCTGGTTCTGCTTGGGTCGTCCGGCTGCGGCAAGACCACGACGTTGAAGATGGTCAACCGCCTGATCGAGCCCACTTCGGGAACGGTGACCGTGGACGGTCGCTGTGTGACTCAACACGACATCCTACCCCTCCGACGATCCATCGGATACGTGTTTCAGGGGATCGGGCTCTTTCCCCACTTGACGATCGAACAGAACGTAGCCGTCGTCCCGAAGCTCCTGGGCTGGCCCTCCGAACGCCGCACCGCTCGCGCGCACGAGGTACTGTCACTGGTCGAGCTTGATCCAAAGGTCTACGGACGCCGTCGCCCCGGGGACTTGTCGGGAGGGGAGCAGCAACGTGTCGGCGTAGCCCGAGCGCTTGCCGCCGATCCATCGCACTTGCTGATGGATGAGCCGTTCGGCGCCCTGGACGCCATCACACGCGATGTCCTTCAACAGGAGCTTCTGCGGATCAAGCGCGAGCTGGGCAAGACGATTGTCTTTGTGACGCACGACATCTTCGAGGCCCTGACATTGGCAGACCGGATCGCCGTCATGCATGAGGGGCGACTGGAGCAGGTCGGCAGCAAGCGTGAAATCCTCGCAAGACCCGCGAGTGAGTTCGTCAGGAGTCTATTCGCAAAGCCCAAGGCACAGCTTGAGCTGTTGGCCGCGCAATGATGGTTCACGACGACAAACGCTCGCTTGCGGAATGGCTGTTTCGCCGCCTGGCGCTGGCCGTCGTTTGCTTCGCTGCGGCTACATCAGCGGCTCAGGCGGCGGACACAGTCCGGATCGGATCGAAGAACTTCACCGAACAAGAAATCCTCGCCGAGCTCGTCGCTCAGCTAATCGAACGGCACACCGATCTACGAGTGGAGCGGACGTTTGGCCTTGGTGGGACCGGTGTTTGCCACGCGGCCCTGGTTGCCGGCGAGTTGGACATCTACGTCGAATACACGGGCACTGCGCTCCTCAATGTGCTGAAGCACGAGGCCCGTACTAACACGGACGACGCGTACCAGATCGTCGCGAGGGCATATCGGGAGCGTTTCGAACTGGAATGGCTGCCGCCGATGGGCTTCAACAACACCTACGCCATTACTGTACGCGCTACGCACGCTGATGAACACGGCTGGCAAGCAATCAGCGACCTTGGTAACGTCGCCGACAGGCTATCTGCGGGATTCACCGCAGAGTTCATGGAACGTCCAGATGGCTATCCCGGTCTCCGCCACGCGTACGGCTTCGACTTTGGGCGAACCGCTGACCTGGATCCTGGCCTGATGTATCAGGCGCTGGCGGACGGGCAGGTCGACGTGATCTGCGCGTTTGCTACGGACGGACGCATCGCGGCGTTCAAGCTGAAGGTCCTACACGACGATCGCTCGTTCTTTCCTCCTTACGACGCAGCCCCGGTCATCCGCAGTGCTCTGCTTCGCGATCACCCTGAAGTCCGCGACGCGTTAGCTGCGTTGGCTGGAACCATCAGTGACCAGACCATGCGCAGATTAAACTACGCGGTCGACGAGCTGAGAAGAACGCCATCGAACGTGGCCAGCGAGTGGATCGAGTCGCGAGCCGTGGGCATCCCGCAATCAACGGCGGGTACCACAACTCCGCAGGCGGACGGTGTCGTGGGTTTCTGGGCAACGGTGGAGACGCGGCGGGCGGAGTTGTGGCAGAAGGTGTTCGAGCACCTTGGCCTGACAGCCCTAGCGATGGTGATCGCCATCTTGATCGGCGTTCCGACGGGCATCCTCATTCACCGTCACCGTGCTGCGGCGCCCGTCGTACTGAGTGCGACGGAAATCATGCAGACCATCCCCAGCCTGGCGATGCTGGCTTTCCTCTTTGCGGTCTACGGTGTCCTCGGCGCGACTCCGGCCGTCACCGCTCTTGTGCTCTACGCGCTACTGCCGATCGTGGTGAACACCTTTACCGGATTGAAGGAGTTGCCCGCCGAGATCATCGAGGCTGCGGATGGTGTGGGCATGTCCGGTAGGCAGCGGTTGCGGATGGTCGAGCTGCCGCTGGCCCTGCCTATGATCGTCGCCGGCATCCGCACGTCGACCGTCTGGACGGTTGGCATCGCTACGCTCTCGACCTACATCGGCGCCGGAGGTCTTGGCGACTTCATAAGTCGAGGGCTCGCACGAAACGACCCCCGGCTGACGCTGCTTGGAGCCGTACCAGCGGCAACGATGGCCGTGGTTCTCAGTTTGGGTATCCGCCTCATTGAGCGACGGTTGCGAAAGTCCTGACCCCGGCCCCCCCCCATTCGGCGGTGGCGCGGACACGCGAACGTCACGCACGTGCGCCCAGGAGCCCTGGAGCGTCGGACACTGGTAAACAACAGTCCCACATATCGACGACGTACAATCGTACAACCAAGCGGCGGAGAGCCGCTAATTCGACCGTTTGCGCGATCATCGCAAGTCCGGCGCTGTCAATCGCTTAGCACCGATTCTGCCGGCAGAGGACCGAGCTGCCAAAACGGTAAACACCGTTTTGTACCGTCTTTTTGAACGTCAATCAGGAGCGGAAGTGACGAAGGACAGGCGGTAAACTGTTTAAGGGAAACGACTTACGAACTCCCCGGAGCCACTGCACACGGGAATTCCTCTCGGATAAGATGGCAGTTTTGGCAGGTCCTTTGGCCCCTAGTATGCGCGCAACTTTAGGTGTCGTAGTAACTTAGCGTGTGGCAGCCCGAGATAAGGTGACATTTGGATGACAGGCGTGACTCTCCGCCGAGCTACGCCGACATTCGCCGCGGCTGACTTGACAGCACTTCACAGCAATCTCGCCAAACTTCGGAGGAACGTTCAATAGCCATCGACATGCCGTTTGCGCAAGAAGACGGCCCCTCGTCAGGACAACAGAATCTCGGCTTTCGGGGTTCTGGACTTGTTCGGGTTGGCCACTATAATCGAAAGAGAGAGCGATCTGTGGAGTTTGTTCACAGATGAACGCAACGACGGTTCATGGAGGAACCACCATGCGGATCTACAAGCTCGCCCACCTGGCGCAAGCTCTTACTGAGGCTATCGGCTCAGGCAAGTTCCAGGACATCACGTACAACGATGTGTGGGAACGCATCGACGACGGGACGATCTTCTCCTTCCTGAGTGAGCGGCTCGGAATTGCCGTGCTTGTTAGCACTCTCACACCCGTGGATCGACTGGAGCTTCTGCTTGAATGGGACGCCTTTCACTTGGAACTGCTTCCATTTAACGGCCATCGCAGCGGCCTCCGTCTGCTCGTAGGTTACCTATTGGAAGGGATCATCCTTCGGGCCCAGAATCGAGACTACCGGCTGACGTTGGAGATGTGCGGTGCGGCTGTGCCGGGAGGCGAGCTGAATTCAATAGGAGACAGTTGACCTCGTCGCGTCTTTGTGCCTGCCGGACGAAGGACCGCCCGAGGGACGCGACGCCGACCTCAAAGGAGTTGAGGAAACCTCGAATGCACATTGAATCCGTTCCGATCGAACGCATCAATCCCGCCGTGTACAACCCCCGTATCGACCTTCAACCGGGCAACCGCGACTACGACCGGCTGCAGCGAAGCATGGATGAGTTCGGCTTCGTTGAGCCGCTGGTCTGGAACCGCCGCACCGGCAACCTGGTCGGCGGCCACCAGCGGCTCAAGATTCTGGCGGCCCGAGGAGTAGGCCGCATCGAGGTCTCGGTGGTCGACCTACCGCTGGAGCGCGAGCAGGCCCTCAACGTGGCCCTCAACAAGATCGGCGGGGACTGGGACGAGCGCAAGCTGGCCGATTTGCTCACCGGGCTGGCCCAGATTCCCGACTTCGACGTAAGCCTGACAGGGTTCGATTCGACCGAGATCACGCATCTACTCGACAAGCTCGAAGCACTCGACGACGAAGACGACTTCGATCTGGCCGACGCGCTGGAGGTGGCCCAGGACCGGCCGCCGGTCACCGCGCCGGGGGAACTCATCGAGTTGGGACGCCATCGCCTGCTCTGCGGCGACGCCGCCAGGTCCGAGGACGTGGAGCGCCTGCTCGACGGCACCAATGCAGATCTGGTGTTCACCGACCCGCCCTACAACGTCAATTATTACGGAGGCCAACGGCCCACGCCGCGCGCCGCCCGACCCAAGCGCAGCCGCGCCTGGGAGCGGATCTACATGGATGATCTGGATCAGGACGCTTACGAGGAGTGGCTCGGCCGGGTCATGCACAACATGCTGGCGACGATGGCGCCGGGTGCTGCGTTTTACATCTGGAACGGCCACCGTCAGTTCGGCCCCATGCACGCCTTGATGACCGCGGCGGGGGCGCACGTCTCGTGCGTGATCGTATGGGCCA
>JAUWWQ010000108.1 GCA_030616775.1 Planctomycetota bacterium
CCCGGCGTTAACCGAAGCGGGGTGTCAACCGCGAGAGGCCGAGAGTTTGAGAGTTTCACGCGGGAGAGCGGGCGTAAATGTAGGGGTTGCGGTCGGGCCGACAGATGAGGCGTTGCAAACGGAGAGCGCGGCCACTCGGGCAGTCGAGCGCAACGTCGCGTAGCTGGCGGACTTACGGCGATCGCCTTCGGCGACGATTCCGCGTGGAGCCGTCAACAAAAAAGCCACCGAGTTCCTCGGTGGCGGGGAAACCTCCCCAAACGTAACCGTCTCGAACCTTGGCGCCCGGCGGCGAACGGGGTACCCCGTGGGTGAGATCTACTATGCCAAGAACGGCTTCTATACCTTCGGTCTTGGCGAGCGCGAGTTCATCCAGCACATCGGACTCTTCGGCCGTTCAGGCAGCGGTAAGACGAACATCGCGTACCTGCTACTCCGCGGTTTCGTAAGGGCCAGTTAACATTTCCTCGTGTTCGATTGGAAGCGAAACTACCGCGACCTGACAGCCCTCCCGGAGTTCGCCGATTTTCTCATCTTCACGGTGGGGCGCGACGTCGCTCCGTTCCGGTTCAACCCGCTGATCCCGCCGCCCGGTACGCCGTCGACTGTCTGGCTCAAAAAACTCATCGAGATCATGTGCCACGCCTATTTCCTCGGCGAAGGCGTCACCGTCTTGCTCATGCGGGCGATCGACCATCTTTACCGCGAAGCTGGCCTTTACAAGGGGAAACGCATCGCCTTCGAGATCGAGGCTGGCAAGTCCAACACCGTGGCCAGCGTTTGCAAGTGCCTTGACGCCGGAATGGACAAGGTCATTGCCGTGACGACGTCGCGCTCCGCCAAGGACGCACTGACCGTGGCATTCCACAAGCACCCACGGGTGGCGTGCGTCACGTGCGCGAAGGCAGCACGTTTATGCGCTGGTTCAGGCTTGGCCATGTAGGTGAACCAACGCTGGCCAAGGTTCTCGCTTGGTTTCTCTCCCAAGCTGGGTCAGTCTCCCTCCGGTGGCGGGTCACCGCCTTCGCACGGATCGCTCTCGCAGGCCAGCCCGGCTGTCCATGTGGAGAAGGGGCCTGTGCACTCCGCCTGCAGAGTGTTGGAGCAGGCTCCAAACCTTCCACAGCATCTGCCATACTCGCAGCAGCCGCTGGCACAACTGCAGGAGACAGGCCCTCCGAACGGGTAGGTATGGTCCGGATCGCTCCTGGAATCGTTGATGCAAGTCACGTCGCCGATTTCAACGACGGCGTTCGGAACATTCGGCTCAATGTCACAGCGCACCAGCGGCGGCGCCGTCGGGTCGCCTCTGAACTTCGCCAGCTCCGCCTCGATATCGGCCAAGCAGGCCGCGGCACACGGGTCCGGCGGCTCGGGGCACGGGCACACCTCACCGTCCGGCGGCCACCAGTTCTCCCAACCGTCCGGTAGGGACATATCAAAGAAAGGCTCCCAGTCTTTTACCCATGCTCCGGCCACGTCAGCCCAGACAGCCGCCGTAGCGATGTCGATGGGCGCGGAGAACGATGCCGGATCGCACAGGTCGGAACCCAACGCAACGGCCTCCACACGGTACCTGGCGTTTGGAGTGATCTCCAGATCACCAATATGCACGGCGTCGATTCCTGTCCAATCCGCATACACCGGCCCACACCCAAGCCGGGCTATGGTCGCCGTTCCGCCGCCATCAGGCACATCGAACGGCGCAGCGGCCCACCACTGGAACCCCTCGGCCACAGGGAAGAGTCCGCTTTCCAGCAGGGTGACCCGCAATGCCATCTGGGAGCCGGGATCGTCCGGCACCGCGGTGATATAGCGATTCTTGCGAATTGGACCGGCATAAAACGGTCGCTGATCACATTCATACGCCCCGCTGTCGACACTGGTATCATAAACACGCGGCAAGAGAGCCAAATCCAGCGGCAGGGGCTCTACAGTATCGCCGTCCCAATCCAGGTCGTACGTATCTGCCGGCAGAGCACTCGAATCGCCCAGCTCGCGAGCCGGGGAGCTGCGGCGCAACTGGTAGTTGTCATCCGCCGGGTAGACGAACAGAGGATCGTGTGCCTGCAGATCTTCGCCGATGTTTCCTTCTCCCGGCCAGCCGCCTTTGACAATACTGTGGGTCGCTGTGGGCATGCTCCCGCCTGGTATGTAAAAGATCTCGTCACCCTGGCGACCGGCCGAATTGTTCCACAACACGCAATTGCGGAGTGCAACCTGCCCAACTACACCGTATATGGCACCGCCATTGCCTATCCACGCCACATTATCTGCAAACGTACAGTTGATGAACGTTCCAAGCCCGTAAGAGTCGTGAGCGACTGCCCCAGCTTCTGCGGCATAGTTCTTGAAGAACAAGCAGTTCACAAAAGTCGGGCTGGCATGATACCGGTTTAGCACGGCAGCAGCGGCCCATGTACCGTCGTTGTGGGAAAACTCACAGTTGATAAACGTCGGCGCACCCATTTCGATGCATGCACCTGCGCCCAGCCAGTGGGACCGATTCGCCGTGAAAACGCAGCGAATGATAACCGCGTTGCTGTAGCGCAAATACATGCCGGCGCCATACTCGACGCCAACGTATCCCTTGGTGATGTAAAATCCTCGAAGGACCGCGGTCGAGTCGTTATTGATGCTCTCGACCACGCGGTGCATACCCCTGCCGGTGATGTAGGTGGGGTGAGCGACCGGGTCGCTCTGGGAGGCCAGGGTCTCGTCGCCGGCGAAGCCGCCGTAGATCCTGACATTGTCTTTCAGAAGAATCGGCCCGCCGTTACCCTCATAGGTCCCTTGGGCCACCCAAACCTCCTCGGTCCCGGTTGTTTCGGCGTGGTCGATGGCTTCCGCAAGTCCGTCGAAGGCCGTTTCCCAGCTTCCTCCGCAGTTCTCAGTGCACGAGGAATCATCGTCCACGTACACCGGTCCCGTCTGCGCCCCCGCGGGCAGACAGAACATCAGACAACAGCACAAGACACATAAACCCCCACGTTGCATAAAACCCAGCTCGTAGCGGGCGGAAGTCTTGAAATCTCCCGACGAATCGCAGTCGTTTGCGCTCCATCAACCGGTGTTGACAAACCCCACGTTCAGTGAGTTCTGCCGACCG
>JAUWWQ010000045.1 GCA_030616775.1 Planctomycetota bacterium
CGGTCGGCAGAACTCACTGAACGTGGGGTTTGTCAACACCGGTTGATGGAGCGCAAACGACTGCGATTCGTCGGGAGATTTCAAGACTTCCGCCCGCTACGAGCTGGGTTTTATGCAACGTGGGGGTGAACTACCGCCCCGGTGGCTTTGTGTGGATTATACTCGAATCAAGCGGACGCCGCGTTCGACTCCATTTGCGATGCGAGGCGTCCCATATTAGGGTTCCCAACATCTACTACTGGCCTTGGCGAGGAAGTCTAGTAGTTAGCTGCGCCACGTATCTGGCTGACGGACTAGAGCACAGCGTCGTTGGCATTGGCGTGCATGCGTGGACTTTGTCAGTGCCATTCGCCCTCTTCGCCACCTACCCCACCCTTGCCTTCATCCGCGGCCCAGTGCGTCGCCAGCGTCGGCGTCGGAAGGGGCTCTGCCTCAAGTGCGGGTATAATCTCACCGGCAACGTGTCGGGTGTTTGTCCGGAATGTGGCACGCCGATCGAACGTACACCGTGACCCGAGCCGGATTCGCGGGGAGCGGGGCTGAGGTTATGCTGACTTGTTTCAATCAAAGTGAGACAATCGCCCGTGGGCATAGATGTGCAAGCCCCTCTACGCGGCGATCTCTGGGTGTCGACTGCATAGCGGATTGTGATTTCGCTTCCGGCGAGCTTGCCGCTTGGCGCCAATGCGGCCTTCCCGTACGTCGCAGGGCGTGACTGTAGGGTCTGTTCTCCATGCCCGACACTGCGGCCGGCCATTGCGTGGGCCGCCAGACTCCCCTGGTGGAAAGGGTACTCGATCACCCATCGCGCGACTCACTTTGAACCCCTACCCGACCATCGGCCGGCGTCTTCGTGGGCGATCCCCAGGATCAGGGAGACGCCCACACCAAGGATAGTCAGCACCAACTCCCCACTTACCTTCAAACCGAACTCCGCCGCAAACGCGACGATCACGGTTGCCAGCGCCACACGTACTTTGCGTGATGCCAGCGGCCGCATCATTCGCCGTAACACCAGTTGTAAGCTCATTCACTGAACTCCTGACTCAGTGTGTCGCAGTTGTGACGCTAATCACTCAAACAGACCGGCTTGTTCCCTGCGACTGACCATAGATCCCTGAGCCGCGGGCTTTAGCCCGCGCGGCATTGCGTTCCCCAAGTCCGCGTCAATAGCAGTCGGTAATCCGCGCAGACTTCAAGTCTGCGGCTCGGAAGCGAAAAATCAGTCACTTTGAGTAACCACTAGCCTTCCTCACTGGGACCCCACTACCGGTTGAAAACCGGTGCCATATACGTGGCCTGGCAGCGGTCATCCGGTGTGACACCCGTCGGAGGCGCGCCAGCGCGTGCACCTCCGACGGGCGCATCTGGAAGGGAGGAAGGAAGCAAATCCATACACGACACGGGCCGTTTCCATTGTGGTCTACGAGGCCTCCCCCTTTCTCCAGAGGTAATAAACAGGTCGAGATCCGATCAGACCTCGAAACGTTTGAGCGAGCAGTTGTGGTGACTGCCTCTCGACACGGCATCCACCACCCCCGGTGGTGGCCGTATACCAGTCGTAGACTATGCCCGAGACGATCTCGCGGACCCGACGCCTCCGGGAAACGTGCATCACAAACTCACGAGCGTTGGGATCGACGTCCATCGCCCGGAGTGCTTTAAGGGCCGCCTGGCACCTCGGCGAGATATCGTACTGCCCGATCCGCTTCATTCCCGCCTTTTCGAATACCGGATTGAATTCACCCATTGTGGCCAGGCATTCAACATAGTCAGTGCCAACCAATGGCAGTGTCTTTCGCACCAGGTAGTGGCCAAGGCCGCACCCGCGAAGGTCCGGGTGAACTACCAGGCGCCGAAGGATGCGTAGCGAGCGATTCACCCGCTTGGGATTGCGTGAAAACCGTCCATCCGTTGCCTGGTTGCGCAGGGACAGTTCCAGAGGCGGATGGGAGTACACGACGATCCCCACGAGGCGACCGCCGGCACCGTCGCGCATCACGAAGACCTTGTCAACGAACCCGAGTTCATCAGTCGCGCGGTAGTGCATCGAAGCGAATCCGTCGTAGTCTCGCTTCGATCCGCGTTCGATCCTCAATCGCCGTCGAAAACTCGGCGGCTTACCCGGACGGACCGTGCGGTGTTCGGTCTCACAGCGGCCGGCACCTTTGAGCCAGACGATTGTGTCTGGCTGAAGGTCAGCAATGATGTCTTCATTGCTGCACGCGACCACTGCGGAGAGTTGTCGTTGCACGACAATCTTGCGGAAGCCGAAGCTGATGGCCTTGGCCGCTTGCCGGTGCAGCGTGGAGCAGAATTCGTCGCACAGCAGTGGCGCTGCTGCGCCCGCCCGGCTGTGCAAAGCGACCGCGCGGGCAAGGCGGGCCCGGAACCTCTCACCGTCGGAAAGAGCATCAAACGGACGGACCCAGAGGTGTGCCTCGGCCAAACCGCATCTCGTGAGTATCGACAGTGCTTCCGATAGTGAGGCCCACGGTGCGATGCGATCGACGACTGCCATGTCCCCGGGGAAACTCACCCGTTGGACCATGCAGCCGCCGGCAAAGCGTCGCTCGATCTGGGCCAGGGAGCTTGACTTCCCGCTGCCTGATGGCCCCACCAGCAAGACGATCCGACCCGGTCCGATTGGGATCCGGGTGGCCTCCACAATCATGGTTGGAGACCCGAACAGTGGTATGCCGAATTGCATGCCGACGGCAGCCGTTCGAGGCGAGGGGCGGCCCACCCTGCGTGGACGCACACATGCCAAATCAACGCTGGTTGGGCCGCCCCCCGTCGCTCCCGAACGGTGCTCCGATCGCCTCCCCGGTGTCACGCTCATCTAACCCCAAGCCTCCCCAAGGCCCGCAGGACTCGTCAGAATGCGGCTCGCCGCCGCAGGAGCTGAAGGTCTGACCCTAACATACCCCTAACTATACCATGCTATTATTGCTAGTCAATAGAAAAAGCAATATTCTTGTGGGATGACTTGGTGTCTCAGTACGTTCGATTGCGAGCGCTCGTCAGCTGGGCAGAGGAAAGACGCGGGAGCAAAGGGTAACGGGGTGCGGGCCCTTCTCCGCCAAGGTCCCAGATCCGGGCATTATGTTGCATTCGCCGTCCGGACTCTGAGCGTCCCGGTATCAGGCTTCTGTTGCGGTGGTTATGGTCTCCTGTTTGAGAGGTCTCTCGCGAGGGTTTTGAGCTCGTTGCGCAGGAGCAGGAGTTCATTGTACAATGGCCGCAGAGCCGGATCTTGCGGGCTGGAAAATCCCGACCTCGTCCCGCTGCTCACTGGACGGAGGCTTGCCCATAGAGGTGTCATCACAGGGAACAGGCCAGTAGATGACCACGCAGAATGACAACATATGGCACGGAGCCTACAAGATCCCCTGGCATGACCCTGATTTCAGCAGGCGAATGCTGGTCGAACACTTGACACAAGACAGTGATTTGGCCAGTCGCCGTACCGAGTGGATTGACAGGCAGGCTGCGTGGATTCATGACCACCTGCTTCACGGGAAACCTTCAAGAATACTAGACTTGGGCTGCGGACCAGGATTCTACTTGCACCGCTTGGCAATGTTGGGACACCGCTGCCGTGGGATCGACTTTGGTCCAGCGTCCATCGAGTACGCGCAACAGCACAACCCCGACGAATCGCGGTGCGAGTTCATTCTGGGCGACATTCGCCAAGTACCGTTCCGTGGTCCTTACGACCTGGCAATGATTCTATATGGCGAACTCAATGTCTTCTCGCCTGCTGAAGCACTGGCGATCCTTCGAGGGGTGCAGGTAGGCCTCACCTCGCAGGGCTGTCTGATCGTCGAAGTGCAAACGCCGGAAGCCGTGGAACATATGGGACGTGGCGGCCCCTCGGAGCAGCAGTGCGAGTCCGGCCTGTTTTCAGATCGCCCTCATCGCTGCTACACGGAGAACCAGTGGCTACCTGAGCAGAAGATAGCCATCCAAACGTTTTCCGTCACCGAAGCAACCGATGGGCAGACGCGGAAGTACCGTAGTACGACTAAAGCCTGGCCAGATGGTGAGATGATCGAGTTACTGACGGGCGCTTGCCTCCGCGAGGTGGTGCGATGTGATGAATGGCCAGGCAACACTGACGCCTTGGCGTTGTGGATCGCCCGGAAGAGTTAGCTCCTGTTCGAAGTTTCGTTTCGACCCACGCGTCTCTGCCACATCATAATGTAGGATTGTGAGTCAACTGCCCGGGGGGCCTGAAGCAACCGCTTGATCTTCAACCTCCCCCGCCTGCCGTTGACAGTCTTACATAAAGGATGTTCGGCAAAACACTCCCGCGGACTCCCCGATTCCCTCGAACCGCTTGTGCGCCCGCCTGCTTTGTGCTAGATAAAGGACGTTATCATCCGCTAACCCAGTTCGAGGGCGTCCCCGGGCGCAGTCCCGTCTGCAACGGACAGTGCACGATCGGGGCGTTGTGGCTCTACAGTTCGCGCGAGACCAGGCGTAGCACGATCCCCTGGATCGAGAAGTCGCGTGAGCCATCGATCAACATGGGCGCGGCCTCGGGGTTATCGCCACGGAGGATGACGATTCGCTCGCCCCCGCGCCACTCAACGCTGACCCGCTTGAGGGTCGGTTGACTGTCCACCAGGCAGGCACAGATACGGCCTTGGACGTGCTCGGGGGCCACATCGGGCCGGTAGTGCACCAGAACGATATCCCCCGGCTTGAGCGTTGGTTCCATGCTGTCGTAGGACAGCCGCAGGCAGTAATAATCGGGCGACCATTGGTGACGAAGGACGGGGAACATCTCCAACTGCTCCTGGGACTCGCCGGGCGAGCCCGCTGGAATCGACCCCAACAGGAGCAGCTCGCGGGTCTCCAGCGGTTGTGGCGTGTCGTGGTCAACGCCGCCGCCGATCAGGACACCCTGCGGCAGGTCGAGTGCCACAGCCAGGGCATCGATCGTGCGGCGCCTCGGTCTGGCCAGCCCGCGCTCGATCGCCGAGATGTACCCCTGGTTAACCGTAGCAGCGGCTGCGAGCTGGGTCTGGGTCATCCCAAGCTCGCGGCGCCGGCGTTTGATCCGAGCCCCAATCGACTCCTGGGCCCGGACCTCAACGATTGATGGATTACGCGACATCGCACAATATTATGCCGCATCCATTGCCGCTTGTCAATATTCTGCCGTTGCGCCCCGTAGCGTAGGCGTGCCATCTACGAGAGCTGGTGACGCACGGTTGACGGATCGGCCTGGCGGTCCGGACGATCGATGTGACACGCGATCATCGTGGCGGCGCGTAGTGCCGTATGATGGTATCGGCGGTCTTTATTCCGTCAACAGCCGTGCTGACGATGCCGCCGGCGTACCCGGCACCTTCGCCGACCGGATATAGATTGGCGACGTTGAGGGCCTGCCGCGTCGTGTTATCCCGCAGGATGCGTACGGGTCCGCTGGCTCGCGTCTCCGGCCCAGTGATTAGAGCCTCGTCGCCTGAGAATCCGGGAAACTTGTCGTTGAGCCTGGGCAACGCCCGCCGCAGGGCCTCCGAAACAAGTTCAGGAATGAGCGCAGCGATTTCAGCCCACTGTCCGCCCAACGGATAGCTGGTCTCGAGCTGTCCGTCGGACCGAGCCCCACGCAGAAAGTCAGACGCACGCTGGGCGGGTACGCGGTAAGACTCGCCCGTTGTCTCAAACGCGATGTGCTCCCACCGCTCCAAATACGCCAGAGCCTCCACGGCAGGGTTGGGACCCCTCTTTGAGGAGATTGTCTGGGGGTCCAATGTAAGCACCAAGCCGCTGTTGGCGAACGGGCTGGATCGCCGTGCCCGGCTGGCCCCATTGGTGGCAACCAGTCCGGCGGATTCGTTGGTGGGCAGGATCATGCCGCCGGGACACATGCAGAAACTGAACACGTCGCCGCGCTTCCCGGCGGCGTCCTTGACTACAAGGTGGTATTCCGCAGGGCCCAGACGGCGATGACCGGCGGCGGCGCCGTATTGCCACCGGTTGACCATCGCCTGGGGGTGCTCGATACGCACCCCAATCTGAAACGGTTTCGGTCCGATCCGCACACCGCGGCGATGCAGCAGACGGATGGTGTCCCGCGCGGAAAGTCCAACGGCCAGGATGGTCGGACCAGCCTTCAGCCAGCTACCATCGGGCTGAAAGCCGGGACCGCTAACGTGCACGGCCTCAAGCCGCTCATCAGCGACTCTGATGTCATTGATGTGGCATTCGAATCGGACTTCCCCACCGAGTGATTCGATTCTCTTTCGGATCCGCGAGCAGATGGTCGGCAAGCGGTCACTACCGACATGCGGGCGCATGTCGATGAGAATGTCAGGGTCGGCGCCGTGCTGGTAGAAGACTTCGAGTACCAAGCGGCACAGCGGATCATTGATGCGCGTGTAAAGCTTGCCGTCGCTGTAGGTGCCCGCCCCGCCTTCGCCGAACAGCAGGTTCGAAGACGGATCAAACACTCCATCGCGGTAAAACCGCTGCAGAACGTCCCGGTGCCGACGGCGCACCTCCCGCCCGCGTTCAAAGACGACCGGTCTGTAGCCGAATTGGGCCAGGCGCAGGGCCGCAAACATGCCACCGGGGCCGAAGCCGATAACCACAGGTCGCTCGCGGAGAGCGTGAGTACCGCACTCCGGCGCAAACGCCACCTGTGGATCGAGCCAGACCACGTTCCGTGCTCGGAGGCGTTTAAGACGGGCGCGTTGTGCCCGGTGCGACTCATCCAGATCCAGTTCCATCTGGTAGGAAAAGTAAATGTCATCTTTCTTCCGGGCATCGAGGGACCGCCGGACAATCGCATACGTACGGATGGCGTTCTTGGATACGCGGAGGCGTTTGGCCACAACCTCCACGAGCCGCTCCTCAGGCTCATCAAGCCCTAGACGGATGTTACGGACCAGGATCGGCATGATCCGCGTAGCCTAGCGAGGACGGCGTTTTTCAGCCATTGCGTTTAGGTGTTCGAGTACCACGGGGGCGCGCCGGGGCGGACTGTCCCGCCCGGGCCCGGTGCTCCGGCCATAAAGCATGATCAGGTCCCCGATCTGTCGAAAACAGCGCACTATACCTCTTGTGAGGCGTCAGAACCCGACCTTCCAATGCTGAGACAGGGGCGTGCTCACGGCCCGAAAAATACGCGTGGGCCCTTGCTTCCCCGCCGTTTTGCCGGTAAAATTATATGATAGGTAGGAGCGTGGGCTACGGATGGCCGATGGTGACTTTGTGGTGAAGGAGGCGGGACGGTCATCCATGGACTTCGAGACTGAACTCCAGTACTTCGAAGAGCATCGCTCGACGTGGATCGAACACTATGAGGGCAAGTTTGCCCTCGTAAAGGGAAAGGACCTCCAGGGCGTTTACGATACCGCCGAAGCTGCGTATCAGGCGGGTGTGGAGCTCTGGGGCAATGTTTCATTTCTCATCAAGCAGATTCTTCCCGAGGATCCCATTGAGCAGGTTCCTGCGTTGATGTATGGTCTGCTCAATGCCCATACTTAACCAGAGGTTCTACGGTCGGACACTTAAAGGCAAACAGCTCAACCCGATGTACGGGTTGCTGCGCTTCGGTCCGCGTGTTCCTGTCCTGGTCGGCGTACACTCGGCAGTTGCGAAGTCTCTGGCAGCATCCGAGAAAACGATCCCGTCTCCAGTGAAGGGTTTCGGTCTCATCGATACGGGCGCCTCGATTACATCTATAGATCTCAAGGTCGCTGAGCGTCTGGAGCTGCCCGCGACCGGGACGAAGAAACTTGGAACCGCCGGAGGGCCGACGGACGCGCCCACGTACGCGTTTGCCTTCACACTCGCCAATCTGCCCCCGATCGATTCCGCGCAGGGAGTAGGATGCGAGCTTGGGGCCCAGGGCATCATTGCACTCATCGGCTTGGACTTGCTCTCCAGGTGTGTCTTCATCTTGAATGGCCCGGATGGGAGCTTCACCCTGTCCCTGTAATCCTCCAGAGAGAGTGAGTCCGACACGGTGGACGCCCGTTTGGGCCTGATCAGTAAAAAAGGTCCATTTGCCAGACAGCCGGAGAGCAGCTTGAATGCCGCTGGAGGACCGTATGGCGGATGAGCAGACCCATTACACCTTCGATCGCGTCGTGCGGATGGTGCTTGGCGCAGCCACGCTGCTGGTGGTGCTGGCGTTGCTCCGCTACCTGTCCGATGTGCTGCTGCCGTTTGCGGCTGCAGTGGTGCTGGCCTATCTGCTCAATCCGCTCGTGACCTTTCTTGAGCGAAGAACTAAGCGTCGCGGTGCCGCCGTCGCCATCACCATCGTTGGCCTGGGGATCGTCGGGCTTGTGCTTGCAGCGATCGTGGTGCCGTTGATGATCGGTCAGGGGCGCGCGTTCGGCGATGCACTTGAGAAGCTGCGCGATGACCTGGCGACGTCCGTCGAGGTGTCGGCAGAGCCGGGCGATGGCTCGACCGAAGCCACGGATGTCTCTGACACGGGTAGGGATCTGATTGAGAAGTCGGCCACCGGGTGGCGCGAGTTGAAAGAGGGCTGGGCGCAGTACCGCCGGGACGCCGAGGCGCTTTCGCGATCGGAGCGACTCGCGAATCTCCGTGAACAAATGTCCGGGACTTACATCGGCGATTTGCTCGACAGGATCATTGAGTACACCGAGTCTGAGGAGTTCAACAAGCTGCTGGTCGGCGCGGCCAAGCGCATCGCCATCGGGGGATGGACGGTGGTGGCATTCGTGATCAATCTGCTGCTCGGTCTGACCGGGCTGATCATCGTGCTGCTGTACCTGGTGTTCCTTCTGCTCGATTTCCCCGAGTATGCCCGCACGTGGCAGACTTTCCTGCCGCCACAGTATCGTGACGGGATTGTCGAGTTTGGGGAGCAATTCAGCATCGCCATGCGGCGATATTTCCGAGGGCAGGCGGTGGTGGCGCTTCTGGTCGGGATTCTCCTGGCGATCGGATTTACGATCATCGGCCTACCCATGGCGGTTCCGTTCGGGCTGTTCGTCGGTCTTCTCAACATGGTGCCCTACCTGCAAATGGTGGGGCTGGTTCCGGCGATGTTGCTGGCCGGCATGCGTGCCGTCGAAGGCGATTCGAGTTTCATCGCGTCGGTGGTCTTGACCCTGCTGGTCTTCGTGGTTGTGCAAGTGATTCAGGATGCAGTCATCACGCCGCGCGTCATGGGCAAGGCCACCGGCCTGCGTCCGGTGGCGATCCTGCTCGGTATATTCATCTGGGGCAAGCTGCTTGGCTTCTTGGGATTGCTGCTGGCCATCCCGCTGACGTGCCTGGGCATTGCCTATTACCGACGTTATGTGCTGTTGCACGCCCCGGAGACGACGAAACTCACGCCTCAAAGGTGACAGGTGAAGCGAACGGCCTGTCCACCGCTTGTGGAGCCACCTGCCGTATAAACCCGGGTCCGCACGTTGTGCAACTCGACGCATTCTTGGGAAGTTGGAATCAAAGCCGCTGCGCTCGGACGGACCTTGTCATGGTGCGGGGTCGTTACTCTTGGTGTACCCCGCCGGTAGTCTGAACTTGAACGGGTCCTTACCGACCTCGGGATCGACGACGACGTCGGTCAGCGTCCACTGCTCTTGGAGCCTCTCGCCGGACGGACCCGGACGCCTGCGAATCACACCGCGCGGTAGAAAGTCATTTTTGGAGAAGTACCAGGTCGTCTGTAGAAGGCGATTGGTGTAGACGACGTACACTTCGTAGCATTCCTCGCCACCGATCTTCTTGCTGCCTTTCAATTCCTGCTTCCTGCCGTTGATCTCATCACGGAAGGGGTTGGGATGCACGAATTCGCTCATCTGTAGATTCAGGGCGGGGCGTCCGATCGAGCCGAACACTCGGGGAACGAAATCCACGTAAGCCACCTTGGCCTGGTGGTCTATCACATAGAATGTCTGGGTGTCACTCCCGGCCGTTATGGTTCTGACTTCGCTGGAACCGGGCTGCTTGACGTTGGCGTCGCACAGGAATTTGTCGGGGGCGTTCTCGAACCACCCGTTCATCAGCACGGTTCCCTCGATGGTGGGTGCCTGCGCCCCGGCGGAGCCGCTTCCCTTGTAGCTTACCTTGTACTTTACGGAGTCTACGGATTTGGCGGCTGCATCGGCTTTTTTGAGAATCTCAACGGGATCAGTCAGCTCGTTGCCCTTGTTCTGCACAGCGTAAGCCGCTGCGGGAATCATGCCCAAGCCGAGCACAAGACATATCGCGCGTTCCATGATGGGTTCTCCGGATCACAAAGGATAATAGAACCTGTTTTGAGTACAAGCATAACCCAGTTGCCGGAGAAGTCCCGGCGTTTGCCTGGTCTTCTCGCTGAGCTTCATTGTGCGGGGGAGTCGTGCGCATGGTCAACGCGCGGAATGTTCGTTCTTGTCTGATGTGCGGTGGACGAAGCGGTGGCCGGGTAGCTGGCGGATCAGGCCCTTGAGCTGCAGCGAGGTCAGCGTGGACATCACGCGGCCCGGGTCCAGGCCGGTCTTGGAAGCTATCGCATCGGCGTCTTCAGCATCGTCTACAACTGCATTTAAGACCGCCTGCTCGTGGGCGGTCAGCTTGGGCATGGCTGGCACGGCGCCTGCGGATTCGGTTTCACCCGGCGCCACGGATGTCTGCACCTCCCGGCCCATAATTTCGCCGACCTGGCCGAGCTCGTCGAGCACGTCCTCCAGGCAGGTTACCAACTTCGCCTGCCCGTCGCGTATCATTCCGTGGACGCCTGCGGTCAGCTCGGGCCTATCCACCCGCCCGGGCAGCGCGAACGCCTCACGGTTGTACTCCGCGGCGAGTCGAGCGGTGATGAGGGCCCCGCTTCTTTTACCCGCTTCGATCACGAGTACACCGAGTGACAAGCCGGTTATTATCCGGTTACGCCTGGGAAAGTTCTCGGGAACAGGCTGGGAATCGATGGGGAACTCGCTAATCACGGCGCCGGCTGCTATGACCTCCTCCGCAAGCGGCTGATGCTCGGGCGGATAGATGGAGGCCAGGCCGTTGCCCAGTACGGCGATTGTCCGCCCGCCGCCCTGGAGTGCACCACGGTGGGCATGACTGTCGATACCGCGAGCCAGGCCGGAGATGACCGTGAGCCCTGCGCCGCCAAGCATCTGCCCGAAACGAATGGCCTGTTCGCGGCCGTAGTGCGAGCATCGCCTTGTCCCTACGATGGCGATGGCCACACAATCGGTCGGCTCGATTCGACCACGGACGTACAAGCAAATCGGCGGGTCGGGTATGTTGCGCAGCGACCGCGGATAATCGTCATCTTCGAAGCAGATAATGCGCACGCCGCAGGTCGCTGCTCGCTCCATTTCCCGATCCACGGAATCATCGCTGCGCGATCGGAAGATTGACTCGGCTATCCGCGGACCGATCCCGGCAACGCGCTGAAGCTCCCCCATCGACGCGGAGAGCACCGCGTCCAATGACCCGAAGTGATTGATCAGCTTGCGCAGGCGGATCGGCCCGACCTCTCCTGTAAGATGCAGCTTGAGGTAGCGGCGGGCAACATCCGAGATGGCCACGTCGAGATCACCGGTTGTCATGCGAGGTGCCCTACAATTGCCCGATCCGGTTCATCACCAGAAGCCTGATCTCCGTCATATCTTCCATTGCGAAGCGGATGCCCTCGCGGCCGATGCCGGAATCCTTGACGCCACCGTAGGGCATGTTGTCGACGCGGATGCTAGGCACATCGTTGATCACTACGCCGCCGACCTCCAGCTCGTTGAAGGCGTAAAACGCGTGGTCGATGTTCTTGGTGAAGACACCCGCCTGCAGGCCGTAGACGCTGTCGTTGGCAATCCGGACAGCCTCTTCGAAATCGACAAACGGTTGCATGGTGACGACCGGACCGAAGGCTTCGACGCAACTGATTTTCATGTGCGGCTCGACGTTCTCTAACAGCGTGGCGTCGTAAAATACCCCGTCACGCTTACCGCCGCAGATCACCTTGGCCCCACCGGCAACGGCTTCATTGACCCATTCCTCGATTCGCTTAGCGTCGTTGAGCGAGATCATCGGGCCCAGGAACGTGTCCTTTTCCATTGGATCACCGGCTTTGAGCTTGGCTATCCGGTCGATGAGCAATTGCTTGAGATGCTCATAGACGCCGTCGTGGGCGATGATGCGCTGGACGCTGATGCAGCTTTGGCCTGATTGGTAGAAGGCGCCAAGTACGATGCGATCCGCGGCGTGCTCCAGGTCTACACCGTCGTCGACAATGCAAGCCGCGTTTCCGCCAAGCTCCAGCACGATCTTCTTCTTGCCGGCCCGGGACTTGAGCTTCCAGCCAACCTCGGGGGAACCGGTGAAGCTGAGCAACTTGAGTCGCTCATCGGTGGTGAACAGGTCTGCGCCGTCGCGCGAACAGGGCAATATGCTGAACGCTCCCTCGGGCAGGTCCGTCTCGGCCAGGATCTCGCCGAGGATCAGTGCGCCGATCGGGGTCCAACTGGCCGGTTTGAGAATGAACGGGCAGCCCACGGCAATCGCCGGGGCGACCTTGTGTGCCACCAGGTTCAGCGGAAAGTTGAACGGTGAGATGAAGCTGCACGGTCCAATCGGGAAACGCCGCCAGACGCCCTCATAGCCTTCGGCGCGCTGGCTGATATCAAGCGGCATGTATTCTCCGGTCATCCGAACCGACTCCTCGGCCGCGATGCGAAAGGTATCGACCAGACGGGTCACTTCACCACGAGCGTCGCGGATCGGCTTGCCGGCCTCTATGCACAATGCCCGGGTGAGCTCTTCGTGCCGCTGTGTGACGCGCTCGACGACGTGATTGAGAACAGCCTGCCGCCGGTAGCCGGGCATCTTGCGGGTGTGCTCGAACGCCTTGACAGCCGAAGCGATGGCGGTGTCGATGGCCTTGGGGTCCGCCAGAGCCACACGGCAAGCGGGCTCGCCGCTGTACTTGTTGGATACCGCAAGATCCGCATTGGCTTGCACCGGTCTGTTCGCCAGGTAGTAAGGATATGTGTCACGAAGCATGACGAAGCTCCCTGCATGAGTTTAGAACCTCGAACAGTAAGCCAAGAATAGCTAAAAACTGCGGGCTCACAAGGCACCCGGTAGGGAGATGAAGCCCTCTCAGGGGAGAAAGACCCCACGCATAGGCGACTCACCTTTGCTGTTGGCGAGGGATCCGCGTATAATAACTAGCATGAAAGACAAGGACTTTGCATGGCTAACCGAGCACGGTGCGGAGTTGATCCGCCAGTACGCCGGCAAGTGGATTGCAGTGGCCGATGGTAAGATAGTCGGCATCGGCGACACCGCGCCCGAAGCCGCGCAGCAGGCTACCGAGAAGGTTCCTGCGGGCGAGTTCATTCTTGAACACGTCAATGCCGAAGTGGACGCGATTTATGAGCTTTCATAAATGGCGCCGCCTTCCCACCAAACATTTCGGTGAGGTCTGGGTACCGCTCGCACACATCCAACTCCGAGGCACTGACGGCAAGCTTCACGCGCTGGCGCTGCAGATTGATTCGGGCGCAGTGGTATCACTACTTGGCCGGTCGGTTGCAGACCTGCTCAAACTCGATCTTGAATCCGGTAACCGGGTTGAACTCAGCAGTGTGGGCGCCCCGCCAACTGTCGCCTACGTCCATTCGATCGAATCCGTCTTCGCGGAAACCATCCGGTACACGGTTCGCTACGCAATCGCCACGGTGGAGGATGTCCCGAACCTTCTCGGCCGGCTCGATGTGTTCGATCACCTTCAGGTCGATTTCGACGCGAGCCTTACCGAGACGCGAATCACGCCCCCGTGGCTCCATCCGGACGACCGCCGAATCTACGAGTTCCTCATCGAGACCGAGCAAGACATCTTGCAGCGTTGGAGCGATTTGGAATTGCCGGACCCTGCACCTGAAGTGATGCGTCGCCTCGTGAACCGTATGGGGCAGCTATGCGCAGGGGCGGTTGGGATTCTGAAGCTTCATCGCACTTACTCGGGGGCACTTTACGTTCGCACCATGTTCGAACTCTGGTTGCAAATGGAGTATATCCTGCAGGACCCAGGCGACCGCGCCAAACGCTACCTCGAGTTCGAGCACGTGACGAAATATCGCCATGCGATGGCAATCGTCCGAAACCCGACCGGGCCCATCGCTCAACGCGTCGCCGCGTCTCCCCGGCGGGCGGAGGGAGAGCAGCGCATCAAACAAGAGTATCAGCGAGTACGGCCGCTGTTCGAGTATACAACGAGTAAGGGAAAGAAAAAGGTTTCAATCAACTGGTACGGGAAACGAATCAGCGAACTCGCCGAAGAGTTGGGGTACGATGGCGAGTATCGAGTGGTTTATGCGACGTGCAGTGGCTGGGCACATGCCGATCCATCGCAAAGTAATCAGCCGGGAATACATTTATTCGCCGATCCGAAGATCCTGTTTATGATCTGCACCGGACTCTACGCCCGTATGCTCAAGAGCATCGCTGACACGGGTCGCATGGTACTCACCAACGAGCAATACGAATTTTTGAGTAAGGCAGCGAAGCAGTGGCATTAGCGTCCCAAACTCTCAACGGTGTACAAGAACCATCGCGCTTTTGGACTCCCTGCTCGCGGCGTTTGGCGAATGAAGTACACCGTCCAAACGGAATCGTCGCTCATACGGAGCCGGTAGTAATGACGACGCAGGTACAGGTCGCCCGCCCCGCCCCCTTCGCGAGAAGACTGTTTCCACGCACTGATTTCTTCTACGACATCCAGGGATTCGCCGCGCCACACGAATCCCTCAGGCAGCCCCGGCTCGCCTCGCCCCATGCGCGACGCATCAAACGTACCAGGGCGGGGTGTAATGGGCTCGCTAATCAGCTCAGCCATGGGCCAACACAAGAATCGCCGCGCCAAACCGCAACCCAAGCGGCCGCACCGGCCGGATTATATGCTGCAACCAGGCACACGCCCAGCGGCCTGGAAGCAGAGCCCGTGGGACAGTATAAGCCGCGGACCACCATCTCGTGATGTCGCAGTCCGTGAGCGCAACTCTGGAGGCAAGAGCCTATATCGTCCTAAGCGACCCGCTTGCTGCCAAGGACCCAGGACGAACGAGAGCCTCGAAGATTCTTCCCTCTGTACCGATGTGGCCCTTGATGGGATATCGTCTACGACTCTATCCACCGGACATCAAGACGTTATAATACGCCTCCTTCTGGGCACCGTGGCGGCGGCGGGCGACGATGCCGCTTAACCGAGACTGGGAAGAGTCTTAATGCTTACGTACGAGCACGTTTGTTTCGAGAGCTTCGGCTACGTTCTTCCGGAGAACGTGGTCACCTCCGTGGACATTGAGCGGGAGCTTGCGCCGATATACGAGCGGTTCGGGCTCCATGAGGGCCGGCTGGAGCTGATGACCGGAATCCGCGAGCGGCGGTTCTGGGACGAAGGTACGCTGCCGAGTGACGCGAGCGCCCGCGCCGGGCGGTGCGCCCTGGACGCCTCAGACGTCTTGCCGGAGGAGATCGAGTGTTTGATCCACACGGCGGTCTCGCGTGATTTTCTGGAACCGGCCACGGCCTCGGTGGTGCACGACAAGCTGTCGCTATCGCCGAGGGCGCTGGTGTACGATATCTCCAACGCCTGTCTGGGGTTTCTTGACGGGATCATTTCACTTGCCAACATGATCGAGCTGGGCCAGGTGAAGAAAGGACTCATCGTTGCCGGCGAAAGCAGCCGCAACCTGGTCCGCACCACGATCAGCCAACTACTAGGCACACCGAAACTGACGCGTCAGCAGTTCAAGGTGGCGTTCGCGTCACTGACCATCGGCTCGGGCGCCGTGGCACTGGTGATGACCCACGATTCGGTCAGCCATAGCGATCATCGTCTGCTTGGCGGCGTCGTGCGGAACGCCACCGAGCACAACGACCTGTGCCGGGGCAGTGCAGATACGGGATTCGATTCGGATGCCGCAATGAGCATGCAGACCCAGGCGGAGACTTTGCTTGTCAGTGGTTGCGAGCTGGCCGCTGAGGCGTGGGATCTGTTCAAACGAGAACTGGACTGGACGAACGGCGACGTCGCCCGGACATACTGCCATCAGGTCGGAGCAGCCCACCGGGACAGACTGTTGGAAACTCTGAAGCTCGATCCGGCGAAGGATTTCTCGACGTTTGAGTTTCTCGCGAATGTCGGGTCGGTGTCGCTCCCACTGACGATGGCGATGGGGATTCAGCGTGATCCACCCTGTCGCGGCGAACAGATCGCCATGCTGGGCATCGGAAGCGGTTTGGGCACCGTGATGCTCGGCGTGCGCTGGTAGCCGGTCCGATGGCCATCAATCTGTCCGAGCTGAAGGATCTGTACCCCTTCGACTCGCACTACCTGAATGTCACCGGCGGGCGCATGCATTATGTTGACGAGGGCAGCGGCCCTGTCGTCATCATGCTACACGGCAACCCCACCTGGTCATTCTATTACCGGGAGCTGATCAAGGGCTTGCGCGACCGGTATCGGGTAATCGCTCCGGACCATATAGGTTGCGGCCTTTCCGACAAGCCGCCGGAGTATCCGTATACGCTGGCGACCCACATCGACAATGTTGAACAGCTCATAGACCACCTGGGTCTGCGCGACGTCACTCTGGCTGTCCATGACTGGGGTGGGCCCATCGGGTTTGGGTGGGCCGGCCGCCACCCCGACAGGGTACGCGGATTTGTTGTGTCCAACACGGCTGCCTTCTCGGGTGGGCGGACTCCGTTTCGGATCCGGATCTGCCGCTGGCCGATCTTGGGCGAGATCGCAGTGGGCGGATTCAACGCGTTCGCCCGTGCCGCCGTACGCATGGCTTGCCGTAAGCGGGAGCGCATGACGCCCGAGGTGGTAAGAGGCTACCTGCTGCCTTACGACACGCCTGCCAACCGAATTGCGATCCTCTGCTTCGTCCGCGACATCCCATTGAACTCCAGGGTACCGAGCTTCCGGGTGCTCAGGCAAATCGAATCGGCCCTACCGCAGTTCCGGGATCGGCCGATGCTTGTATGTTGGGGTATGAAGGATTTTTGCTTCACGGCTTGGTTTTTGGGGCAATGGATCGAGAGGTTTCCACAGGCTATCGTGCATCGCTTTGAGGATGCCGGCCACTACCTCCTCGAAGACGCCCATGAGCGGATTCTGCCACTCCTATGTGATTTTCTGCGGCGCCAATAGGTATGCCTATGACATGCCGTGGGGTGGGCGCGACGGCCGGTTCTCGGGTATGATCCCGCGATGTCCGTTACTCGGGTTACTGGTTGATGACAGACGGACTACGGCCGGCACGGGGGCCGGCCGCTACACAAGAGATCGGAATGCCCTTGGTTAATTCAGTCTTCGCATCGTAGGGAGATTTTGGAATGGCTGAACAACTCGTAGGAGTAGTCACGCACTATTTCGGTAAGGCCGGGGTCGCCGCTATCAAGATCACGGATGGTCAGCTTGATGTGGGCGACACGATCCACATTGTGGGGCACACGTCGGACTTCACCCAGAAGATCGATTCGATGGAAATCGAGCGTGCGCCCATACAATCGGCCAAGGTGGGTGACGAGATCGGCGTTCAGGTAGTGGAGCACGCACGAGAACACGATGAAGTGTACCGTGTGTCGCCTGAGTGACTCGGGCATCGCGAGTGAGTAATTGGCCGATCCGTTGACGGTGGGGACATGCACGGCCGAGAAGCCCGCGCGTGGTGAAGCACGATCCTGTTAGGAGGTTGGAGAGACGGTACGCCCATCCTCGTCCGGAAGGCCGGGTTTCACGCAGCATAGTGCCGGGAGCGGAGGAATCGGATAAGGGGCCAAGTAGTGAACGGACAGCCTCGCATCGACACCTATAGCTTCGGCAGCATCGAGATAAACGGCCGTACGTACACGGCCGATGTTATCATCCTACCCGCAGGGGTGCGAAGCGACTGGTGGCGTAACGAGGGGCACACTCTCAAGCCGGGCGATCTTTCCGATGTGTTGGAGGCTTCCCCACACGTTGTCATCATAGGGCAGGGAGCCCATGGACTTATGAGGGTAACGGAGGAGACGCTCACCTGCCTGACGCAGGCCGGAATCGAACCCGTCTGCGTGCCGACGGCGCGGGCCGTGGAGGTCTACAACGAGCGCTCCCAGCGAGGCGAGAAGGTGGCGGCTGCTTTGCACCTGACTTGCTGACCAGTGTCGCCTGGCCAACAGACTCGAGTTCGCAGGCCCAACAACGAAATGTGACTGCTTAGCCCTCCGTAAACGCGACGTGGATCGACCTGCCCGGAAAGCCTCAGAACGTCCTCAAGTTATGTGGGGGGCGTCCGATATTATCTTTGAAGAATCCTGCCTGGTGCCGTGATCCGGCATGTGCGACAGGAGGGACTGAAGAAGAAAGGAACCATTATGAGAGACTATCGTTTGCCAACGCTGGTTGTTGTTCTTCCGCTAACCATTTCGTTGTCAGCAGTCGGGAATCTGGGAGACTCATCCGAAAGCGAGACAGCCAATGACAAGGTGATGTCAGCGGCGACCTTTGCCGGTCTCAAGCTGCGCTCGATCGGCCCGGCGCTGATGTCCGGACGGATCGGCGACTTCGCCGTGAATCCCCAGGACCCGAATCATTACTTTGTGGCGGTCTGTTCAGGCGGGGTGTGGAAGACGACCAACGCCGGAACCACGTGGACGCCGGTGTTCGACAAGCAGGGTTCATACTCGATCGGCTGCCTCACCATGGACCCGGACAATCCGAACGTCGTATGGGTGGGAACGGGCGAGAACAACAGCCAGCGCAGCGTCGGGTTTGGGGACGGCGTCTACCGCACACGCGACGGCGGTAAACACTGGGAGAACCTGGGCCTGAAGGAATCCGAGCATATCGGCATGATCCTCATCGATCCGCGCGACTCGGATATCGTGTATGTCGCGGCCCAGGGTCCCCTGTGGCGTTCCGGTGGCGATCGGGGCCTGTATAAAACGACCGACGGCGGCGCCACCTGGGAACGAATCCTGCACATCAGCGATGACACCGGCGTGAACGAGGTCCACATGGACCCCCGCGATCCGGATGTGCTGTACGCGTCGTCCTACCAGCGACGGCGTCACGTGTGGACGCTGATCAACGGCGGCCCGGAATCGGCGATCTACAAATCCACCGACGCCGGGGCAACATGGCGGAAGCTCACCAAGGGTCTTCCGAAGGGCGACAAGGGCCGGATCGGTCTGTGCGTTTCTCCAGCGGATCGGGATGTTGTCTACGCGATTGTGGAGGCCGTAGGCGACAAAGGCGGATTCTTCCGATCCACCAACCGGGGTGAAACCTGGGAGAAACGAAACAAGTATATGACCACCAGCCCGCAGTATTACAACGAGATTGTCTGCGACCCGGTCAAAGTGGATCGGGTCTACACCCTCGACACCTTTATGCATGTTACCGAGGACGGCGGCAAGAACTTCAAGCGTGCCCCGCGGCGGCACCGCCACGTGGACGATCACGCCCTGTGGATCAATCCCGACAATAACGATCATCTGCTGGCGGGGTGTGATGGAGGCATATATGAGAGCTTCGATCGCGGGCAGAATTGGCGTTTCATGTCCAACCTGCCCGTAACGCAGTTCTACCGCGTGGGCGTCGATAACTCCGCGCCGTTCTATTACGTGTACGGAGGCACCCAGGACAACAATACTCAGGGAGGACCGTCGCGTACCAGGAGCCCGGCGGGCATCACCAACGAGGACTGGTTCATGACCGTCGGTGGGGATGGCTATCAGACCAGGGTCGATCCGGAAGACCCCAACATCGTCTACAGCCTGTGGCAGTACGGCGGCCTCGTGCGCCATGATCGGCGTAGTGGCGAAGTCGTGGATCTCAAGCCGCGCGAGGCACCCGGTGAGGAACCCTACCGCTGGAATTGGAACACTCCCCTGATCATCAGCCCGCACGACCACAAGCGTTTGTACGTGGCCGCCAACAAGCTGTTTCGGTCTGACGATCGCGGGAACAGTTGGACCGTCATCAGCGACGATCTGTCGCGTGGCCTCGACCGCAACGCGCTGGAGGTCATGGGGAAGATACAAAGTGCCGATGCGGTGTCCAAAAACCTGCACACGTCAGCCTATGGGAACTGTGTAGCTCTGACCGAATCACCGCTTGTGGAGGGCCTGATCTATGTAGGCACCGATGACGGGTTGATCCACGTGACCGGAGACGGCGGCAAGAACTGGCGACGCATCGCTCTGTTTCCCGGTGTGCCCGACATGACGTACATCAGTCGACTGGAGGTCTCGCAGCACGATCCCGACACCGTCTATGCGGCCTTCGATAATCACAAGAACGGAGATTTCAAGCCGTACGTCCTGAAGAGCACCGACCGCGGGGAGACATGGGCTTCCATTGCGGGGGATCTGCCCGAGCGCGACTTCGTATATGCGCTGGCCGAGGATCACGTGAAGCCCGATCTCCTATTCGCGGGTACCGAGTTCGGTGCCTATTTTACGGTCGACGGTGGAACCCACTGGATCAAGCTTGGCGGCGTGCCCACCATCGCCGTCCGCGACCTGGCCATCCAGAAACGCGAAAATGACCTCGTGCTGGGCACGTTCGGGCGGGGCTTCTACATTCTGGATGATTACATGCCGCTTCGAGTGGCCGATGAGGAATACTTGGAGGCTGAAGCGGCGGTGCTCCCGGTGAAGGATGCCCTGCGCTACATCCAGACCAGCCGGCTCGGCGGGTCCTCGGGCAAAGGATCTCAAGGCGCATCGTTCTATGCGGCCTCGAATCCGCCCTTTGGCGCCGTGTTCACATACTACCTGAAGGAAAAGATCACCACGCAAAAGGAGCGCCGCAGAGAGGCTGAGAAGAAGGCGGAGAAGGCCGGCAAGTCGGTGAGATACCCGACGATGGAAGAGTTGCGTGCCGAGGATGAGGAAAAAGAGCCCTCGATCCTGCTGATCGTGCGGAATGATGAGGGCGAGATCTTGCGTCGTATCACCGGCCCCCGTACGAAAGGCATCCACCGGGTTGCGTGGGACCTGCGGAATCCGTCGCCTTCACCTACCAGACTCAAGGCACCGGCAGACCGACCACCCTGGGCGCGGCCCCCGACCGGACCGCTCGCCTTGCCCGGAACTTACACCGTTACGTTGGCCAAGGAGGTCGATGGTGAAGTCACGGAATTGGCCGGGCCGGAGTCGTTCGACGTGGTTCCACTAGAGCTGGCTACCTTCGCTGCCGAGGATCGTGCCGATGTGATGGCATTCCAGAAGAAGGTGGCCCGCCTGCAACGGGCGGTGCAAGGCGCAGTTAGAGCTGCGGGAGAGGCCCGGAACCGCATCGACCATATTCGGAAGGCGTTCCTGGACACACCGGACGCGGATCCCGCGCTGCTCGCCGAGATCCACGAGCTCCGGCAAAGACTTAATGGACTTCTCACAAAACTGCGCGGCGATCGGACCCGCGGCAAGAGGGAGGAGCCTGCACCGCCCTCCATCAGCCGGCGCGTTCGTATGGCAATGCAGTGGTACGTCACTTCGGCGCCTACACAGACCCAGCGCGAAGCCTATCAGTACGCGGGTACGGAGTTCACGGAACTGCTGGCCGAGCTGCGCAAGCTCATACAGGAGGACCTCACTGGATTGGAGGAGAAGCTGGAAGCAGCCGGTGCACCGTGGACGCCCGGGCGCATCCCGCACTGGGAGATGGAGTAATAGCAATCCCGGTTTGAGTTTGCCGATTCGGTCCGTATGTAGCAGGAGCGTCCTCCGTTCTGCTCAGCTCCGCGCGGGCTGAAGCCCGCGGCTCGGCAGTGGGGCGATCGCTCTGCCGAGAATCCCTTCTCGGCACGCACCTCAGGACCGAGAAGGGATTCTCGGTCCAGTTAGGTCCCCGTTTAACAACCTGGTACGCACGGCGGACGCCACGCGACTGGGCGAAGGAGTTTAGCTTAGGGGGATTGGCGGCAGGCTGCCCTACTCTTCTCCCCTGCACGCCTACGCCGAAGCATCCCTAGCGCGGCAGGCCCAAAAAGGACGAGAGTGGCCGGTTCCGGTACGACCGTCACAGTCAGTACAGTATCAAGCACCAGGAAAGTGTCAGGGTCTTGCGTAAAGGGATCGCTGTCAAATCCTGACAGCATGCTGAGCTCAATATTGGAAATGGTCATGACGCTTCCGATCTGAGCGGGGGCGAAGGGTGGGGACTCGTCCAAGATTTCGATTCCCCAAACTTCAATCAAAGGAAGCGAAAGCGACTCTCCGGGGTACAGTGATACCCCAAGATAACCACTGGGCGTCACTATAAACGGGTCACCGGGATAGGTAGAGGGGTTCCAAAAACTAAAGGGAACGTCAAGGACCAATGCCGCGCCGTGATGTCCTAGGTGCCGTCCGGTCGGCCCAAGTGCCTCAAACACTTCGCTTCCCGTATTGGTCATCGTCGCCCCAATGACCGCGCTCTCCCCTTGGGCAGGCAACGCCCACCCCGGGCTAAAGGGAATTGCGGGCTCAACGGTCAGTTCGCTGGGGCCCCGCAATTCGAGGATTACGCCCGCCGGAACGGGCTCGACCGCGACCGCAAAACCCAGGAGTGATAGCCGTAATGTTGCGCACCTTCGCATGGCAGTGCCGTAACTTTCTTTATCGGGCACAGCCCTTCGTCTTCTAAATAGCTTCACGCACCTTAGAACCGAGAAGGGATTCTCGGTCCAGCAAGGTTGGTCCAGCGACCGTGGCCTATTGGGGCTCGGTCCAAGCCTCGTTTGTGTGGTCGATGGAGAACGGGCGGTTATCTCCGTCGAAGGTTACCACACCGTTGTCGTCCACGTCGTAATGCAAGGATTCCAGCGTCTCGCCGGAGCAGTGGCCGTCCACCCACAAGACGCTGCCCCTGCCGCCGTGGCGTTCATGGAGTGCGGTGCGGGCCTCCTGGCCGAGTTTGTGACCGGCCATCTCGCCGTGCTCAGGGTCAACCCGGGGTGGATCGAGGTTGAATCCCTCGTTGCCCAGGGCATTGATCGAACGCCCGCTCTTGCTGTCGCCCAGGTCGTTGTCCTCGTAAGAGGCTCGTTGAAGTGGTGGAAAGGAGGCTGCGGTTCCCATGCAATCGGCAACGGCCACACACTCTGACGGCGAGCGAACCCAGGAAGATTTTACCGGCCAGTTCTTGTAGGAGGTCAGGTTGTCCTCGTCGAGCAGCCTGGAGTTGCCCAGAAACTGGTAATTGTACCCGTAGGAGCCGTTGCGCTCGTCGACCCAATGGGGGACTTCGGGGCAGACGTAGATCGTGTCGGCGTAATTCTGGCGATCGCCCGGCTGCCCGAACTTGTCGATGGACGTTTTGCTGGGCTGCGGATCCTCAAAGGGTGGCAGCCCGACCTGGCTGGCCATCATCGCCAGAAAGCTGGGGCGGTATTTGACACCCCCCACGATGCGGGTGCGCCAATGGTGGTCATCGATCTTGGGTAGTCTTCCCGGGACGAGGACGTCGCTGTAATCGTTTGCATAAAGAACCAAGCCCTGCCCCAAGGTACGCAGACGTGCGTTACAGACGGTCGCCTTGGCCTGTCTCCGTGCGCTGGACAGGGCAGGCACCAGGATGGCTACGAGCAATCCGATGATCGCGATCACCACCAGTAGCTCGATGAGCGTGAAGGCTGCTTTGATACTATGCCTCGGCAACGACTCGCTCCTTCCGTCTAAAGCTATGTTCCCAAGCACCGTTGCCGTGTGCAAGCGAGCGGTAGATGAACTGCGGGATTGGCTCAACGAGAAAACCGGGCTGGTGCTCCGTGGTCAACGTTTACGAACCCGAGAGCACTTGCAGGCATTGCACGCAGCTCAATCCTTTTGTATACTGTCGGCCGTCGTATGATCCGTTTGTATAAAAACGTCACCGTATGTCGATTCCCGTGTCCATGGTGCTGGGCACACCGACTTTAGGGTAGGATGGCTCCGTGGCGTGGATTGTTTTCCGCGGTCAAGCCCGGCGAGACGGCGTTGCCAGCGTCGAGGTCGGCGGTGAGGGGAGTAGGATGTGTACCTGTCCTGGATGATCCCTCCGCGGGCCCGACGAGAAGTTCTTTTGCACGAGGATGAGTCTGATCCGGTGGTTCGGCTCACCGAAATTCGCCTTGCTTAAGTAGCTTAACACCAATAAGGAGACCAATGTATGTTGCGTAAAGCATCCGTATTGATTCTGTTTGGCGTCCTGATGTGCTGGCGAGTTCCAGTTAACGCCGGCGAACCCAAGACAGCCGACGACGTGATCGCCAAACACATCGAAGCTATCGGCGGGCGCAAAACGATCGACGGCGTCAAGTCGATGCGAATGAGCGGAAAATCGCTGGCCGGCGGCGGCATGGAGATCCCCATTACCATCGAGTACAAGAAGCCGAACAAGGTGCGCATGGAGTTTACCTTCCAGGGTATGACCGGAATCCGGGCTTACGACGGCAAGACGGGTTGGTTCGTCATGCCTTTCGCGGGCAAGACCGACCCTGAGAAGATGTCCGCAGACCAGGTCGAGATGATTGAGGATAACGCCGACCCGTTCGGACCTCTGGTGGATTACAAGAAGAAGGGGCATCAAGTCGAGCTGGTCGGGAAGGACGAGATCGAGGGGTCAGAAGTCTATAAGCTGAAGGTCACGACAAAGAGCGGGAACACCGAATACTACTTCCTGGACACGGAGTACTTCCTGCCTATTCAGACCAAAGGCAAGCGCACGTTCCAAGGGACGGAGATCGAGTACACGGTCAGTTACGGCGATTACAAGGAGGTCGGTGGTCTGCTTCTTGCCCATTCCATCCAGCAAGGAGGCATGGGCGGTGACATGACCTTCGAGAAGGTGGAAGTAAACGTAGACATTCCCGATGACCACTTCACAATGCCGAAGGTCGAGAAACAAGAGGCGGAAACTACGGACAAGGAAAAGCCGGCAACGATAGACAAGCAGGAGCCTCCCACAAAGGACGAGGGTTGAACGGTCAAGTCAATATCACTATGGTGACAATGATTGAGGGAGAGTCGAAATGAGACTGGCAGCTATATTGATCTCCATTTCAGGTGCTGTTGCCGCCATTGGGTCGGGTGACCAGGCGGCTGCCGAGGTCAAGATCGATTCGTTCACATTTGGCGGCCTGGAGGCGCGCTCCATCGGCCCGGCAGTCATGGGTGGGCGTATCAGCGCCATGGATGTGATCATACGCGACCGACTCACCATTTACGTAGGGGCGGCCAGCGGTGGTGTCTGGAAATCCGTCAATGGCGGCACAACGTTCAAAGCCGTGTTCGACGAGTACAACCAATCCATTGGGGCCATCACCATTGATCGTTCCAACCCCGACGTAGTCTGGGTCGGGACGGGCGAGCCGTGGACACGCAATAGTGTCTCGATCGGCGACGGGATCTATAAGACAACTGACGACGGTGAGAACTGGGAGCATATGGGACTCAAAGACTCCGAGCGCATGTCCAAGATCCTGATTGATCCCACGGACGGCGATACGGTGTACGTTTGTGTCACCGGCCATCTTTGGAACGCCAATGAACAGCGCGGTGTCTTTAAGACCACTGACGGCGGGAAGAACTGGGAAAAGATATTATACATTGATGAGGACACCGGCTGCGGCGACCTGGCCATGGACCCGCAGGACCCGCGCATTTTGTATGCCAGCACGTGGCAGTTCCGTCGTTGGCCCTATTTCTTCAAATCGGGCGGGCCGGGCAGCGGCCTGTACAAGACCACAGACGGCGGGAAGAACTGGCGCAAGATCACAAAGGGACTTCCTAAGGGAGAGCTGGGGCGGATCGCCATTGCCGTTGCCCCGTCGCGTCCCAGTGTGGTCTACGCCACAATCGAGGCTGAAAAAACGGGATTGTATCGCTCGGACGATCTGGGTGAGACCTGGCAGTGGGTTGGCACAACCGGCAACGTGGAAGGACGTCCTTTTTACTTCTCACTGCTGCTGGTCGACCCGACGGATTTCAATCGGGTGTACAAGCCGGGTACTATGACGTCCGTGAGCACCGACGGCGGCGAGACGTTCTCGGGATTGGGAGGTGGAACGCATCCGGATCACCACGCCTTCTGGATCAATCCGGATAATCCCGACCACCTTCTGGTGGGGACTGACGGTGGACTATATATTTCCAACAACCGCGGTGTGCACTGGAACTTTCTGCAGGCTCTGCCGATTTCGCAGTTCTACCAGGTAAGCTACGACATGGAGGATCCATACAATGTCTACGGTGGGCTGCAGGACAATGGCACCTGGATGGGACCCTCACGAACTCCATCGGGTATTCTAAACAAGCATTGGGATAACATCGGCTCAGGCGACGGCTTTCACGCCTATGTTGATCCGCAGGATCCTGATATCGTCTATGTGGAGTATCAGGGCGGTCGCATCCAACGTCGCTGCAAGTCTACGGGAGAGTCCAAAGATATTAAGCCGTTGCCGGGCGAGGGCGACCCCGAGTACCGCTTTAACTGGAACACGCCCATCCACATCAGTCCGAGCCGAAACGATACCATCTACATCGGCGGGCAGTTTATGTTTCGCTCGCGCGACCGAGGTGAATCCTGGGAGAAAATCTCCCCCGATCTTACAACGAACGATCCTGAAAAACAGCGCCAGATTGAGTCCGGCGGCCTGACACCCGACAACTCCACAGCCGAGAACCACTGCACGATCTATGCAATCTGCGAGTCGTCCTCGGATGGCAACGTGATCTGGGCCGGCACTGACGATGGCAATCTGCAGGTGACCCGCAACGGCGGCAAAACTTGGAGGAATGTTGTCGACAACGTCCCCGATCTGCCACCGTGTACGTGGGTCACCCAGATCGAAGCGAGTCACCACGCAAAGGGCACGGTCTACGTCACCTTCGACGGGCACCGCACGGGCGACATGAAGCCTCACGTCTACAAGACCACCAATTATGGCGACACATGGCAGTCACTCGTCACCGAGCAGATCGAGGGCTATTGCCTCTCCATCCGCGAGGATCTCGTCAACCCGGACTTGCTCTTTCTGGGGACTGAATTCGGGTTGTACATCTCCGTTGACGGAGGTGCTCAGTGGGCCCGCTTTAAGGAGAAGCTTCCCAAAGTCGGGGTGCGTGCCATGGCCATTCACCCTCGGGAGCATGACCTGATCCTGGCAACGCATGGACGCGGCATCTACATTATCGATGACATCACACCTCTTCGTCATTTGACCCGGGAGGTCGTGGAGTCGAAGGTGGCCCTGCTTACGAGCCGTCCGGCCCAGATGAGGATTCCTGCCAGCGTGCAGGAGTTTCCCGGTAACGACGAGTTCGTCGGAGGCAACCCGTCGTCCGGAGCACAGGTCGCCTATTACCTCAAGAAGCGCCACATCTTCGGCGACTTGAAGCTCGAGATCTACGATGCTGAAGGCAAGCTCCTGTCCACGTTACCCGGCGGCAAGCGCCGCGGGATTAATCGCGTCAACTGGCATATGCGCGGCAAGCCGCCCAAGGTGCCGCCCGCTGCCAGCCTGGTGCCGCAGCGGTTTTCCTTCTTAGGTCCTCAGGTGCCCGAAGGAACCTACGGCGTCAAACTGATCAAGGGTAAGCAGACGTACGAAGGGAAGTTTGACGTGGTGATGGATCGACGGGCCGACTACTCGCCTGAGGGCATGGCGCTTCAGGACAAGACCGTAATGAAGCTCTACGGCATGCTGGAGCGCCTGACCTACGTCGTGGATACGTTGCTCGACGTACAGGCCCAGGCCCGGGACCGGATCGCCAAGCTTGACGAAAACGAGCCCCTGACCACGAGTCTGAAAGACTTCGTAGATGAGCTGGAGACCTTCCGCAAGACCCTGGTGGCGACCCGGAAAGGCGGCTTCCTGGCCGGCGAAGTACAACTGCGGGAGAAAATCGGCTCATTGTATGGAGCGGTCAACGGCTACGAAGGAAGTCCGACCGATTCACAGGTCAAATACACGGGCGTGCTGGAGAAGCGATTGGACCAGGCCGAGGATCGCCTCGAGTCGCTTCTCTCCTCCCAGTTGGACGAGTTGAATGCTCAGCTCCGGCAGAAGGAGCTCGAGCCAATCACCAGAATGAGCAGGGAAGAGTGGGAGGCAAAGCAGGCCGGTAGTTAAAGGCGACCTTCGCGGGAGCACTGTGTCGCGTGAAACGGGCGTCCCACCGTGACCATCACGGTGGGACGCCCGTTAGCTTATGGAAGACTACCTCTCCCTCGTCGCCGGTGCTGTTACGGAGAGAACCACTGCGTGCCCCTTCCGTAACGTATGCCAACCAGGCAAAAACCTCTTTAGTTGCGGCTGACGGCCGCCTTAGGCGAAAATCCTTCTAAGGGTTGCAGTCCGGGTCGGGCTGCGGGCAGAAGGTGTCGCACTCCCCGTCGCCGTACCAGTCATTCTCCTCACAGATGTCGACGGATTCGCAGTCCGGGTCGGGGTGCGGGCAGAAGGTGTCGCACTCCCCGTCGCCATACCAGCCGTTTTCTGCACAGATGTCGATGGATTCGCAGTCCGGGTCGGGCTGCGGGCAGAACGTGTCGCACTCCCCGTCGCCGTACCAGCCGTTTTCCTCACAAATGTCGACGGATTCGCAGTCCGGGTCGGGCTGCGGGCAGAAGGTGTCGCATTCCCCGTCGCCATACCAGCCGTTTTCCTCACAGATATCGGCGGATTCGCAATCCGGGTCGGGCTGCGGACAGAAGGTGTCGCACTCCCCGTCGCCGTACCAGCCATTCTCCTCGCAAATGTCGACAGCAACCTCGCAATCCGGGTCCGGTGCGGGACAGAACTCGTCGCACTCCCCGTCCCCATACCAGCCGTTCTCCTCACAGATGTCGATAAAGTCGCAGTCCGGGTCGGGGTGCAGGCAGATTTCATCGCATTTGCCGTCACCGTACCACCCGTTCTCCTCACAGATGTCCGTGGATTCGCAGTCCGGGTCGGGCTGCGGGCAGAACACATCGCACTCACCGTCACCGTACCAGCCGTTCTCTTCGCAGATGTCAAAGAAGTCGCAGTCCGGATCGGGCTCCAGACAGTACGGATCGCACACCCCGTCTCCGTACCAGCCGTTCTCGGCGCACTCGTCGAAGTCCTTGCAATCGGGATCCGGTGACGGACAGAACAGGTCGCACTCACCGTCGCCGTACCAGCCATTGTCGAAGCAAACGTCGAAGGAATCGCAATCCGGATCGGGCCGCGGACAGAATTCATCGCACTCCCCGTCCCCGTACCACCCGTTCACCTCGCAAATGTCAAAGAATTCGCCCTCGCAGTCGGGGTCGGGATGTGGACAGATGGTATCGCACTCGCCGTCGCCGTACCACCCATTTTCGAAGCAGATGTCGTAGAACTCCACGCCGCAGTCGGGGTCGGGCATGGGGCAGAACAAGTCGCATTCCCCGTCACCGTACCAGCCGTTTTCTGCACACATGTCGAAAAAGTCGCCTTCGCAGTCCGGGTCGGGGTATGGGCAGAAGTCGTCGCATTCCCCGTCGCCGTACCAGCCGTTGATTTCGCAGATGTCGAGGAAGAACTCGCAGTCCGGGTCGGGGTGCGGGCAGAACTCGTCGCATATACCGTCGCCGTACCAGCGGTTCATCTCGCATTCGTCGAAGCCCAGTCCACCTACGAAGACTTCGCAGGAAGCGAAAACCTCGTGACCTGTGGAGTCATAGGCCTGGAAGGCCACTTCGTACCTGCCCTCACTGTAGAACTCGGCTATGGCATCGTGGACGAACGGATCGGTGCTGGCCACGGACACTACATCAGACGCTCCGCTGGGGTACCGCGGCTGCACATGCTCATATTCCTGGTCCTCGGTCGCAAGGAAAAAGTCACCGGTGCCGAAGACGAACCAGTCGGGATAGTTGAGTTCGGGGACCATGGAGCCTCGTACGCAGAAATAGCCCGGCTCACCGACATTGAGGCCTGGCGGGCACTCCATAGAGAGCCCGTCGGGGGGAGGCTCGTCGCCGACGCCTCCCCGACCGACGTTGATGCCGCACGTGTACACCCCGAACACCTGTTCGCTTCCCGACAGGTCGGATACGATGAGGGACATTTCGAGGAAGCCCTCCGCCGTTGCCCGGACCATCGTCGACGGTTGGAAGGGGGCAGCCAAGAGAAACCCGAAACCGTCGCTGATGAACCAGTCGAAGTCCAGCGAGCCCTCGTCCTGGTTCCGGCCGAACACATACTCGACCGTGAAATCCTCGCCCTCGGCGACACTACCGGGGCAGACGATGCCGCTGGTGACGTCCTCACCGGTAATCACCTCGCAAGTGAAGATCCGTTCGGGAGGCAGGCTGTTCTGGTCGTGGTAGCGCAAGCGGCCCAGTTGGACGGCCGGGTTCTCGTCCTGCAAATCGACCAGCACGAGATCGAACTCCACAAGGGCCCCGTCCTCGCTCACGAAGCCGTTGATGAACGCGGCGTCGAACAGCTTCTCGGCCGAAGCTTCAGTAACGCCGAACAGATCCACGTCGAATGTCAGATCACCGTGGAAACGCCGCTCGATGGTGACGTGGTTGTTGTCGTCCAGTTGCGTTCCGGTAAATACCGGCGTGAGGACCAGTTCGAAATCGGCTTCCTCGCCGGGCGCCATGTTGATCGGCGTTCCCGTCGAGTAGTTAATGGTGATCCCGGGCTCACCGCCGCCGCCCAGGCTGAAGTCGGGGAAGACCAGATGCCGGTCGAATTCGCTCTGCAGGATTCCGGCCATGTCGAACGTGAGGCGATTGGCCACCCCGGTCAACTCAATGCAGAACCCTTCCGCGTCAAATAGGATATAGGTGTTCCCCGCCAACCTGCGGACCACTTCGGGGACCTGGTCCAGCGTTACGTCGTCGCCCAGTTCGTCTCGGTCGACTTCGTCAAGGCCGAAACTCGAAGCAACTCCTGCCAGACGTATGGCCGCTTCCTTCAACTCCCTCGCCCTGGCGTTGGTTGCCAGTGGAGAGTCCGGGTTCTCGTTCTCGTCGCAGATGGACTCGACGACCTCCTCGAACCTCTCAAGCCCCCTTCTCAATTCGGCCGGCTTGCCGGACTCGGACCGCTGCATGCGCACGGAATCCTTGGAACGCTTGGCGGCACGCCGCGCCCGGACACGCTCCTTGGCCAGTTCGTAATTGACCGCTGGTTCCCCCTCGATCAGGCTCCCGTTCTCGTCGGTCAGGCGGATATTGACGCCATCGTCGGTGTAGACCAGGTCGGCGGCCGTGTTGTCCGACATACGGAAGTTGACGGGCCGCCCTTCGCTGTCCAGCGACGCCTTCAGGGTCGTCCCATCAGACGTTTTGACGTTGGCCTCGGTGATGACGGTCTCGCCGGCGTCGTCCTCGCGGGCCCGGAAGGTGTATTCGTTGCCCTGTTCATCCTTGGCCACGGCGTAGTTCCCGCCACTGGAATCGAACGCGATGGTCAAGGTCCCGCCCGCGCCACCATTACCCGGTCCCACACTGGTGGCACCGCTGCCGCATCCGCAAAACGCCAGTATTACCGGAACATAGAACAATGTCCTTGCCAAACGAGCTGTCCGCATCGCATTTCCTTTCCAAATGAACCTACTTGGATTTGGTGCACGACCCGAGGCATGTCCGCGCCAACACAGTTACCCTCGAGGTCTATGCAACCCGAGGATGCCCCGGTCGTTCCCGTTTTTTAAGGTGCCCCATCAAGAAAATGGGTCAGTCAGCCTGGGTTATCGTAGCCTAAGCGGTGGAGGGTTAAGGTAAAAAAAGTGAGGAAGAGGTGGAGAAGAGGGCGGAGGAACAGCGCCGAGTGGCCCATCTCTTCAGGGGTTGTCGATTTAACCGGGCGTCCTTGACGAACATCTTGCACGGGCGAGTGGGGAGGCCAAGGGCACGTGGAGGTACCATGATGCCATACTGGGCCAAGACGCCGATGGATCGGCACCAAGTCGTGTTCTTTCCACCGACTCTGGATGACAGTATCGAGGCGGATCATCCTGTCCGGCTATTCTGGGAAGTGCTGAAGGGATAGCACTGGACGAGTTACGAGGCCGGATACCACGGTAGTCGGGGGCAGCCTCCGATTCACCCGCGGATTGCGGCCGGAGCGTTGCTGTAGGCGCTGAGTCAGAGGATATGGTCCAGCCGGGCGTGGACCTTGGGACGAACGTGGAGGCGGCGTGACAGTATTAATAGGCGGGGTCCAATAATATTCTCAAGATTTTCAGTACTGATATCCGATTCCTTGAGTTGAGGGATCGTAGGGACTCTCTCGCTAAGTCCGCACCGTGCGGCCAGCGTAGACGTCCCATCGGGGCAAGAATGGACAAGGTGGCCCCAATCCCCCCAGTCGACCGGTTCGATGGGCAGCAGGAGGCGGTCCTTCGGAACGGCTAAGCTCCCACGCCTCCCTCATGACAGGTGAGGGTAAACCCGTGCGTACAATTACGATCGCCAACCAGAAAGGTGGGTGCGGTAAGACTACCACCGCCATAAATCTCTCGGCCTCGCTGGCCCGCGAGGGTCGTCGTGTTCTGCTGGTCGATCTTGATCCCCAGGCGCATTGCGCCCTTGGGATGGCCGTGCCCGAAGAGCAGATCGACTTGTCGATTTTCGATTGCCTGGTGCGCCAGGTTGAGGGGGAGCCGCTTGAGCTTTCCCGGATTACGTGGCAAATCGCGCCAAACCTCGACCTGGCTCCATCACGATCGAATCTCGCAACGCTGGAGCCGCGGCTGGTGACAGACGAGGACGCCGATGCCCTACTCGAACAACTGCTCGAGCTGAATGCCGGCCGCTACGACTATTGCGTCGTGGACTGCCCGCCGCACCTGGGGCTGCTGATGCAAAACGGCCTGCGTGCGGCAGACGACATAATCATTCCGGTCGACACCGGATACTTCTCGCTCCACGGGCTGACCCAGCAGTTGGCGATGATCGAGCAGGAGGGGGAGCGGAACGGTTCCAATCCGTCGGTCCGGGTTCTCGCCAACCAGTACGACGTGCGGACCAAGCTGGCCCGGGAGATCCTGGCGGAGCTTCGGAAGCGGTTTAAGGACGTGGTGTTCGAGACGATCGTCAACTTCAACACCAAGCTCAAAGAAGGGGTGAGCTATGGCCAGCCGATCACCGAGTTCGCGCCGACCAGTATGGGGGCTCGTGACTTTCAGAAACTCGCCCGGGAGTTGATCGCCGGTGAGCCGCCGAAGGCTGCTACCGGTGAGATTCTCGAGCACGTTGAGCGGCTGGCTGCCGACGCCGAGCGCTTACTGGCAACAACAACAATCCTGGTCGACAATCGCGAAGGGACGGCAGCGGAACCGGCCACCCACACCGGACCGGCCACCATAACACCGACTGACGTACTCTCAGCCGGAGCCATTGTGGAGAAGGCTCCCTGGCAACACGCCGCACGTCAGACACCAAAGGTTTCGGAACCCAGCGTGTCCGGATGGAAGCCGGCCGCCACTCGGCCGTCGCCCCCAAGTGAGCCGTCGCCCAGCGCGGAGATCGATCGGAAGATCGAGGCGATCTACGGTGTACGGCAGGAAGGTGAGCTTATCGTCTTTCGCAGTCACAATCCGGACGCCGGCGAGGTATGCCTGGCGGGGGACTTCAACGATTGGATGCCGCACACCACGCCGATGCGACGGCTTCCGGCCGGTGATTTCGAAACGCGCCTGCGGCTGCCACAGGGGCGTTATCGTTATCGCCTGGTGGTCGATGGCCGGTGGTCGCACGATCACTTCAATCCCGCAACCGAGATGAACGAGTACGGGGAGCTCAATTCGATCGTCGAGGTGAAGCGGTAGGACGATGCTCACACGACTGGTCCTCACGGGTGGGGCGCTCTTCGCAACGGTGGCTACCGAGCTGCTGGGGCAGTCGGCCCCACCACTGCTTGACCCGCAATCGCTCAATACGAACGCTGACAGTGATGGCCACAGGCGTTCATGTCCTCGCTTCACCGCTGACCAAGAACGCTCGTCCGGAACGTGGCCCGCCACTGAGGGCCTCCGTCAGAGATTTGGCACCGATAGGCACGTCTCGACCGCCCGGCTTGAGCCGCCTGTATGTTGTTGTATGGTCGCCGAACTCGTCGCGAGTGACACCGTGCTTGGCGACGGGTTCGCAGGCTCTTTGTCCCTGGATGGCAAGTTCCTCCTGGTTGGGGCCCGGGACCACAACGATGGTGCTGGTGCAGCCTATGTTTTCAGACGGGAAGGGGCCAGCTGGACCGAGGAGGCAAAACTCACCGCAAGCGATGCAGCGGCTGGCCACACCTTCGGGGTGGTAGCGATTAGTGGAGATCATGCGATTGTCGGCGCACCCCAAGTTCACGCCGCCCCACATTCGGGAGCAGCTTACATTTTCCGACGTACGAGTACCGGCTGGGTGCAGCAAACCAAGTTGACCGCGAGCGACGCCACCGCGAATGACTATTTCGGAGAGAAGGTAGCCATCAGCGGGAAACATGCAGTAGTAGGGGCCGTCTTCGCCGACAGTCCAGGCGGGCGATTCACCGGTGCCGCATACGTCTTCAGGCGTAGAGGCACGACATGGCTTGAGACCGACAAGCTCACGGCAAGCGACGCCGCACCTTTCGATTATTTCCGAGTCGTCTCCATCAGCAGGAATTATATCCTGGTCGGCGCACCGGGAGACGATGACGCCGGAGATGACTCAGGCTCGGCATACATCTTCCACCGTCGGGGTCGGACTTGGATCGAGCAGGCGAAGCTCCTAGGGAGTAGCGTTGGGCCGGGTGACTTGTTCGGCCAGCTGGTTTCCTTAAGCGGCGATTGTGCCGTGGTTGCGGCTCCGAACACTCAGCACAACGGTCAGCCTGCGGTGGCGTATGTTTTCAGGCGTAATGGAACTGATTGGGCGGAAGAGGTCATCCTTGGCGTTGGCGAGGCTTGGGACGTAGTAGTTGATGTCTCAACCAACGGCGAGTTTGTGCTGATTACGGCGGTCCTCGATAACGCAATCGGCCAAAAGTACTTGTACAAGCGCACTGGTCATACTTGGACCAAAGTAACCAGTTTGCCCGGTGGGTCGACTGGACACTGCTCCGTTGGCGACAACTTTGCCGCGATTGGAGCCCAGGAATGGGCTGCCTACATCTACTACCTTCCGGTCTGCGCAGCTGTTTGCGGCGACGGCGTCTGTGATGTGAACGAGGATATGTGCAAATGCCCCGCCGATTGCCGGATACCCTCGGAGTTCGACGACTGCAATGATAACGATCTCCCCGACGAGTGCGACCAATCTGGCGATGTGGACGGCAACGGACGAGTCAACATTCGTGATTACAGCGGCTTCTGCGCATGTATAACTGGATCCTCCAATCGGTGACGCCTCGGAGCTTCCCTTAATCCCGATTCCTGTTGTCAGATTGTGGAATTCGACGGCGACAATGACGTTGACCTACAGGACTTCGCCAAGTTTCAGCTCGTGTTCGTCCAACCGTAAGCCCCACCAGCGTTTGTCGGGCTCTCTTGCGCATGAACCAGGGCAAGAACAGTTCACATTATGAGCCATGGACTCAAACGGCCACGCGCTGACGGCGTGAGAGCACGATAGCACCGGCACCGAGAACTAGCACCACCATGACGATCAGGCCGACGCTGCCGATAGCGGCTTAAAGGCGCTTGACAGGCAGTCCACGTTTACCGAAAACCGCATTGTTGACTATGACGATATAGGAAACCTGGGAAGCAGACGCTCATGCTGGATATCAGATTCATTCGCGAGAATGTGGAGCTGGTCAAGAAGGCTGCGGTGGATAAGTGCATCGAGTGCAATGTCGATCGGCTGATCGAGGTCGATAAACACCGGCGCCGGCTTCAGATGGAACTCGACGGGTTTCGGACCCAGGTTAGGGAGAACGGCCAGCGGGTCGGCCTGCTCAGGAACCCCAAGTCCGAGTGGTACAAAAAGGCTCTCGCCGGGGGCAAGACCGAGGTCGAAATCAAAGCAGAGGCCGACCGCGTCCAGGCCGAGCTGGCCGAACTGAAACCGAAGGTAAAACAGCTCGAAGACGAGGAGGGACCGATCCTCGAAGAGTTCGAGCGGCTGATGCTCAC
>JAUWWQ010000054.1 GCA_030616775.1 Planctomycetota bacterium
CGTTCTTCCTCTGTCAGTGTAACCACGTACTTTTTCATCGTTGGCCTCCTTGCCTATTGGGTCCATCTCCTCACATCGGCAACGGAGGCCTGTGTTACCCATCAAATCACGAGTGTCGGTGCACTAGACTGTCACGGACCCGGTGGCACGGTCCAGCGAAGCTGGCCTGTGGTCATCGCGCCAGCCGGCACGATCCAACCAGCCGGACGGTCCCGCTGGCCCGCAAGCCGGCGTACGGCCGGTCGCAGCCGTGGTTGGGGCGGGATAGAGGGCCGGATCGGGCGTACGGTGGGCCGATGCCCCGTAGCGGGATCATCCGGACCGGGGGTACAATGGGTCGCAGATAGATTCCATTCGTGGATTTCGTCGGGAGCCTATCGTGACCGATCCTGAGACGGTCAGCAACATCGGTCAGGCCGGATGCCAGGACGAGGAGCCCATCCCTCCCCGCTACTGGTGGCTCAAGCGCATCCTGGCCACCATCGGCGTCCTCGTCCTGGCCCTGGCGTGCCTGCGCTGGTGGTGGGGCTGGGAAGCCCACCGCCGGCTCCAAGCCGAGATCGAGCGGTACCAAGCGGCCGGCCAGCTTGTCTACGCATACGAGTTCGACAAGGAGATGGACGCCGTACCCGACGATCAAAACACTGCGGTATTGCTGGAAAGAGCGATGGACGGGATTACGGCGAGCACAGCGTCGGGTGTGTACTTCACCACGTTCATTGACGGGCCTGGTACCTTCGACACGAACATGGAGGCCGCCACGGAACTGATGGAAAGCAACAGGGACGTACTTGACCTGGTTCGACTGGCTCGTGATAGGCCGCAGGTTGCCTGGAGCCAACGCCTCAAGGGCTCGATTGTGAGCTTGAATTTGAATATCGGATTCTGGTCACGCCAGCGGCTCCTTGCAAAGCTTCTTTGGTTTTCGGCGACCTACCACTATCGAACGGGCAACCACGCAGAAGCGGTGGACACTATGCACGACTTCCTGCGTTTCAGCGAGGCCGTCGACACCCATCCAATGTTGATTTCGAGCCTCGTTTCGTGGGCTTGCTACAGCTTGGGCTGCTCGCTCATCGAAGAGTTTGGCTCGGATCTCGAGCTGGTGGGCGCACAATCTGAGCCCAGCGGCCAGGTGAAGCCAGCTCACCGACAGCAAGTCGAGCGCCTCATTGTAGAGATGATTGATGACAGGATGCCCAGAGAGGCGCTGGTTCGCACGTTTTATGGCGAGCGTGCGTACTACTTGGCTATACTCGATTCTGCCTACCGACGAAGGATGCCGTTCGGAAGACCGTTGCCAAAGCCAACAGTCTGGGGGCGCGTGAGTGATTTCCTGAAACGTCCGTTACTCCAACTGGACGTGATCCGCGTGGCAAGATACGACACTTTGCTCGCAGAGGCGGCTATGAGTGCGACTTGGGCGGATGTCTCGGGAAGGCTTCCGGTGAGGATGCACCAGCCATCGGTGATTCGTGAGGCTTCGCGGCTGTTGAGTGAGATTGAGATCCCTTCGCACAACAGGAGTATCGAACTCTTTTTCAGACATCTTGCCCAAAGGCGTATGGCTGCTACCGCTCTGGCGATCCGACTCTTTGAGGTGGACAACGGTTTCCGCCCCCGTAGCCTAAGCGAACTTGTACCCGAGTACCTCACTCACGTCCCTGCCGATTCATTCTCCCCCGACGGGGCCTGCATCCGATACAAACCCGACGCCGAAGAGGCGGTTCTCTATAGCGTTGGGGCCGACGGCAACGACAACGGCGGCGTCGTTGCGCTTAGGCCTGACGGGCCCCGCGACGGCAGTCGGAGTGACATGCTCTTCTATCTCGACGGCAGGCCGGAGGACAAAGAGGAGAGCGGGTCGACAGGTTCAGGTCAGGCTGGCGAAGACGACCAGAACGTAGAAGACAAAGAGGCTGACAGCAAAGAAGATCACGCCGGCCAGTCCGGCCCACAAAGGCGGTAGGGCAATCGCGACGACCCTGACGCGCGCCTTGCGCCCCGGGATCGTATCCCGAGCGAAACCGGCTATCGCAAGCCACCAAGAGAGCAGCTCCAAGAGCAGCAATGGAACCGCAAACATGATCAACCAGGCTGCCGTCAGGGAGTGCGAGTTAGCCAACCACCACGCCGCCGATGCAAGTCCGATGGGGACCGGAGTCCACGCAAGCGGAGCGTGGGCATAGTAGCTCAGCGCGATCGCCCGGTTCTGCAGGTGAACCGGCAGATCACGGGGGTGGAAGAAGTAGCTGTGCACGCCGCTGGCGGCGGCGAGAAACACAAGAAGGCACAGGAGAAACACAGTAAAGCACGCACGGAGGGTTTCAACCGGCCAGACCTCGGCGAACATCCACGCAAACCAAGATACCCAGGGACCAAGAATCCGTGGCACCCTGGCCATTACGACAGCCTCGGATCGAACAAGTTCGTATGCATAGATGGTGGCGAAGAGGATCGGGATGTACACGTGGAGGACCGTCACCCAGCGGAAGCGTTGGGAGTCGCTGTAGCTGACCGGCCGGGCCATCTCCTCGCAGAACCGCCCCTGGTGGAACATGGCCAGGTACACGGTCTTCCAGTACGCCCGGAAGCGCCCGAGCCGCTTGCGGTGAACCCAGGGGATCTGCGGCTCGACCAGCCGGACGGTCTCCAGGGACTTACCGCATTCCGGGCAACGGTTGCTGGTGAGGCCCTTGAGGTTGTACCCGCAGCGTTGACAGAACAGATCGAGTGCGATCGGGGCGTGCGTATCCTCTGCCGCGGAGCCCGCCTTCTCATCCGGCGGTTCGGACGTGCCTACGGGTCGATCTGGGATCATAGTCCTCCCCAGTCCAGCGGCTGATCGGACGCTGCCGGCCTATCCGGCGAATGGCATCGGTACCTGATTGTCGCAGGCGCGCGGGAGCAGGTAAAGCGTTCTACGTCCGGCAGGGGCGCTGGACGCTACATTCTGATACGGTTGCAGCCCTCAGGCGGTCTGGCATGCCCGGCCTGGCCGGTGGGATGCTCATCGGCGCCGTGCTGAATCGGTGATTTGCATCGGGGCGGCTTGGGAATAGAATACGGGGCTCCGTCGTCATTGGGGCGATAGTGGGTTTAGGTGGAACGCACCATGCCGAAAATGAAGACACACAAGGGGATCAAGAAGCGTGTGAGGATCACGGCCAAGGGCAAGGTCCGGCACAAGCGGGCCAACGCGGGGCACCTGATGAGCGGGAAGAGCGGCAATCGCTGTCGTAACATGCGCCGGCCTGGAGTGCTGAAGAACAGCTTCGGGCGGCGCCTCAAGATCGCCCTGGGGCCGAGGGGCTCCTAATGCCTTTCCCGGAGGAGAGTGTGGTCCGATATCCGCCAGAGAGGAGTTGATAAGCGATGGGAAGAGCGTTGTCCGGCGCCGCCCGACATCGAAAGAAAGTCCGTGTGCTCAGGAAAGTCAAAGGCTACCGGGGTGCTCCCGGTAAACGTTGGCGACTGGCCAAGGAAGCCGTTGTCAGTGCCGGCGTAGACGCCTACCGCGATCGACGCCTGCGCAAGCGCGACTTTAGGGCATTGTGGGTCACGAGGTTGACGGCTGCCTGCCGGATGCGCGGTATCAGCTACAGTCGGTTCATCTTCGGTCTGACCGCTGCCGACGTCGAGCTAAACCGCAAGATGCTCAGCGAACTGGCCATATCCTCACCGGCTGACTTCGACGCCCTGGTCGAGTTGGCCAAGAAGCATCAGCAGGAGGCTGAAGCCGCGTAGAAAAGTCTAAACGTCTAAACGTCGAAACGTCGAAAAGTCGAAACGTCGAAATGGCGGAAGGTAGGGGGGGGTACTTCCGGGTTTAGGTGCGTTATTTATGCGCTGATTCGTGAGAGAAGCGCAGTGCACGCGAAACCGGCGGCGGCGAGTAGCACACCAAGCGCGTAGTCGCCTGCCTGCGAGCCCGCCTCGAACGGCCATATTCCGATTACCGAGCCGAGCAAAATCCCCAAGAGCAGCCCGAGCGTTACCTTCTCATGGCGGTGGAGCATCCACTTCAACAGGTTGCTCAAGAAGACCAGACTGATCACCGCACCGATGGCAGTGGGAATGATGACACGCAAGAAGTCCAGCGCATTGCCATCCCGCCCTAGTGACAAGGCGTAGTCCTTGCCCACCGAGATAGAGGCCAATATCGTTTCGTAGCGATTCAGCACCAGCAACATGTATGCCCCGGAAATGCCCGGAAGCACCATGGCGGACATACCCAAGGCCCCGGCAGCTACATCGCGTGGATAGTCGGCGTTGATGACAAACTCGCCCGTAGCGGCAGCGGCCCTTATGTTGTCTTTATCCGGCGGTTCCTCCCTCGTCGCCGCAACGGTGATCATAATCCCAAGTCCGACGGCGACACCGACCACCGAGGCGACCGTGATACCCTTGAGCATCCGGATGAGCAGCGGGGCGCCACCCAACGTCAGGCCGATAAACAGCGAGAACATGGCGCTGCGGTGCAGGGTGACGGCCCGGCTGAGCGTTCCAGCCAGTGCCACGACCGCGACTACTGCTGCACAGCCCACGATGACCAAAAAGGTAATGTTTCGCTTCGTGAACTTAAGGCGGGTCACATCAGCCAGGCTGCTTATAAACTCGTCATAGAGCCCGGTTACGAGGATCATCGTGCCGCCGGAGACACCCGGTACGAGGTTGGCAAGCCCCATCAACACCCCACCGATAGCTGAGCGCACGACCGGCAGGGGCGCGCGCTTTAAGCGGTCCGGTTCTTCCAAGCGGGCTTTGTCTGCGTCAACAGCCTCCATGCGGGTAGTCCTTCGACGTTATTGCGCGGACGGCTATAGCCGACGAGCTTATCAGGGCGCCGCAGGTTGAATCTTCTTCGGTTTTCGTTTGCGAAACAAGCGCTTGAACTCTTCGCTGATGCTTGGAAATGGTCTCGCTCGAACCGTTGGCTGAGACAAAGGGCCGGTGACGTGCAGTTCGACCAGTTCGCGCGACGCGGCTTCCACAAAGTCGGCGAGCACGGGGACGCGCGCCCAGCGGTGTGGGCTGACATTCACCAGATTTAAGTCCACACCGCGGTCCGGCAAGGTCATCAAGCCGGAACCCACCAGGGCTAGTACGCTGCCGCGCAAGGTGATGTCTTTGATCTGTACGCGGTTCCCGACGATGAAGAAGTCTGCCCTGGCATCATCGAAGGCGTCCTCGTCCGGAATCGACAGACTGAGCACGTTGAGTATCGCCAGAATGATCGGCAGGCGATAGATGTGGCCGTCGATGACCTCGAAACGCCCGCCGCCTCGCCGCGACGACCGATTGCCGATCACACCCGACACGTACAGGTGGCCGTCCGCAAGTCCGCGTACCTCTACCCGTTTGCTGTCCGGGGGTCGGGAGGTCCGATCCGCGTTGATAAATGGTTCTATCTGCATTTTGTGGATCGTCGCGGACAGCTTGTAGTCTGCCCGGTGGGTGTCGAAGGCGACTTCGAGGCTCCCGGTCAACGAGCCGTCGTAGATCCGGCCCTGAATCGGATCGAGCGCCAACATGCCTTCGCCGCTCGCGATCCGCGTGTATGACCAATCGCTTTCAGTCCGGTTTAGACGTTGGCCCAACACGTTGACTGTCGACAGCGTCACGTTCCCACTGAGTGAGGTGCCACCGAGCCGGTCGACGAGCGAACCGGACGCCACCAGCGTTCCGGACATGCGCTCGATCCGGGCTAGGCCCGGAATGCCTGCGTCGTTGAACTCCACGTATCCCTCCACCAGCCACTCCAGCGGACCCTCCACACTCGAGCGCCGGCAGCGGAGGGAATTCAGATACACATCGACAGACCCAGTGGGCCTTAGGCGATTCCACGCGGCAGTCATCTCTTCCGGAAGGAGGTCGCGTAGCGAGTCGTCCAAGGTGACTCCGGTGGCGCTGAGCTTGATCGTTCCCTCCTCGGCGCCGCGTATGCCACGCATGTCGAAGTCGGCGCGAATGCTGGCTGTGCCGTAGCGGGCCTCGACATTAGAAGCCCGGGCGCCGTCCCCGTCGATCGTGATCTGGGCTCGAACGTCATCAAACACGAGGGGGAAGAGACGATGGCGGACGGTGGCCCCTTGTAGCCGAGCCACAGTGCTAACCGAAGGATCTGCATGGGCACTGGTCGGTGTCGTGCTGACGACGGTCTCGGTGGCGATGGGGCCGTCGATCTTCCAGTCAGCCACGACCTTACGCGCTTTCGGCGGTAGGGCGGCACAAAACGCCTCGTCAAGCTGGAGATTGCGGCTGCGGATGATTACTGCCGTCGCTTGCCGCCCGCCGTCGCGGCTTACGGAGCCCTCAGCCGATAGGGTCGCGTCGTTGTAGCGTCCGGTCAGACCGTCAAGCACGACCTCGTTCGGCGTCATACGAAGCCGGCCGTTAATGCCTGCAAGTTCCACGGGTAGCACCTCATGCCGGATAGCAACGTCCTTCAGCACAACGTCCGACGTGTGGACGACCGTCTTTGCATCCACATCGAACGTCAGCGAGGTGTGTACATCGAGACTTCCGCGCGGGTGAAACGCAGCGACCTGTTTCCGGGTCTCCGCAGGCAGGGCGGAAAGGAGCACGTCGTCAAACGGTATGTCCTGAGCGCTAATCGCCAGGTCCAGGCCGGTCAGTTGGCCGCCGGAGAGTGTCGCGCTCCCTTCGACGCCTATGCGGGCCTCGCCCGAGCGACCCACGATGTTGAGGAGTTTCAGCCGGTCTTCATCAACCACGAGGGTGCCCGTTAGATGATCGATTGGATAGGGGAATCCGTCGAATCGGGCCGAGACGTTGCGCAACGTAACTGTCGGGTGTGTTTGCCACTTTGCAGGCTGTTGGTCGCTACCGGCAGGCTGTGCAAGTTCGATCTCGACGTCGATCGTTCCTTCCAAGTTGAACTGCTCGCAGATTCTCCGGTATTGCTCGGGGAGGGCCTCGATTAGCGTTTCGTCGATGGGAATCCCTTCCGCCTTGATGGACAGTTCCTTGGCCGCTTGCTTCGTTGGCTTGGCCAGGTGGCCGTTGACAGTGACGGTGCCACCACCGTGGCCCCCGCGGATATCGCGGATGAATACCCCTTCTGGTGTGCGCTCAATCGTCCCAGCGATGTCATAGCCGCGATAGGGGAGATAGCGACAGGACGCGTCACCACCCCGTGCAGTCAGGAGGACGCGGCGAACCACGATCGGTTCATCGGCCCCGGCTCGCTTGGTCACCTCGACTTCGAGGTCGACCGGGCCGTGGGGGTCATAGTCCCTGTAGAAGCCGGCAAGCTGATGCCAGCGGTCGATGAATCTAACCTCGGCAGGCGGACCATCAGGATCATGTCGCGGCAAATCGAGCCCCGTAACAGACAGGCGGACATCGAAATCGACATCGTTGAGTGTGGCGAGCTTCTCGACGGCTCCGTGCAGAACCGCCGACACCCTGCATTCGCCGCCATGAAACTGACCGGTGAAGTCGGCGCGAATTCCCTCCGGTGTTAGCTGCACCTGGCCGTTGACCCGCGCAAACCGAAGATAACGCTGCTCCGGCGGAAGAGGCCGCTCCTGTTCATCGATGGGGATCGAGATGGATGCGTCACTCAGCTCGATTGTCGCCGACCGCGATCCCTCTGCATGCAGAGCAGTGCTTAGATCGTAGTCCTTGGCCCGCACGGTGCCGTCCAGACCAAGCAGATTGCACCAGGCCCCGGCTCCGTCATACCCGGCGTTGACGGCAAGCATGACGGCTTCGATCGACATCCACGGCAGGCCGCCACTAACATTGCGCAGGCGACCGGTTTGAAAGTCGATGCGCGAATATCCGCTTGCGGTGTGGCCGTCACCACCCTGCCAGACCACGTCGTAGATGTGGGTATCGCGCTGTGACGGACGGGCTCGAATGTGAAGCCTCAGGTCCTGGACCACGCGATCAAGAGCCCCTTCGCGGGAAAGGACTCGAACCTGTGCGTCACGGAGTTCGATCGTAGGGAGCGGCCCGGATACCCCGTGGGCCATGACGTCCGGGAATCGCAACAACCCTTCCAGATTGGTGTGCCCATCGGCGGCATCGCGCACAATCAGGCAGGTGGGCTCCAGCGCCATGATACCTTTGACCCGTAGACCGCCGGAGAGAACGGATGACCGATCGTGGCTGAGCCTTACCTCACGACATGAGAGCACCGGGCTCAGCGGGGTGGTGCCGGTCGGCGGGGTGCGTTGCGATGCCCCCCGCTGGACTTCGTGCACCGCAACGTCAAACAGGCGGACGCCGTCCCACCAGGAAAAGCTCGCTGAGCCGATAGTGACCGGTCCACGCAAGTAACGCTGCAAATAGCCCTTGGCAAGGTCGCGGATCCGCTCCGGATTGGTGTAATGGCGATACACCAGGCCACTGGCGATCAGCACTGCGACAATAATCACCACGACCAGGGCGCGTCTTCGACCCTTGCGAGGTTGAGCAACCGGCTGTCGGTCTCGAGCTTCAGTCACGAACGATGCATTCCCTGCGAGCGGAGCCTTGCCGAACGCGGTCGACAACCACCACGAGGGCGACCGCGGCGAGGATTTCGACCATGGGGATCGCACCCAGGCGGTAACGAACACTTCCCACAAACAGGCTGTGAAGCGCGCTCAAGTATAACGCGGGAAGAAGAAGAAAAATCGCGGTTCGCACATCCTGTTTACCGCTTCTTATCGTTAGCAGCAGCGCACCGACCACAGCCAGAATGAAGGTCGGTATCGTCCATACGGCTGCGATCGTTCGCACCAACGGCGACTGGTATGTCTGCACATTAGGGAACGGGTTCCACATGCGGGCCAGTTTCTTACCGGCGAGCGTTACAATCCGTCCGGGCTCGCTCTTGATCGCCTTTACGGACTCGTCCATGAAATAGCGGTTCCACTCCACCTCGCTCAAGCCTCTAACTGCCGGCATCTGCTTGATGTTACCCAGATCGCTGTCCCCGGTGGCTTGCGGGCCGACGCCATCATACAGGGATATCCCCGCTCGGGTCGTCAACCAGTACCACTCGCCGACCACACGTCGATTGCGGGCCGCCCAGGGCACAAGCGCCAGGACAACGAGCCCCGCGGCAATTGCCACCCCGACAGATGTCCGTCGATCGAACCGGCGGCACACTAAGACAAACCCCAATGCTACAGCGATAAGGCCAACGCCGGACTCGCGGACGTAAACACACAGTGCGGCAACCAGACCGACAGCGACCCACCGCCCATGCGATTCGGTGCCCTGCTGGATGATCCGGGCGATGACCCACCACAGGGCTACGAGGACTGCCACGAACGCCGTTTCCGTCAGCAGCAGCGACGAGAAGAATATCAGGAATGGGTCGAAGGCGGCCAGCAGACCGGCAATTAAGCCCACACGGCGGTCGAACAGCGTCGCCGCGGCGCCGGCGGTCAGCGCAGCCGCGGCCGCGCCGAGCACCCAGTGGAGTACCTTGGCGACGATGGCCCCGTTGGCCATTGCTGCAAAGACGGCAAGCCCGGCCGGGTAGAGCGGCATGCGCGTCGCCCTAAAGCCGAGTTCGTCTTTCAGGCCCTCGCCGGCCGACACCGATGCCGCCATCAACCAGTATTGCTTTTCGTCGGGGAACTCCAGAGCTGACGGATCATCGGCCCGAACTAGGCGAAAGGTGCCCCAGCCTGCTCTGAGCAGCAGCGCGACCATAAAGACCGCTACGACCCATCGTGGTGGGACTCGACGTCGCGGGGATTGTGCCCGCGGATGGCGGGAATGAACGGATGTTGGGGAAGCGGTCACGGCCCCAAGGGTCTGGCGCGAAGATGCAAAACCCGCCGTGTCAGTTCGGTCAACTTCACACGATCGTCTATACGATGACCAATGACCCAAATCGGCCCGAGCTGATCACACAAAACAGCCACCCGATCTCGCTCCTTCGGGTCGACCTTGGCGTCGATCAAGAAGTCCGACAGCTTCTTGGAGCCTGGGGCCCCTAAGGGGCAGAATCGGTCTCCCGGCCGTCTCCTTCGAACCACGAGCGGCGGGTGTACAGCTTCGAGGTCCAGGTATTCTTCCATCCGATGAGCGGCACGACGCAGCCGGGGAATGTCACTCGGGCTGACTTCATCCACTGAGCAGTCGATTTCCAGGCGCCGGATGGGAAGCAGGGTGCGGCCGGGCAGGTGTACGGCAATCTCCGCGGCGATGGTCTCGCGCGGTTCGTCGGATGGAAGCGAGAAGATTAGCTGATGATAGCGTTTTTCGACGGTCATACCGCCGGGTAGCTGCAACTGTTTGCCGCTGGCGGGATCGGCAATTAGCTCCACGGCCGAGACGAGGTGGGCGAAGGAGAGGTCCTGCTCACCAAGCTCGAAGGAACGGTACGCGAGGCGAATCAGCTCCGTCTGTACAATGCGGCTCTTACGTGACAGTGCGTCGGCGTTAAGCGACAGAACTTGGTCGGTCCGCGAGATGATAAGCGTTTCGAATGTGCGCTGGACGGTCTCGCCCAGGTACTCTTCCAGCCAATGGGCCTGCTCCGCCAGGCGGGTGAGGGCGTCACGGACCTGCGGGTTTACCTCGGCTTCGATCTGGGGCAGAACGATATTGCGGATCCGGTTCCGCATCGGTTCGTTCAATATGTTCGTCCGGTCTTCGCGATATGCGATACCGGCGTTAGCCAGATACCTACACAACGACTCTCGGGTAGTGCGCAGCAGCGGTCGGATCACGCGCACATCACTATCGGGATTTAGCAGGCGGCTTCGCGGGATGCCGGAGAGTCCGCGCAAGCCCGTGCCCCGAAGAATACGATGAAGAATGGTCTCCGCATTGTCGTCGGCATGGTGGCCTACCGCGACGACCTTGGAGCCGATCTGCAAACACACCCGCTCGAACAAGACGTACCGCTCACGCCGGCTGACTTCCTCGACGCCGACTGACTCCGCTTTGGCAAGGGCGGTGATGTCGCGGCCCTCGATGGTGCAGGGAAGCGAGAGGCTGTCTGCGGCAGCCTGCACGAAGGCGGCGTCTTTCTCAGCCTCATCACCCCGAAGTTGATGGTTGAGGTGGCAAACGTGGAGTTTCAACCGCCACTCGAGGTCTTCGTTGAGGCCAACAAGAAGGTGCAAAAGGGCCATCGAGTCCGGGCCGCCCGATACCCCGACAACGACCGTATCGTCCTGGGCGAGCAGCCCTTCCGACAGGAGCTCCTGGCTTAGCGCTTTGAGCATGCCGTTCCGTTCCGCAGGCGATATCCGCCGTCCGACTCGTCGCTTCCACATTATCCGATCCGGCCGCCGGCTCGTGGGTATCGTTGGCGACACCAGCGGTCGCCTTCGTATCTTACACGACCTTTCGACGCTGTCAGCAGCGCGTCTACACAAGACGATGGTGGCTGCACCAGGCAATGGCGGCGAACGGGCAGGTTACGTGGAGGGAGTGGGGCCTACCCGGGCACAAGACCGGCCACCTCGCCGATCGTCTCCGAAAGGGTGGGGTGAGGATGGATAGCCGTTGCCAGATCGTAGGCAATCGCCCCCATTTCCATGGCCACCACCCCTTCGGCGATCATTTCTCCGGCGTGGGGACCCGCCAGGGCCATCCCGATCAGCCGCCGGGTCGATTTATCGAAGATCATCTTGGTGAGTCCGTCAGTCCGGCCCAGAGAGACGGCCCGGCCTGAGGCGGACCAGGGGATCTTTTTGATCACAATATCGAGGTTCTGCTCTTTGGCCTCCGTCTCGGTATACCCTGCCCAGGCAAGTGCGGGATCAGTGAACACGACCGCCGGGATTGCCCGTGGCTCGAAGACGGTCTCCTTCCCGGCTAGGTTGTCTGCAACTACGGCGCCCTCATGCATCGCCTTGTGGGCCAGCATGGGGTTGCCAATCACATCACCAATCGCACAAATGCGCTCCCCTGTGGTGCGGAACGCTGGATCCACCTTGATGAACCCACGGTCGTCGACCTCTACCCCGGCCTTTTCCAGACTGAGGTCACCCGAGTTCGGTCGGCGCCCCACCGCCACCAGAACTTTCTCGAATTTGTTCGATTTGGGCGGACTCTTGCCCTCAAAGGTCAGCTCGATTCCGCCCTTTACCTCTTTCATGCCAGTTACCGTGGTTTCGAGGCAGATTTCCTGAAAGTCCCTTTCCAGCCGTTTGAGCAGCGGACGGACCAGATCGCGATCGACACCCGGCAGCAACCCCGGGGTCATCTCCACAACAGTCACGCTCGAGCCGAATGCCGCATAGACCTGGCCGAGTTCCAGCCCGACGTAACCGCCGCCGATGACCAGAAGCGTCTTGGGGATATCTTGCAGTTCAAGGGCTGTTCGCGACGTGAGTACTCGCGGTGAATCGATCTGAATGCCTCTCAGTGTAATTGAGCGCGAGCCCGTGGCGACGATGGCGCGGCGAAACTTCACGCGCCGGACATCGCCGCCCTCGATGGTTACGTGCTTGCCGTCTTCGAACCTCGCGGTCCCGCGCAAACGGTCCACACCATGTTTCTTGCACAGTAAGTCAAGCCCGCCGGTGAGCTTCGAGACCACCTCCTGCTTCCAGGTGCGGATCGCGTTTATGTCCAGTTTCGGCTTTCCGAAATCGACTCCCTTGGCTTTGCTGCCTTCGGCGGTATGGATGGTCTCCACCAGGCTGAGGTATGTCTTGGAGGGGATACAACCACGGTGGAGGCAGACACCGCCGAGCCCGGCGTCGGCCTCTACGATTGTCGTCTGAATGCCGTGCGATGCCGCCCTGAACGCGGCGTGGTAGCCGCCCGGTCCGCCGCCGATCACAAGAAGATCCGTGTCCTGTGTAAACTCGCTAACGACCATAGGGTTTACCCTCCGTGAAACAGATCCCTGGATTAGTACCCTCTAAACCCACGGCCTCTGGCCGTGTGACTCTAAAGGTTCGACCTATGCGTAGTGTATTCTTGGCTCTGCCCTTTTCTTTTGCTCCGGCCGAGCGCAGCTGCATCTCGGGGGAGAGAACACGGGCGGATACACCGTGTTTGTGGAGCGGAGGCGGTCCGGTGATCGCAAGAAGAGGGTCATTCTGCGTTGCCGGAAAGCCTGCTCCTTCGCCCCCCTCCGGGGGGCTTCCTAAAGCCACCCGCTCTGCGGGTGGTTGATTACTCCCCTGGTATCAGCCAAGCCCTAAAGACCGATTCGCATTCTGGCGGCGTACCGACCTTCGGATGATACTGCTGAGCGGCGCGAACCTCCGAGCCACATCCGCCATGCCCCTATTCCCATTCGTGACTATGGCGATGGCTGCTCCAGTACGACGATCACCAAAAGCCACAACGCAAAAGCCCCCGCCGTGGCCGACACACTCGCGCGTGTTCCACCACCCGTAAGGGTGAGGCCAAAGCCATCCGAGTAGGAACCCCCTGCCGAGGACCAGGTACGCACGCAGCGCCCGATCGAATCCAGCAACATTCCGTCTGAGATACCGCTCCAGTGTCTCTGAGCTGATGACGCGCGCACCGTCCGACGTGGTTCCGCCTGCCAAGATCATCTCGTAGAACCTCGCCAGAGCCGAGGCCGTCGTTGTCATGGACGCACCCGGGACAAGGCTGGTCAGGGTCGAGGGCGCGTTCATATTCTGCTCGAACCCGGCAGCCACATCTTGACCAGCTACTCGATAGAGTTTCGGCCCGAGCCAGTATGTGCGCGCGACGCGCGTCGTGGCGTCGGGGGCCACGCGCAATCGAAGCGACCTCAACTGCTCTGGTAGAAGCTCAAAGAGAAACTCCGGAAGAGGCAGTCCGCTCACGCGGCGCACTACTTCCCCAAGTATCCACCCGAACTCCCACGGATGATAAGCGAGAGTGCCTCTATGGTAACGAGGACGCGCATTCCAGAGCTCCTCTTGGACACGGTCCCAATCCACCCAGGTTTCGGGTGAGTGCCACAAATGAGGCACCAGTACCCCACTCCGATGCGTGAGGACGTCCAGAACGGTGATGTCCCCCTTTCCCTCACGCGCGAACTGTGGGATATAGTGCGAGACGGGGCGCTCCACGTCCAGGAGCCCACGATCCTCGAGAACCGCGACCGAGAACGCTACGACAGGTTTCGATGCCGACATTACTTGGAAAGGGGTAGTGTCTGTGACCGGAACGGCGTCGCCCTCGCCGGGGCGGAGTCCCCGGGCGGTTCCCACCGACACGTTGAGCAGCTCGTCGCCCTGCGCGCGAACGACAAGTTGGCCTCCGGGGAATGCCCCTTTCTCCTGCTGTCGGCGGAAGAGCTCTTCAGCTTCTCTGAGCATTTCGTAGCCTGACACGTCGTCCCTCCAGCGTCCCAGTGCGCATGCCCACCTCGTGTGGAGGGAGTTAAGCTCGACGCAGTATAACCCGTCGGGCAAGCTGTGTCGGCTCTCTCAGTCAACGATGTGGAGCACCAAACCGCCTCTCCGGTGCGGGCAATCGGCACCTGCCAGAGTACCCAGAAGGGATTCTCGGTCCAGCGACCAATACTTCAGCGGTAGCGAACTGCTGTCAGCGGCGGAAAACTGACGTACTACCAGCCGGTGACGGCGCGATTTCTCAGCACCTACGCCGCCGGCTTAGGGCGAGCATCAGGAGCATGCCAGGGGGGATGGTTGCAGCCACAAGCCACAGGCTCAGCGATATCAGCATCCCGTCCTCGAAGCGGTGGAACTTCTCGATGAGGACGTGGGCGATCGGGCTGAAGGCCGGGACCCGAACCAGGGACGAGGTGGCCACCTCGGCAACGGACATTGCCGCCACGACCGCCGCGCCGCACAGCAGGACGGGCCAGTTCATCGGGATCTGTATGCGGCTCAGGACAGATGCCCGGGTGGCACCGTCGACTCTAGCCTGGGCGATCACGTCCGGTGTCGCGTTTTCGGATACGACCACTGCGGTCAGCACGCCGATCCATCCGAACCGGGACACATGGGACAGGGCGACAATCGGCCAGTAGTCATAGATCCACCATAGCGAGGCGTGGTTATACCCGGCCACAAGGGCTTCGCCGATCAACGCTCCGGGCAACGCCCCAAATGCAATCGTCCAGATAAGTCCGACCATCCGCAGGCCACGCACTGCCACAAGCGAGAGACCCATCCCAACAGCTACGAGCCCGGACAAAACGGCTATGGCAAGGGACCATGCCAGATCACCGAAGTAGGTTTCAAATGCCTCGAGTATGACAGCAGGCGAGGCGAGGTTGACAACCAGCGCCAGGACAGGCAGCAGCCAAGACAGGATGAACCAACCGAAGGCGATGCCGGTCAGTCCCCTGGAGGTGCTTTTCGGGAGTGCCGCGAGTGTGTCGGTATCGTCGTCAACTGCGCATCGCCGCCAAGCGGCGAACATAGTGAGCAGCGCCAGACTCGTTGCCACCACGGACATCGCCGCCGGCCAGACGGTGTCGATCGTGCGGCCCGAGCTGGCCGCCCATCCCAGAAGCTCGGTCGGATACACGAGCAGACCACAGGCGTGCGGTACGCCATAGTCGTTGAAGTAGAGCACAAACACTATGAGTGCACTGAAAGCGACGTAACGCCGCAAGACCGGTATAACCGCATGGAGAAAGGCTGCTGTCGGTGATGTCACCAAAAGGGCAGCCTCGTAGGCTCGAATACCGACGCGCGACCAACCCACACCGATGAGCATGGCGGGGATCGGCCAACCCCACAGGGCCCACACTCCGATACATCGAACATAAGGGTTGAAAGTGGCTGGGAGGATTCGCTCCCACCCGAAGGAGTACACCATCGGCGGGCACAGCAGCAGGGCCATCAACGCCGCAGCGATTAGCGGATGACGGGACAGCCGGCGCAACCGCCCAACTACATACGCTCCCGGTATGGAAACAATGAGGCTAACGCCGGTGGCCACACCCGCCAGCCAGAGGCTTCGCCAGAAAAGCCCCAGTTGACGCAGCGAAAACGTGAATCCGCCCCCCGGCGGCTGGTCCTCCACGATGCATCGGTGGATCAATGCGACGGTCGGCCAGACCATCGCCGCCACGAAAACAGCCCAGGGGACGACAAGAAGGGCGACTGTGAACGCTCGGGGTTTCACCGGATGAGGATTTCCCGGACTGCGGCAACTGCTTCGTCCATAGCGTCAGCCACGGCGTTGAAGTCGACCTTCGATTCCGGTGGCCACTCGATACCGAGTTCCGTGCGAAGCCGTTTGCGGACCGGGATGTTGCGGGAGTCGCTTTCGGCAAGCATCCGCTCCACCTCGGCTGACACTAGAAAGTCGACGAGGTCTCGGGCGGCCTGCATGTTGGTGCTACCCTTGATGATGGCGACCGAGCAGGGGATCAGCAGCGTGCCGCCATCGCCCATATCCGGATAGGCCAGATCCAGCGAAGCGCCGCTGCGCTGTGCGACCCATACGTCATCCGTGTCGGTGGCTCCCAGGCCGGCACGCCTGGCGATTACCGCCCGGACCGTCGCGCTGTTGCTGTCATAGATGTGTGCTCCGTTGTCGCGAAGCTGGGTGAGGAACTCACGTCCTCGCTTAGCACCCCATAGGGCGAACATCGCGGCCACATGCCCGCGTGTCGTGCCGAACAGCGGATTGGCTATGGCGGTCCGCTTGGCAAACTTGGGTGAGGCGAGCTGCTCCCATCGTGTGGGTACGTCGGTCGCCGGGGTCTGGTCCGGGTTGAACGCCAGCACGCGTGCCCGAGCTGCCAGAGCCGTCCAATGGTGCTGCGGATCCTTGAAGCGGGCTGGAATGTCCGCCGCCGCTGGTGAATCATAGGGCTCCAAAAGCCCTCTACGTCCCAGCAGAATGGTGTTGAAGAGTTCGCTTGACCAGAACACATCGGCCCGTGGGCGACCGGCCTGCGCTTCGCCAATGATCTTGTTGACCAGACCCGTGGTCTTACCGGCTTCTGAGTCGAAAACAACGTCCAGTTCGGTCCGCGCTCGATCCTCGAACAGTTTGAGCACCGTCCGGGCGAAGGCTTCGTCCACGCTGCAATAGACGACGAGTCTGCTTTTCGGCGCAGTTTCCGTGGTAGGCTTGCAGCCGGTTGGGGCGAGGATTGCAGCCGCTGCCAGGCAACTTAGCGCGGCTTGCCATTGTGCCTTGTTTGGCAAGGGTGGTCTCCAAATGCTGAGGCTGGGCATCGGGGAGACACCCAGACTCCTCGCACCGCCAGCACCTTAACCGGACATCACATCCGAGGCTACCGCAGATTCAACTCTCACCGTTCCTCCCACGATGTTCCTGGTTAGCGGCTGGGGCGGTACGAAGCTCGATTGTTACCTCAAGACAGCCCGGCCAACGTCCGAATATCGAGGCGACGGTGCGCGCCGGGCACCGATGGTTTCAAGCAAGCCGCGGTCTTTGACTGCTCGGGTGCCCGCGCAGGCTAAAACCTGCGGCTCAGGACCTTGGATTCGACGTGAGAGAATCAGCCCTCAAACACCTGGTCTGTCCGGAGACGCTCAGGCCCTTACGATTGGACATCGTCGAGGCGTCCGGCGACGACATTATCGAGGGTAAGTTAGCCGGCCTTGATGGCCCGGAATACCCCGTTCACGAGGGGATCCCCAGCTTCGTTTCTGAGAACACATTGCAGACCCAGACCGTCCGGTCGTTCGCCCAGAAGTGGGCCAAGCACGGCTATTACCGCACGCACACGAACAAGTTTTACACCGACTGGTACCTGCAGCGCTACGGTTTCTATGAAATGTCCGGGTTGGGGAGATTCCTCGATGGCATGGAGTTTATCCTTGACGCGGGAACTGGTACGGGCCGCGACGCCACCAACTTCGCGGAGCACTCGGCAGCGACGGTTTTCGGGGTGGACACGGCCCGCGAGGCCCTCGAGGTGGCTCTTCGCGATGTGTGCCATGCGCGTGTCGCGGTGGTCCACGCCGATATAAACCGATTGCCCTTCCCCGATGCGTTCTTCGACTTCATCAGTTGCGATCAGGTCATCCACCACACGCCCGACCCGCGGGAAGCCTTCGAGAATCTGCGCCGCAAGCTCAAGCGGGGTGGGCGGATTTGCTGCTACGTCTACAAGAAGAAAGCGGCAATCCGCGAGTTCACGGATGATTACATCCGTCAGAGTATCAGCGGGTTGCCGATCGACGAAGCCCTCGAGGTCTGTGAAGGGATCACCCGCCTGGGCCGGACACTGGCCAACCTGAACGTAACCGTGGACATCGAGGAGGACATCCCTGCTGTGGGGATCACCAAGGGCAAGGTCGATCTGCAACGCTTCTTCCACTGGAACGTGATGAAGTGCTTTTGGAACGACGAGTTCGACTTCTTCACCAACAATATCATCAACTTCGACTGGTACCATCCGGAATACTGCTTCCGCTTTGAACCCGAGGAGTTTGGGGCGTGGTTCGCCGACGGCTGGGAGATTGAGGCCTGGGACGTGCGTGAGGCGGGAATCAGTTGTCGGGCCAGGAAGGTCTGAACATGTGCGGTATCCTCGGCGGGATCAACACAGATTTTGACCGGCAGAACCTAGACCGCCTGCGCCATCGCGGTCCGGACCAGATCAGCCTGGTCACGGAGGAAGCACCCGGTCACGGCACGGTAACGCTGGGGCAAACCCGACTGAACATCGTGGACCGTCGTGATATCGACCTTCCGGTCCGCGTCGCCGACAGCACGATCCTGTTCAACGGGGAGATCTACAACCATCCCGAGCTGCGCACCGAGCTTGAAGGGTTGGGTTGGACATTTAAGACCAAGACAGACACGGAAGTGGCACTTGTTTCCTACTTGCAGTGGGGGCCGGAGTGTCTCGATCGGTTCAACGGGATGTTCGCCCTGGCGATATGGGGCGGCCAGCGCTTCTTCTGTGCCCGGGACCGGATGGGCAAAAAGCCGCTTTTCTACCGGTGCGGGCCGGGCAGGTTCGAGTTTGCCTCGGAGATCAAGGCCTTTTCGAATCTCGAGTTTGTTTCACAAGACGTTTTCGATCTGTTTGAATTCTGCTTCAACGAGCACACACTGTATCGCGACATCTTCGCTCTTGGTCCGGGGAGCTTCCTGGTCTACGATCTGGCTCGCGGCACCTGTCACACGCAATCATACTGGGACATACAGCACCAGGTTGAACACAGGATCAGCGACGAGCGCACGGCGGTTGACACTTTCATAGGCCTGATGGAAGACGCCGTCAGTGTGCGATTACGGGCCGACGTTCCGGTAAGCCTGTTCCTCTCCGGGGGGCTGGATTCCGCCATAATCGCCAGGCTCTCCGGGGTCCAGGAAGCCTTCACCTGCCAGTTCACCGAGTTTGCCCGAACGATCAACGAGGAAAAGTACGCCCGCAATCTGGCCGCCCGCTTAGGCATTACCCTCAACTTCGTGCGACCGACGCGCAACGAGTTTCTGGAAGATCTTGCGGCGATGGCCTATCACCTGGAGATGCCGACCGGGTCTTTCAGTGTCTTTCCTCTGTACCGGCTGGCCAGAGCTTGTCACCAGGCCGGGTACAAAGTCATTCTCTCCGGTGAAGGCTCAGATGAGCTGTTCGCCGGATACGTGCGTAACGAGTTTCTACTCTCCGATAAGCACACATCCGATGATCCCAAGCGGCGTAATTACGCCTCGATGCTGCGGCGCTATAACGGCAGTGATCTGGATCGCTTCTGCCGGATGGCCTCGCGGTCCGGGCTGGTGGGGGCGTCTTTAATGAAGATGTTCCTCGCCGGGCACTGGAGCGATCGCAAGTCCATGCTGGAGAACATCTGCTACGTTGAGAGCCGTATCTTCCTTCAGCCGTTGCTACAGATGGCGGACCGGATGTGCATGGCCCACAGCGTGGAAGCCCGTTGCCCCTATCTGGACCACCGAATTGTCGAGTTCGCCTTTTCATTGGACGATTCGTTGCGCTACCGCGACGGGACCGGCAAATGGATCGTCCATCAGGCGGCCAGGAAATTGCTGCCGCGCGGGTCATTAGTGCTGCAACGACCGGTCAAACATGGTCTGCCCACGCCGGTCAATCTGTGGATGCAAGGCCGCCACAGCTTCGATCGCAGGTACTGGAACACGCTGATGACGGCTGAATGCATCAAGAGTCTGTTGACCTCTCCGGAGCCGGTTGCAGCCGAGGACCACGTGCCCGAGCCGCAGTTGGCATTTCAGGGACCTGCACACACTTTGGAACCTGCACTGCCCCTGCGGAGGCGGATGCTATGAGCTGTAATGTCGGCAGTCAGGGCCGCTTGGATACCGATGCCATCGTCCTTTCAGTGATCGCGCCTTGCTTCAACGAGCAGGATAACATCGATCCGTTGGTCGATCGCACGCTGGCCGTGTTCGATGCAATGAAGATCACAGCCGAACTCGTACTGGTCGACGACGGTAGCGCGGATGACACTTGGGAGAGAATCCGCCGACGCTCGCAAGCTGACGCACGTGTCCTGGGCGTCAGGCATACATCGAACAGCGGCATCGAAGCTGCCTGGCGCACCGGCTTGGAGTCCGCCACCGGAGAGCTGATCTGCCTGATCGACGCCGACCTGCAAAACCGTCCGGAGGACATCGCCAAGCTTTACAGGGCCTATCTGCGCGAGTTGCCCGACATCGTGCAAGCGGTGCGTCACCCCGTTCGGGGAGTTCGACGCTGCCGAACGTTCAGCCGCGTTCTGAACATTCTACTGAATCTCACTTTCCGGATGCGGCTGCGCGACAACAAATCGGGCTTTATGCTCTGCCGCCGTGACGTGATGGCGAACCTTCTGAGACACCGCTACGGTTATCGATACTTCCAGAGTTTCATCGGGGTTGCGGCCGGTGTGCGCGGATACACCATCGCCGAAGTGGACGCCGACTTTGAGGTGCGGTTTGCGGGCGAATCGTTCCTGAGGCGCTTTCCGATCGGTGTCTCCTTGCGGATCTGTTGGGAACTATTGAAGTTTCGAGTGGAGACGTGGCCCGTGACGTGGCCCAGCAGAATGTGGCGGCCACGTCGTTGGAACGTACCCTACGCGATTACCGACACTGCGCAAGGCAAGCCGTGACCCCCGGGCCCGACAGACCACGATTAAGGACCTTCGAGCCTGTGACGACGTGTTCTTTCTAGGACCGTGTTTCATAAGTCCCGCGACTACCTGAGCGGTGCTCCGCGCAGGCTAAAGCCTGCGGCTCGGCGCGTGATCTATAGTCGTAGTATTTGTGAAACACGGTACTAGGACGGAGAGTTGCGGGCAGATACTCTGGCGGATCGATGTTCGCACATGAGATTCCGAGGGAGCGGCTCCGTGACTGATCGGCACGTTCCTACCTGTGTAGCATCCACGGATGGCACGCCCAACATTGGTCCACAATGCGCACCCAAGTCCGCGGGCGAGAAGACGAACAACAGTCGGTTTGCCACAAGAGCTTTTCACAAGCTTCTTGCTCACCCGCTGGTTTTTGATGTCAAGCAACGGCTGGCCGCCGCCAACTATCGCACCATGCGCCAGGCGTTCAGCGTCTGCCTCGCCTTCGAGGACTGCCGGGGACTGAGAATTCTGGATGTCGGCTGTGGGACCGGTCTGTGTATCAGCCGCCTTTTCTCCACGGAACACAACTTCGTCGTGGGGGTTGACCTGAATGTGGCCTACATACAGTGGGCCAAGAAACGGTATCCTGAAATCTGTTTTGTAGCTGCCAGCGCGGATCAACTGCCATTTGCCGGGCAATTATTTGATCTGGTGCTCCTGTCAAGCGTCCTTCACCACCTGCCCGACCCGGTCAGCAGGGACCTGTTTGACAATTTGAGGCGAACGGCAGCTTCGGGCGCCACAGTTTTGCTGTCAGAACCTGTCTGGTCCGACAATCGCCTGAGCAACTGTCTGCTCAGGTGGGACCGCGGTCCCTACGTCAAGACACGGGAAGAATGGCTGGAACTTGTATCCGGGCATTTTCTCATCAAGAAGGATTTTGTCTATCGGTATGCCAAGACCGAGTTTCTGGGTCTGGTGCTTGCGTTTCGTCAATCCAATTAGCGATGTTCGGGGTTTCGCTTGAACCGGGAGTGAGCCGTGACGCCAACACCGATGATTGCCATCGACAGTGTCGAGCGCTGGAACGACACGTTCGCGCGCCAACACGACATCGATGACTACTATGCGCGATCGGGGTTGCTCATCCGTTGGATCGAGCAACAACGGCTGGTCTGCATCCGCAGCATGGCGGCTGCCGAACCTTCCGACCGGATTTTGGAGGTGGGCTGCGGCGGGGGGCACGTGCTCCAACAGTTCCCCGAGTCGGACCTGACCGGCGTGGACGTATCAGGCGAAATGCTGGCAAAGGCACGGCGTAATCTTCAGGGTTACCGCGTACGCCTGCTCAAAGGCGAGCTACAGGAGCTGGATTTGCCCGACGCCGGGTTCGACAAGATCATCTGCACCGAAGTCCTGGAACATACGGTCGACCCGGAAGCGATCTTGGCACGAATAAAGCGCCTGGTGCGTCCTGAAGGCCGTCTGGTGATCACCTTTCCCAACGACCCATTGGTCAATCGTCTCAAAGGCTTCATCCGCAGCAGCGGCCTCACGATCGTTCCTCCGTTTCGCCGCATATCCTGGGGTGGCGACCAGTACCATCTGCACGTGTGGAGTGTTGGGGAGATGCGGGCGTTGCTTTCTCGTTATTTCGTGATTGCGCAGGAACGGCTGATTCCCAGCCGGTTGCTCCGTATACGCTGCTGCTTCCAATGCGCGTTATGACCGTAGGATCGCTCGAGTCTTTGATGTGCGTACACTTGCGATCGCTGCCCGACGGAGACGTAGTGTCCCTGCCAAAAGCCGAATCAGCCCGACAATAAGCAGAGCGGCGTACAGCAGCATGAGCGGCTTGACCGGTACGGCGTAGCGCGGTGTGGGGCCGCCGAGCGCCGCCGACGCGAAGATCTGTAGAAAAATCACTCCTGTTATCAGCAACCATGTAACCCTTGCCCGCGTGACCAGTGACACGACCATGCCGACAAGGCAGAGCAGACTGAACTCTTCGTAGGGCGAATCGCCTAATCCGAACAGCGGCGGGCCCTTCTCGATGTGGCGATGGAACCACCGGGCAATCCCACTCCACAGCGGTGTGGCGGCGCGCGGTTCGCTATCGAACGACAAGTAGTGCCGGTACGGATCGGTCCAGCGGCGGAGCATCGGCTCATACGTCGCCACGTCGAGGATTTCCGCTTCCCCATTCCGTCGAGACTCACCGGCAGCAGTCACCGTTCCCGGCGCCCCACCCGGATGAAACCGGTAAAACGAGTCCGGCACCATTACCATCCAGAATGCGCAGCGAACGGTGCGATTGAGGTAAAGGCCCGGGTTCTCCCTGATCAGGTCGCGCGCCGCCTGACCCATGATCGCGCTGGAACCAGCGAGCGGGACATTCCGAACAACCTGGTACGCCGTCCACACCACTCCCCATTGACGGTAGTCTGCATCGGGCGCGAGATGACCGTGCTCAATCGCTTCGTTCACCACAGCATGGATATCAGTCAGGGCTTCACTGTTGGTCGAATCCAGGCGGTCCATGGCGAAGATTCGATGGTAGAGCGCCAGGTCTGCGCACCGGCCGGAGAGGTCGGCGCCATGCGCTAGTCTGTTCAGCATCGTGGCCGGCAGGGCAACAGCCATCGCCGGTGCCACCGCCAGTGTCACGCCGACGACAGCCCGGCGCCAACGCACTTGCGAGGCAACGTAGGGCAATGGGCGCCCGGGTGTACAGGTGGCATTCGCAGGAGCGATGAGTGTGTGGTCGTTCCGGCTCTTCCAGGCTCGATGAAGTGCGGCCAGCACGCACAGCACGACCACTGACAACCCGGTCGGCCTGATAAGACTGCTCACACCGGCCATCAAGGAGGCCAACGCCAGCGAGCGCAATTCTCCGAGACGGTGATATTTGACCAGGAAGTAAACGGATAAGATAAGGGCGAGAGTATAGGGAATCTCGGTGATGATCACGTTGGCGAACGCAAGAAGTTGCAGGCTGCACGCGCACATCAGACCGGCCAGAAGGCTGATGCTTCGGCGATACGTGAGGTGCCACGCGATCAACGTCGTTGCCAAGGCTATACCGATGACCATGCCGTGTTGTACGAACAGGATCGCCGTGGGACTGTACTGGCCGAACAGTCCGAAGATGGCAGCTAGCATTAGTGGATAGCCGGGCGGGCGGATCAAGTAGAGCTCATTTGTGAAGTCGAGGTGGTCAGTGATGCCGCCGGCCAGTGCCATATAGTAGCTCGAATCGGGGCAGACCCAGAGCCGCGAGGCGATCAGGGCCAGGGCATTGACAAGCACACCGACGATGGCGACAGCAACCAGGACGCCCTTGACGGAAGTGCGTCCGGTCACCGAATCAGGTGCGACATCGCCTGGGTGATAAGCCATCCCGTTTCCCTTATGCCGGCCGTGAGCGCTCCTTGTACGCAGCGTCAGCGCACGCCGGCGTAAGAGTTATCGGTCAAGCCGGCGTCCTCTTCCATTTAAGCTTCCCCGTAGCAGAAATGGTCAGTAGAGAAGCACGTCAGTGGAAGACAACGAGCATGCCCGGAAAGAGACGGACGAGGGTGAAATGACAGATAGCGAGAGAGTCGGGATTTTCCACACATGAACTCGGCTATTGAACATCGTGAATTGGTCAGCGCGGCGCGCCGATGCGCTGGCGGATGTCGTCGACGATTCGCACCGTGGTTGCCCGAAGCTGAGCCTTCCGCTGGATCAGCTCTTCCCGCGACGGGTGCCCGCCGAAGAGCTGTACATGAAAACGTAGGGCGTTCGACGTACCTGACGGACGAATGGTCAAGTGTGACCGCCGCTCGTCGTCGAAGTAGAACCGGAAGCCTTCGTCGGGGAAGCCCTCCCAATTGACCGCGTCGTACTTACCGGTTCGGTAGGCGACCGTACTTTTGACCGCAAGTCCGCCGAGTTCGACCGGACGGTCCGAGCTGGCGCGCAGCAACTCTTCGGCTTTGTCCAAAATGTTGCGTTTGTTCGTGTAGCCGGCGAGTCCCTCATACTCCCCGTCAAGCGGATCGGGCTCATAGTGGATCACGTAAAGCCCCACGTTCGGATCAAGGTAGATCTTCTCATCGAGCAAGTCCAGCATGTTCGTGCCTTGCTCTTTCGCGTACGCAGCGAGTTCGGCGACGAGCATCCCGGCGAAGGTACCGTCCTTGTCGCGCACATGGCCGCCGATTCCCAACGATCGCTCGTCCAGGGGTACGTCGCCGAGAATCGAGAACCCGTTGCTCTGCTCCAACGCAGCGATATTGATGCAGCGGCGCGGATCGTTCATTGCCTCCCAGGAGTAGATGGTCTGATTGCACACGGGATCGTGGGGGTTACGACGCCCTTCGTCGTAGAATGGCAGCTTGCCGCCTTCGGTCAGACCATGTGTATCCAGGCCGCGGTGCAAATCCCAGATTGCCCGGGTCCCGGCTGCCAGTTGGGCAAAGCCAACCCAGGTCTTAAGCACACCCAGCCCATACTTGCGGGCGACGCAGGGCAGGAGATCAGTCGTAGTATGAGACAGCGTGATAAATTTCTTCTCGGCGTCCTGGACCGTGCCAAACCGCTCGATCTCATAATTGAGCCGGTACCACAGGATCAGCGACCAGACATCGTCAGCAGAGAGTAATGTGTAGTCGCGGAGCTCGCCGGTGCCGGGGTGCGGATAGGCTTGCCGCTGGTGGTCAGGCACCTTGACGATCACAGCGCAACGGTCGGCGTCGGGATCAGTGCCGATTATCAGGTCGACCTTGTCCCACTCGTTTCCATACTCCTCCTTGAACGCATCGACGGCAATGTCGGCCGCCCGCCAGTCGCCCGGATCGGGCTGTTGCTCCTTGCCTGGGTCGCTGCAAAACGCCGGGAACATTCCGTCGAGCGGATCCAACTTCATTATGCGTTTCACATGCTTAAAGCCGACCTCGGTGAGCAAACGAGGTACGGCCTTTCGACCTGAGCCGTTGAATGCGGAATACCCGATCGACAGGGGTCGTTTGGCTTTGACGATCATGTTGCCACGCAAGAGGAACGTCTTGACGTGTTCGACGTGCATGGTGTGAAGGTCGATGATACGGTGCTCACGGCCAACATAAGAGTCCGGCGCGTTGGGAAGCGGACCCGCCAACGGCAACCCGGCATGTTCACCCTCTTGGATGACCCGTCCGTCATTGCTCTTTACGCCGCCAAGGAACCAGAGTTTCTCTTCCGGTGCTTCGGCTAGGGGCATTGTCTTGATGTCGCCGAACTGCACCTTGGAGATGTAGTCTTGATAGAGTCGGTCCCGCTCGGCCGGGTCGAACTGGGAGCCGTTCTGGCAGGACAGTTTAAAGCCGTTGTAGCGCAGGTCATTGTGGCTAGCGGAGATGAACACGCCGATGTCGGCTTTGAGCGTGGGCACGGCGTAGGTCACGCTCGGATACAAACAGGCCTCGTCAAACAGGTAAACGGTGTAATCGTAGGCCAGGAAGAGGCTGGCGATCAGCCGGGCGAAGTCACTTCCGCGGATTCGGCTGTCAAAACCGATGACGACTTTTGTAAGCGGCGGCGTTCGCTCGATGCCGAATCTAGCCGTTCCCGCCGAGGTCAGCAGATAAATGACATCGTTGATCGTGTTGGGCCCTTTGATGATCGGCGCGTGGATCCCCTCTTTTTTGAGCTTTTGGATCACATCGCGCGATGCGCCCATCTTTTCGCGAATGCCGCCGGTGCCGAAGGCCACGTCGCGCGCAAACGCGTTGGCCAGTGCCTCCCACTGCTCGGCGCGGATCGCCTCGCGCAGGCCTTGCCGGAGATAGGGCGATATGCGGTCCAGCTCCTCGGCCAGCAACCATCTGCGCAGGTTGGGCATCGTTCTGGCGACGGCGTCGTCATAATAACTGCCCGCGATGCGTCCCTGGTCGCGCTGGGTGGTCAGAAATGAATCGATACCCGTGCCGGCGCGCCCGAGAAGAGCTTGATCCTCTGTCACAGTGGACAACATATTGGCTCCTCATCCGCGTTGCCAGTGCCCTCATACGGCACTTATGCGTGGTTAACAGCGTTTGCTTCCAGGGCAAACGGTATACGTGGCAGGCGGCCGCGTCAATGCTTCAGCCGGCCGGACACACACTTCGCGTGCCATCGACGGCTGACCACAGTGTAGGTGCCAACCGGCGCGCAATGTTGCCGCACCAAGCCCTGGCCAAATCCATCTACCTTGCATATCGTACGGGCGATTCGACAGGTTGACTTATGTCCCAGGGAGTCTGACTGCCCTTGAGTTCATCAACGTCACGAGACCGACAAGGATCACCCGGATCACCGGATATGGATCAGTCCGATGACGGGCCGCGGGTCTGCCGCGGAGGATTTCGCTGGCATGCCTTGGAATCACTCGTGGTGTTCACTATGGGCGTGGCCATCATGCACTTTATTTACGGCGGGGCGGACGGCGTTCCCGGCCACGACTCGTTTTATCACGTCAAGATGGCCGCCATGCTCCCGGAGCACGGGCTGCTCCGTGACTTTCCGTGGCTGCGCTTCGCGTATTTCACGGACGAGGGCCATGGCTTTGTCAGTCACCACTACGGGTTTCATGCTCTGTTGGCTCCGTTTGTGCACTTGTCTTACCGGCTGACTGGTGACTACCTACCAGGCGCCAGATGGGCAATGGCGACTTTCCTGGGCCTGTCGCTGGTGTTGATAAAGAGTATCCTGGTGGCTGGTCGAGTTCGCTGGTATTGGTTGTGGCTGCTACTGTTTGTCTTCATGCCGTTCCAGTTCTTCACCCGGCACGCCTTCGTGCGAGCCATCAGTCCGTCGCTTGTGTTCATGTTGTTGATTGTGCTGCTGATGTTTCGCCGTCGGTACGTGCTTACCGGCCTTGCCATTGCGTGTTATATACACCTTTATCTTGGCGGTGTTCTCTATGCGCCCCTTCTGGTGGGTCTGTATGTCCTCTCGTCAGCAGTCGTGCCGCGCGGCGACCGCGAGATGCCCTGGAAACTTTTGTTGTGGACGGCGGCCGGTTGGCTCATTGGCATCTTGACCCACCCCTACTCTTACGGCATGTGGGAGTTCCTGAAAATCCAAGTCTTCGGGTCCGGTCTATCTCCAGACATATCAGTGGGACGGGAGTGGAAACCATATAGAGACCTATGGTGGTTTGCCCAGATGTCGGGTGTTCTCCTTGTAGTGTGGGCAGTTGCGACTTGCGTACGTTTCCGGTTGGGCAAGCCGCTGACGGCTCGGGAGCTGATGCTGTTACTTGCCCATTTCATATTTCTGGGGCTCACCTTCAAGGCACGGCGATTCATTGAATACTGGCCGGCCTTCTGCTTACTCAGCTCCGCGTTCATGGCTGCACCACTGCTCGAACGTGTGACTGCATGGTGTGATCGCTGCATTGACAAAGACAAAGGCAAGCGTGCTCCATGGATATATCGGACGGTTACACTGTTCATGATTGGCGGCATATTCGCGCTTGTCAGCATGTCTTCGCAGTGGAAGGGGATTCGGCGCATAGCCCGTTGCGGCTACGATCTACCTGCCATCCGCGAGGCTATGGACTTCATGAGACAGCACTCAGAGCCGGGTGACATCGTATTTACCGATGACTGGGATATCTTCCCGGTCTACTTCTATTACAATTCACACAACTATTATATCGTTGGCCTGGATCCCAAGTTCACACATGCCCGCCGGCCGGTACTGTGGGAACGGTACGTGAAGATATCCCGCGGAGAGATTCCTGCCACTGTTTCTGATGAACAATATGGAGAGAAAGTGCACGTTACACTGGAGGATGTGCGCGAGCACTTTGGGGCCAGATTCGTCATCACGGACCGTGATCACAAGAGACTCGCCGGCAAGCTGGCCGCCAGGAAGGACTTCGCCGAGCTGGTCTATCCCACAACATCTTACAGTGAAGCTCGGAATGATCCGTATTTAATCTTCCGCATCCGCGAGCAGGATGGTCACGCCGGATCAGGAACGTAACCACCGGTGATAGGTGGGTGATCCGGGCGACGCACCGGTTGGGTATGTGTCTAGCGTGCTATGAGCTGTGGATTAGGGGGCAGGAGCAGGTACGGGCGGAGGTGTTCGACGAGGTCCTGGCCTCGCTGGTGGCAGGTGGCGGCGAGGCTGGCGATGATTTCCCAAGTGCGTTTGCCGCGGTCCGTCTTGTTGCCGCAGGAGAGCTTGCGAGCGATCACCGCCGGTCGCAATACTCGCTCGGCGCGGTTGTTGGTGGCTTCGACGCCCGGGTAGTCCAGAAAGGTAAACAGCCACTGTCGGCCTTTGCGCAGCCGATTGGCGATCCGCTCCTCGTCGGGATCCTTTCGCGTCGGACCCAGAAGAACATCGGCACGCGTTTCCAGGTGTTGACGGATTGGCACGAACGCGGGCGGCGGCAAGTCATAGCGGAGACGATCCAGAGTCATCGCGGATCGCAGCAAGACGGTCAACTCGTTGAAAAAAGACCGTTGATCCTCCGGCTTGCGGTCCCGCGCTTGGGCGATGGCTTGAGATGGTGGGCATAACACTTGTGCATGGTAAAGTGGAGATTCTCGTAGCTGGCCAGGCAATCACTGACCAGCACGCCGCCGAAGGTCCTTGTCCTTGCGTCGGAAGGGCGCCGCCTGCCGCGCCGCGACCCGTTCCAGTTCTTCGATTCTTCGATGCGCTCCTGTAATTGTTTAACGAGCTGGCGAAGGCTCTGGACTTCGGCTTTGAGCGACTCGTTCTCCGCACGAAGTCGGGCGTTCTCGGCTTCGAGCTCTTCGATCCGTCGGCTGCCCGGGTTGGCATCCATGCCCTGGTCCCCAGCCCCGCCGCTCCGCAGGGCACACCTCTCCATCATCTATCGGACCGCGCAGGGCCAAAACGCAACCCCCGCTAAGCTCGGCTTTTGCCCTTTTTCCCGTCGCTAGGCGGCGGGAGCGAGGGCGTATAGTAGCACGGCCTTTATAGGCCGGGATAGTTTTGCACAGGCTTGGTGATGCCGGGGTGTTGCAAAAACCCAGTCGGTCCAAAGCCAGCGCCGCACGGCGGTGATGGCATCGGAGAACATTCGGTCGGTCTTGCCGGGCCAGTCTCCAGATCGACCAGCGTCGTTTCGAGAAGACCCGGTGGTAGCTCGAAGGATGTCCGGGAGCCAGCGCCGAGACGGTTCGCAACAGGTTGGTCACCGTACGCCGTCCCGTGGTCAGA
>JAUWWQ010000064.1 GCA_030616775.1 Planctomycetota bacterium
ATCGATAAGCCGTGACACGCACGCCGGAAGCTCGTGCATGGCGGATCCGTTGATTTCCTCCACCCGCTTGCCCACCAGGCTTTGCGAATAAGGCGTGATCGTCTGATTCATGTCGGTCTTGATGGGCCTACCGGTCAGCACGCGATGGATGGCTGCCCCAAGGCCGAATACGTCGGTCCGCTGATCCAGCACACGACGTTGGACCTGCTCGGGGGCCATGTAGTCTATGGTGCCTTGAACACGTACTTTGGCCTGGTTCATCTTGGCGCTTTGGCCCAGATCAATCAGCTTGACGGCCCCAACGGGGGTCACAAGGATGTTGCTGGGTTTGAGATCCGCGTGGACGTAGCCGGTGCGGTGCATGGCCTCCAACCCCCGCGCCGCCTCAGCGGAGATGCGCAGGATCTTGTCGAGCGACCCGCGGAACTCCTTGTCATCCATGGACAGGCCGTCGACGTATTCCATGAACAGGATCGCCCCGCGCACGCGAAGGCGGTGGCGCATCATCCGCAGCTCGTAGACCTTCCGGATCACCGGATGGTCAACCGAGGAACCGATCAGGTGTTCGGTACGAAGCAGGTCGACGAAGCTCGCGTCCTCGGGTTTGACGACTTTGACGATCTTTACGGTGTAATCCTTCCCGGTCCGCATGCAGCGAGCGCGAAAGATGCGCGACTGAGCACCCGTGCCCAGCTTTTCGATGATGCGATAATTGGGAATATCGACTGCCATCGTTTAGCTTAGCGCTTCTCTCGGAACCGCCTGAAGCGGTTGGTTCGCATCGGACGACCACCTCAACGCATGGCGTGCGCCGGCCACGACAAACCGACGCGCCTTGCAGTGCGCGTCACCACGTTTTGCGTATTACCAAGCTGTGTACTTAGACCGCGTCAACCGTTGACCCGGTCGATGGCGAGGAGTGCGTTAGCCACACGCAATGGAAGGGGATAACTAAATAATGGCACGCGATTACAAACCGCGATATAGATTCAAATCTAATGATTCAGGTATCAATCGCGCGTCTGGCTAAACCTCCAATGCCACGTCTAGTATAACACATATCGGCTGCTGGGTCAAACTTTTCCTGTTCCCTCGCCTCCGACGGCCACAGCCAAGCCCTTGGTCCGCACCGGACTGCTCACCCGCTCAGCAGGCTGGAGGGTGAGCAGGGCCACCTCCGCCGGGCAGTTGATCCGCACCGGAATCGGCGGGCAAACCCCGATTCCAGGGCTGCTATGCAGGATTGTGCCCGCTACGGCGTGCAGGCCCCTGGACATCCGCGGAGGAATCCGGTCGTTGGCCCAAATGCAGCCCAGATAGGGCAACCGAATTTGTCCTCCATGGGTGTGGCCGGAAAGCTGCAGGTCGACCCGCCCCGGCGGTAGCCGGAAAACCGTGGAAGGGTAGTGGGCTAGCAAAACGGTGAGGTCGTGTCGGCGGGCTTGCCCAAGAGCGGCCTGCATGTCCTCCGTTCCAAAGAGGCCCTGGTCCAGGCCGACCAGCTCGAAAACGCCACCAGAATGTCGGATCGACACGGACTCGTTTCTTAGGAACACCAGCGGCATGTCCGGGGCGGTGGCCATCGCAAGGTTGTCATGATTCCCGAGAACGGCGTATATCGGGACCCGTTGGGCGATTGGTGCAAAGAACCTCCGCATCAGGTCAGCGGCACGGGTCCACCGGCGGGGATTCGTCCCGAAATCGCCCGTCGCAGCGACGAGATCGTAATCCGCGGTCAAGAGCAGGTCCTGGGCGGCCTGGGTCACACGGTTCCAGCGGCGGAAGTGGAAGTCGGAGATATGAGCGATGCGCAGCCCGGCCAGCTCGGCTGAGATATTGCTGACAGCTACTGTGTGTTTTCGGCCGATAACCGGCGGATCGCGCACTTCGAGGAACGTCCTGTTCGTCCTGGCTGGGCCATAACCGCAGGTACTATCGGTAGATCGCGTGCCCAACCGCAGTGCGTCTGAGCTCTGAGTCCACCGAGGACGGTGAAGCCAGTCGAGGCTACTGGTCGGCGAACAGGGGTGTGGAGATGTACCGGTCGCCGCCGCTGGGTAGGTTAGACAGCCAACGGGGACGATTAGACAAGCGTCAAGAGTTAACGTCGTGCTGATGTAAGATGGCGGGTGTGAGGGCTGATCTTGGAACCAGTATCGGCTCTTGCTCAAACGGGGCTCGGGCGTGTAGGACTCGCCAGCTCGTGACCGCCGAGCACCCACCGCCAGTGAGGGATATGATAACGTAAGAACAGCCGGTCCAGAGCAGCTCCCTGTCGCGCTGTGAGGGTGTGGTCGAACCGTCCGGATGGGAGTGGTAGAAGCCGATGATCTCGCCGGGCCCCAGCCGCGTACTTCGTAGCGTTGTGAACAGGGTCTTCCAATCGACCTGATAGGAATTGCGGCGGTTACCCTCTGCGATGTTGTGAGCCGGTACAGCACGGCGGACTATTGCGTTAATGCCGCTTCGCCGGCCGATCAGGATGCCACAGCACTCATTGGGGAATTGGCGTATGGCGTGTCGGGTCAGCCTTTCGAGGACAGGTTGGGTGATATGCAGGGTCATCGAGCTGTTCAGGAGGCGATTTTGCCGCTTCCTTACGGACGCGGCTCGGTTCTGTTGGGCGTTTATTACGCGATTGCCATCTCGCGCAAAGCTGACGCCAACTGGTCGATCTCCTTGGCTGTTGTGCTCCATCCCGGTGATACCCGCACCGTTCCGTCAGGGAATGTTCCAAGGGCACGATGTATATAAGGGGCGCAATGCAGCCCCGGTCTAACCGCAATCCTGAACGACTCGTCGAGAATGGCCGCCGCGTCGACCGGTGACAGGCCGCCGATCAATAAAGACATGACCGGTACACATCGTGAGGGTGACCAATCGCCGACGATTTGGATGCGTTGGTCGTCGGAGACAGCCTCGACCAGGCGTTCGAGAAGGTGTCGTTCGTGTATAAGCGCCTGGCTCGGGTCGAGACCGTCAAGCGCAGCGTCGAGCCCTGCAAGACCGGCAGTGTTGGGGGTTCCCGCCTCGAGCCAGGTGGGTAACTCTGTCGGCTGTGTTGGTGTGATAGAGTCGGCGCCGCTGCCGCCCTCGCGAAACGGGCGCAGCGTTGCGCGCCGGCCCACGTAAAGCCCGCCAGTACCCGTAGGTCCCAGCAGGGACTTGTGTCCCGGGAAGGCCAGCAGGTCGATGTTCATCGCCTCGACATCGATGTCGAGAACGCCCACCGATTGGGCCGCGTCAAGGAGTAGCAGCACGTCATGCTGGCGGGCTATGTTCCCTATCTCGCCAGCCGGCTGGATTGCGCCGGTGACATTGCTGGCGTAGACCGTGGCAATGAGTCTCGTAGCGGGTGTGATTGCTCTGCGGATTGCGTCAGGATCGACGATCCCTTGTCCGGTTACGGGTAGTCGCGTCAATTTGACGACGTTGGCGTTCGCCATCGCTTGTAGCGGGCGCGAAATGCTGTTGTGATCCATGTCGGTGCAGATCACGTGGTCCCCCTCACGGAGGCTTCCTTTCAGGGCGATGTTGAGGGCGTCGGTACAATTGAAACAGTGGATGATCCGCCTGGGATCGTCGACGTTGAACAGCCGGGCCAGCTTGACGCGGACATTCTGCACAACTCGGCCGGCGGCTACGGACATGCTATGACCGGCCCGGTCGGGGCTGCCGGCCTCTTCCACGAGGAACCGCGTCACCGCATCGGTTACGCGTTTGGGCTTGGGCCAACTGGTGGCTGCGTTGTCGAGGTATATGACCTCACGTCTCATGTCGTTCAGCTTCATGCACCGAAATACCTGGCATATAGCGTGCGAGCCTTATCAGCGTCGCTGGTGCCTTTTATGATAGCGCGCCCATCCGGGAACAGTGTTAGCTCATACTCGTCGACCGTTGCCTTGAGCATGAAGCGATTGTAGTGGATGGGGCCGGCGGCGACGGGCTTCAACTTTTCGGCAATGGCCGGGAAGCTAATGGTTGTGGGCACCGCGATGTTGACCTGGACGGTGTCGCGGCCGCACAGGGTCGTTGTTGTGCTGGCGGACTCACCGCTCAGGTAGGGAAACCGGCCGCGCTTGCAGCAGGGGCAGTCGCCCTTTTCATAGGCCGACTGGACGTTCATGTTCACAAACCGCCCCGACCACGCATCGATGTGAACAAGATGGCGGTTGATCTCCGCGTGCCGACCAGTGAGCAGCTTGATGGTCTCGACGGCCTGTAAACTGGCAACCAGGTTGACGGCTGAAGCGAGAACACCGACCGTGTCGCACGTCGGGTTCATCTCGGGCGGCGGGGCCTCTTCAAAAACACAACGCAGGCATGGCGTGTCGTACGGAATGATAGTCAGGCACAGGCCGGTCGCGCTGATTACCGCACCGTAGATCCACGGTCGCCGGGTCTTGACAGCCAGGTCGTTAATCAGAAAGCGGGTTTCAAAATTGTCGGTTCCGTCGAGTAGGACATCGGCGCCCTCCGCGAGGCGTTCAATGTTGACATGATTGACATCCACGACCACCGGTTCGACGGTCACGTCGCTATTGATTCGGGCCAGCTTGGCCGCTGCCGCTTCGGCCTTGGGGAGGTTGGCGACGATGTCATCCTCATCGAAAAGCACCTGCCGCTGAAGATTGTTGCGTTCGATGTAGTCGCGGTCGCAGATACGCATAAAGCCCACGCCGGCCCGAACCAGCGTGTTTGCCAGAACCGTCCCGAGCGCTCCACACCCTATGAGGACGACGCGGGATGCAGCAAGCTTGCGTTGACCTTCCACTCCGATCTTTTCGTACAGCACCTGACGCGAGTAGCGCTCCAGGGCTGGATCCGTCAATTCGCGGAAGGCCGGCGTTTCTTGGGACATGGTGAAGATCTTACCTCGACAAGCTGAGCATCCATACCTCTGTCATGTTATATGCGGTACGCCGGGTCGAGCTTCGGCCCGTGCGTGAGCGCTGCCTGACCGGTTCTTAGCGCATTGGGCTCGGGTTGGGGCTGCGCCTCGCGGGTAGACCATTCAGCCGAGATTCGTCACTTGGCCCGAACGCTCCTCCACGCCGCCCAACAGGCGGCCTAAGTGCGAAAGTCGAACTAAGGTCCATCAAACTCGCGCTGTAGGCCGGCTACGTCGAAGAGATCAATATCTCCATCGCGGTCGGCATCGAAGATTCTGCATCCGGGCCGAACGATTACCCCCGGCCCCGCGAGGCAACCTACAAAGGGAACGATGTCTGGACCCCTGACCGAGCCGTCACCATCGGCGTCGTGCATACGGCTTCCGGTTACGAGGAGCATGGTGGTATCCAGGGCACCTGCGGGAGAGACGAGCACGAGCCACTTCTGGAATATCCATGGGAACGTGATTTCAACATCAGCCGCTCCGTCGAGCAGCTCATCGAGTTTTGTAGCGGAGGCGAGGTCCAAGCGATCGACCGCGCTGAAGCGGACCCACGTATCCGGGCGGCAATCAAGTACCTCGCGGGAAACATACGTTCCTACTAGCGAGGCTACAAAAAACCCGCCGAACCCGCAGGCTTCCTTTTGGTAGCAGTCGAAAATCCCCGTATTAACACTTCCCGCCCAATAGATGGCGAGTCCCTCGATCCGAAACAGCGAGAATCCCAGATCCACTGAATGTCGTTGTTGGGCACCCCATTCGGGATAGAGGCCCTCGAAAGCATACAAATCTAGGACACACGTTTTGGCGACATCGTCCAGCAGCCGACCAATCGCCTCCAGCGTATCTGCGCAGGGCTCGGGTGAGCCGCAGCCAAGAACGTATTCGTGTGACTCGATCGCGAAGTCAGTCACGACGCATGGATCGCACGCCCAATCCCATGCGTCGCAAGAGGCGGGCAGAGCGTCAACAAGTTTGACCAGCTCGGTCCTTTGCTGATCGCCGAGGGGTCGGTCTGGAACTGGAACGGCTACATAGCAGTCCCAGGCTGGGGAAGGGAAGAGACACTCGGCCGTTTCCGCAGTGGAACGGACGATCTTCAAGCCGCGCTGCCAGAAGATACCGTCGTTGTCCGCCCACACCGTCGCCGACAGAAGCATACCGGGGAGGGGGCAGAATCCCATGCCAGGCTCTCGCGCAATGCTCAACACCACGTGTTCCGATGGCGGCGGGGTGAGAAGTTCCGAATTACGCAGCCGGACGTCGTCAACTACCGGCGCTTGTCCATTCACCAGATTCGCCGAAATATAGACCACCGCTACTGCTGCCAAGAGTTGGGTCTTCACTGGGATTCTCCATTTGCCACGCTCCCGATCATTATCGTAGCGCGTGAAGCCTTCCGATTCCAGCAGGAATCGCGCTCCCGCCATGGCTCCTGCCGGCCTGGCCGCTCCAGCGTGCCCATCCGCCCTTACCGCCTCGGCAAAGACCAAACCAGCCCGTTTCCGCGCAGCGTCAACCCGTGCTCCACTCGAATCATCAACGTTTCGCTCGATCGCGATGGTCACTCACGCTGCACTAACGGCGGCGGCACACCGAATCACCGAATCCGCTCCAAGATCGCTGGAAACCCTTGAATCACAGGGCGAAACTGCACGAATCATGCCATCACGAACGCTCCATCTGGGAAATCCGGGTTCAGGTCTTGGGTGGCGGCTCTTCGTCGGCGAACGAGGCCAGGAACCCATCTGGGGAGGGCCCGGTTTCCTGTTCGGGACTCTCGCCGGTCGGCGTTTGTTCGTCAGCCGCCGGTGCATTTTTGTCGTTGGGCGGTGGCGCATGGTCCGACGTCACGCTTGTCGCACTTGCCGGCGCCGGCGGCGATGGCGGGCGGCTGTCGGCCGGGCTTGCCATTCGCTCACGCAGTTGACTCCCGAGCGAAGACACCGGGGGTGCTGCCCGGGTCGCCGCATCTCCGTGTGTAGAATCCCTGCCGGAGATGGTGTCGATAGCGGTGAACGAGCGATCACGGACCGGTGCAAGCAAGAAGTAGTCCCGCCAGTTGCGGACACCGGCAGAGAAAAACATGCCTCCAAACACAATGCTCAGAATTGTCTGGAACGCACCCCCGCCGCCAAGCAACATGCCGATCCCGGTCAGAACAAACAGAACTCCGATTGCAACAGATACGATGGCATCGACCAGAAGCACGGGCCGGAAGCCAACGAACGATCCTACAGCGATCGCCGCCATCGCGATTCCGCCGATTCGCAAGGTGTAATAGAAGCCCAAGGCCGACAGGGGGAACAGACCCGTACCGGTGGGTTTACCCAAATAGTAGAAACCGAACAGGATCATCAGCGCAGCGGCGACGGCGGCGGACAAGGCGTTGCTACGAACGCGGTGTGCGATTTCGCGTGATGTTGGGTTGTGGTCTGCATGTTGCATCGGCAAGTCCGGTCCGGTCAAGACCACCGGTTCGCTCGAGCCCTCGAACGCTCGCGCAGGTTTGAAGCCTTATTATTACCCACATTTTGGCGACATGGTAGGGTGGGGGCAAGTCGAGGTTTGCCTGGCAACGCCGGACGTACCCTGGTGGGGTGGAAGGCGCCTCCATCTCGAGATCCGCTGACGGCACACGGGGCGGGCACATCGGCCTTGCAGCGGCCGCCACTCCATGTTATGCTCCCTGTACGTTGTCCAACGGCGCCTGACCAAGCCCTTTTACTGACGCGAGTTTGACCTATGCAGCAACACGCCTGCAATCCGGACACGGTTGGTCTTGAGTCCGATCGACGGGCTGTGAGCGGTGGGTGCCCCATCCTTCGCCACAGGCGAAGGGTGGGGGAAGGACAAGATAGTCGGACCATCGCCGGGTCTATCCGTCCTCCACGCTTGCTTCGCAAGGATGGGGCACCCGCCGCTTGACTGAGGTCGCAGAAGATGCCAAGGGTCAACCCGGACATTCTTCGTTGGGCTCGTGAGACTGCAGGTCTAACCCCAGAAAAGGCTGTCAAGAAGCTTCAAATCAGCCAGACGAGGGGCGCGTCCGCCGTGGAGCGCCTTGCCGCGCTTGAGGCGGGTGAAGACCTGCCGACGCGCCCGATGCTCGTGAGAATGGCCAAGCACTATCACCGTCCCCTCCTGACCTTTTACTTGCCGGCGCCACCCCGACGTGGTGATCGTGGACAGGACTTCCGCACGCTACCCGAGGGGCACTCTCTAGCTCACGAGGCACTGTTGGACGCCTTGATCCGGGATGTTCGTGCACGTCAGGGAATGATCCGCGCGGTGTTGGAAGATGAAGAAGAGGCTGCGCCGCTCTCTTTCGTCGGGTCCATGAGTATGTCCGATGGTGTCCCGGCCCTCCTCTCGTCGATTCGGGACACGCTTCAGGTCAGCTTGCGCGACTTTCGTACCCAGCCATCTCCTTTGGAAGCGTTCGCGTTGCTTCGTCGCGGGCCCGAGGAAGCCGGTGTCTTCGTTCTGCTAATAGGTAACCTTGGGAGTCACCACACCGCAATTGATACCGAGACTTTCCGAGGATTCGCCTTGGCGGATGAAGTAGCGCCGATTGTTGTGATTAACGATCAGGACTCCAAAGCAGCGTGGTCCTTCACGCTCCTCCATGAACTCACCCACCTTTGGCTCGGGCAAACTGGAGTAAGCGGCGCGCGCGCTGAACGCACAATCGAGCGATTTTGCAGCGATGTTGCTGGCGAGTTTCTCTTGCCGAGGGGTGAGCTTGAGAGAATCTCGCTCGACGACGCGATCGATATTCAAGCGACCGGGTTTCGGATCGGCGAATTCGCACGGCGGCGAAACCTAAGCAGCTCGATGGTCGCGTACCGGCTCTTCCGAGCGGGAGCGATTAGCCAGGACATTTGGCGGGATCTCAGCACGACTTTTCGTGACAGGTGGCTTCAGGAACGTAGTAGGCGGCGCGAACAAGCCCGCCTTCAGCAAGGAGGCCCGAGCTACTATGTAGTGCGCGGGCATCGCGTGGGAAGTGCACTACTTGATCTTGTCGGGCGAATGGTCGCTGCCGGCGCCCTCACGACATCCAAGGCAGGCAAAGTCCTTGGCGTCAAAGCCAAGCAGGTGCAGGCACTACTGGAAGCGAGTGAGCGTGGAGGCGCTCACCGATCAGGATAGGGAGGTCCGTTGCTCTACCTGCTTGACGCCAATGTCTTGATCGACGCAAACCGGGATTACTACCCCATCGCGCGCATCCCCGAGTTTTGGGAATGGCTCGAACACAACGGTATGGAAGGTCGCGTCAAGATACCGCGTGAGATGTATGAGGAATTCAAAGACGGAGACGATGATCTTGGTAAATGGGCAAGGGAGAAGGACATTAGGGAGGCTCTTCTCCTTGATGAAGAAATCGATGTCTCCCTCGTCTCCCGTGTTACCAATGAGGGATACGCACCTGACCTTACCGATGACGAGGTTGAGAAGGTCGGTCGCGACCCGTTTCTGATCGCATATGCTCTGGCGTCGCCAGATGATCGGTGCGTGGTAACAACAGAGGCGTCTCGACCCAAAAGACAGCGTGCGAACCGTCATGTGCCCGATGTCTGCAACGACCTCAACGTAACACGCTGTAACACCTTCGAATTTGTCCGAGCGCTGGACTTCAAGACGGGGTGGAGGTCTGGTTAGCGACTTGGCGCCTAACATGCGTTGAAGCGTCCGTAGGTCCCGCTCACCGAGCTGTTCAGGTCGAGGATGAGGACTGGGGCATCAAGGATGAAGGATGAGGGATGAGAGACCAAGGATGAAGGATGAAGGATGAAGGATGAATCGAAGATCCTTGAATCAGAGGCAAAACATGCGCGTATCATGCCTTTACGATCAATCCACTTTCCCGGGACGTCCATCAAGGACTTCAGAGTAACAGGTGGGTCAAACGACCCACCGTACCGCTCGCGGGTTGTCAGGAACAACTACCCCGAGCCGCGGGCTTCAGCCCGCGCGGAGGTCCGCGCAAGCTGAAGCATGCGGCTCAGATAGTCGCGTGGGTGCCCCGTCCTTTTCCAGCAGGGAAAGGGTGGGGGACGGACGGGGTAACCGTGGGACTCCGCGCCGGCAGGGCAGATCGGTCCCCCACCCTTCGCTACGCGAAGAATGGGGCACCCCGCGCAAGCTGAAGCATGCGGCTCAGATAGTCGGGAGACTTCCGAAACACGGCACTAGGTTTGGGCGACCCATTTGAGGAGTTGCATGCAGACCAGGCCGGCATAGGTGCCGAGGACGTAACCGGCCACGGCCAGCAAGGCGCCCACCGGGGCCAGCGAGGGATGAAACGCGGATGCTACAACGGGGGCACTGGCGGCTCCGCCGATGTTGGACTGTGACCCGACGGCTACGAAGAACAGCGGGGCCCGAATCAGCTTCCCGACACCCAGCAGCAGCGCCACGTGCACGGCCATCCACACGAAGCCCACCACGATAAAGCCGGGAGCCTCGACGATCTTGCGAAAGTCGGCTGAAGCTCCGATGCACGCCACCAGCATGTAGATCATCACCGACCCCAGCTTCGAGGCACCGGCCCCTTCCAGATCGCGAGCTCGGGTAAACGACAACACTACGCCGACACCCGTGATGATTATGTATTTCCACGTGGAGGAGCCGATCATACTGCCGATGTCGGGCAGCCATACACCGATTTTGTAGCTCAACCAGCTTCCCACAAACCCGAGTGCAAGAATCATCATCAGGTCGGGTAAGGATGCGACCCGGTTGACGCGCTGCTGGAACTCGGTCATCCGGTGCTTCAGTTCGTCGATGGCTGCGGTGTTTGCTTTAGTCCACGCGTCGATCTTGGCCTGGTGGCCGGATAGATATAGTAGGGTCCCCATCCAAATGCTGGCGACGAACACATCGGGGATCACCATCGTGGCCAGCATAGAATCGCTGGTGCCGGCGATCTCACCGATGGCCACGAAGTTGGCACCGCCGCCGATCCAACTGCCGGCCAGCGCGGCCATACCCTGCCAGGCATCCGAAGGTAGACCCCACGCATCCGGCAAGAGACCCTGGCAGATCCATAAAGAAAATGGCCCGCCGATGACCACCCCGGCTGTACCTGCCAACAACATGATTATCGCCTTGGGGCCCAAGCGAATAATCCCCGGAAGGTCCAGCGCCAAGATCAACAGCAGCAAAGCAGCGGGCAACACGAACGCCTTGATCCAATCATAAAGCGGCGACTCCGCCGGTATGACGCCAAGCGTGGTGAGAGTCGTGGGCACGAAGTAGCAGAACACCAGCGAAGGGATCACCTTGAAGATCCGTCCGGCCACCGGGTGCTGAGTCAGCCAGAAAATGACAGCCAGCACGGCCAGCAGCACCGCGAATATGCCGGCCGGGTGCGTGACCACCGGAGCTTTCTCGGACAATTCAGCCGTCGCCTGGACGAGAATCTGGGCAAGCATGCAGGAGTGATAGTGGATGCCGGATCAACCGTCCAGCCTATAGCGCGGTATCACTCGGACTGGTTGACTCCAAGGAGCTTGGCGTAGCGTGGGTCAAGGCGGGCGGCGATGCGATAGTGTTCTGCGGCCTGCTCGGTCTGCTGCTGAGCATCAAACACTGTTGCGAGGTTGAAATGAGCATCGGCGCGATTGGGATCGAGTGCAACAGCGCGCTCGAGATGCTGTAGGGACTGATCGAGTTGGCCGGTTCGCAGTAAGACATAGCCAAGGTTGTTGTGCAGCTCGGCGTCATCCGGGGTGATGGCCAGTGCATGCTCGTAACAGGAAACCGCTTCCTCGAATCTGCCCAGGTGGGCCAGGATAGTGCCAAGGTTGTAGTGGGCCCCGGCCAGATCGGGATCGAGCCGCACGGCCTCGCGCAGGCTCGCTATCGCTTCATCGAAACGACCCAGCTCCGCTAGAACGCCGCCAAGCTCCGCGAAGACTTCCGGCTGGTCCGGATTTAGCGCGACTGTTGCGCGCAGTTGCTCAGCCGCTCCTGCGAAATCACCGCGGCGAGCCAGCAATCCACCCAGCGCCTGATGCACTCCGGCCAGAGCCGGTGCCGCACCACCGGGGTCGTCCGGCCAGCGCGCCAGGACGTTGCGAAATAGACCTTCGGCGTCGGCGAGCCGCCCCAGCCCCGCCCAGGCCTGCCCGAGCCGGAGATTGGCGCTGATGTCGTTGGGGTCTCGCTCGAGCAGACGCAACGCATATTCTTCCACGTCGTCGAAGCGCTCCAGGCGTGACGCCGCCGTCAGTATCCCGCGTTCGACGCGTACGTTGCGGACCAGGCCCCATCGGTCAGCCGTTCTCAAATGGGTAAGCGCGCTGCCTGCGAGAGTGTCCATGTCGGCGTTTGCGGCATCAGCGTAGGCTGCGGCCGAGGCCGTGGCTGCGGCTTCAGCGGAAACCGTAGTGGTGGCGTTCGTATGGCTAAGGCCCTGCGCCGCACGCAGCGCCCTGGCCTGAGTGAGGCCGAGATATTCGTGATAACGCACAAATACGCTATGCGCAACGAACACGGCAAGAATCGCGGCGAAACCGGAAAACACACGTCCGGCGAATGTCAGCCGGCCGAGTTCCTTCAGCCGCAGCGTTGCGAACAGAACATTGGGGCGGGCGAACAAGCGGACCGTCAAGACGGCGAAATATCCGATGATCGCACCCAGCCCGAGCGACAGCAAGAACGGTATCCGACTGTACAGACCGCGGAGGGAGAGCAAGACCACAATAAACACGAAACCGATCAGCAGCTCTTCACCTATCGAGAAGTCGTACGGCAGGCTGCCGAACCGGCCGCCGCTTTTGATGGACTTGAGCAATGCGGGCTTCGAGAAGGTATAGCGCAGTGCTCCCTGGGGACATGCCGCGACACAATCGAGATCTTTCAAGCAGGCCGGGTTCACGATCATCCCGTGCTGTCTGACCTCCTCATGCACACGAATGCCGCAGGTACACGCCGCTGTACACGTTCCGCACTGCTGACACTTGTCATTTACGCGAATTCGGGCGGGCGTTAAACGATCGGCCAGGGCGAAGATCGCTCCGTATGGGCATACATAGGTGCAGAACGTTCTTGATCCCAGCAGATAGACGATGAAGAATCCGCACACCAGAAATGTGATGATAATGACCGTCGGGCCGGGCAGGTTGCGCCAGAAGTTGTTGGTCACAAGTGACGCCCAGCCTTCTCTGTCCGTTGCGAAATGGAAGGTCGGGAACGCCTTGCTGTGCCAGGCGCGAACGATCTGCGGCCAGATGAACATGTAGAAGGCGGTCAGCGGCGGTACCAGCAGCAATAGCCGTGAACGGATCGGCTTTTGCCTGATTCTGAACCTCCGCAGGATCCAAGCACAAAGGTCCTGAAGAACCATGATGTGGCACGCCCAGGAACAGAAAAACCGCCCGAAAATCAGAGTGCCCAGAACCAAAAAACACATGAACAGAAAGCCGGCTGTAATGATGCCCAGTTCGAGGGTGTACATCACCTCGTTCAGTTCGAGCGGGGCCAGCGTCTTTCCCGTCATCTTCCAGTGGATGATATGTACGGCGAAGACCACGTAGACGAGCGACAGCGACAAGGCGCGCCAGCGCGCGAAGTTCCGCCGCGGCTGCGGCGCCTCGGTGGGCACATCGACGACCGGCGGCGCGCCGCTCCTAAAGCGGTGATCGGACTTATCACTCATTATCCCGCGGACCCCTTTGAAACGGGCCTCAACCAGCCCGCCGGTATGCCTCTCTGGCGCCTAATCGGCAGCAGATAAACCCACCCCAAGAATGCCGTAAGCACCAATGATATCGCCGCCAGGACACAACTTCAACAACGTTATCGGCACCGAATGTTGTGTCGCCTCAAACGCACTCCGAGACCATGCCTCGTCGAATCATGATCGCCACGAGAAATCACCCGGGCGATCCACGTCAACCGCCAAGAGCTGTGATGCGTATGCGTTTGTAGACCTGTGGCTACCGAACCCTACCGCCTTATGCGTGTCTATCACAGCCTGTGGGGCCGACTTTCCAGTCGGTCAAGAGTTAGCCCATGTTCGTCAGTTTGGGGAGTGGTTTGAGGGGCTAATCCGGCAAAACCAGCGCGTTTCTTAGAATCGGCGTGAAATCCCCCGGAAACCGCTATGTAGTGACAAACTCGAAATCGGGCTCTTGTGTTACAATAGGTTACGAAGCAAACTGACGAACATGAGCTAGCGAGCTGCAAGGTGATGTTTTGAAGGCTGTCTCGTGGAGTATTCGCAACGCAGTAGCTTACGTAATTGGAGAACATCTTGTTAGACTCTGAGAAGGTCAAATGCATCGGCGTCCTGACGGGAGGCGGAGACTGCCCCGGCCTCAACGCGGTCATCCGGGCGGTCACGAAATCAGCTATTTCTCAGCATGAACTGGAGGTCTTCGGAGTCGAGGACGGGTTCCTCGGATTGATCGACAATCGCATACGGCCCCTGACCTTTGATGATGTCTCCAACATCCTTGATCGGGGTGGCACAATTCTCGGAACCAGCAACAAAGCCAACCCGGCTCACTATTGCATCGGGAACGACCCAGCGGGTAGACCCATTTTCGCAGATGTGACGGACCGGGCAGTACGCAATGCAAGGGAACATGACCTCGATGCCCTGGTGTGCATCGGCGGTGACGGTACTATGTCGGGTGCCGCGCACTTGGTCAAACGAGACCTGCGAATCATAGGCATACCGAAAACAATTGACAACGACCTGATGCACACCGATGTTACCTTCGGCTTTGACACGGCGGTGTTCGTTGCGACCGAGGCCGTCGATCGCATACGCACGACGGCATCGAGCCATCACCGTGTCATGATCGTGGAGATGATGGGGCGCAACGCCGGCTGGATCACGCTGCATGCCGGTGCGGCCGGCGGGGCGGACATTCTCTTGATACCGGAGATCGAGTACGACCTGCACAAGGTGTGCGCTCGATGTGTTGACCGAAGCAGACGCGGCAAAGCCTATACGCTGGTGGCCGTGTCTGAAGGGGCAAGACCCATCGGCGGTGAGATGGTTGTCGATCGCGTTGTGCAGGAATCGCCGGATCCGATACGACTGGGCGGTATCAGCGAGGTGCTGTGTGAGCAGATCGCGAAACGAACCAAGTTGGAGTGCCGGGCGACGATTTTGGGCCACGTACAACGTGGTGGAAAGCCTACCGCACACGACCGTGTGCTGGCTACGCAGTTTGGCCACCGGGCTGTTGAGCTTTTAATGAATGGTGAGTTCGACCGCATGGTTGCCATGCAGGACGGGCGGCTTACCAGCGTACCGATTTCAGATGTGGCGGATAGGCAACGCCTCGTACCGCTTGACCACCCCTTGATTGCTGCGTGTCGAGCAACCGGCGCGATCTTCGGAGATTAGTGCCGTGTTTCATAAAACACGCGACTATCATCGCTGGACCGAGAATCCCTTCTCGGTCCTCCGGCAGGTACCGAGAATCCCGATGCACATCGGGACTCGGCACAGCGTATAGTCGTATTACTTGTGAAACAGGGTACTAGGTCTCGGTTCTCGGCCCGGCGGCGACGACCTCGGCGGGAGTCCCATCCGCATACTGCTCAAAGTTCTTCCGGAACATCCCGGCGAGTTTCTTCGCCTGCTCGTCGTATGCTTTTGGATCGCGCCAAGTATTGCGCGGATTCAGTATGTCAGTCGGCACGCCGGGCGCACGGCGCGGCACACGGAAGCCGAAGTAAGGGTCCGCGTCGCTCTCAACATTCGCCAACGAGCCCGTCAGCGCAGCGCTTAGCACCGCTCGCGTAATCTCGATTTTCATACGCGAGCCGACGCCGTACGGACCGCCTGTCCATCCGGTGTTGACTATCCAGCAATCAGCCTTGTGTTTAACCAGTCTAGCCGCCAGCAAATCAGCATAAACCGACGGGTGTCTTGCCAAGAATGGGGCGCCAAAACAAGCACTGAACACCGCGGTCGGCTCGGTGACACCCGTCTCAGTGCCTGCCACTTTCGCCGTATATCCGCTTATGAAATGGTACATCGCCTGCTCGGGTGTCAGTCTGGCGATTGGAGGGAGCACGCCGAACGCGTCGGCTGTCAGCATCACAACGTTGCGCGGGTGGCCTGCCTTTCCCGAAGGCACGATGTCGCGCAAGTGGGTGAGTGGATACGCCGCCCGCGTGTTCACCGTGATGCTCCCGTCATTTAAGTCGATGTGGCGCGTCGCAGGGTCCAATGCCACGTTCTCCAGAATCGTGCCGAACCGCCGCGTACAGTTGTATATCTCCGGCTCTGAATCCTTCGAGAGTCTGATCACCTTAGCATAGCAACCGCCCTCGAAATTGAAGATCCCGTCGTCCGACCAGCCGTGCTCGTCGTCGCCGATCAATAGCCGACTTGGATCGGTCGACAACGTCGTCTTGCCGGTTCCCGAAAGGCCGAAGAAAACGGCCACGTCGTTCGGATCGTTCTTGCTGACATTTGCCGAGCAATGCATTGAAAGGATGCCGCGTCCGGGTAGGATGTAGTTTAAGACGGTGAAGATCGACTTCTTGATTTCGCCGCCGTAGGCCGTGCCGCCAATAAGGATCAGCCTTCGGGCGAAATTCAGGGCCACAAAAGTGCCGCTGCGCGTCCCGTCGTCATCGGGATCGGCATGAAAATCTGGGCAATGCAATATGGTGAACTCGGGCTTGAAGGTCCGAATCGCCTCCCGTTCGCGCGGTTGCTGGATGAACATGTTGCGTGCGAACAGGTTGTGCCAGGCGAACTCGTTGATGATACGGACGGCGATCCGATATCGCTCGTCGGCGCCGGCATAGCAATCCTGTACGAACACCTTCTTTCCGCGAAGATAGGCGCACATTCGGCGATGCAGCCCGAGAAAAAGATTGTCGGCATACTTGATGTTGATCTTGCCCCACCAGATGTCACCGGTGCTGCTCGGCTCATCGACGACGTATTTGTCTCTCGCCGCCCGGCCGGTGTGCTGCCCCATGCGCACAAGCAGAGGTCCCAGGTGCGAGATCTGGGCCTCCCCCTGGCGAATGGCGTTCTCATACAGTGCGGTTGTCGACCGATTCCAGTAGACGTTCCCCAGCTTCGTCAGCCCGATCTCTTCAAGCCCGTAATCGCAAGCAAGGTCAGAGATTTCCATGGCTCATCTCCCTTGTGCCTCCGCACAATCGACTAAGCTGGACCTGTACCGTTTCCTCGAAACGAGATCCCCGTTTGCGGTTTTGCGATGGCGATTCTAGTCGCGGAGCGGTCCCACTCCAAGGGAGCCCGCGAACCGGCGCCAATACGCCGGTCATCCGTCAACATGGATACCTCAGGTAGGCAGGCGATCGTTTGATGGCACCACCAGTCCGATAATGCCGCATTGTCACGTGCTCGACAGCCTCTCCACCTCCTAACCGGGCCTGGTGGCGATGACCTTGTTCAGGGCTTGCCGGCCCTGCTCGACACCCGCATCATCTACTGCGGCGATTGCCTCGACCAACTCCGCAAGCTTCCCGACGGCTGCGTGGACCTGATCTACATCGACCCGCCGTTCAACAGCAACCAAGACTACGAGGTCTTCTGGGGCGAGACCAAGGAGAAGCGGACCTTCGAGGACCGCCACGCCAGCACGCAGGCTTACATCGACTACATGCGGCCGCGCTGCGTCGAGTTGGCCCGCGTGCTCAAGAAGACCGGCAGCTTCTACTACCACTGCGACTGGCACGGTGGTGATTATCGCCGGGCGCGACGACCAGAGAGCTTGCGCGTCTTCGGTGGAGGGTGTGGAAAAAGCAGGCTCTGCGCGCCATCATGCGCCATACCGACCGCCTTCCCATGCAACCTGCGCAGATCAACCACCGCGCCGAAGGGAAGGAAAATGTCCTCAAAGCGTTCGATGTGCTCGCCCCAGTAGATCATCGCACACGACATCGGAGCACCCTTGCCGCCGTCTGTTCCGTTCACCAGAAACTTCAAGCGTGTGTCATAGAGGAAGGCGATGGCGTCGGCGACCCCGAAGACGTAGTCCTTCCAGTGCTTGGTGTTCGTGGCGACGGGGACAAGGGCTAGCACCTCCGAGCCGTTTTCCTCCCGAGCGCGGGCGCAGCGGCGCAGCCAATCTTTGATGGTCGTGCCGCGCTGCCGGTCTGCGCCATACGGAGGGTTGACGTAGATGGTGGGATAGTCCCAACTGCTCCGAAGACCGTCGCAGTGGGGCAGTTGGTATTCCACTTCCGCCCCGACGACCGACTGAGGGTCCGAGCATGGATCGAGGGCGATGGTCCCGCCGAAGACCTTGCGCACGGCGCGGACATACTTCGGCGGCGTACACCAGGTCTGTCTTATCGAGTTGATGCTTCGTCCAGCGGTCATGACTGCCGGATGCTCCTCCAGTCTTTGTTCGCGAGTTTCACCAGGTCATCTCGGAGTTGTTTGATCGTGGCCCCACGGGGAGCAACTACGTTGAACCAGCTCTCGATCTCGTCCTCTCGGGTTGCAAAATACTGCTTGAGGGCCAGGTCGGCTTCGACGCGGATCTTGACCTTTGTGAAGCAGTTGCCTCTTTTCTCAGCGTTGTAGCTGACCAGAAACGCCTCGCGGGCCGGTTGGAGTTCGGCAACGGGTTTCACCAGCAACTTCTCAATGAACTGACAAAGACCTGCGTCTGTCAGAAACAAGAGCCAATCATAGGACTGGGCCAGAACGCGGAGTTCCTTGTTATGGTTCTCTGCAGTGAACCAGTTGCCGTGGTTGCTGACCACGCCGACGGTCAGAATGAAGCTGCGGAGCGCATCGGCATCGGCTCCGTCAATGATCTCGCGGACGAGGGCGTCGTAATCCCCGATGCGCAGGTGGTCTCCGCCCGTGTCGAGCACTCCCTGCACCTTGCCGTTGGCCAGCCGGAACTTCTGGAGCGACGAGACAGAGCGGGCTACATACGCGCCCTGTTTGGCCTTCTCAATGGTCTGCGGCCCTTTCTTCATGCCCTCTTCGATGCCCACACGTTTGCACTCGAAGATGGTAAATGGGGCATCGAGCAGATTCGCCAGCGCGACGGTGCAGCCCTTGGCATCCATGCTGGAAATATTCGCGGTTGTGAATCCATGATCGCCCTTGGAAATCACCGCCGCGTTTCGCATGACATGGTCCTTCGTGACCAGTTGTTGCGACTTTGCAGTATGGCCTGCCGCGATTGGCCCACCAGCGTTGATGAGTTTACGTGAGGTGACGGGCAGATCGAGGGGCTTAATCGAGACCGAGCGCATTCCGACGATCGGGTGCAGCGAGAACTCGACGTTGTGGATGATGTCGGGGTTGGCGAATTCGGGGATCGGCTTCTCGATGGCGATGGCGTCGCGAAGCTTCCAAGCACACAGGGTATAGAAGGTTATGATCTCAACCAACGTCCCCAGCGCACGGCCGGACGCCTTCTTCTTGTCGGTGGCGTAACCGAAGACTTCGGCGGCCAGCATCTTCTGGAGCTTGTCAACGGACGCGTACGACAACTCGGGGCTCCTTAATGCGTATAGCATAGCAACTAGGCTAGTTACCGTCATCCCTGATCCGCCGCGAACGAAAAGAAGCTGCGGCAGATTCCGCCGTTCGAGTTCGAGAACTGGGCGGTCATCGCCCTGGGCGGCATCCCCAACAAGACGAAGGTCGGCGACATGGGCATCGACGGTCGCATCTTCCCCGTGGCCGCCGCGCCGACGAAGGGCACGATTCCCAAGGGAAAGACGCCCGCCTTCGAGGAATTCCTCGACCACTGGTACCCGATCCAGGTCAAGAAGGGTAGGTCGGATCAGCAGACCCGACATTTGGTCTGCTCAAGAGCAGTGGCACACCCCGCCTCGCCGATCCCGAGTAGAGGCACGATTTCTACTCCCGTTTGTACAAGCAGTACCCGGTCGACTTGCTGCCCCTGGCCATCTACACGCGAGCTCTGCGGAGAACAGCGATAAAGCGACCGATCTGAGCAGCGTTCACGTAGGCTGTTCTCCGTGCGGGAATCGTCTCATGGTTCGGTCATGCCTGCGCCGTGCCCAGCCCGTGCCCCGGTCGATTAGCATAAATCAACCAGTAGGTGATAGGTATGACAAAAAGCGTGAACACGGTAGAGGCGAACAAACCGAAAATCAGCGTCCATGCCAGGCCTGAGAAAATCGGGTCGATCGTGATCGGCGCCGCTGACAGCATGGCCGTCGCGGCGGTCAAGAGGATCGGTCGCAGTCGCACAACACGGCTCTCCATAATGGCGTCAAAGAGCGATCGTCCCCGCTTCAGAGAGAGATGGATGAAATCCACAAGAATGATGGAGTCCCGGGTCACAATCCCCGCCAACGCAATCATGCCGATCATGCCTGTGGCGGTAAAAAAGATCGGATCGGCATAGGAGCCGACCATGTCACCTGCAAGAACATTAAGAAGCCAAAAGCCCGGCATGATGCCCAGTATGTTCAACGGAATGGCGAGCATTACGACGACCGGGACGCCAAAGGAACGCATCTGCCCTACAAGAAGGATGTAAATACCCACCAGGGCGGCCGCAAACGCTAGGCCCAGATCGCGAAAAACGTCAAGCGTGATCTTCCACTCACCCTCGCCGGCAAAGTCAACTTCAATCCCCTCGGGAACGTGCCACGTGACTCCGCTGCCACTGTTGAAGAAGGTACGTTCAGTCGTTGGCCTCGGGCTTGCCGCACTGACCCATCCGTTGCCCAGCACCGATGCTCCAGTCGGCATGCCGGCTGCGTGGACAGCGCGGTCAGCTTGGACATCGACAACGGCATCAGCCGGTGGGCGCCCGGCCGTCTCGGCAAACACATACGCCACCCGGCGCAGGTTCTTGTGATAGATGGTCTTGTCCGAGAGCGAGTCTTCCCATCGCCCGAGTTCTGCCAGGGGCACCAGGTTCCCCCCGCGTCCCTTTACGCGCACCTGAGATAGATCGGCGACGCTAGAACGAATTGCCCTTGGCAACCGCAACTCGATGAGGAAAGGATTGCGCTCAGACCGCACGTGGACGGTACCGGCAGGCGCACCGTCCAGGCAGACTTGGAGCGTTTTGACGATCTCGGCGACCGTGACACCGTTCAGCGCCGCCTTCTCCTTGTCCGTGTGGAAGACCAGCTTGGTCTGATCGGCCTCGACGGAGTCGTCAACATCGACAACACCGGGTTCGGCTTCGAGCCGCGCCCGCAACACCTTGGCGGCTTTAATGAGTTCATCGTAGGAGTGATCCGGCCGGCCGTAGATTTCGCCTACGACGGTCGCGATCACCGGTGGTCCGGGCGGTATTTCAACAATCTTCAGAACTGCATCATGACTACGGGCGATTTGGGTCAAATCGTTGCGGATACGCAGTCCTATGGCGTGGCTTTGCTGCCTGCGGCTCTTCTTTCCCACCAGGTTGGCGCGAATCTCGGCGACGTTGTCTCCGCGGCGCAAGTAGTAGTGCCGCACCATGGCATTGAAGTCCATCGGAGAGGAGAGGCCGACGTAAGACGTGAAATCGGTCACCTCCAGCACGCCTCGCAGGTATTCCTCCATCTCGCGAACGCACGCGTCCGTTCGCTCCAGAGTTGTCCCCTCATCAAGATCCAGCACGAGCAGTACTTCGTTCTTGTTGTCGAAAGGCAGCATTTTCAGAGGCACGTGGCGGGTGGCGGCGAGCCCGGCGGCCAACAAGGTGAGCCCGGCCATGACAGCCAAGAACACCCACGCCTTTATACGCGAATGTAGAAGCGGCGCCATTAGCGGGTAGAAGAACCGATACAGCATCGATTCCTTCACCTTGCTGATATCGTGCCCATCCGTGACCTGGTCGGGCACTGCCCCACCAGATGAGTACTTTCTCTTGAGCATGTGATACGAAAGCCACGGAGTGATCGTAAAGGCCACCACCATCGACATGAGCATGGCTACCGGAACATTCAGCGCCATCGGGCGCATATACGGCCCCATCATGCCCGTAATGAAGAACATTGGTAGAAACGAGACAATGACGGCCAGCGTGGCGGTAATCAGCGGGGGCCGGATCTCGGCAACGGCCTCAAGAACAATGTCCCGCGATGCTCGACGGTGGAGACCGAAGTGCCGAGAGATGTTCTCGACATCCACGATCGGGTCGTCCACAAGCAGGCCGAGGGAGAGTATTAGCGCGAAGAGTGTTACACGATTGATGGTGAAGCCGAAGAGCAGGTTGACCGTCAGGGTCAGGCCGAACACCACCGGGATCGCCACGACAACGATCAACGCTTCGCGCCATCCCAACCCGAGGGTCAACAAGGCGATCACGATGAAGATTGCCACGGCCAAGGCTTCGACCAGTTCGTTCACCTTGTGGTCGGCGGTCAAGCCGTAGTTGCGCGTGATGACCATGTCGATGTCATCCGGCACGACATCACGCTTGAGTGATTCCGCTTCGGAAAGAATCTCTTTGGCAACCCTGACCGCGTTGGTGCCTTTCTTCTTGGCGAGGGCAATCGTGACCGCCGGCACGCTAATGACATCAGCGCTATTGGTGGTGCTCTCGTCACCTACGAGCGCGCCGGTGAATGACTTGCGATGCTCGAAACCCCGTGCCGGACCCCAGCCATGGCGAACGTAGTGCGTCACCTCCTGCGCCCCGTCAACAATGTGGGCGACGTCTTTCAAGAAAACAGGCCGATCACCGGAGACGACGACCACTAGATCGCGTAGCTCGTCAGGATGGGCTAACGCCGTCCCGCCCTCGACGTGTTGCAACGTGTCTTCGCGGGCAAAGCTCCCTACGATGGCCGTCACATTGGCGGCTTCAATTGCCTGTTTGATCTCAAGCGGTGAGACTCCATAACCCTCCATGCGGCGAGGATCAAGATAGACGTGGGCGACGCGCGGTTGGCCACCCACGACGTACACCCGTGAGAGGTTCTCCACAGCGGACAGACGCTGCACCAATTCCTCGCCTACGCGGCGCAAGACGTGCCCGTCCGACGTGGCGCTGGAAAGGGTTAGCGTGACGATGGGCACATCGTCGATCTCGACAGGCTTGATCACCCAGCCAGTCACTCCGGGCGGTACGATATCGACATGCTCGTCGATGCGCTTGTAGAGCTTGACCAGACTGCGTTCGCGGTCTTCCCCCACGAAGTAGCGAACCGTGATGATTGCCACCCCTTCACGAGATATTGAGTAGACATATTCGACGCCGTCGATCTCATAAAGAAGCTTCTCCAGGGGGGTAGTGACGAGTTGCTCCACTTCCTCGGCCGAGTGCCCGGGAAAATCTACGTACACGTCGGCCATGGGGACCACGATCTGTGGGTCTTCCTCGCGCGGCGTCACCACGAGCGCTGTCAATCCAAGCGCAGCGGCCAGCACAATCAGAATCAGCGATAGTTTCGACTCCAAGAACGCGCGCACGATGGCATTCGTGAAGCCGTGGTGGGGCTCGACAGTGGGTGGAGCTGATCCAGATGTCGTCACTTGGGTCCATCCTGAATTTGCCGGATGACGACCCGCTCGCCCTCGCGCAGGCCTGAAAGAACCTCCACCTCGTCACCGAAGAGTCGGCCGAGCTTGACGGCGCGGCGCCGGAGCCGGCCGTCTTCTACGACTTCTACGAGCTCCAGTTGCCCGACCTGTTGCACGGCTGACCGGGGGATGACGAGCACGGATTCGTCATCGAGGGGAATCAGCAATCGGCCAAACATACCCGAGTACACGCCGGGTGGACACGGGCCCGTGACCTTGACCAGAAAGGTCCTGCTCGCCGCGTCGGCCTCGGGAACGATCTCGCTAACAAGCCCCTCACAGGTGTGTCCGATCGTCTCGATGGTCACACCAATGGTTTGTCCAACCTGCAACCTGCGGGTCAGCGACTCGCGTACACTCGCAACCAGTTGCATGCGGGTCGGGTCGTATAGCGTCAGCAAGATCTGACCGGGCGTAGCCGTGTCGCCGACTTCAACGCGTTTGTCGATAACGACACCATCAATTGGTGCCCGAATCGTTGCGTAGGCTAGCACGGTCTTGGATTCATTGACTGCCTGCTCGGCGCGCTGGTGCTCGGCCTCAGCAGTCTTGAGCGCACTCTGCACCCGGTCCCATTCGATCTTCGAAGCAGCTGCCTGCTCCATAAGCTGTTTAATGCGGCCATACTCGATTTTGGCCTGATCGCGAGCAGAGCGGGCTGCACTGGCGCTCGATTGCGCCTGTTCGACGCGAGCAGCCAAGTCCTCGTCGTCCAAGCGCACCAGGACGTCTCCCTTGTGGACCTTCTGCGCCGCGGTAACGTTCACTTCCAAAACCTTTGCGAGCAACTTCGATGCGATGGCGGCCTCATGTACGGCCCGAACGGTTCCGACCGCTTGCTCTACCCGTGGCACCTGCTTCAGGATGACCTGGGCCGTCTCCGCATTCCCCGCCGGTTTGCCCGGCACGGTAGATACGGCATGGGATTGAGGCGGCGATCGATCGATCTTTTGGTGAAAACCGCCCGCCAGCCAGATCATAAGCAACACGACAACAACAAGGAAAGCCAACCCTAGAAGTATGCCGCGGATTACTCTGATCGAAAGAAACGCCCTTTCTCGCGGTGCCATCGGAGCCACTCCAAACATGGTGGTGCGAACCAGCTACCCGACGCGACTGCCGCTAAACATTCTCACTTGTCCATCCCGCGACGCAAGCCCGGCAACAACCGGCTACGAGACGGCTCGCCCGAAGGGCCGCGGGCCGACTCGGTGACGACTGAGTGGAGGGCCCTTGAGCGAACCCTTCGATAAATCTTTAGACAGTAGTTTCTAGGATTTTGAGAGACGCTCTCTTCGAGGCATCATGTCGGGATTCTGTAACCAGACATAAATGTCTGAAAGGAGAGCGTCATGGAAGATGCTAGGCAACTCTGGTCGTGG
>JAUWWQ010000090.1 GCA_030616775.1 Planctomycetota bacterium
AGAGCTCGTCCGTGAGCAGTGGCTTGGCCATTGGTTCGTCCTCCATGACAACCAAGGAATCGAAATCGCTGCGCACTCATCGGTTCACCTGCTCATCGAACATGACGTTTTGTTAGACGGTCTAAGGTTAAAAGGAGAAATCGCACATGACAGCATTATCCAAAAACATCGTGCCAGTCGAAAAGCCAGTCCAGAAGCCAGCTCCGCGTTTCGGAGTCGGCCTTAGCCTTGTTCAGGTTGACAACCTCATCCGTGCGAGCGAGGCCAGGGCTCTCTTCTCGGTAAGCGGTGATGGTTTGTGTGTTGCCGTTGTGGACACCGGTCTCAATGCCCAACACGTCGATTTCGCTTCCCGGGTGCCAATGCAAGTCAACCTCACCTCGGACAACGGCGGGGACGAAGCCAACGCTGATGACAACAACGGTCACGGAACCAATGTCGGAGGGATCATTGTCGCCAACGCAGATCATGTCGGCGTGGCCCCCTCAGCCCGCATTGTCCCGATCAAGGTGCTTGATGCTGGGGGGAATGGTTCATTCGAAGCCGTGGATAGTGCTCTGGGATGGGTGCTCGATAATCACCGTACTCATCACATCTCGGTTGTTTGCATGTCTCTCGGTGGTCCTCAGAACTTCACGGAAGACGAGTTCCTTGAAGGCGATACAATCCGCGCGAAGATACGCGAGCTGAGAGACAACCAAGTGGCCGTGGTCGTTGCCGCGGGAAACGACTTTTTCACACACGACAGTGCGCAAGGGATGTCGTATCCTGCAATCATCCGCGAATGTGTGAGTGTGGGCGCTGTGTACGACGACGCAGAGGGCTCTTTCGGGTACTCCAGTGGGGCAGTTGCGTACAGCACGGCGCCAGATCGTATCACGCCATTCTCCCAGCGACTTCATCCCACCGCGAATGACGCCTGCTTTACGGATATTTTCGCACCTGGCGCACCGGTGACATCCTCTGGAACTCAAGGACCCCATGGTGAATCAACGCAGCACGGCACAAGCCAGGCAACACCTGTTATTTGCGGAGTTCTCCTCCTGATGCAGGAGTTCCACAAACGTGTGACAGGAGAACTACCCGAAGTGGGACGCCTTACGAGCTGGATGCGCTCAGCCGGCGTTGCCATACACGATGGTGATGACGAACAGGACAATGTCGACAATACTAACGAGACCTATCTCCGCCTCGATGCCGTGCGTTCGCTCGGTGCCATTCAGAGGGATGTGGAGATATCGGAGTTGAGATCCTCGGGAATCATCGCCGAACCGAGGCACAACTGATCGACGGGTGGCCTTGGTCGTTAGCGCAGCGTTGACCTGGAGAACGATTGCCGTACGCTCCGGGACAGTCCGCTAGCGGCGTCAGAATCGGATCGGTCGCCGACGTTGGGCGAGCCTGGGGCACCCCGGCCTATTGCCATTGGGTCAACCGCGGTGGTCGAGCGGTGTAAAGCCCGGTGGACGGCCTTTGAGCAGGGAGCGGCGGCGTATTATGCGGAGACCATATAAGACGCCGGGACACGGCCCGACGGGGCGTAACCCATTTACAGAGCGCCCCTTACGCAGGTATTGTGTTGGCGCCTTATCTGGAAGCAAAGCCGGAAAACGGGTCTATCTGGAAACCATATAAGCAGGAGCTGGATGGCGACGGCAGGTCCATACGACGCGCGGTGATGACGTTCCATGGATGAATCCACCACAGACAACGGCATCAAAGAAATCCGATTGGATTCGTGGCGCGAATTCTTCCGGCTCACCACGGAACTCTTTGCGACTGGTTCGGCATACATCTACCGTGGTCAATCCAACTACGATTGGCCACTGTTGTCCAGCCTCGACCGACTCGAATCGCGCTATCCCAAACGCAAGAATCTCTGTGGGGATGTGCCGGAGTTCTTCGATCGCCCGCCGTTTACCGCAGAAGAACACTTAGGCGCATTCAAACGCGCCATTCGGGGCCGACGTGGGCCACATCCGCCGCCGCTTACCGAGGATGATTACTGGGCTCTCGGTCAACATCACGGACTGGCTACACCTTTGTTGGATTGGACCCGCTCGCCGTTTGTTGCCCTATTCTTCGCCTTCGACGAAGAAAAATGTTTTCTCTCCGCTCACAAATGGGCGGAGCCGGAGAATCGTGGCGTTTACATTTTGTCCATAGCCACGATTGAAACGGTCGCCAAGGATGGTGTGCCTGCTGTGCGCCTCTTGTCGCCCGATACCGATGCGAATTATCGCTTGATTAGTCAGGGCGCACTTTCCATCCGAATGCCAAGAAGAACCGATCTCGAAGGCTACGTGGGGAAGTGCTTCTCTGGCGTAAATCATGGTGCTACATTCACGAAGATCAGGATTCCCAACGCCGATCGAGATGGATGCTTGGTCGCATTGAACAAGATGAACATCAATCACATGACATTGTTCCCGGACATTGACGGCGCAGCCAAACACGTCAATTCGCTTTGGCAGCCGGGCCACGAGGACTCAATTGCTTATGTCTAGCCTTTGCCATCTAACGTGGCGATGCGCCCGACTTGGCTCGCGGTTGCGCGCTTCGTAGGCCGTTAGCGTCGGTGACGGTTTCCGGCGTGCAAGCGTTTGCTCCGTTGGCCCGACGCGCGGGTGATCTTGGTCGTTCGGGAGATGACACGATGAGAGCAATCGGAATAATCCTGACTTATTTGTCCTGGATGATTCTGTTGTTCGGCCTCTTCGTGCTCTTTGGCGGACACTGGGGCCTGACTGTTGCTTGCGTCGTTCTTGCTGGCATCGTAGCGGTAATCGGATACAAGCTACCCGGCGGTGCGGAGAATCCCGAGATCTACGCGGGACTCGATCTGTTCGGCTTGGTCGCCTACGCCGTCAAATCGGCAAATGCTCGCATTGCGTTCCATTCTTTGCGATCCCAAGACGAACTCGTCGAAAGACTTCAGAACCAAGGGCTCTCTGTCAGTGACGGTTCGGGAGTGCGCGAGCAAATCCGGAAGCTCATTGTCCAGGATCGTCGCGTTTTCGACGCTTGCCGCGACCTCATGGTTATACAGACCGTGTACGGTGGCCGAGAGCATTTCTGGGATGGCAACGGCAATCCGAAAACAGCCCAATGGTTCCTTCAAGCGGAGATCATTGTGGACATTCAATCGAACTCTCACGCTTTGATCGACAGGCTGTTCCAAGTCACAAGGAAAGAAAAGGTGTCAGGATGAATTTCTTGACGTCATAAGCTGGTTCGGTCGGGTTCGGGCGTCCCTACGGGACGAGGAGAAAATAGCAAGAAAACGGACCACGATCCACGGGTTCCGCTCGTTCCGGGTGCCACTGGCGGCTTGCCCGCCAGTGTCTTCGATCATCGCACGCACTGTCCGCAAGGTTGTAATTCTGCGAGGTTGCGGGAAGGGATTCCCGCCGGAGTCGGTGCGAGAACGGATTCTCGTGCCTCCGGGACGAGGAGAAAATAGCAAGAAAACGGCCCACGATCCACGGGTTCCGCTCGTTCCTCGCTCCACCTGTGGCTACATTCTGCCGCCCCTCCGGGGCTTGGGTCCTGTCATGCGAAGCGAACCCTTGGCTCCCGATTCTCGGGATCTTCGACATGTGACCCATTCCTCAAAGCACGAGTAACGGAGTACTAGAGCGAATCCCGTTTCTGTGTACCGGGTTCCGTCCTGCTCGATCGTCGCAAGGTCGTGGGAATCCGCGCGGGCTGAAGCCCGCGGCTCGGATCACAATTTCGGGAAATGCTCTAGTTGCCCCACCTCCGACATGGCCCTTGAAGAGCACCGTGGGGCAAGCGGCTCACCCCGCCGTGACTTCCGTAATGGGTTCACGCGCAGACCCGCATTCCGGGCAGTGCTTAGTATCATCATCCAGGCCCCGTAACCAATACCCGCATCTCGAGCATACGTCGTAGCCGTGCCGGCGCGTCGCCCGGTACACACACGGCGCGAAGCGAAACCGCTGAAGGACGGCCCCGCCTACGACGAAGCATATCACGAAGAGTGCCAACGGTGCCCCGGCTCGAAACAGCTTGAGGACCAAACCGCCCCCGCCGATGAGCGTGGCTACCAAACCGCCCACATCGCTGGCGAAGAACACAGTGAGCAGGTAGAACCCGGGCAGCGTCAGGTACAGCGCGATGTTCCATCTGTTCACCCACCACAGCATCCACGCGTCACGATGAATCGCCTTGCGCTCCTGCTTGGTCAGCGGCAGGTCGTGATTCACGTACTCCGGCCAGAGCCAGCTCATGCTATTTCGCCTTCCAGCCTCCAGGCACAACCACACTCGGGGCATACCGTAATGAATCCCCGTCCCAAAGGGCTGGCGGGAGGTGAGGTGCTACACCATTGGTGAGAGTGCTCTAGCCCTTGCCTGCTTCGTCTTGGGAATCACTCACCTCAACCATCAGCTCCACCTCAACGGCAGCATTCAGCGGTAGCGCAGACACACCGACCGCGGCTCGGGCATGTCGACCGGCATCACCGAATATCTTCACCAGCAAATCGCTCGCCCCGTTGGCGACCTTGGGCTGTTGTGTAAAGCCGGGGCTGCTGTTGACGAACACGCTGACGCGAAGAATCCTGGCAATGGTGTCCAACCCGCCGGCCGCTTGGGCGGCGGCGGCCAGGGCGTTAAGGATGGCTATAGCTGCGCCGTCGGCGGCGTCTTCCACGGATACGTCACCGGGCACCTTGCCGGTGTAGACGACCTTTCCGTCGCGAAACGGCAGTTGCCCGCTGGTGAACACATACGGTCCGGTACGGATGGCGGGGACGTAACTGCCCACCGGCGCAGCGGTTGTCGGAAGCGTGAGGTTTAGCTGTGCAAGTCGTTCACTTGGGACCATCCTGTAGCTCCGGATTAGCAGGGTTAGGAGCCTGTTGAAAAAGGGTACAGGCACCTCGCCGGGGGCGCTTCTCGGTGGCGTGATCGGCCATGAACTCGGAGCCGGTCCCCTTTTTCAACAGGCTGTTAGCCTTGTCGCTAGAGGGTGACGCTTCCACCAGCGCTTCCTCACCGGCTTGCGGCGCGCCGGGGGTTGCAGGCCGGTCGTACGTAAGCTGAGTGGCAGGCTCGCCGCTGCCGCGCGTGTCAACAATTTGTTCCTCGGTCGGGACTCCCGATGACGGTTCGCCGGTCGCCTCAGCAACTTCGGTTTCAGCGCTAAGCGGCGTAGCATCGAGAAGGTGGAGCAGAATTGCTGCAAACGGACTCTCCTGGCTCACGCGGACCCGGCGCTGGCGGATCAGTTCCAACAGGGCCAGGAACAGGCCGATCATCTCCGGTTTCGTCCGGCCCATAAAGATCGCCTCGAAGGGTTGGGCCCCGCCCGCCCGTTCTATGGAGTCAAGGATGTCCTCGGCGTGGAGTGCTAGCGGCGTGTCATCAATACCGACACGATGAACGGCCCCTCGCAAACCGGTCTGTTCGAGCAACCGGTTGAAGGCATCGAACAGGTTCCAGATGTCAATGGTCTCGAGTTCCACCTCATCGGAAGGTTGGGAAGGGAGCACGGGTGAGCGGGCGTGTTTGCGGGCCCGCTTCTCCGCTGCCTCTCCTAGATAGTGGGCGGCATCCTTGTACTTTTTATATTCCAGGAGCTGCCGGACCAGTTCGAGGCGCGGGTCGACGATTTCTCCGTCAATCTCGTCGAGCGGTGGCTTGGGAAGCAGTATGCGCGACTTGATTTCCATCAAGGTCGCCGCGAGAACAAGGAACTCGCTGACCGTTTCCGGATCAAGCTGTCGAAGCAGCTCGATGTATTGAATATACTGTTCGGTGATCCGGGCGATGGGAATATCGTAGATATCGATCTCTTCCCGCCGGATCAAATACAAGAGCAGATCCAGCGGGCCGTTGTAGACATCGAGGGCGACTTTGTACTCGGTCAACAGCCGGTATCCTTCGCGGTCACAATTCCGCAGGCATCGCGCACGTCAGCCATGACCTCCCGGGCAACGGCGCGAGCTTTCCTGGCGGAGGTAGTCAACACATCTTCGACGTAGTCAGGATCAGCCGCCAGGCTCTCACGCCGCCGGCGAGCGGGCCCCAGCACGCGTTCGACCACGTCCGCGAGCATCTTCTTGGCCTCTCCGTATCCCATTCCGCCCGTCCGATAGCGCTCCTCGAGCGCATTTACTTCGTCCGGCCCGGCCATGAGCTTGTAAAGCGCGAACACGTTACATCGTCCCGGGTTCTTCGGCGCCTCCAGCGGTGTGCTGTCCGTCTTGATGCTCATTATGCACTTGCGCACCTGCTGTGGGGGGTCGAACAGATCGATGGTGTTGCCGTAGCTTTTGGACATCTTCTGCCCGTCGATGCCGGGAACCACCATGGCCTCGTTCAGCTTGGCCTGCGGACGTTTCAGCACCTCGCAGCCGACTGTGTTGTTGAAATAGCCCGCCATCTGCCGCGTCATTTCGACATGCTGAACCTGGTCCTCGCCGACCGGAACCAGATCACTCCGATAAATGAGGATGTCGGCGGCCATCAAAAGCGGGTAGTTGAACAGCCCCATCGACGGGGTGATGCCTTTTGCGATCTTGTCCTTGTACGACGTGGCGCGCTCCAGAAGACCCTTACCGGTCACGGTAGAGAGAATCCACGCCAATTCGGTTACCTCGGGGATGTCACTTTGCCGGAAGAGGCAGACCTTCGCAGGATCGAGACCGAAGGCGAGGTAGTCCAGGGCTACATCGCGGGTGTAGGCCCGCAGGGCCTCCGCATCCTGGACGGTGGTCAGCGAGTGGTAGTTGGCTACGAAGAAGAAGCACTCGTGCTCGTCCTGCAGCTCGATGTGCTGCTTCATCGCACCCAGATAATTACCCAGGTGTAGCCTGCCGCTGGATTGAACGCCGGACAAAACACGCATGACCAATGCTCCGCCAGCAAGGTGGCGGCTGATCGCGGGCTTGTCAAGGCTTGGTTTCTGGGGGCACCAGCCGCTGTCCTTACAATTTATGACCCGGCCCGGGAATGTGGCCAACCTCGGGCCACCCCGCAACGATCTCGATCTCGCCGGCTCCGCTTGACCGGCCGGTCGGTTCGTATGATACTCCGCCGTCCGCTTCACGGCGTATTCCATGGACAAGACCTCAATTGAGCTGCTCATTCTGGATGTCGACGGTGTGCTCACGGATGGGCGGATCACCGCCACGCCCGCCGGTGAGTGGACTAAGGCCTTCTATGTCCAGGACGGCTGCGCCTTAAAGCTGTGGCAGCGGTCCGGCGGGAAGGTCGCCCTCCTGTCCGGGCGGACGGAAGAGGCGATCAATCGGCGAGCCGCTGAGCTCGGCATCGAATGGGTCCACAGCGGCGTGACGGACAAGCTCAGTGCCTATCGTGCCGTCCTGGCCTTAGCGGGGTGTCGCGACGCCGCGGTAAGCTATGTCGGCGACGATCTTCCCGATCTGGCGCCCATGCGTTGTTGCGGGTTTCCGGTGGCGGTGGCCAATGCCGCCCCGGCGGTTAAGCGTGCAGCCCATTACGTGACCCGCCGCCACGGCGGAGCCGGCGCGGTCGCGGAGGTCGTGGAGCTTCTGCTGCGGAAGCAAGAGCGCTGGTCCCAGGTTGTGGGCGAAGAGGCTTGAGTGACTAATGGAGATAGAGCCGCCCGCAGACTTCCAACGCCGCGCCACGGGGTTTGTTCGAGCCCTGGTCGTGGCCTCGGCGACCCTGGCGATCTTGCTGGTCTGTTTCTCGATCTACCAGTACAGCCAGCTCGATCCCGAGGCGGCCGCCCGACTGCGCAACCGCCGTTTGCCTTCAGTGGCGACTGAGGATCCGCGGGAGCGGGATGAGGACGCCACCCGAGATGGTCCAAGTGTGGACATTGGTCGGGGGTCCATCGGTCCGGGCGAGAAGATCCAGATCACGCTCTACCCGCGCGAGGGTAAGCAGGCCCGATTTGAGATTTCGGTCGACGATTGGACTCCGATCGCGGGCTCGACAAACGAATTCCTGCTGAGCGAACCCGAGGTCCGCATGCGCACCAAGAACGGCAACGCCGTTCGCGTGACCGCCGAGCGCGGGATTCTGGAGGCCCAACGGAGAAGCGGCGGCGGGCTGGACCCGCAGCGCGGGAGGCTGAGCGGGCAGGTGGTGATCCAGTACGATCGCCTTTCGGAGGCCGATCGGGCGATACTTCCACCGGAGCTTCGTGACCGGATCGATCCGTCGGACCTGGTGCGGATCGAACTGGACGTGATCGAGTTCGACCTGGAATACTCGAAGCTGATCGTGCCCGGACGCGTCCACCTCTCGGCACGCGACGTAAAGCTGGAGGCCGCCGACCTGGAGATTCGGTTTAACGACGCCGAAAACCGCGTCGAGCAGATGAGGATCAGACGGGGCGGGCGGATCGAGCTCCTCGAAGAGAGCGAGCGGCTCGGCCTGTCGATTCCGGCTGTGCAAGGAGCGGATGAGAGGCGGCTCACCCTTGTCGAATGGTTGCGTGCCTCAATCCAGGCGAGGCTCGAGGCGCGGGAAAGGCAAGAGCAAGCCGAGCAGCCGGCGCCCGCCGCAGGGGAGGTGACTTACACCGAAGAGGGCGTTCCGGTGTTTCGCCCTGACATGGAGCGCGAAGAAGCCGCCGAACCGCCTATTCGATATTACGCCCGCTTCGAGGGCGACGTGGACGCCAAACGGCTGGCCGGTGATGTCATGCTCTCCGGGCTCGAAGCGGATGTCCTGGAGATCGTCCGGGACCTTTCAGCCGAGGAGCGGGCGCGCGTCGAGTCCGTCCCGGAGGGGACTGCGCCGCGGGATGACGAACTTGCCACACCTACAATGGAGCGGATCGTGCTGAAATGGACCGATCGGCTGGTGATGCAAGTGTGCTCCCCCGAGGATGCTCGCTGCACGGGCCGGATGCGATCCAAGCTCGCAGCCTCCGGTTCCCCTGTACGGATCATTAGCTCGGAAGGGGAGGCAACCTGCAGCAAAGTCACCTTCGATCCCGACGGGTCCAAGGTGTGGCTCTACGGCACGGAGGCTGATCCGGCAGCGGTTCGTTACGCGGATCAGGGTACCCTGTCCGGGCTGGCGATTTATTCGGAGCGTCAGAAGGATGACATGTATGTTCGGGTAGTCGGACCGGGGAGGCTTGTACGCGAATCCGAGCAAGTCGCAGATCCTTCCGGTCCGTCAGACGCCGGACCACCCAGCGGCTTGACTATCGAGTTTGGCGAGCAGCTCGAGGCCCACGGGCGGTTCGTAACCAAGACGAGCATTGACTTAACCGGTAGTGTCGTGTCACGGAAGCGACGTGTGCTCGACCGGGCTTCGTTTCTCGGTCAGGTCAAAGTGCAGCAAGATGATATGAATCTTGGCGCCGACTCCATCGCAGCTACGTTCGGCACTAAGCGAAGCCGCGACGCCGGAGGGCAGACCATCGATCGGATCGTTGGCCGAGGACACGTCGTAATGACCCGGTACGCCGACCGGGTCACTTGTCGCGAACTCGACATTTTCCTCACCACGGATCAGGACGGACGAACCATGCCGCGAACCGCGACGGCCCTGGGGGACGTTACGGCCCAGCAGGGTGATCGCACGATTCAAGCTCGTGACAAGCTCATCGTCGATTTCGAGATGGTTGACCGTCCGCCACCGCCCTACGACGCAGCCAAGGCCCATGCCGCCGCGGTGGACGCGGGGCTCGATGTCACCAAGATTGATTGGGAAGCTCATCGCCGGGAGCACGAAGCCAAGGTGCGCCGCGAGGTCGGTGTAAAGCAACTCAAAGCGTTTGGCGAGGTAAGCGTTGTCGACCCCGTCCAGGCGCTGGACATGACCGCCGACAAGCTCGACTGCACCATGAGGGACGGCCGGGACATCGAGACTGCGTTCGTTGAGGGCCTGGACGATCATCCCGCATCGGTACGGCTCGATACGTTGACGGTCTCCGGCCGGGAGATCAGGTTGAACGTTCCCGACCAGTGGGCGGAGGTCCCTGGTGCCGGGCGGCTGACATTCCGGTCTCGAAAGGACCTTGACGGCCGAAGACTCGACAGGCCCATTCCAATTGCCGTTACCTGGAGCGATTGGATGAAGTATCAGGGGCGAGAGAATCGATCCGTCTTTTCGGGCTCGGTTCACGCCACCAGCGAAACCACGACCACCTTTGACTGTAATCGGCTCGAAGTCCATTTTCACGACGTGGCGCCTGTAGAGGTGGATGCGCAGCCCGCCCCAGACTGGTGGATCTTCCAGGACGTGGTCGATCGGCTGGCGTACAGGTCGGTTGCCGATAGAACACAACCCGCCACTGATCGTTTCTCCAAGGAACCAACCCTCATCGTGGCCACCGGCAATGCCGTTGCTCTGACATCTGAGGTTGATCCGGGTACGGGGCGGCTGAAGAGTCGGGCTCGAATCGCCGGGCCGCAACTCTGGGTGGACCTGCGGCCGGAGGTCTCCAAAATGCAGATCGAGGGTCCGGGGAACCTGCTGTTGGAAGACTACCGACCTGCAAGATCGCCGGAGGGAGTACCTCGGAGCGCTTCGAGCGGTTTGTTCGCGGTCAACGAAGACGCCGGCCCATCAAACACGCTCATCGAATGGGAGGAGTTGATGTGGTACGACTTCTCAATCGAGCAGACCCGATTCGAGGGGAACGTAAGCCTGAAGTACTTCAGCGGCCTCGAGCTCGAGCGGATTCGCGGCCGACCTGCCGGCGACAGCAGCGAGGCGATGCCCGGCAGGCGGACTTTCTTGACCTGCCAGACATTGGAAGCTGACTTTTTCGACCGGGAGGAACGTTCACTTCCGCATGGCAGCCGCCGCATGGGGCGACTCAGTGCGGATCGGCTAAAGCAGTTCCAAGCCAAAGACACCGTGATGCTCCAAGATCAAAGTGAGGGCTTGTCTCTTATGGCTGATCGGGTCGTGTATTGGAAGGACCGCAACGTCCTTGCAGTCCACGGTTCTCTGCAACGCAAAGCGCGCATCATGGTGCAGAAGCCTGGTAGACTCCCTACCCAGGTTTCGGGTGAGCGTCTGTTCTACAATTTGTCCACCGGGTATACCGAACTGATCAAGCCGGAACTCAAGACACGCTGAACATCAGCAGTGTCATTCGTATGGCGCGAGGGTTGTGCGCCACTCTGCAAAAAATTCTCTGCTTTGCGTTTGCCTACCCAGGTACCGCTGGAATAATTAGGTAGCGCGAGCCTGACTCGGCATCGCCAGTTCAGTTGGGTGCACTGGTGTCAGCCGACCGGCACGATCGACGATAGTCGCTACACGGGCCGGACGATTCGGTCGGTCAGGTTTAAGCGTAGCGCTAATCTCCCCGGGCCTTCAAGGCAAAATAACGTTAACGCTGGCGCATTGCGCTGCGTGCGGTAAATCACCTGGCGTCAGGTAATGTTCTGTCTCCGGAGTGTGATCCGGCGGCGACCAATACCGTCTGTTCGTTGCGGCTTCGATGGGGCAGGCGAGGTCAACTGCGATTCTGGCTCTTGGCGGGTGCGGACCTCGGCGCAAACGGACGAGCGGCGTTCGCCAATGTGTGGGGCTGACGACAGGTAGCAGGCGGGTGCTTTTCGATGGGGACAGGAGAGGATGAGTGGGGACGGTGCCTGGACGGTCCGCGCCGGTTGGAGCGGTCGTCCAGGCCCCCGCGCCTGGATAACTCCCCAACCCGCACAGCAAACCCTATCGCAGCAGACCAAGTCTTAACCGGACGACGAACGGAGCGGGAGGGATTCGAACCCCCTCAAGATTTCCCGGAGAAAACAACGGTTTCCGAACAAGGCGGCGCAGAATCCGGCGCACACGCTGCACCGATAGCCGTTTCCGACCCCGATTTGAGGGCTGTTGTGAGCGCCTGGCCGGAGCTGCCGGAAGCCCTGCGCAAGGGCATCGTGGCCATGGTCAAAGCGGCGAGTGGCAATACAACAGATAGTTGAGCAGAAACGAAAACGATAACGCTCTTTGCTGGTCGAGGTCGCC
>JAUWWQ010000037.1 GCA_030616775.1 Planctomycetota bacterium
CATGACCCTATTCTCCTGCACTGAAACCTGCCCGCTGTCGCGCCAACCTCCTGTCAACACCACAAACCTGGCTCACGTCCACTTGCCACGACCTTACCACACAGACAAAATGTGGGTAATAGCAAGGCTAAAGCCCGCGGCTCGGGGTAGGATCATCGACGCACTACTCATGAAACACGGCAGCAGTCTGCTCTCGCTCTATCAATCTTGTCAGTCACAAATTTGAATACACACAAAGCCAAGAACGCGGCCACTCCGATGCCGGCGAAGACGAACCAGATGTAATGGGCATTGGCATATGCCTCGGGCATCGCGCTGCTGGCTTGTATCGCCGTCTCCCACTGGGCGTGAACTTCGGCGCTGAGCGTTTTCGGATCGGGGCAGAAACGGTCAAGCAGGTGGCCGGAAAGGGCAAACCCAAACGCCCACGCAGGAAAGTTGGTCAGGTGCTGGTAGCCCATGTACAACCCCACCTCACCTTCCGGAGCCTGCTTGGAGGCGTATTCCAGAAACTTCGGCGACAAGAAGCACTCCGCCAGGCCTTGCAGGCCGACCCCGAGAATCACCATCAACGTAATCGGGTGCAGCGAAAACAGACCGAAGACGGAGACGGAGTTGCCGGTGGCCGCCTCGATTGTGGGGCTCAGCGCGATGCTAAAAGCCGACAGCGGGATGATGAACAAGGCGATTCCGATGGCGCTTTCGGGCTTGAGCTTCCGGACAAGATGTGTGATCGGGACCACCAGGACCACCACCACAAATGGGTTGATGTTCGCCAGCCACTCCGGTCTGGCCCCTTCGCCCAGCAGGCGCAGGATGTATTTGCTCATGGTTGCGTACAGTTGTCCCTGGACGACCCAGAAGCCCGCGACGATCAGTATCAACGCCATGAAACGTGCATTCTTACAGACTCTGAGCAGGCCCCTCAGCAGCTCTCCCACCGTCTTGCCGGTCCCCTTCGTATCGACGTTCTTGTAGAAGAAGGCCACCCAGAGAAGGGCGAGCAATGACATCGCCGCGGCATAGAAGTTTATGTATTGCAGGCCAAGCTCGAGCTCACCGAAGTACGGAAGCCTGAACCCCGTGCGTAACGGCGCCGCCACCGTCTTGCCCGTGAACCCACCGATGTTGACCACCCAATAAAAGATCGAGAACGCCCGAGCCCGGTGTCTCTCGTCGGAGCACTTGGCGACCGTCCCCGAGATCACCGGCTTGATGATCGCGCCGCCGAACATGATCACAACCAGCGACACGATGGCTGCGCCCTTCGCCGCAAACACACCCGACATGATACGACTTGCCTCGGGGGCGGCGCCAAGAAGGGAGTAGCCGATGGTCAACAGCCCAAACGCCAGCATGAGTGCCCGGCGGAATCCGATCTTATCCGCCATCGCCCCCATGAACGTGGGAAGGAGGTATAAGAGGGAGGCGAAGCCGGCCGCTACGTACCCGGCTTCAACATCCGTGAAACCGATCTCGCGCGTCAGGTACAGGACCAGGGCGATAAACATGCCGTAAAAGGCTGCCCGCTCGAAGAGCTCAGCTATATTGGCGATCCAGAACATCCGCGGGAAACGCCAACTGAGCTTTTCGGCCGGCTTAATGAAGTCGTCGGTCATGGCTTGATGGTCCCTCCGTAAACAGAAGGCGGCGCTTCGATACCGGCGGCGGATGCTACCCGGGTTTGGCCCCAGCGCCTATCGACGCTCACCGGGTAGACAAACGTGACGACCCAGCATCCGAACAACCAAGCTCTCCCCAGTAAAAAGCCGGAAAAAGGTAAGAATGTGTAATGGCGTTAAGGTACGCGACAACTGAAGATGCCGGGATTGGCTATCTATGCTTCCTGGGAGAGGCTGAGCAAGGCCCGTAGGACACCGAGGCACTCACCTTTCTTCTTGACGGCCAGCACGGGGACCGGGCTCTTGCGGATGAGCTGCTCGGTGACGTTGCCCAGCAGCACACCCGCCGCACCGGTACGACCCCGAGCGCCGATCACCACCAGATCGGCCGAAAGGCTGGTGATCGACTCCAGGAAGGCTTGCACAGGTTTGCCGTGCAGGTCCGGCGTGCACTTGCATTGTACGGCCAACGAACGAGTCTCTACCCGTTTAAGAAGGCTGCCGCACTCCCGCTGGGCGGCTTCATCGAGCAGCACCTGATGCTGTTGAAGAGTCACGCCGGATCGCGAGTACCCCGCATGCACCTGATAGACGTTAAGGGCAATGACCGTGGCATTGGTCGCTGCTACAATGCCGCAGGCCACATCGAGCGCATTCGCCGAGCACTCGGAATCCCGTACCGGCACCAGTATCGTATCTGCCTTGATCTGGTGCTCCTCGGGAAGTACCAGAACGGAACATGTGGCTTTCCGGGTGATCCGTCGGGCCTGGAGGGCATCATCGTCCGTGTCAGCGACCTCACCATAATGGCGGCCAACAATGATAAGATCGATATCCTTCTCGTACGCGAAACGCAAAATCTCCAGAAGCGGCGATCCGTGAACCACCTCGCATAGACACTTCTGCGCTGCAGGCTCTTTGACATATTCGCTGGCAAGAGCGCGCAACGTTTCACCGGTGACCTCATCCGACATCGATGACACACGTGGCAGATCCTCAGACTCGCGCGTTTTGTCCTCCGAGACGTGGAGCAGGTGTATCTCCCTGGATTCGGCCAGACGGGCGACGGTCCAAGCATAGCTGAGCATGCGAAGATCGCGCTCAGGCTGGCCGATACAGACCAGGATACGCTGGTATCGCTTCATGTAGATAGTCCGTGTATCGAAACACCCGGCAAATGGCTCATATGAGCACTGTCCTTATTGTATCGGCACACCCGCGAGCAAGGTACTGGCTAAGCTGACGCGACTCTTGGACCACCTTTCATACCAGGTGCGGTGTGAGACAGCCCAACGCCCCCTGCCGAGCTGCGGGTTTGGGCCCAGGCGGTACCGAGCATTCCGGAACACGAAAACCCGGTTACCCGGTCGGTTCTTCAGTCGCCGGCCCGATGTCCCCGAAGCGCCGCTCGCGGCTGGCGAAATCTTTGATGGCGGCGTTGATGTCCTCAACGGAGAAATCAGGCCACAGGCTCTTGCACACGTGGATTTCCGCGTAGCTGATCTGCCAGAGCAAAAAGTTGCTCACGCGGCGCTCGTTCGCCGTGCGGATCAAGAGGTCCGCGTCTGGCAAGCCGGCAGTGTATAGCGAATTGGAGATCAATTCTTCATCGATTGTGTCCGGAATGAGGTTGCCTGTTTGCACATCTTTGGCGATGGCTCGCACCGCGTCGATCAACTCGTTGCGTGAGCCGTAGTTCAGCGCCAGACACAGCGTAAGCCCGGTATTGCTCCGACTCATTTCCACCGTCTTGTCCATCTCGCTCAACACCGATTCAGGCAGGCCCTCCCTGCGCCCTATGTGGCGGAACCGTACGTTGTTGTTCATGATCGTGCCGCGTTCGGCGATCAGGTAGCGCACGTACAGGTCCATGAGGAAGTCGACCTCGTCCTGGGGGCGTTTCCAGTTCTCGGTGCTGAAACTATACAGCGTCAGAACATCAATCCCCAGCCGGGCGCAATGCGTCACAACGGCGCGTACCGCCTTGGCTCCCTGCTCATGGCCGTCAATGCGCGGCAAACCTCGCTGCCTGGCCCAACGCCCGTTTCCATCCATGATAATTGCGATGTGACGGGGAAGTTGCTTCGGGTCAAGGCCCAGGACTTCTTGCGGATCAAGCGGCGGTTCGCTCATGATGCCTGTTGCGTAGTCGTGTTTCCCGGCGCTCCAACCAGACTAGCTACACGACCGCGAATGAGGATCTGGGAGCGTTCCGGACCGACCCCGATGATAGAGACCCTTGTACCCACTAGAGCCTCGATTCGCTCTACGTAGGCGCGTGCGGCAGCCGGTAGATCTTCGAACCGCGTAACAGAACCCAGATCCTCGCGCCAGCCGGGGGCAAACTCGATCACCGGCTGAGCCCGTTCGAGAAGCCGGGCATCGGCGGGCACGGTTGTGAACGTGTGGTTGTTGACACGGTAGGCAACGCAAATACCGATCTGATCAAGCCCGCTGAGCGTATCCAAGTGCATCAGTGCAATGTCAGTGACATCACTGAGGCGGGCGGTGTAACGGCACGAAACCGCGTCGAACCAACCACAGCGGCGAGGCCGACCGGTCGTCGTTCCGTATTCCTTGCCGCGCTTTCGGATCAGATCACCGGTCTCATCGTTCAGCTCACTTACAAACGGACCGGAACCCACCCGAGTGGCGTACGCCTTAGCCGTTCCAATAAGGCAGGTGACGCGCGAAGGCGGCACGCCGGCGCCCGGTCCGATTCCGTGCGGCCCGGTGCTGCTCGAAGTGACAAACGGGTAAGTCCCGTGATCGACATCCAGCAGCATGCCGTTGGCCCCTTCAAAGAGCACTGACTGCCCGGCATCCATGGCCGTGTGCAGCAACTCGGTGGTATCGCAGATGAAGGGCGCCAGACGTGACCTTGCGGTCATAAGGTCAGCGAGCACCGCGTCCGCATCGATTTCAACCTCCTCACCGCACATGGCGGTCAGCGTCGCCTGTCGGTCAGTGATGATCCGCCGGACCCGCTCGGCAAGATCGTCCTCATGCAGCAGGTCTGTGAAGCGGACGGCGGTACTGCGTCTCATTTTGTCCGCGTAACACGGGCCGATGCCCCGCGCCGTGGTGCCAATACGCTCTCGGGCAGCCGCGGCACGTTCGCTGAGCTGGTCCTCCAGTTTGTGGTAGGCGAGGACCACATGAGCGCGCTCGCTGATCCTCAACCTTCCAGTTACGTCGATACCCCGCTCGGCTAGCTCGTCGATCTCCGATAACAGCGTCTGGGGGTCCACAACGACGCCGGGCCCAATTACTGCGGTTACGTTAGCGTGAAGCGCACCGGTGGGCAGCAAATGCAGGGCGAAGGTTTCGGTGCTCACACACACGGTGTGGCCCGCATTGGCCCCGCCGTTGTACCGGACCACGACATCGAACGCCGGACAGAGCAGGTCGACGACCTTCCCTTTGCCCTCGTCGCCCCAACTAAGGCCGTAGACACACGCATGCTGTTGGTTGGCTGCGTTCATCGCCACAACTCTCTCGGACGTTTCAGGGCTCCCGGGCCAGTGCGGGCACAAAAACGGGGCCAAGCAGCGGCCCCGAGATTATCCGACTGCACTTTTTCGCACGCTATCAATACCCGCCGGCGGTGTCAACAATCATTGCGCAAATATATGTGTTGCATTAGTTAGCGTTATTTCACAAGTATTAGTGCTAATTCACGTGAAATATAGTTGACTTTGTGCCGGATTTGTATTAATCATCAGCTAAGTCGTTCAGGGTGAACCCCAAACGTCGGCTTGAAAGGCGGGTGTGACCATGGAAAACACGGCCCTGCGCAAGTTTCTGGAAATACCGTACGACCAACTAGAGGAAATGAACCTGGAGGCTAAGCAGCAGCGCCTTGAACGCGTCGACCGCGGCACGATTGAGGAGGCTCGGCGGAAGTACTTGACGGACGAGAAGCGCGTAAAGGCGGTTACGGTCTGTTTCTCGGACCTGGAAGGTCGCTTCCACATGCTGGACTACGATAAGAAGTTCCTCCTGCGGGCCTGCAACAACTTGACGTTCGACGGGTCCTCGATTCGCGGCTTTGCCCAGATCAGCGAATCTGATCTCAAGCTTTCGATCGATTGGCCGGCGTTCTATTGGCTTCCGGCAGACATCTTCGGTCCCGGTAAAGTGGTCGTCTTCGGTGAAGTGCAATCGCAGGATGGCTCGCCATACCCCTCGGATTTTCGGCCGCGGTTACGGCTGTTTACCGAGGAGCTTCGCCGCAAGGAGGGCATGGTGCTCCACGTTGCGCCGGAGATCGAGGGGTTTCTATTCAAGGAAGTCGACGCGGAACGGTGTTATTACGAAACCGGCCGGTTCGAGTTCATCTCCACCGGCGGCTACTATCACTCCCTCCCACAGGACCCGCTTCGCCAATTCATGGATCGTGCGGCCGAAGTACAGCGAGCGTTGGGCCTGGCCAACGAGAAGGACCACCCCGAGGTGGCCCCGTCACAGTTCGAGATGAACTTCGGATTCTCGGAGGCTACGGTCACCGCGGACCAGATCCAGTTGTACAAACTGACCTGCCGGCAGGTGGCCCGCAACATGGGGCTGACAGCCTCGTTTCTGCCCAAGCCGGTCGCGGGTGTGAACGGCAACGGCATGCACTGCAATATTTCGCTGAATGGAAATGGCAAGAACCTGTTCTACGACGCCGACGGCGAGCATCAGCTATCGAAGTTCGCCTGGCAGTTTGTTGAGCGCCTTCTCAATAATGCTGTGGATATATGTCTGGTTCTCAACTCCAGCGTCAACGCGTACCGCCGGCTGGATCCAAACTACGAGGCCCCGAACCAGATCAAAGCGTCGGCTGTAAATCGCGCCGCGATGGTTCGTATTCCCCTGGGCGACGAGCGCTCCGCCCGGATTGAGTTCCGCTCGGCCTCGCCCGACACCAACCCATACCTGCTGCTCTACACGCTGCTTCGGACCGGGTTGGAAGGGCCGCTCCCTGACCCCGCCGACACGGAAGGTAAGCGCACCCGAACACGGTTCCTGCCCGACAACATCCATGATGCCATTCGTCTGTTCAAGAGTAGCCGCCTGGCACTGGAGATCCTGGGTGAGGAGTCCCAGGGGAAATATGTGGAGCTCAAGCAAACGACTGCGGACCGTTGCCCGAAGGCCCTCGGGAACCAGGTCAAACGGGGCGAGGTCATGTTCCATCACGACGTCACCAACCAGTTCCTATGGAACCAGTTTTGAGTTGAGTGCACGCCACTGGTGGCTCGCCCACCAGTGTTGTTAATTGAGTCGTGCATTTATTTGATGAACGTAACCACCCACGCAAGCAGCAACGCCAAGACACTCTGAAGAACGGTCCCGCGCAGGTGTGCTCGAATCTGATGCCCGTAGTTCTTGTAGCCTGGAAGGCCCTCCGTGCCCGGGATGACCACGAATTTCGGTGTGATGGTGCAGTAGATGAGGCAGTCGAGAATCAGCAGGTCAACGAGGTTGAAGACGAAGATCACGCCGAAGATGTGGAGGAACAACACCAGGAAGGAGACCTGTCCGCCATCTGGAGCTTCCAGCGTGAGGCCGGACAACAGCGGAATGAAAACGACGAGTGCGAAGAAAGGAACTGCCAGTGCCAGGGCCTGCCACTTTTCCCTCTTGCTCAGCGGCGGCGTTGCGTCCCGGATGTCCTTGGGAAGATCTTGCCGCGCGAAGCGCGGATTAAAGTACACCGCTCCCATCAGGATGAGCGACCCGAGTGCCGATAGCACCGCTCCATGCAGAAGGATTCTTCCCAGATCGAGCATAATCTCCGCCCCTATCCAGCCATACGGGACTACGAACACACCGTCTGACAATAATCATACACGAACCGGCAAAGACGCCTTGTCTCTTTCTGTACAAACATGCGAGCCCTTCGTCCCTTCTTCCCGGCTTCTGTTCGTTCCTCCGCCCCTTCGACCCTTCCTCCTTCCGTTCCTTCTCGGCCGAGCTCCGTGTGCCGACGCGCGGGAATCGAGAGGGCTCGCCCTGCAACGGCGCCTTCGCATTCCCGGATGCGGCGGCCAGCGGTGCGATCCAGCATTGGGCGTTGAATTCCGAGCGACCTGTCAAGAAATAGGTGACCGTCCCAATTCTGTTCGGCACACAGTTTGCCCTGTGATGGGGACTCGTTCGAGGGTTTGCGCCACACTTCATTTGCGCGGGCCCGTTCCGTAGCGCATACTGTATGGTAGATGGCACGGAAGCGAAAACCGAAAATCAAGGAGAAAGACCTCCACGGTTTTAAGCACTTCAAGTTGCTTATACCGGTGCTCGAACAGCTACACGACAACGCCTGCCAGCGCGACCGGGCCGGGAACCGCAAGCTTCACTACGATCAATACGCCGCCCTGATCCTCCTGTACTTCTTCAACCCCATCATCACCAGCCTGCGCGGCATTCAGCAGGCCAGCGAGCTGAAGAAGGTACAGCGTATCCTTGGCTGTCCCCGGGCGGCTTTGGGTTCGTTGTCGGAAGCGGCGCGGGTGTTTGACGCCGATTTGCTCCGTGGGATCATCGGGGAACTGCTCGACAAGCTTCCCCCGATTGGGAGAAACACCCCCTTCGATGAAATCAAAGGCATCATCACCCTGGTCGACGGCACCCTTCTGCCGGCCCTGCCCAAGCTGGTGGAGGCCATGTGGCAGGACGATCAGCACAAAGCCTTCAAGCTGCACACACACTTCGAACTACTCAAGGGCGTGCCCACCCGGATGGATCTGACGGAGGCCAACGCCAGCGAACGCGACGTGCTCGCCGCGTCCCTGGAGCCTGCCCGGGTGTATGTGATGGATCGGGGCTACGTGCGATTCAACCTGTTCAAACAGATCATGGACATTGGTTCGTCACTGATCTGCCGGGCCCGGGACAACACCCTGTTCGATTTGATCGAAGCTCGCGCGCTGTCGGCTGAGGCCACACACGCCGGCATCGTGCGTGATGGGGTGGTGCGTCTTACAGGGGGCCAGGCGGTCGAGGCTGGTCTGGACCGCCCCATGCGGATCATCGAAATCAAGTGCAAGGCCCATCGCAAGGTGAGCGGCAAAACGGGGCGCGGGGGCCCGGAACAGGGTGAGACGATCCTGATCGCCACGGACATCCTCGATGTTCCCGCTGAGATCATCGCTTTGGTCTACAAGCACCGCTGGGCTATTGAAACGTTCTTTCGATTCTTCAAGCATGTGCTAGGGTGCCGTCACCTGCTCAGTCACAGTCCCAACGGGATTGAGATTCAGACTTACGCAGCAATCATCGCGTGCTTGCTGATCGCCTTGTGGACAGGGAGAAAGCCGACGCTGCGGACGTATGAGATGATCTGCTTATATTTCACCGGCTTGGCCGACGAGGAGGAACTACTCGCCCATATCGCCAAACTCGTCCCGCAGTCCTGACCGACCGTGCACCCTGCCCGCGCCGGACGTTGATGCTGCGCGCCGATCGTCCCAGCCCCCTCGATAGCCACCCGCGCTCGTTCCCCCTTGCACCTCACCCCGTCCAACGACTCGTGGCCCATACACCCAACGCAATCGCCGTGCCGAACAGAATTGGGACAGTCCCCTATTTCCCTCAGCGGTTACGGAAGTTCGCGCTCAATCGCATCGAGGACGGGGGCAAGGGCGGGCTTGGGGTGGCGGCGCATATTCATGTGGTACGTTTCCATTCCCTCCGCGAACTCCCCCATGGCCTTCACGGTGAGCTTGTCAACGGAGCAGCCGATGCCCATCCGCGTGACGTAGTGCGCGTTGAGCCGCTGCTCGAACTGGCGGGCGAAGGGCACGAGCAGCATCGGCTTGTCGAGGTACTGACACTCGCCGATCAGACTGTGTCCGGCCGATGACACAACGGCGGCACATCCCGCAAGGTCGTCCAGGAACTCGTCGGCGGACGTGGGCTTATAGGTAACCCGACCGTGCTGCCCGACGATCCCGAAGCCGTAGGCGCGGATCGGTGCATCCGTATAGGACTCGAGCACGCGGCGCATCCGGTCATGTTCCCCGGAGCCGCCGAGATAGGCGACCCAGTAGTCGCGGCGCTCGCTCGTGCGTTTGTACACTTCACGGCGCAGAATCGGCGGAACGAGCGTGGCGGGCTGATGCCGGATGGGTGCGTCGAAGAAGGTTGAAATCAGATAACGACGCGCTCCCATATGATATGAGCGGACGACCGCGTAGGCGTTCAGGAAATCCTTCGCGGATCCCGGCGGCCTGTCGATCTCGCAGTGTGTCAGCAAGTGCTGATTGTCCAAGCTGACGAAGGGAATGAGAAGCAGCTTGGCCATCGCTGGCGCAAACCACTCGGCGTCGGTGATCACCAGTTCGGGCTTATAGTCGTGGAAGACGCGCCGGACCCGGCGGAGCGTCGGACGCGCATACCGAGCCATACCTAGCGTCAAATCCAGAAACGTTCGGAGCTGACGGACGCGCCCATGGTCGTAGCTGAGTTGAAAGCCGAAGATGTCGGTCACCAGGCCCGGAAAATGTTCGCCAAGGTAACGGGTGCCTTTCAGACTGGATACGAAGCGCACCTGATGCCCGCGAGTCATCAGCCCTTCGGCCACACTGTGCGCTCTGGTGGCATGACCGAGGCCGTCGCCGTGGACAGAGTACAAAATCCGTGCCATGGACCCTGTTTTTACCCATTTCAGGGCGGGAGGGCAATATACTCCACACCCATAGACGCGGGAGAATGACAGACCGATCGTCGCCCCTGGCACGTCGAACCAGTCGAGACCGGCCCCCACACGCCGGTGCCCACCGGCCAATCATTGTGGGCGAGGATTGCGTTCACATTGATGCGGTGTTGTGCTGACGGCACAGTGTCGCGTTTCCGATGGTCCGCAGGTTCGCGAAGGGACTGAACCCGGATTTCCCAGATGGAGCGTTCGCGATGGCCTGATTCGTGCAGTTTCGCCCCGTGCTTCAAGGGCCTCCAGCAATTTTGAGAGGAGCACCCGATGGGTGATGGGCGAAAACAAGCACTTTGTGTGCAATCTGATAGCAAGCTCAGGCTCGAATTCCGCGGAGCGAAGATCACGAGTGACGCGGGCTTACTTGCGTTCCGTGAACTCGACGAAGCCTTCCGTTTGACTGAGAAGGGAAGCACGAGGCTGTCGGATTGCCGACGGGGAAAGAACACACGACGTTCGTTGCTGGGCATGTTGCGGCAGAGTGTCTACGGGCGTTTGGCGGGCTACGAAGATGTCAATCCCGGCGCGCCGGGACAGAACATCTGCGCATCCGCCCGGCGATGCGTCGCATACCCGTCATCGAATGATACCGCGATCGCGATATTCCGACATACTTCCGAGGTGATGCGGCGTTCGCCATCCCGGCGCTGTACCGTCCCCTTGAGGCCGAAAGCTTCGAGTACACCATCCGCATCCCGGCCAATGATGTTCTGATCGCCGGTATCAGCCATCTGTTGACCCGTCCGGTGGGACGCCCTTCGTACAAGCCCAAGGTGTTCTACGAGAGCTCTTCGTATCACGCGCAGAGTTGGGACCATCCTTTCCGCGTGGCGGCCAAGGTGGATTGGCGCTGCGACGAACTGTTCGCTCTGCCCTACAACCTCGGAAACTTTCTGCGGAGATTGGCGCTGCTGAGGGCGGTGAAGCACTGGTCGTTGACCACGCTTCGGGAGAAGCTGATCAAGATCGGTACCAAGGTGGTTCGGCACGCGAAGTACGTGACGTTTCAGATGGCGGAAGTCGCGGTGCCACGCGATCTGTTCGCAGCGATCATGGAGCGCATCCAGCGGTTCGGTGTGCCTCCGCCGTTGGTGCAGCGCGGCTGACGCGGCAACCGGCCGAAACGCTGAAGATTGGCAGGGCAAGGGTTTGTGCTGCGCGGAGATGGCGTAAGACCGTCGTTCGGATGGCGGGAGCGCCCGAATCAGCGACTCGGCGGGTCGGGAGGTCGACTCGCTGGCACAAACAAGGGCATGGTAGGCGGTTCTCGCTTGAATCAGGTGGCTCGCCTGGGTACGGTGGCGGCTTGAGGCTCGATAAATGGGAAACCCTATTTGAATCGAGAGGCTTCTTGCGGCAGAATGATGATCGAAAATCCGGCAAACGGGAAATCTAGGATGAACATCCTTCTTATCAACCCACCCCTCGGCGCACGCACGATCGGATTAAAGAACCTCGCCTGTATCGAGCCACTTGGACTGGAGGTGATCGGTGCGGCGGTGTCGCGCCATCATACAGTGCGCTTGGTGGACATGATGGTACGCCCAAACGACCTCCGCCGGTCGTTGCGAGAATTCAAGCCGGACATCGCTGGGGTGACCTCCGATATCATCCATCTGGAAACGGCCATCGAAGCGCTTCAGGTTGTAAATCTGCACGCTCCGCAGTGCCTGACGGTCGTAGGTGGTCACCATGCAACACTTTGCCCGAGGGACTTTGACCATCCGGCGGTGGACTTGGTGGTTGTGGGAGAGGGGGTCGATACTTTTGCCGAGATCTGCTCAGCCAAGGCAAGTGGGTCGAACGGCTTCGACGAGATTCCCGGTATCTGTTTGCGCACACCGGACGGGTTGAAGCTGACTCGTCCGCGCCCGCTGCCGTCTACTCTGGACGACCAGCCGTTTCCGGATCGCTCGTTGGTGGACCGCTACCGCAAGCATTACTATTACCTGTTCGAGCCCTCCGTAGCCGCCGTACGAACGTCCGTAGGGTGCCCGTTCGCGTGCGTTTTCTGTTCGTGCCGGGTCTATTCACACGGGACTTTCATTCCCCGGTCTCCGGATTTGGTACTCGAGGAGATCCGCGGTCTGAAGGAGGAGTTCGTGTATTTTTGCGACGATCATTCATTCTGTGATCCGCAGCGCATGCGTGTTCTCGGCGAAATGCTACTGCGGAACGGTGTGAAGAAACGCTATTTCGCATATTCCCGCACCGACTGCATCGTCGAGAACAAAGACGTGTTCGCATTGTGGGCAAGGGTCGGGCTCAGCCTGGTGATGACGGGACTCGAGGCGCTTGACGACTCCACGCTCCGTCGCACTGGAAAGGACATCGAACAGAAGCAGAACGAAGAGGCCTTGCGGATCACGCAGGAGCTGGGTATCCATGTCGCCGCCGGATATTTGATAAACTCCGACTTTGGCGTCAGGGAATTTAAGGCCATCGACCAGCACATAAAGGAGCATCCCTCGATCCTCATTGCGGAATTGACTCCGCTCACGCCCTTTCCCGGTACGCCCCTGCACCGAAGGCTCGAGAACCGCATTCTTACCACTGATTACCAGCTCTACGATATGCAGCACTTCGTCACCGAAACCGATCTGCCACCCAAGGAACTCCATCGGCTGATACTGAGGAGCTACGGAAAGCTCATCGGGCGGTTGATATTGAAACTTGGCCTATGGCGGCCAGACCGGGCTTTCTCCCGACACAACTTGAAGCTTCTCGTAGGCGTGCTGCGGAGTCTTGGGCCCTACATGCGAGCCCATCAGAGCATACGTGCCGGGTGCCACTGGTGGCTCGCCCACCAGTTCGATGATCCGCTGTACAGGGGGACGGGAGGGGGGTTGGCCGCTTCCTCACGGGTGCGGTTCGGTTCTGTTGGGCGCTCTATTAGTCCTGTTTGCAGATCTCGCGGGTGACGCTGGTTGCGTAGGCGCCCGGAGGAAGTTGGAAGGACAGGCGTAGGTATGGACCGTGATCGTCGTTGTCGGCGTCGAGGTCCGGGCTCAGGAGTGGTACGCGTAGTGGGCGCCGGGCTCCGTCAAGTTTCGTGCCCTCCTTAGCGTGCATCTGCTCTTTGCCAAGACCGGACTCGTTTAGAACCTCGGCTTCGAGTTGACCCGGGGCGCCGTGAGCTTCGGTCATGCGGCGGCCAAACAGCGGGCCGGTGGGAGATATCTCAAACGTGTAGCAGCGGACCTGCTCCCCGGCGGCATCCTCGACGCGAAAGCAGGCACCGTTGCGGTGCTTCCAGGCGATGTCACCGGTTTCCAGTCGGTCGATGCCGGTGATGCGCCGGGCAAGAACTCGGTTGAACAGTTCGCTTTGAACCGCGGAGACATATAGCTTGCGCAGCGTATGCTGGACGGCTTGCCAGGCCCTGCGCGCGTCACCGCTGCTTTTGATCAGCGCCCTGCAAATCCGTGCTTGCTCGGGAAACGCACGTTTCCAAGCGACGGCTGACGCTTCCAGATCGCCGGCGTCGAACAGCTCGCGCGCTTTACGTACATCGGCCTGGTCCATGGAGCCGAGCCGACCGAGGATCAGGGCAATCGCTTGGTCATAGTTGCCCTGGAGAACGGCCCGGCCAATGAGAGCGTTATCGCCCCGAACGCCGAAGCGCTGGGGCCCGAAGTAGTTCGGCACGCCGCGTTTCGCTAGCACATCCATAATTGGTGCTGCCCGAGACAGCGGTGAAGCGACAGTACGGCGAATCTTGATCGTGAAGCGGTTTCCGGAGAGATGACCAAGCTTGATTTTGTTGCCGTGCCGGGAGACGGAGAGCACACGAATTCGGCTCAGCCCGAGCGATTTGATGCGCGTAGGCTCCACGTGCTCAATGCTCAGCATTTGCTGCGTGACCGCGTGGGCGTCCTTGAGTCCGGCGTAACCGATGTCGCGGGCGTTCCGGCCAAGCGCTCGGGCGATGAGCCGGATCGCAGCCAGCGTGGTAAGGCCGCGTTTCTCAATGGTGAAGTAGGTGTGTGTCCCCTCTCCGCTGACCGAGTAGAGCGGAATTTCCTCGACAAGAAAGTCTTCGTCGTAACGCTTGATGACGCCACCAATGCCGGACAGGTCGGTGGTGAGGTAGGGCAGCTCTGTTTGGTGCCGGGAATTGGCTTCCATGCCAGGGAGTCTACCGGGCGGACGCGCAAGGTGGAATGGGCTATCGGTTGAACGCGCGAGTTGGCGCTTTGCGGGCCAGGGCATACGATTCGCAGCCCATGCGATGGATAGCGGACCTAGCTATCCGGGGTACACCAGTGCGCGCCACCGGGCGCGCACAACGGGTTGGTACCGACGGCTTGACGTTGTATAGTAATACTCCGTGAAGCAGTCGAAGGACAGCGCGATGGGTGCTAGCAGTGAGTCATCTAGGCGTCACGAACAACTGATACTCCCCGGAATGGCGGGGAATGCGCGCAACAAGCGGGTTCAGGGAGGGATTACCACCTCGAACGTTGTCGTCTCAGCCCACGTCGGCGGTAACGCAGAGGTCTTCCCCCATATTCTTGCGTTGCACGTACCCGAGGGCTCGACGGTTGCCGACGTAACCTGGGGCAAGGGCGTTTTCTGGCAAAACGTTCCGTCCGGGCGCTATATCCTCAAGGCTAGCGATATATCGATCGGCGTGGACTGTAGGGCGCTGCCATACGCCGACGGTTCTATTGACTGTGTCGTGTTGGATCCGCCCTACATGGAGGGACTGTTTCGCAGGTCGCGCGAGCACATGGCCGGATCCGGAAGTCACAAGGCGTTTCGGCAAAACTACTCGGACGGAGAGCCGTCCCAGGGCGGGGCAAAGTGGCACAACGCGGTGCTGGAGCTGTATTTTGCTGCCGGACGAGAAGCATACCGAGTGTTACGCAACGAAGGCGTCCTGATCGTCAAGTGTCAAGATGAGGTTAGCGCTAACGTGCAGCGCCTTACCCACCTCGAGCTGATCAATGAGTACGAGCGGACCGGGTATTACACGAAGGATTTGTTCGTCGTGGTCCGGAGGAACCGACCCGTCGTTAGCCGTCTCAGGAAGCAGGTGCATGCTCGAAAAAACCACTCGTATTTTCTCGTTTTCATCAAGACGCGTGGCAAGAAACGCCGTCATCACTTCGAGCGCTCACGTACTAGGTCTTCCAGGATGGGAGAGACATCGGGATAAAACGGGGGCTGGGGTGGCCACGTCACGGGGACCAGCGTAGCCAGCAATTGTCTTTGCTGTTGCGGAGTATAGCGCCGGTACCTGGAACGAGGGAGGTCCTTGTTCTTGGCGAAGACAAACCGCCACTTGTTCTCAAAGGCGAACAGGTTGACGGCAAGGATGTCGAATTCGCCGACGCGGAGGCACGTAGTGTGTAGCGTGCTTCCATCGGGGAAGGTAACCTCACGCTTGTCGCTCGCGTCCACCTGAACCTTACCAGTCCATCGGCCCTTCTCGTGCCGTACGGTGTTCGTTTGAAGCGACTTGCACTCGACGACAAACCTGCGCCCCTTGCACACGATCACTCGATCACCCTTCTTAGTTCGATCGTGGTCATCGCACTTCATCGAGTGGGAGACGTGCGCAATCGCTTCGAGAAGCTTCGTGAGCTTCATCTCTGCTACATAGCCCAACATCATCCCGCGAAGGCTAGGGTTGGCATCAACGATCGCAGTCAGCTGTCCCACCGTGACCTTCCACCGGTCAAGAATCGTCTTTGAGCCCGGATTCGAGCTCGAGGAGCCGGCTGGTTGGCTAGAGCTGCCCAAGGATGTTCCCCGCGTCGACGTTGAGGGCTTCCGCCACTTCCAGGAACTCGATCAGGTCAAGCCGGCGTTCGCCCCGCTCGTACTTTGAGACGAAGGATTGAGGACGTTGCAGTTTTGCCGCAAGGGTAGCCTGGGTGAGTCCGGACGCTCTGCGGGCTTCGATCAGACGCTGCCGAAGTCGCTTGTACCTTGTTGTGAACACCGACTTGGTCATGCGTTGGGTCCCTTGTTAATATTCATGCCTTCATAATGCCACTCTGGGATAAACCCAAAATGGGTTTCCGAGGATGGCGCGCAAGGCGGAATGGGCTACCGGATCATCGCGTGAGTTGGCGCTTTGCGGGCCAGGGCATACGATTCGCAGCCCATGCAATGGATTGCGAACCTTGTGTACCTTGTGGCAGGGTTGCTCTACCTGCCGTTTGCGCTGTATCAGGCGCTGATCGTGGGCAAGAACCGTCGTGGGTGGGGCGAGCGGTTCGGGTTTGTGAGGGAGTTCGATCCGAACAAGCAGCGGATCTGGATTCACGCGGTCTCACTCGGTGAGGTCAATGCCACTCCCCGCCTGGTGGAATCGCTTCGCCGGCGCCTAGCCCACGCCGAGGTTGTCTTCTCTACGACTACCGATACCGGCTACGCCCGGGCTGTTCAGCTTTACGGTACCGACCGCGTCTTCCGTTTTCCGCTCGATTTCAGCCCGGTCGTTTCTCGCGCTCTGCGGCGGGTGAGTCCGTCGATGATCGTGCTCGTGGAGCTGGAAGTCTGGTACAACCTGGTGCGGATGGCGACACGCCGCGGCATTCCCGTGGTGGTGGTTAACGGTCGACTGACACCCCGCAGTGCCGTCCGCCTGCGTCGGCTCGGCCGCACTATACAGTGTATATTCCGCAACCTTGTGTGGGTTGGCGCCCAGGATGAGGCGATCGCCTCACGTTTTCGCTCACTCGGTGTCCCAGCGGATCGCGTTGAGGTCACCTCTTCGCTCAAATGGGATTCAGCGGCGGTGACCGACCAGGTTGAAGGTGCAGAAGCGCTGGCTTGCGCGCTGGGGATTGACCGACGTCGCCCCCTATGGGTGTGCGGTAGTACGGGGCCGGGCGAAGAGACAATGATTCTCGACGCGTACCGTCGCTTGCTTGATGACTGGCCATGTCTGGCACGTGGCGTGCAAGCTGGGTCAACGGAGAAGAGTGATGTGGCGGGACCGTTACTGGCAATCGTTCCCCGAAAACCGGAGCGCTTTGACGAGGTCGCTCGGATCATAGAGCGAGCGGGTTTCAGGTGCATCCGCCGCAGTGACTGCTGTGACGGTATCCAGGTTGTCCCGAAGCCCGGACCAGTAGTGCTTTTAGGTGACACTATGGGTGAGCTTCGCAAGTTTTACTCGCTTGCCGATGTGGTTTTCGTGGGGCGCACATTGGTGCCGTTGGGTGGCTCGGACCCGATGGAAGTGGCGGCCTTGGGGAAACCGATAGTCATAGGGCCGCATACGGAGAACTTTCAGTTACCGGTGATCGCGTTGCACACGGCGGATGCGATACGAATTGTCGAGTCTGCAGACGCGCTGCCTTCTGCAATCGAAGCGTTTTTGCAGGACGAAGATGCGGCTGCAGAAATAGGATTGCGGGCCCGAGAAGTGGTAGTCGACAATCAAGGAGCGACGAAGCGAACGGCTGATGCCATAGTCGGATTGCTCGAAGCCGGTTAACGCAACAGATCGGCTGAAGCCGCTGATATGGAAATAACCGAGGTCGGGCCACACCGCTGGTTAGCACTCTCGAGGTACCGTAGTGCCCTAAGCAAACGCTGCGACACGAAACACGTTGGAAGCGCGCATTCGTGGCCGGCTATATTCATAAACGGAGGAATCCCGAACCATGACCGAAACTATCAGCCCTGAGTCTGTTGTGACCGTACCCCAGACCTTTGCACCGTCAAAGGATTTTGCCGCCCGGGCGCATATACGGTCGCTCGAGCAGTACAAAGAGATGTACAAGCGATCGATCGAGGACCCGGATGGATTCTGGAGTGAGATCGCCGGAGACTTCTTCTGGCAGCGGAAGTGGACCAAGGTCCGTGAATTCGATTTCAAGGACACACTCTCCATCAAGTACTTCATCGGGGCCAAGACCAATATTACCTACAACGCAATCGACCGGCACCTCGACAAGCGCGGCGATCAGGCGGCCATTATTTGGGAAGGCAACGAACCCGGCGAGGATGGTAGACTGACCTACCGGGAACTTCACCGCAAGGTCTGTAAACTGGCCAATGTGCTCAAGTCGTTCGGTGTCAAAAAGGGAGATTGCGTTTCCATCTACATGCCCATGGTCAAGGAGTTGGCCGTTACCATGCTGGCCTGCGCCCGGATCGGAGCTATCCACTCGGTAGTCTTCGGCGGATTCAGCGCCGATTCGCTGGCTGATCGTATTGTTGACTCGGCCTGCCAATTCCTGGTCACGACCGACGGTGTGTTCCGGGGTGCCAAGGCTGTGGCACTAAAAGCCAACGCCGATAAGGCCATGGGTTTAGCAGCCGGCCGGGGTGTTACCGTCAAGACCTGCCTGGTGCTGCAGCGACTCGGTTCCGAGCACATGTCCGTGACCATGAAGGCCGGGCGAGATCATTGGTGGCACGAGGTGATGAAGGATGCTTCGCCTGAGTGCGAGCCGGAGTGGCTGGACTCGGAAGATCCGTTGTTCATCCTGTATACATCCGGATCGACCGGCAAGCCGAAGGGTGTGCTGCATACCACCGGCGGCTATATGGTCTTTACGGCTACCACTTTCAAGTACGTTTTCGATTACCACGACGGGGACATCTTCTGGTGCACGGCTGATATCGGCTGGGTCACCGGGCATTCCTATGTAGTCTATGGTTCGCTGTTGACCGGGGCGACGACGGTAATGTTCGAAGGTATCCCGACCTATCCGGACGCGGGGCGATTCTGGGATGTCGTCGACAAGTACAAAGTGAATCAGTTCTACACGGCCCCGACTGCGATCCGAGCGATCATGCGCGAGGGCGATGAGCCGGTGAAGAAGCGCGACCTTTCCAGCCTGCGAGTGCTCGGCACGGTCGGTGAGCCCATCAATCCCGAAGCGTGGATGTGGTATCATCGCGTCGTCGGCAAGGGGCGATGCCCGATCGTTGACACTTGGTGGCAGACCGAAACCGGAGGCATGTTGATCACACCGCTACCCGGTGCCATTGCCACCAAACCCGGATCCGCGACATTGCCGTTCTTCGGTATTAAGCCGGTCATCATTGACGAGAACAACAAGCGTTTGGAAGGTGTGGCCTCCGGCGCATTGTGCATCGAGGAGCCGTGGCCGGCGATCATGCGCACCGTCTACGGCCAGCACGAACGGTTCAAAGAGACGTACTTTACGCGCTGCCCGGGTATATTTTCCACCGGCGACGGCTGCCGGCGCGACGAGGACGGATACTACTGGATCACCGGGCGGATCGACGACGTGATCAACGTCTCCGGCCACCGGATGGGTACGGCCGAGGTGGAAAGCGCTCTGGTTTCACACCCCAAGGTGACGGAGGCGGCTGTGGTGGGCTTCCCGCATGAGATCAAGGGGCAGGGCATCTACGCCTACGTAACGCTCAAGACGGGCGAGGAATATGCGGATGAGCTCAAGAAGGAGCTGGTCAAGCACGTGCGTGCGGAGATAGGCCCCATTGCAGCTCCGGATGTCATACACTGGGCACCGCGCCTCCCCAAGACGCGATCCGGTAAGATCATGCGGCGTATCTTACGCAAGATCGCCGAGGGTAAACCGGAAGACATTGGCGACACGTCAACCCTGGCCGACCCCAGCGTCGTGGAGAACCTGGTGAAAACACGGTAGTCGGCTCGGCTGTTGTCAGACGTGGCAGAAGCTGACCGGGTGGCATGGGCAAGCGGTAGCTTGCTCGTGCAAACGGCTCTCACGGGCAAATCCCGACGTACGTCGGGACCAGTGCCACCCGAAATTGCAACCGGCTAATCTCTTAACTTCCCGGGCGACCGCTTCGCCGAGCTCTTCTCAATGGCATCACAGAAAAGGTGCGCTACCACTTCGTTGCCCGACGCACTGAGATGATTGCAGTCGAAATAGTTCGCCGGATTCTCTTGCAGTACGTCTGCGCTTGCTTCTACGTCGACAATAGTCGCCCCCTGCTTCGCCGCAGCACCGCGTATGTGTTCGTTCAACATCATCAGGTATGAATTCGCATTCCCCGCCTGTAAAGGCAGTATGATGTCAAGCGGCAGTGCATCGCATTCCGCGGGACCTGGAGCCAGCGGAAAATAGGTCGCGATATACACGGTAAGACCCGCATCCGCCGCAGAGCTGATGGCTTGTTCGATGTTCGTCTGAACCTTGGCCAAGACTCCCACCAGCTCCTCAGTATAGGGGTAGGAAGGATCATCAGCGGCGAAGAAAAGAAGCGGGTCGTGATCCTGGATGAAGTCAACGATTTCTTTACCGCCCTCCCAATAGAGTAGCACACGTGCGTTGGGATAAATACGTTCCGACAGCAGCATGCCCAGGCGCATCAGGCCCTCCTCAGTGGACTCGCCGCTTTTCCCCTCGTTTGCGAAAGCCCCGACGGGCTCGTCCAAGAGTTCCCTTAAAATGTCGGGATAATCCCGCTCCGTTGGTCCCGCAGTAGTCGAGTCGCCAAACGCAATATAATGAACAGCCGGGTCGGGCACCCGCATGTTCATCTGAATGCCGCATCCTGATAGGCCAAGGATGAGCCAAACGCTTGCGAGAACACGGGAACATGCCGGTAACCGCCTGTGGCGGCACGACCCAGGTCCTCGCCGTAGCGCGTACGACAACGTGTCCGATGTACGGCTTTGTATGTATTGCAACGTTGACGACTCCTTTCTCTCTGGCATTGCCGTGACACGAAATACGGCAATGACGGCTTTGCGGATCAAGCTCGTTAACGCTCGCCGGTTGGCTCGTTGCGCCGGCAGATTATCGTACCGATAGGGCGCGTAGTGTGCAGGAGCAGTGGTCCTACGGGACAGGTCTGCTTAAAGAGGGCAACGAAGTCGAGATCGCGATGCAGGCGGTCGATGGATACTATCCTGCGACGGCCGGTATCACGTTGATGGCCGATGTCGTCGATTACGCGCCGTACACCATGCAGCCGTTCGTGGGTGCGCCAAGTCTGGAGTTATACACGGACGAGGAGCTTGTCGAAGGCGATCGTCGAGCACCACGTCGGCGTAGCTTGTCCGTTCCGGTCGCGGTACGGATCCGTACCGTCCACCGCGCGTGGGTGGCATGGGTAAGCGCCGGCTTACCCGTGTCTTGACATCCCAGCACGGGCAAATCCTCCCGACGTACGTCGGGATACGTCGGGACCCATGCCACCCGGCGCCGGCGGATCAACGAACGGCGATAGCGCGACGCCGGGCGAGCACCACCGTCCCCGCCGCCAGCACGAGTAGGCCCATCGTAACAAGACCCCATTCGGAGACAGTGGGGATTGGACAGGCGGTGCCGTCGCATACCGTTCCATCTTCAAGGTAGACGCCGTTGCTATCTAGACACAGGTTTTGGACGAGCTGGAGACAACCGACGACTCCAAAACTGCCACAGCACGCACCGCACTCGTCGGGGATCCCATCACCGTTGTCGTCGTCGCTCTGCCCGCAGGCAGGCGCCGGGTAGAGGTCGCTACATGACCCACCTCCCAGGGCAGTGGTTGCTCCACAATCAAGGTCGCATTCATCGGGAATACCGTTACCGTTGCAGTCGGCGAACGTGGCGACACGAAACCCGATGTAGCCGTACGCGCTCGTCGGGGCGTAGCTGCCACGCGCCGCGGCGCGCAGGGAGCCGGGGTAGACGTAGAACGACCCGCCGCGCAGGCCGCGACCCGAACCGTAAACCACGGCTTCATTCCACTCCGAGACGTTCCCGCCCTGATCGAACGTGTTGTAGGGGCTCTCGGACAGCCCAAAGAAGCCCGCCCGCGTCCGGTAGTAGGGGCTCCCAATCGTATAGTCGCCATCGTAGAAGTTTGCCGAGTTGCCCGTGTCCCCCTCTGGGTTCCCGTTGTTCAAAAGCTCGTCCGTGCTGGGCGGATAATCGTAGTAGTTGCTCGTCGCGCCGTCGTTGTAGTGATACGCCGCCTTATACCACTCGTCCTCCGACGGGATCACCCATGTCGCGTCCGGATCACGCCCGACAGCCATGAGCCTGTCGTAGCTCGTCGCACCGTTCAAGTAGTAAGACCCGTCTTCGGTCGTGGTCAGGTCTTGGACACCCTCCGGCTGGCCGTTGTGCAGCCAGTTGCAAAACCGCGCCGCGTCGCCCCAGCTCACGTAGTTCACCGGCCGGCCCGCCCAGTCCGGTGCCACGCTGTAGCTGAAATTGGGCCAGGAGCCAGTGCGTTCGATCTTGCACCCGTACTCTGAATTCCACATGTTGGCGTTGTAAAGCCCGAAGGTGTCCTCGTCGGCCACGGCATTGAGAAACTCCGTGTACTGCCCGGCGGTCACCTCGAACGTGCCGATGTTGTACACGTAGTCCACCGCCCCGCAGATGCGGTCCGGGCCGTAGCCGCCAGCACCTTCGCCCGACCACTCCCCGGCGTTGCCGGGGCTGCCGACGGTGACCAATTCCATCTCAACCGCCTGCGCCGTCGAGACGCAGGCCAACACCATTCCTGTCGCTGCCGCGAATTTTGCTACGCTGCTCATTGCCACATTCTCCTTTGCACGAAATGAAGGGACCTTCGCTCCCAGGCTGCCCCTCGTTCGTCCCCAGAAGCGTAGTTTGGGCATGGCTTCGTCAGCCAATCTGGGTGGGGAAGACACTTCCCCTCCATCGCCTACCATGAGCCATGATTCTAACCGAATCGCGGCCCGTGCACCAACAGCCGGATTCCAGCCCGCCTGCCCCGCGACGGCTGTGAGGCGGATGCGGTCCTCGACTCATCGGGCGTACCCGGTGTCGGTGCCGTTGTGTCAGTGCGCCTACGGCGCCGGGGCCCAGGAGCGGCTGAGAGGTTGAACGCCGATCCCCCTCTTTCACACTGGTGGTTGGAGTGTAGGATACACGTAATGAGCACCGACGTAGCACGAACAATAGAAAACGAGGAGACGATTTCGATGCCATTGAAGCATCTTCGCTGGATCCTACTTAGCCTGCTGCCGTTTGTCGTGTCCTGCAACCTGCTAACACCGCTGGTCTTCATCGGTGAGCACAAGAAGAAGGTATCACCTGAGTTCGATAAGCTGGCCGGCCGTCGGGTGGCGATTCTGGTATGGACGGACCCATCCACCCTGTTCGATTATCCTTACGCCCGGTTTGAGCTGGCGACATACGTCGGCGACAAGCTCTACGCCGAAATGACCCGGCGTGAACTGGACACCGAGGTCGTTGATCCTCGCGATGTTGAGGATTTCATACAGAAAAATGTCAACGCCCAGATCTATCCCCACGCCGTAGGGGAAGCGTTCGATGCGGACTATGTGGTCTATATGGAAGTGCTGAGATTCCAGTTTCGCAATCCGGAGCAGCCGCAGTTTCTGCGCGGCCAGATCCACGCTTCCGTGTCAGTCCATGACATCCGAGCTGATCCCGATCAGCTCCGGCGGTATGAGTTGGCGCCAGTCAAGTGTCAGTATCCCGATGGGGCGCCTGTCCTGATGACCGCGACTAACGCCCCCTTGATCCGCGAAGCCACCTACCGCAAGTTCGCCGAGCAGGTTGCAAGGAAGTTCTATGAACACACCGTGGAACTGTAAGCGCAAGTCCACATCGGCCCCAGCAGGCCGGGCCCTTCCTGCCCCGCGGTTGTCGCGGCAGGCTTTAAGCAGCGATATAGGCCGATCTGCTCTGTGGGTCGTCCTTGCCGTTGCGTTCAGTCTTCCGCTTGGCGGGTGTACGTACTCCGGCGGCGAGCTGCTGTATTTCCTCGGGTTCGGGCAGGGACAGAAGGTCAAAGCCAAGTTCCGCATGACCGAGGGGCCGATCATGATCCTGATCGACGACGTTTCGGAGCGTGTGGATTGGCCTGCGGCCACCCGTTATCTATTTGACGATCTTGCTCAAGAGCTGCTCAAGCACAAGGCCGCTTATAAGATCATCCCGCAACAGACTGTGGATCATCTGCGGCAGTCGGTTTCCGGTTTTGACAAGCGTGGGTGTCGTGAGATCGGCGAACTCGGCGGCGCCGAACAGGTGCTTTGGATTGAGGTTCAGGACTTTTTCGCCGAGGAACAGATCCGCGACGCGATCACAGCTGCGTACTTCTCCGTCACTGTCAAAGTCATCAGCGTACTCGAAAAGAAGAGTCGCTCTCGCGTGCGCCTCTGGCCGACCAGCCCCCAAGGATATCCGATGACCGTCAGCATGAGCGGCAGCGAAGTGAGCAGGGCCAAGAGCAAGGACGCGATCTCGAAGGAGCTGGGCAGCAGGCTTGCGGTCGAGATCGCCAAGCTCTTCTACGACCGCCGGCTGGGCGACTTCGAACGCGAAAGATGACGCAGGTCGGTCACTTGTTCGACGGTTCGGCGGGCTGGGAGCAGCGCGTCGGCATATCGCAACTCATCGATGGATTGCCGCGGGGTGGTTACGTCAGCAGCCTGGCTACGATCGACCTTGTAGCCGCAACTTCGCTGCGCTGGTTAGCCCGTCTTTCGCACGATGGCGATTCCAGTATTGGGATAGTCGGTTGTGTAGTGCAGACTTTCGCCCTTCCCAGTATTGAAAGCGGGGATCGCGGCTTCAAAGTGCGAAAGTTGGGTTAGAGCAACCGGTTGACGTGCTGCCCCGGTTCTATGGAATCGCATCGCTTGCCGCCCCGGTGGTGGCCCGCTTCGTAATGCGACGGCGGATCGATCTGATTCACGCGTGGGGGATAGGCGCAGCCGCTGCGGCGCGGACCCTGCACTACTGCCCCACCTCAAAGCCCGCAATCCACAATCGACAATCGATAATTCAAGGAGCCCGGCGAGTGTCACCCGCCGGGCTCCAAGGTTAAACCCATCCATTCATGCCCATCCATGGTCCGCAACAGCGGACCCGAAAACGAGTGGAGCGAGCAACCCCCATCGTCAGGCGACAAGCGAGATGAGGTTTAGGCGCAAGAGCTGGGACCCCAACAGTGTCGCCACACCCTTGCTTCGCCCCTGATCGTCCAAGAAGTCCACCTCGTATGCGTCCCGATCAGGATAGCAATGTACGATAGCACCGACATCACCCGGCGATAACCTCTCAGCAGGCACATCAACCGTAACGGTTACTACGTCGTGCTCCTTCAACATGAGCCTACTCCACGTAACACGTGACGAGTCGCGGCCGCTCGCTCGTCTCATCCACAATCCACACCGATACGACACGCTTAGCGCCCAAAGGGCTCGTCAACTCGAAGCGAACCTCATACTATCGGCCATACGGCGTTGCAACCTCGCGAGTCACCACTTCATTCGCCGCCACCCGCAGCAGCGCGTCCTTGAGCACCTCGGCGTTGCCGAGTTCAATCCCCAACAGCCGTTCGAACAAGGCCGCGTGATGCCTGCCCACTGGATGCCGTGGATTCAAGACGTAATCGCGAAGCTTCGCATCCTCGACCAGCGCGTGATCGCCGTTTGGCAGCTTCATCAGTCAATTATAGCACGCCGGCACGTGAACGCCAACCGGACGCCCCGAAGAGCGTGTGTCGCGTCCTTGCGCAGCAAGATCGAAGATCCCGACTTGTTGGAGGTGGGGGACAGATGGACCAGACGACCGTTCCGTCTCCCATCCTTCGCCTGCGGCAAAGAATGGGGTACCCGCGCCGGCTCTGATCCGAGCCGCGGGCGCCAGCCCGCGGACATGATCCGAGCCGTGGGCGCTAGCCCACGGACATTCCGCGTCACCGGGCTCGCGCCCGGTGCTCCGTCCGCGCCCGATGCTCTGTCCGGGGTGTTTGCGCAGCAAAGGAGCTCGGCGAGATCAACCCGCCGGGCTCCGCGTTAGAACCTAAGTTGTCTACCGATGGTCCGCAATGGCGGACCCTGCGTGACTTATGGCCTTTGCGAGTCTCGGAACCGGCTCGCGTCCTGCCCCTCTACGACATACGCGACGACTGGATCGAGGTCCCGTTTCTTCCACACGTAACGGGTGCTTCCGTGTCGTGTCCACACCGTCTGCCCCGGACCCGCCAAACCCCGCTCCCGAAGTCGACGCGAACTCCATGCCTTCCATTCGCCCATCATCATCTCCGGTGCAACACCCGCAAAACCAACCACAACGTGCACATGGTTGCTCCGTGCATTCACGGCCAGGAGTTCCCAGCCGCGCTGACGGCAATGTTCTTCAATGGTGTTGGTAACCAGATCCCTCGCCGCCTTCGTCAACCGAAACGGTGGATGCCCCATCCGTCGATGCAATCCCGCGACGCGTCCCTTGTCCGGAGGTATGTATGGCGTCCCATAGGCATTGTGTTCATCATCCACGGACCCGCGCTCGTCGCCGTAGAGCCACGTGCCGTAGCACGTCCAGGTAATCAGAAACCCCACCGGTTCCGCCATGACAGTCATCATACCCACTCAGAGACATGATCCGAGCCGCGGGCGCCAGCCCGCGGACATTCCGCGTCACCGGGCTCGCGCCCGGTGCTCCGTGCGAGCCCACGGACATTCCCTGTCACCGGGCTCGCGCCCGGTGCTCCGTGCGAGCCCACGGACATGATCCGAGCCGCGGGCGCCAGCCCGCGGACATTCCGCGTCACCGGGCTCGCACCCGGTGCTCCGTGCGAGCCCACGGACATTCCGCGTCACCGGGCTCGCGCCCGGTGCTCCGTGCGAGCCCACGGACATTCCGCGTCACCGGGCTCGCGCCCGGTGCTCTATCCGCGCCCCGGTGCTCTATCCGCGCCCCGGTGCTCTGTCCGGGGTGTTTGCGCAGCAAAGGAGCCCGGCGAGTCGCACTCACCGGGCTCCGCGTTAGTACCTATGTTGTCTTACCCGTGGTCCGCAACAGCGGACCCTACGTCATTACGTCGCCTACTACTGGAAGTCAGCGAAATTCGTTGCGCTCAGTGCCGTTCGAGCCGCCGTGTCGACACCCGTCCACGTGGCAACCAGCTCGGCGGTATCGAAAGTAGTATCGACGCCTCCCTCAGTGACGAGATAGACGGCCGTGTCGGTCGCGGTTCCTGCCACCAGATAGATAATGTCGCTAATGGCTGTACCGGTCAGGGCATTCGCAGCCGCAAGTGCAGTAGCGGGCAGTAGATCGGCCATCGCGGTCGTCTGGAGGAACAGCCCGGTGTTGGCACCTAGCGCCGAAGCCGCAGCGCCTTCCTGGTAATCTACCCCCGTGCCGCGAAGGTTCGCGTTCGTCAGGTCGGTCCAATCGATCATGTCCGTTCCTGAAGTCGCGAAGTCGGAAACCGTATCGGCATCCGCCGTCACTTCCGCGATCAGGTAGTTGTACGTGTCGCTGCCGTCACCGCCAGCGATCGTATCGGCGCCCGCACCGCCGGTGATGATGTCGTTGCCGGCGCCACCGTTGATGGTATCAACGCCGGTCCCGCCGGTGATAGTATCGGCCCCGCCATTGCCGTTGCATGTGTTGACGAAGTTGCCCAGCGTAATGACGTCGCTATTGGAACCGCACTTGACTGTGACCGCCTGCTGCCACGTAGCAGCCGGAGCAGTCAGAATCCCGGTCATCCCTGTCGCGTCGAGGTCGGTGAACACAATCGAATCGGTGAGCAATACCGAGAGGGTGACGTTCTCCGAGCCCATGAAGTTGATCGTCTTGAGGGTCTCAGTAGCCCCTATGTCCTCAAACGTCTGCGCACCGGCGCCGCTGTCAACAACCGCACCGCTGTTGAAGGTGCAGTTGAGCATACTGTATCCGGTGAGCGTCGGCTCCGGGGCAGCACCGCCGAGCGTCAGCGCGCCTTGCCCGGTGAACTCCAGGTTCAGGGTATCGGTTGTCCCCGACTTCACGGCGAAGTCGGAAGTTGTGCCGATGGCCACGGCGTTGCCGCTGGTCACCTTGATGGTCGGATTCGGCGGCAGCCCGGTGAAGCTCAAGTCGGTAATCGCACCGAAGGCGCCGTCGATGTTGACCTGAGTGATCTCCTGCGCGTTGGTCAGGACGGCCGCCGGCGTCGCGTCGTCCTTGATGTTCAGCGTCTCGATCGCCGACACGGTAGCGGCGCCGAGATCGCCCGTGATCTCGAGCGTGTCGTCGCCGGCACCACCGTTGATCGTCGCCGAGGCGGGGATCGCGCCGGCGCGGACCGTGTCATCACCGCCCGAACCGGTAAACGTATAGGCGGTCAAGCCGGAAACGCTCACGTCGACCGAAACACCGGTGTCCATGCCGAACGCGTTGACCGTCTTGCAGGTCGTACCGATGGGCCCGTCGATCCGCAGGTTCTGGCTACCCACAGTGTTGAGCGTGACGAAGTCGTCCTGGCCGCCGTCGTCGATACCGTCGATCCGGTTGGCGGCGGACCCGATCGAGTTAAGCACGATCGTATCGGGGCCATTCCCGCTGGCGCCCGCAGTAGTCGAACCGACAATGATACTCACGCCCTTCTCGGCGCCGTCCAGGAAAACCTCCACGATCCCGCTCGCGAACAGCGAGTTCTTGTACGTAGCCGTCAGATCCTGGTCGGTGTTCCTGACACCGAGGTCGGCGAGCTCGTTGATCGGGTTGATGGTCAGGGCGTTGATGCCGCCGTTTGCCCACCATGTCTCGACGCCGGTCATGTTGGCGCCGCTAAACGTCGCCGCTCCGCCGAACGCTCCGATGAAGACCTCTTCGACGTTGCTGACCGTGGCAACTGGAGCGTAGGTTGTGTTGGACATAACCACGACGAGGTCGTCGTCGCCGTCGCCACCGTTAATGTTGTCGCCGGCCGACAGAGTGGGATTAGTGGCGGCCGTGACGCCACGAATCGTATCGTCACCGTTCGTGCCGGGCACATTGTCCACATCGGCCGTAAGCACGTACTCCTGCCCCGACACGACGCAGTCGCCCGTGGCCGGGTCGCACTCGAAGCCCTGGTCACAGGTCACGTCGTCGCACAGACCGAGCGAGACACAATCGCCGGTGTCGGCGTCACACTCGAAACCGGGGTCGCAGGTGACGCCGAAGCACAGGTCCACCACGCAATCACCGGTGGCGACGTCGCAAACAAACCCTTCGTCGCAGGTGACATCGGCGCACAGATCCCCGCCGCACTCGCCATCGGTGCAGACCTCGCCCGCAGCGCAATCGGCGTCGGTCAGGCAGTCGACGCACGCATCGTTGTCCTCGTCACAGGTCTCGTCTGCCTCGCAGGGATCCGGTCCATCCACGCAAAGCTGCTCGATACAGGCTTCCTCGCCGTTGCAGAACAGCCCGTCACCACAGTCGTCGTTGGTCGCGCACTCGATCTCGGTGCACGTACCCAGCTCCTCCCGGCAAACCTGCGTGTCGGGATCGCAGGGGTCGGTGCCCGCGACACAGGTGTTGTCGGCACCACAGGTCTCGGCGCCGTTGCAGAACACGGCGTCGTCGCAGTCGGCGTCGGCCAGACACTCGACGCAGGCCTCATTGGTCTCGTCGCAAACCTCGTCGGCCGCACACGGCGACGTGCCGGCGACGCATTCGGCATCGGTGCACGTCTCCACGCCGTCGCAGTACAGACCGTCATCGCAGTCGGCGTCAACGGTGCACTCGTCGCAGTGATCCGTGACCTCGTTGCACACCTCGCCCGCGTCGGCGTCACACGGATCACCGCTGTGGCCGCACACTTCGGTGTCCAGGCAAATCTCGTCCCCGTTGCAAAACACCTCGTCGTCGACGCAGTCGGCGTCCTCCGTACACGGCGTCACCGGCGGCGGCAACGGACACCCCGTGACAAACACAAGCATGGCGAACACGCCACAAAGCATGCCCCAGCGAGACACCCGAAGCTTTGTGTTTCCTTCAAATTTCAAACCTAGCATTCTCGATGACCTCCAGCAAAAAGGTTGTGGCGTGCTCCCGTTTCACACGCTGATCGTTCTGAACCCTAACACTCTATACAAATGTCCAAAAGTGTAGTCCCTGTCCCGCACCTCGCCACGCGCGAGGCGCGCGACAAGGACCGCCCAAATCCCTTGGTGACAACCCGGTCGTTGCAATAGCGCCGCTGACAGCGACTTCCTCCTTGCGCCACTTAATACAATTCCAAGTCCTTCCAGCACCTTCTGAATTGGGGGCTCCCGTCGCTCCGGTCACGCGCCAGCTCCAGAACGACTGCCTCCCTCAGCGCTGTCGAATCCGCGCTCTTCCCCCTGCGGACAAAGGCACGAACTCCGAGGAGTACCGTGGGCGAATTGTAGGAATCGGCCCAGGTAAGTCAACCACCAATTTCAAAAGATTTCGCCCGGAAAAACCAATACCGCGCAACCCCGTGGAACCCTCGCGCGGGGGGGGAGGGTAGCACAGGACGTTGATTCGTCATCGGCCCACCCTGTCCCGAACCTTGAACAAACATGCCAAAAACGAACGCTACCCGGGCAGTCCGCATGAGTCCCGCACACCCGACCCCGCTCGCCGGTGGACCGTCGGGCACACTAACCCATTGCTTCCAGGGCCATTATGGTTAGATTGGCCGATCGTCCTCCATGATCACCGTAAACGATGGCAATGAAGAAGCCTGTGCCCACCGAGTGCGGTCCCGGAAGTGTTACCCCCATCGACAGCCCCGAAACCGAGTATTCTGCCGCTCGAAAAATGCTGCTTCGGTGCGTAGGACTGTCCAACGAGCGTCTAAGTTAACCCAACCAGCCAAAGTAACACCTCACAACTCTGCCTATTTTGCCACAAAGTAGACCAAGTTGCCTCGGCTCCCACCGCTCTGACGAGTGCGTTGCGGCAGCGAACACATGCAAAGCCGGATACAACAGACCCGGCGGCTCCAGCGCGACAAGAGCCGGCCACCGGTGGATCTAGCGGCGGGCGGCGAACAGGGACTCGAGCAGGTCCAGGACGGCGGCTGCGATCTGCCCCTTCGTACCCGACAGGGGCGGTGACCAGCCTGTATCCGCCCGCAGGATTTCGACCTCGGCTGAATCGGAGCCGACATTGCCAAGCCCGTTGAGCACGATGGCGTCGCACCGTTTGCGCCGCAGCTTGGCTTCAGCGTTTACGTGGTGCTCGTGATCCTCGATGGCAAAGCCGATCAGCACCCGGTCGCCTTTGATCTTGCCCAGGTGCGCGAGGATGTCTTCCGTAGGCTGCAATTGAATCGACCGGGAGCGGTTTTGTTTTTTCAGCTTGTGGCTCAGTCGTCTTGACGGGCGATAGTCGCAGACGGCGGCGGTCATGACGGCAGCCTGACACTTTTCAAACTCCGACGTGACCGCCTCCAACATCTCGTGTGCGCTGACCACGTGGATCACTCTAGCCCCGCCGGGTTCGGAAAGCTCCACGGGGCCCGACACCAACACCACCTGATGCCCGCGCCGGACCGCTTCCGCGGCGACCGCGTAGCCCATTTTTCCGCTGGAGGGGTTAGAGATGAAACGGACCGAGTCGAAATACTCTCGCGTAGGGCCGGCGGTAACGAGAACTCGCATGATTGAACTGAATCAAAAAATGTCGAATAGCAAATAGCGAAAAGGAGGCAGACACTCGGTGTCCCCTGGTGTCCTTCGCTATTCGCTATTCTACCTTTGCCATTCTCTTTGCCGGGTTAGCCTCGAGCATCGGGATGACCACACTGACGATTTCCTCGGCTTCGGCCATGCGTCCCGGGCCGACCCGGCCGCAGGCCAACCACCCTTCACCCGGCCCGATGAACTTATATCCCTGCTCAGTCAGCGTGGCGACATTTCTCTGAACGATCGGGTTACCCCACATGCGGTCGTTCATCGCCGGCGCCAACACGACAGGCGATGCCGCGCCGATCACCAACGTGCTCACCAGGTCGTCGGCGATCCCGCAGGCCATCTTGCCAATGATATTAGCCGTCGCCGGAGCGATCAGCATCAAATCAGCCGCATCCGTGAGCGTAATGTGCTGCATGTCGGCAACGTCTCGACCGTGCCACAGGCTTGTCAGAACGCGGCGGCCGGTAAGGGCCTGGAAAGTGACCGGCCCGACGAACCTCCTGGCCGACTTGGTCATGGCCACAGTGACAGCCGCTCCGCGCTGCACCAACGAGGAAACGACCTCGCACACCTTGTAAGCTGCGATCCCTCCGCAGACGCCGACGAGCACTTCATAGCCGGTAAGATCCGTCCGGCCAAGTGTGTCAGGACTGCTCTTCATCCTCGCTCTTGCCCTCGCCCTCGGGCAGCTCCATGTCGAGCTTGCCCTCGACGATCTCTTTCACCACGACCTCCAGATCGGTGAGCCCCCTGGTCTGGACCATCGGCCTGGCACCTTGCAGCAACTGAAGCCAGCGGCGCTGGATCAGGGCGCAAAGCTTGAAGCGTCCACCAAACTTGTTGATGATTTCGTCATCTCGGAACACGTCAATCATGCCGTCCCGCTCTCCTTGTTAATGATGGCCTTGACCTCTTCGATCGTGGTTTCCAGACAATCATTGACCACAAAGTGTTGGTAGGCACCGCTGTCTCGTGCGATGGCGATCTCGCCGTCGGCTTTGGCCAGCCGCTTGGCGAGCTGTTCGGCCGCCTCGGTCTTTCGCCCCTCGAGGCGCGCCCGAAGCGATTCCATGTCGGGGGATAACACAAAGAGCCGCACTGAATCGGGGATCTTTGCAGCCACCTGCATCCCACCCTGAACGTCAATTTCCATAACTACGTTTTGACCGCGGGCAAGTGCATCTTCCACAGGCTTTCGCGGCGTCCCGTACCGCTGGCCAATGTACTCTGCGGTTTCCAAAAACTCCCCGGCGGCCTCGCGGGCCTCGAACTCCTCCCGCGTGGCAAACTCATAACAGTGTCCGCCCTCTTCGCCGGCCCTTGTTCTTCTCGTGGTGACCGACACGCTCCACACGGTGTCGGGCAATTGCGTGAGCAGAGCCTCGCATATTGACGTCTTCCCCACGCCCGACGGACCGCTGATTACAATCAGGTTGCCCTGCCGCCTGTCGGACGGCACGGCGCTGCTATTCGACATTTTGGACCTGTTCCTTCAGGCGATCGATCAACCCCTTGATCTGAACTACGCTCCGGGCGATGTCCGCGTTGTTGCTTTTCGACGCGACGGTATTCGCCTCCCGCAGCATCTCCTGGCTCAGAAACTCGAGCGTTCTACCGACCCGATCCTCCCGGTCACAAAGCTGAGTAAACTGATCCAAATGGGACCTCAAACGGGCAATCTCCTCGCTAATGTCGCATCGCTCGGCGAAGACGGCCACTTCGCGCATCAGCCCTTCCGCCTCGAGCTCGAACCCGCCGGCACGCATCAACGTCTCCACACGCGTTTTCAACCGCTGGTGGTATTCATCCACCACCTTGGGTGCCTGAGCCGCGATCTGGGATAAATGATCTCGGATGGCGTCGCAGGACCCTAATAGGTCGCGACGAAGTGCCTGCCCCTCCTCGCGGCGCATTTCGATCAGCGCATCAATGGCCCGATCTGCCAGGTTGGCGATGATTTCCAACTGACGCTTGCGGGCCTCGTCGTCGAGATCCGGCGCCTCGCAAACCCCGGGAAGCAGAGCGATCGTCGCTAAGTCGATAGTCGCATGGGCTCCAGCCGGGGGCTGAGTCTGCGACAACTGCTCGACATATCCCTGCAGAGCAGCCATGTTGATCGGACGCAGAACCACTCTCCCTTCGCTGCGGACCCGGAGCGTGAAAGTAATGGTGCCTCGGGCAATGCGGCTTCGCACATGCCTATCGACGTCGCTTTCCAGGAACTGCAAGTATTCCGGCAGCTTGATCGACAGCTTGAGATAACGGTTGTTGAAGCTGCGAATCTCCAGCGCGTAGCTCACGCCGTCTTCGACGTGTTGCGCTGCACCATAACCCGTCATGGACTGGATCATGGACTGGGCTGTTCCTTGTCAGTGTCCAAGGGAGGGTTTGTCTCTTCCGTGGTCGAATCAGGGGTAGGTGCCGCCCCTTCCGTCCCCGTGTCACTTTCCGCCTCGCCCGTCGGCGTGGGCGGAGGGATCTCACCGGGCGTCACCTCAATAGGTAGTGTAGTTTCTTCACCGGACGTCTCGGTTGTGACCGGCGTCGTCTCTGCGGCCGTCACCTCGCGCTGCTCCGGCGACTGGTCGAACACGAAGTTGGAGGCCACGGCCAGGAGAACGAAGGCGGCGGCCACCACCACCGTGATCCACGTGAAGACATCGCCGGTTTTAGCACCGAACGCGCTGGTACCGCCGCCACCACCAAATGCGCCCGCCAGTCCACCGCCGCGACCCCGCTGCAACAATATGACGATCATCAGGAAGCCACAGACCAAGATCAGGAGCAGCGCCAGCAAGCCTTGACCGCAATTCATCTGAGCGAGCATGTTCATCAACACATCCTTACTGCGGCAACAACCGGCCCCGCGGTCCGCCATCCGTCGCAATCACGGGCGCCACCGTACGAGGAGAAGAGGGGTCATGCTCCAAGCTTCTGCCCCAACCACCGGGCATTGTCTACGACGACGCGGCAGCCCGGATTCCGGCGGCCTTTATGATAGCCGCAAAGTCGGCGGCCACCAAGCAGGCCCCGCCCACCAACGCCCCGTCGATGTCCGGCTGAGCAAGTAGATCCGCGGCATTGCTCGGCTTGACACTCCCACCGTAGAGGATGCGGACGGCATCAGCCATCGCCTGCCCATACGTGGAGGCCAGCATGCTACGTATGAACGCTTGCACCTCCTGAGCCTGGCCCGGGGTGGCTGTCCTACCCGTTCCAATCGCCCAGACCGGCTCGTAGGCGATAATGAGCCGCTCGGCGGGCACGTCGGCCCTTATCACGTCACTGATATGCCGCTCCACCACCGCTTGGGTACGACCGGCCTCACGCTCCTCGAGGATCTCGCCCACGCAAAAAATGGCGTTCAGGCCGCCCGCGACCGCGGCACGAACCTTCTTGGCCAGCAGAGGCCCGCCCTCGGCGAAGTACTGCCGACGCTCGCTGTGCCCAAGGATCACATGTGTGCAGCCAGCGTCTTTCAACATCGGGACCGACACCTCGCCGGTAAAGGCACCCTGCGGTTCGTAATGGGCGTTTTGGGCACCGAGCATGATAGGTGAGCCGTCGATGGCTCCAGCCATCGGTAACAGATGCTGAAACGGCGGACAGATCAGAACCTCCACGCCGCTGATCCCCTCGATGCCCTCGCGGATTCCCTTCACCAGCTCACGTGCCTCGGTGAGCGTCTTGTGCATCTTCCAGTTGCCGGCAATCAACGGTGTTCTCATAACCTCACCATCCATCTGGTAGATCTCTAAGCGTCTGAAGCCTCACGTCGCCTGGAGCCTCCACGAATCTCGAGGATAACACTCTACAACGTGCCGGCTCAGGCCCAACTCCCGGGTGCTGTCGGCCAAACGCTGAACATCGTCCCGAGCAACACGGACCTTCGCAAAAAACCATCCCGTCTACCGGGAGCACCCGTGAATCCCGGCAACATTGACGCGGTACTCGGGACTACGCGTCGGTGACTGAAACGCGCAACTTCCGCTCATGTATGACGTTACGCGCAGGCCTACCGGGGTCTCACTCTACCACAGGTAGTGACAAGATGTCAATCAGAATCGCTGACACACCATTCGCAGACGGGAGCGCGGCTCGAGGGAAGCGAGCTGGATTGCGATGGTTTGCTCCGTACAACGCACGTAGGTACTGTCAGCAGCATGTCCTCGTATCATTGTTCGCCAGCCGCCGGATCGATCGACGCCACCGTCACGGTGCCGGGGTCGAAGAGCATCACCAACCGGGCGCTTGTCGCGGCAGCGCTGGCGGACGGGAATAGCCTGCTTAAAGGAGCCCTTCTCGCGGAGGATACCTACCTGATGATCGAGGCCCTCCGCACCCTGGGCATCGCCATAACGGTCGACGAAGCCGACTGGGCGATCGAGATCACCGGCTGCCGGGGCTTTATCCCCGCCGGCGAGGCCAAGCTTTTCTGCGGCAACGCCGGGACGGTTATGCGATTCTGCACCGCGCTTACGGCGCTTGGCCACGGGCGGTTCGAGCTGGACGGCGTCGAGCGGATGCGGCAGCGGCCCATCGGGGAGCTTGTCGACGTACTGCGGGCTCTGGGCAGCGGCGTTGAATACTCAGGAGCCGAAGGGTATCCCCCGACCGCCGTCTATGCCACTGGCCTTCGTGGCGGGCAGGTATCCTTCCACTCGCCCGAGTCAACCCAGTTCGTAAGTGCCCTGCTTCTGGCGGCTCCCTATGCCAGGGGAGACGTATTCATCGAGGTAACCGGGAAAGTGCCGAGCATCCCGTATCTGAAATTGACTACCGCTGTGATGGAAGCGTTCGAGGTGGCGGTCATCGAACAGCACGACAGCACGAGCACAAAGTTCATCGTGGCAGCGCCCCAACGATACCGAGGTGTGGGCTATGCGGTGGAACCCGACGCTTCCAACGCCACCTATTTCCTTTCGGCCCCGGCCATAGCCGGCGGACGGGTTACCGTCGAAGGGCTGGGTACCGACAGTGTTCAGGGCGACTGGCGGTTCGTCGACGTGCTCGAGCAGATGGGGTGTCGCATCGAGCGCAGCCCCAAACGGCTCACCGTGGTCGGCCCGGCTGAGGGCGAAGGCCTGCGCGGAATCGACGTGGACCTCAGCGATATGCCTGATACGGTCCAGACGCTCGCGGTGCTGGCCTTGTTTGCCGATGTGCCGACCACGATTCGCAACATTGGAAATCTACGTATAAAAGAGACCGACCGGCTTGCTGCATTGAATAACGAGCTAACGAAACTGGGTGCCGCCGTTGAGGAACGGCCCGACGGTCTGCAAATCACCCCGCCGGTGCGGATCACCGCGGCGGCAATCGACACCTACAACGATCACCGTATGGCCATGAGTTTCGCCCTGGCAGGTCTGAAATGCCCGGGCATGGTGATCAACGATCCTGAATGCTGCGGGAAGACCTTTCCGGACTTCTTCGACCGTTTCGAGCGCTTAGCTATCGCTCGATGAGGCTATCAGCGGTCAGGACCCCTCAAGTTCGATTTTGGCATGTCCCGATATAGCAGTGGGGCTCGCCGAGGTACGGGCACCCGAAGTGAAGGTTGCGCCCGTGACTGAAGTACTAGATCAACACGAAGTCGACGCGTTGCTGGCGGCCGTTGAGGCCGGCGGCGTAGAGCCGCCTGCGGAAGCAGTCGGCGGCCAAGCTGCCCGGATGACCAGGGAGGTACACGCTTACGACTTCAAGCGACCGGAACGCGTCAGCAAGGAGCAAATGCGGGCCTTAGAGGCCATTCATGACTCCTTCGCCCGCAACTTCGGGGCCTCGCTTTCCGGTTTCCTCCGGACCATTGTCGAAGTCCGGGTGGCCACGGCGGAGCAGCTCACCTACAGCGAGTTCATCAACTCGCTTCCCAACCCGACCAATTTCAACCTGTTGACGGCCGAGCCGCTGGAAGGGCAGCTCTGTCTGGAGATCAGCCCGCTGATCATTTACCCGATCATCGACCGGCTGTTGGGCGGCTCCAGTTCGGAACTGTATGTCCCCCAGCGGCCCTTGACGATGATTGAACAGCGCCTGGTGGGGCGCATTACGGACCGGGCGCTCGCCAGACTGACGGAAACGTGGTCGGAACTCGTCGAAGTCAACTTCAAGATCACCGAGGTTGAGAGCAACCCGCAGCTTGTTCAGATCGTCGCCCCCAATGAGGTTGTCCTGGTCCTCGGTTTCGAGATCAAAGTGGGCGGGCGCGCTGGTACCATGAGCCTGTGCATTCCGTTCAACGTGATCGAGCCGGTGATGGGGAAACTACTATCCCAGGGATGGCTGGCCTATCAGCGACGGGGAGCACCTGAGGACAGGTCGCAGGACATCGGCCGTGCCGTGGCAGCGACGTATGTCGACCTGGTCGCCTATCTGGCCGAGACGACAATAACCGTCGGCGAGCTGCTGACCCTCCAACCCGGTGACATCATTCAGACAGCCAAACCGGACGACGGGGAGATCATTCTGCAGGTGGAGGGTGAGAACAAGTTCGCCGGCAAGATCGGCCGGCACAAGGACAATCTCGCCGCCAGAATCACCCGCCTCGCCGAAATCGAAGAACCGCTGTAAGCAATCCGTCCACCCGTCACGCCTGGTCGAGAATCCCGTCGGGGTCCTTGGCGAAACGTCGGGCGGACGGGTGGCATGCTCGGCGCAGGCGAGCATGTTCTCACATTGAGCATGTCCGCGCTTTGCCCGGACATGCCACCCACCACCCGCTGTAAGCAAGCGATCTAGCCGTCACGCCCGATCGAGGATCCCGTCGGGGTCCTTGGCGAAACGCCGGGCGGTCTCCGGGGTGATCTTGCCGGCTGTTACCAGCCGCTGAAGATCCTCATCCAGCGTCATCATCCCGTCACGTTTGCCGGTTTGGATCGCGGACTCGATGGAGTCGATCTTGCCGAACTTGATGCCCACGCGCACCGGGTTGTTCACGTGCAGGATCTCGATGGACAAAGCGCGCTTACCGGATCCGCCGGCCGGCGGCAATAGATGCTGGCTGACCACCGAGCGAAGGCTTAAGGAAAGCTGCGTGCGAACATCGTCCTGAGCCTCGTGCGGGAAAAGGTCGACGAAGCGAGTCACCGCGCCTTTTGCGTCCTTAGTATGCAGGGTGGTCAGAATGAGATGCCCGGTTTCCGCGGCGCTGAGCGCCATCTGGGCCGTATCCCGATCCCGAATCTCGCCGATCAGCAAGACGTCCGGGTCCTGTCGCAAGCCGTATTTGAGGCCGTCAAAGAAGGAATCAACGTCCCGTCCGACCTCGCGCTGGGTAATCACGGTCGAGCTGATGCGCTCGTGTACATATTCGATCGGCTCTTCCACCGTGATGATGCGATACCCGCCCTGCTCGTTAAGCAGGTTGATCAGGGCGGCCAGGGACGTCGATTTACCGGATCCGGTAACGCCGGTGATGATGACCAGACCGTTGGTATGCGAGATCAGCCGCTGGGCCAGTGCCTTCGGAAAGTTCATCCATTCGAACGAGGGAATCTCGTTGGGTATATGTCGCAGGCTTGCGCACCATTGTCCCTGTGCGAGATATACGTTGGCCCGGAACCGGCAGGGCTTGCCCTTGTGTTCCAGAGCGACGGAGAAATCGAAGTTCTTATCTTCACCCAGGCGTCCGCGGATTCGCTCGGGTATGATCGATTCGACCATCCCTCGAAGCTCATCCGCTTCCAACACATCGCCGACCGGCTCCAACCGGCCATGGACCCGATAGGTCACCGGATGCCCCGCCACCAGATGGACATCCGACGCCTCCCGATCCGCCGCCGCATGCAGCAGAGCCAGCATCTCCGCATCAGCACGGCAACCGTCATTACCCGTCGTCTTCATGGCACCTATTATACCAAACATGCCGGCCATAGCTGCACCGGCCAACGATCGGTCCGACGGGCCCGAGGGGGGCGTTCGAGAGTAGCCCCGGCGCCAGCCTGGGAGTCGGCCGGCGTCTATCGCCGCAATCCCCCGTGGGATCGGTAGAGCGTGAGGCGCACCCCCAAAACGGGCGAACCTGTAACGAGAGCCGATGACCTGCCGGACCGGTAAGCCGCCACGCATCATCGCATCCCCCACGTCTGAAGACATGGGCCACCCGACCTGTAACGAGGATCGGGTGTTATCCGCATTCCGGGATTGGCTTTCGCGCCCAATTACGCTAAGATGCAGGCACAGGTCACTACAGGCTTTGTGGAAGGAGGTTTGTTATGTTCCGCTCTTGGTTCGCTATTGTACCGGTCATGGTTTCGCAATCGTTCGGGCAGGTCATCATCCACGTTCCAACGGATGCCCCAACGATTCAGATTGCAATCCAGCAGGCCCAGCCGTTCGACACCATCATCGTGGCGCCGAACACGTACTTCGAGGCCATCAACTTCCAAGGGAAGGTCATCGCCCTTCAATCGGAGAATCCGAACGACCCCCAGACTGTGGCCGACACAATCATCGACGCCGGAGGGCTCGGAACGGTCGTCACGTTCGCGGGCACGGAGGGCGACCTTCATACCACGCTGAACGGTTTCACGATCATCGGGGGTACCACCGGCATCGACGGACATGGCACGATGGTCACGATTCAGAATTGTGTCATCCGGGACAATTCATCATATGGGGTTTACCGTGTGCATGGGAGTATCAGTAGTTGCGTAATTCGAGACAACGAGGGTGCCGGCTTGGTAGACTGCGACGGGACGATCAAGCTTTGCACCGTCGATAACAACAAGGGCTCTGGGATGAACGACTGTGATGGACTGATCTCGGACTGTCGCATCACGAATATGCGCGGCAGCAACGCTGGGTTAGCAGAATGCAATGGTCGAATTGAACGATGCGTGATTTCAAACAACAACTACTTTGGGCTGTACAGGTGTGACGCGTATATCAAGCAATCCATCATCTCCGGAAGCCACAACGACGGGCTGCACCAATGCCACGGGAGCACGATCGAAAACTCGATTGTCGCTGGCAATAAGGGAGACGGATTCGAATCGTGCTCCGTCGACGTCTTGAATTGCACGGTCACCGGCAACAAAAACTATGGTTTTCGCAGTCATTCCGGGTCGATTAAACATGCAATTATCTGGGCCAACATGGACGGAGCGCTTTATTCGTCGACAACCCCAATTCTCTCAGGTACTTCAAACCCGTTCTTCGTCCAGCCGGGGCATTGGGACAGCATCAACGACGTTTGGATTGACGGTGACTATCATCTGACGGCCGACTCGCCGTACATCGACACGGGCGACCCGTTCTATGGCGATGATCCGAACGATCCGGAGGAGGACCTCGACGGCCGCCCGCGCGTTGTAGATGGCAACGGGGACGAAGTAGCTGTTGTTGACATAGGCGCGTATGAGTTTCAGGCCCCGTGCGAAGGCCCAGACTTCGACGAGGATGGTACGCCCGACATCTGCGACCGGGACATCGACGACGACGGCGTGAGCAACACGCTGGACGCTTGCGACTTTACGCCAGTCGGCGTGCCCGTGGATTCCGACGGACGTCCGCACGCGGACCTCAACCTCGATTGCGAAGTCAACCTGCGCGACTACGCCGTGTTTCAGTTGAGTCTTCGTTAAGACGCCTATAGGAGGACCGGGTCTTACGGTGATTTCCTGTCCCTGATGGGACAGAGAAGCGCAGGACGTACAGGCATTGAAGATACACCCCCAAGGGGAATCGAACCCCTGTTGCCGGATTCGCAACCTGTTGCCAACAAAGCACTTACGTCAAGTGAGCCGGGCGTCTTGCCGGAATGCTTGCCGGATTCTCTGCAAAACAACCCCGATCTAGCGGCTGTGATTCGGGCCTGGCCGGAGCTGCCGGAAGCCCTGCGCAAGGGCATCGTGGCCATGGTCAAAGCGGCGAGTGGCAATACAACAGATAGTTGAGCAGAAACGAAAACGATAACGCTCTTTGCTGGTCGAGGTCGCC
>JAUWWQ010000013.1 GCA_030616775.1 Planctomycetota bacterium
ACGGTTCATGCTCGTGGTGCTGGCCGGTGCAGCCGAGATGGAGCGGAACCTCACACGGGAGCGTACGCGGGCAGCGATGGCGGTCAAACGTGCCAACGGTCAACGGATCGGCTCAGTACCCTATGGCCACGACCTCGCTGACGACGGTGTCACCCTCGTACCGAACGAGTCCGAGCAAACGGTGATCGCGGACGTAAAGGCCATGCGGTCCCGTGGCATGAAGCTCAAGCAGATCGCCAACGTGCTTACCGAGCGTGGCGTGCCAACCAAGACCGGAAAGTCCGAGCGGTGGACACATCAGAGCGTTGCGAGAATCCTCAGCCGAACCGGGTAGGACCGTGGGTGGCATAGTTGCCCCTCAAAACGTCAGCCGTCAGGCGAAACGTCAGCGGAAAAGCCACGTTCAGAGCCCCCAAACGGTGATTCTGACGTTTCTGATGTTAATGACGTTTTACCGAACGTACCCGGCGAGTCGCCGCACTCCTCCTTGAAGTCCGCCAACCACTCCACGCGCGCGGGCGCACGTATGGGCCATTCGGTGAGGCTATGGATTCCTGTAAAACCAATGCGACATGCAACATGCGAGATCTGCAAAAACGGCTCGAAAACGCCGTCGTAGCGACCCCAGGTGTTGCATTCCACCTATGACTTCCTACCGCCTTGCCTCATGGCGACTCATGCACAATCCCGAAAAAGCCTGTTTCCTGCCTCCCACGTAGGCCAATGGGGGATTCCCGAATTACACATACAGTGTGAGAATACTAAATAGAAAGTCTATTTGCTTTTCTGCGATATCCAGACAGAGCACGAAACATAGTGCGTCCGGGCGGTTCGTGACCGCGTCTGAGCCCTCGCGCGTGCGCGTAGGCAGGGCACGTTTCGCCGACAGAGCCGAGGCTCACCCTGCGTCGCCAAACCTAAACCTCCCGATCAGTTTCATTGCCAATTGCACGCGTTTCCGTGGCCGCTGCTGGACGCACGCGCTGTCGATGCCCAGAGCGTCGGTCGAAACGCTCAAAATGGCTGCATTCGCGTCGTGCATCACTATGCATAATCACGCACTCGCCCCGTCGCTCACCGTGCGCACCATCGCCACAATGCCAGCCCGGACGGCTTCCGGCAGCTTCGGCCACGCACGAATCACAGACCCAAGATCGGGGTCGTTTTGCAGAGAATCCGGCAAGCATTCCGGCAAGACGCCCGGCTTACTTGACGTAAGTGCTTTGTTGACAACAGGTTGCGAATCCGGCAACAGGGGTTCGAGTCCCCTTGGGGGTGGTCAGGAGAAGCCCTGGTTTTCCAGGGCTTTTTTCGTGGCGTCGCCGGGTTGCCCGATAATGTGCCCAAGAGTTCTGGCGGGTGGCCCACCTCGTTTCGAGGTGGGGGACGCGATGATCCACAAGCCAGCTTCGGACTTCGTTGTATCATCCAGCCCCCACCTTCAGAGAAGGTGGGGCACCCGCCGTCAGCTATCGGGACTCTGACTGGTTCCCTGCAACGCTTCGCACCTGGGCGAGGATGCGGAATCTGCTTCTAATCGGCTCATCGTTGGGAATGGGTCGGCCTATCCCCCGACCGGCGAGTATGTCGCATACACTTGCCTCGACTTCGGGGCTGAATGGAGGATCGAATGGGTCACATGGATCGGAGCCCAAGATATCAATCTCCACATCATCGAACCATCCATCACAATCGGAATCACAGAGCCCAGTAGCGACACAGAGAGGTGGACAACCCAGTGATAATCCGCCCCCAACCTTCGAGATGTCTGCAAGAACCGTGCCCGTGACAGACCCGTTCGAGACCAAGTCGATCAACCTAGTCAGCTCATCGACACGAATAGCAGCGTTCTGTTCTCCCTCTGAGGAGAATCCAAAAGCATGGATTCCGATCACTTGACCCCGGTCGTCGAACACGGCACTCCCGCTGACGCCCGGCTCCGTGGAGATGTCGTACTGGATCAACCGGGAGTTCTCTGGTGTTAGAGCCACCCCTGGGTTAAACGGACGAATCGCACTAATGACTCCACTGAGACAACTGGCCCGTGGTCGGAACTCCCCGGTTGATATACCAACGATATCGATCCCAAGTGTTACATCGCCTGGAAACCCGCAAAGTCTGACGTTATCAAAGACCTGCAAGTCCGGGGCCGTTGTGGGAAGTATCAGAAAGTCTGGGTTCTCCGAATCAGTCTCGAGCAGCCCCACGTCAGGCGTAATAATCGCGGAGCCGGTATCGTAGTCCGGGTGTGTCCATACCGTCGTGACCGTTCGTATTGCCCCCGTCTCGTGTTGGACGACTGCGGCGAGTCCGTTCGACTCTCGAATGATTCGTTTGATTCCCTCGACGACATGAGCATTGGTGCCAAGCAGATTCGGGCCCACTCCGAAAGCCGTAGCTATACCCGATGAAGAATCACTAGCGTATACTACGAGCCATGTAGCTTTCTGAAAGTCTTCGGTCGTGGGGGCCGCGACATTCGGGTCGTTGTTGCAGAACCCGTCGAAGTTCAACTCATCGTAGTCCGAACAGCCGTCGCCGTCTGTATCTCGTACGTTGTTCGGATTGTCCGTCGGGTCGAAGGGATCGGTGCCGGGGATGAAGCCCGTCTCTTCATCGTCGGAGAACCCGTCCCCGTCACTGTCCAGAACAACGCTGTCGTCAGTACCGTCCCCGTCGGTGTCAGGGATGTCGTTGATTCCACCGTCGTCCGGGACCCCGTCGCTATCGACAACAGTACCACCGTCGGGTCCCGGTCCCACTAGATCGGTAGGTGCATTACCACAGCCGGTCAGCATGACGACAAGTATCGGAATCGTGATGAGTAGCCGTTGCATGGTATAACTCTCCTGAATTGTTTAACTCTCCCGAATGGGTACCGGGCGGAAGGAAGTTACGCTGGAGACGGAACGTTCCCGCCCTTGTCAGCCAGATCGACAGAGTACAGCTCGAACTTAAGGACTCCGGGGTGCCGACGGTGCCTCCGATAATCGGGACTTGGCGGGTCGAAAGTGGTATTAGTGGCGGTCCACGAACGGCGGGTGGTCCGGCCTCCCCGCGACTCGGGTTGTTGGCTGCGGGCGTGCGGATCTCTCCCGCCGCCCAAGGCCACCCCAAATGTGGGTAAGGGTCAGGGCTTGAGCTTACGCGGGGCTGCAAAGGTCTGCTCCACCCCACCTGGATCAAGACGCGGGGCTTGTGGGTTGGACACGGATTCCTGGGCTTGCGGCCTGCCCGCCCGCTTGCTATAGGAAATACGCAATGCAACGAACAACTATGGTGCTTGCGGCGCTAATGTGTGCCGCTACCGCAGGCGGATGCAGCATTGCCGGGTCCTGGAGGACGATCGCCGTTGACCCACCGGGGGCGCCCTTCCCCGTCGACCGGGTGACCTTTGACCGTGACAACAACTATACAGCCACCGGCTCGCAGGAGGGCGAAATCCGCACAAGCATGGGGCGCTATCGCTGGAATTGGTTCAAGCTGGATGTCATGGAACCGGGCAGGCTACCCCGCACATACAGCGCCCGACGCCGCTTGGACGGCAGACTGGTGCTAACCTATAAAGAGGGTCGCGGAAAGGTCACGGCCATATTGGCGAAGACGGACAAGTAGTTGGCCGGGGGATTTGATCGCAGAGTCCCTTACCCAACGAGGCCCCTGGGTCATGCCCGTAGTCCAGCCTTAGTCTGCGACTCAACTCCTCATCAATGGCAACGTTGAACGGTATCATTAACTTCAATAAGCCGACCGGTATCACTTCGGCAAAAGCTCTATATAAAGTCCGCTCGATCACGCATCAGCGCAAGAGCGGACACGCCGGCACACTCGACCCTGGTGCGTCCGGCGTGCTCGTGCTTTGCCTGGGACACGCCACAAAGCTGGTCGAGACGATCATGGATCAGCCGAAAGTCTACCGTGCCACCGCCCGACTGGACGTGATCAGCGAAAGCCATGACAGCGATCGCCCGCTGAACCCGGTTGAGGTCGCAGAAGAGCCGACGCTTGAAGCGGTACAGGCTGCTTGCGAGTCGTTTGAAGGCGTCATCGAGCAGGTGCCGCCGCAGATCAGCGCCGTCAAGGTTGGCGGCCAGCCGGCTTACAAACGAACCGCACGCAGGGAACGCGTTGTGTTGGCGCCTCGCCCGGTGACAGTCTATTGGCTGCACGTGCACGAGTATTCATGGCCGCAGATCGATTTTGAGGTCTGCTGTGGCCGCGGCACTTACGTACGATCGCTGATTCGCGATCTGGGGGAGGGACTGGGCACAGGTGGGTGCTTGACATCCCTAGTCCGCCGTCGGGTCGGGCCGTTCATCGAAGCCGACGCCTGGTCACTTACGGCGATGAAAACAGCCTCCGAACACGAGGAATACCTCATTGATCTCGACCGAGCCCGGCGCCTGCTCGACCCCAGCGCGGTCGTCATCCCAAATCGCCCCGCACAATGATGCTCCGATAAACATGGTTGCCCACAGCCGGATACGGGCGTTAAATACCGATGATGGAACCATCCTACGAGCTTTTCGATCACACTGCTGACATGGGTATCCGGGTGCGGGCCGCATCCCTACCCGAGCTGCTCGCACCGGCTGGTGAGGGTCTGTACGCCGTCATTGGGAATGTGGTGGCCGGCGAGGAGGCCGAACCCGTGGCATTCGATCTTACGGGAAGGGAATCGGCCGAGCTTCTGCGCGACTACCTGGCAGAGTTACTCATTCTCTTTGAGCGCGACCATCGTGTGGTCACGGCGGTTGATCCTTCAGTCTTTACCGAAGATCGCCTGGCCGCAACGGTACAGACCGGGCGCCTCGACGCGCAGCGCAGCGCCTTACTGCGTGAGGTCAAAGCGATAACCTATCATGAACTGGACGTTCGTTTGATTCCCGGTGGTTATGAAGCCACCCTCATAGTGGATATCTAGAGCAATGCCTGAGCCCTATACAGGACCGCTGGAACGGATTGACGAGACCCGCTGGCGCATCCCGAAATCCTACAAGGAAGGCATGCGTGTGGACGGTATCATCTATGCCGACGACATCCTCATCGAGGCGGTCAAACAGGACAAGTCGCCCGATCAGGTCGCCAACGTCGCACATCTTCCGGGTATCGTGAAGCATTCGCTGGCCATGCCCGACATCCACTGGGGTTACGGCTTTTGCATCGGAGGGGTGGCGGCGACGGATCCCAAACAAGGCGGAGTGATTAGTCCGGGCGGCGTCGGCTACGACATCAACTGCGGTGTCCGGCTACTTAGCACCAACATCAGGCTCGAAGACGCTCAGCCGCGTATGGAACGCCTTGTGGAAACGCTCTTCAAGACGGTTCCTTGCGGCGTCGGCCGGGGCGGAATCATCAAGTTCGGTAAGAAAGAGCTTCGACGCCTCATGACCGACGGGTCGCCATACGTCGTCAACAATGGCTACGGATGGGACGGTGACATCGAGGCCACCGAGGCCGGCGGGTGCATCAATGATGCCAGACCCGACTTCCTCTCCAACCGGGCCCTTGAACGCGGGTTCGACCAGTGCGGTACGCTGGGCAGCGGGAACCACTTCATCGAGGTCCAGTTGATCGAGCATATCGACAATCCGCAGGCTGCCAAGGCGATGGGCCTTACCGAAGGGAACATCAGCGTGATGATCCACTCCGGCTCGCGCGGTCTGGGCTATCAGGTCTGCGACGATGCGATCAAGGAGCTGCGCAACATACCCCGCAAGTATGGGATCGACCTGCCGGATAAGCAGCTCGTCTGCGCCCCGGTGGAGTCGCCCGAGGGTCAGCGATATCTGGGTGCCATGGGAGCGGCGGCCAATTACGCCTGGGCAAACCGGCAAGTCCTCACCCATCTGACTCGCCAGGCATTTGCGGAGGTCTTCGGGCAACCGTCAGAGCGGCTGGGTATGTCACTCATTTACGATGTGGCTCACAACATCGCCAAGATGGAGCCGTACGACGTCGGCGGGAAGCAGACCGAGCTTTGCGTACACCGCAAAGGGGCGACGCGAGCATTCCCGCCCGGTCATCCGGAGCTTCCGGATCGCTACAAGTCGATTGGGCAGCCGGTCCTGGTGCCTGGTGATATGGGTCGGTCAAGCTACGTACTGGTCGGTCGGCCCGGAGCGATGGAGCACACCTTCGGTAGCTGCTGCCACGGTGCCGGCAGGCGCCTGTCGCGCGGTGCCGCCATCCGGGCCGCCAAGGGCCGATCCATCAGAAGGGAACTTCTGGACCGCGGTGTTATCGCCAAGGCCCGTGGCCGAACCGGCCTGGATGAAGAGCAACCCGACGCCTACAAGGACGTCCTCCAGGTAGTCGACGTCCTACACGCCGCCGACATAAGCCACCGCGTCGCCAGACTCCGCCCCGTGGGCGTGATTAAGGGGTAGGGTCCATTCCGCGAAACACACCTCTGCTCGGCGACGTGTGGCGTGCTCGGCTTTTTCCGAGCATGTTTACGCTTCGCCCACATGCGGCTCAGATCGGGGTATCTTGTCCCTGCATAACGGCTGGGAAGTGACTTGCGTTATGGCGTTTCGTCTTCCTCGAAGCCGCGGATGGTGTGGTAGATGGCCTTGTCGAAGAAAAGTGCGATTCGGCGGTTGAGTTCCAGGACCCGGTAGACATCGATGGGTCTTTGCCACACACCCTGACTGCGGGCGTAGGTAAAGATGTGCTTCCGTAGCAGGGTTTGCGAGCTGAGTACTTCGTGCATGGCGAAGCCCTGGGCCTTGCGCTCCTGGCCGAGGGTCCTGTAGAAGGCTCGCACTTCCTGATCGGCCTCGTGCCCTCTGAGCCACCTGCGGAACTGCGAGATCGCGATCGAGCACCGGTCGACAAGCAGGTCCGGATCGATCTTCCTGTAGGACAGCGTTGTGGGGTTGGTGCGCACGTCCTCGAACCAAGCCTTAGTCACCTCTTTTGCGTGGTCCCGAATGAAGGCGATAAGCGCGTCGGAGAGCATCTCCCGGCCCTCGCCAGCCTGCAGGCTCTGAAACGAGTCCTGGATGGCCCACTCGTCCCTGTGGGCGTCCACGCACGCATTGATGGCCTTCTCGTTGGCGTCGAAAGCCAACGGCGGAAGCCAATTGATCGGGAAATAGGAGACACGCTCGGCGTCGTCGCCGGCCTGTTCAACCCCGCCCGTCTTCTCCAGCTCGAAAGTCACAATGATCAAATCCCCGTAATGATCGCTCTTAAAAGAGTGCGTATCGAGAAGCCTCAAGACCCGGCCCTCGACCCCGGTCTCCTCCATAAGTTCGCGTCGCGCCGCGGCGGCGATGGTCTCGCCCGTCTCTGCAAAGCCTATCGGAAGACACCACATCCCTTTGTGGGGTTCCCGTTTACGCCTGACCAGCAGAACCTTGCGGTCTTCGTTGAGCACCACACAGGCGGCCACCGGAAGAGGATTCTGGTAAGAGATGGTGTCACATGCCGGGCAGACCTCCCGTGACCGATCCTCCACCATGCGTGTCACGACGGCGGCACCACATTGGGAACAATATTTGGCCTTTACGGGCATAACGGCCTCCGGCACTGGAAGGCGGTATCGTTCTTCTCTATGACCACCTCACCCCCACGTGACAGCAGGGTCCCGGCAAAACCCACCACCGCCTCAGGCAGGTCGTCGCCCGGCTCCGAGTCCGGAACCAGAAGCTGCTTGAACCTGAGATAGGTGAGCAGCTCGTCCATGTGACCGGCCCCAAACCGCAAGGAGTTTTGGTAATCGATCCGTGTGACTTCGCCGAACCATCTCTTGAGAAGACTGCCGCCATTCTCCGCCGAGAACCTGCCGGTGAGGGTGAGCAGCTCCGATCCGGCGTCGTGATCGAGACCCGCAGATCGCAGCAGGCTGACCATACTGCTCTCGGTATGGGTAAGGGTCACAAACAGACCATGCGGCGCGAGTATCCTGGTTACCTCCGAGAGTATGTCCACGAAGTAGTACAGCGAGTAAGAGCAGACCACCAGGTCGAAGCTCCGATTGGGCCAAGGTAGCCGCGAGGCGAGTTGCATACAGACGAAGCGTCCTCGGCGACCTGCGGCGGCGATCTTCTCGAGAAACGGCGCTTCATTGGCCCCCCAGGTATCCACTCCCACCAGTCGAGCGTCTGGGGCAACACGCCTGGCCAACGTCTCAGCCATGAACCCGAATCCGCAACCGAGATCGAGTATGTCCTTTGCGAAAGAGAGGTCCAGATCACACAGGGCGATCTCGCGTACATCGGTACTGTTGGTGGAGCGCCGCTGGATGATGGTGGAGATGGTTTCATGGGTCGAAGGGCACTGGAACGGCCAAAGCGATGACACCGCCATAATGCCCCTATTATTAAGTAAGCGGCTTGTCTTTTCAAACGTCGAACCGGGATTTCGTCGCCGACGTGGGCACCTCATCCGGTGATGCCACGGCGGGAGCCGATGTGCATGGCCTTGCTGTCAGCGGAGTGCTATTCCGGCCCATCCAACACGCTGAACGGGGAGGATGACGGGAACTTGGGGGCACCGAGGCCTTCTGCCGGTTCCAGGTCGTCCAACCAACAGGCCTCATCGTCGCGTTTGTAGATCATGAATTGCCCGCGCAACGCAGGATCCTTGGCCCGGAGGTATCGAAGATAGATGTGCTGGTCATCAACGGCCAGGATCTCGATCTTCCCGGTCTCGTGCGACATCACAAAACGTGCCCGCCGGGCGAGCCCGGATCCTCGTCTCAGTGCTTCGCTAAAGACCTCCCAGCCGCGCACGATGGGAACCTTAAAAGATTCGTTTCCCGCGGTCGGCCGACCTTGGAACAAGTAGTACGGCTGACAACCGATGTACGAAAGCCGACGAAACATCGTCGCGAGCACGTCAGCGTCGTCGTTGATGCCCTTGATGAGCGGGCACTGGTTCACACAGATCACGCCGCAGCGAATGAAACAGTCGATGCCTTCAACGGCAACGGATGTAAGCTCCCGCGGATGATCGAAATGTGCCATCAGATAGATGCGCTTGCCAGGCGTTGAAAACTCCCGAAATGCTTCCTGAAGCTCGAGATCGCGCAGCAACCGCCACGGATCAAATGCGGGGATCTTTGATCCGATCCGGATGATCTCGACGTGCGGGATCTGCCGCAACGCTTCGAGAGTTTGCCAAAGCCGACGTGTGCTCATCAGCAATGGGTCCCCACCCGTCAGGAGAACGTTGCGGATGCCGGGATTCTTGGCAATGTAGGCCAGCCCTTCAGACAGGTCGTTCGTAACCTCGACGTTGTCATTCATGAAGAGCCGCTTGCGGAAGCAATATCGGCAGTATGCCCCGCACACCTCATTGCACAGTAGAAGCGCGGTATCCGGATACTTGTGTTGCAGCCCCCGGGCAACCGTGACGGCTTCCTCATTACTAGCGTCCAGCTTGCCCCAGTCGTTGAGCTCCGCTTCGCAGGGGATGATCAGCCGCTTGATGGGATCATCGGGGTCGTCCCAGTTGATCAGGTCAAGATAGTAGTCGTTTGCCCGGAAGACGTATCGCTGGGCGATCTGCTTGAGCCTCTCTCGCTCCTCCGGCGGAATATGTGGGATCTTGTCAATATCACGGATGTACTTCACCCGCCTGAGCGACTCAGTTCGTGCCTCCAATGTGGTCAGTAAGGGCCGGATCACGGATACCCTTTCGATGTCGAGGACCAATGGACAACCGCAGCGTATTACTACACATCTCGATCCAACCGTGGGATACACTCAACCGCCAAACGGCAACCGAAGAGCCGATGCGCTTGCCCACCTATCCATTATAATTATATCACATAACAAAGGCTTACGTCCATAAAAAGGCAACTCACCGGCTTACCGAAGGTGGCAAGTGTCACGTTAGCGGTCATGCTCTGTGCGTGTATTTATACCTTTGTGCGGTAAACTAGCTAAACGTCGACAACAAGCGGGAAATTACCGGACGGCTGTGAAGCTGGCGTGACATTGCTGCTTCAAACGATCAGCACGGTTAAGTGGCGTCTGAAGCTGTGCGCACACGATGAGGAACTTACCTAATATGTCCATTCTCCCAGGATCCCCTAGATTCGCAGCCCTTCACTTTATGGGTATCATTGACCGTCCGGAGGCGAACGGAGCGGGAAGTTACGCACTTTCGCCGCGGCAGTTCCTCTTGCTCAAATTGGCCACTGAACCAATGTTCGGTGTGTGCTGCGTGCGCATGCTCTGGTGTCTCCCTATTGGCACCCACACAGCTAACACTGGGTCGATCCCAATGGTCTTGACGCGCGGTGCCTATCGGAAGGCCTCTCGAGGTTTGCGAAGCGCCCCGGGGCAAGATCATTCCATAGCGACAGCTGGCACTGCCGATCACTCAGTAGTGCGTCCAGTGCACCACCGTCTTGAGCGTGTTTGTGACCGAGGCACCCTTGAAGTATCCCGCCTAGGCCACATGCTTGCCGCACAACCCGCAGGTGGTGTCCTCGATGGCCAGATCGATCACCGCCTCCGTCGCATACCCCGTAACCAACGGGGCCACAACGTTGACCAGCAACAACCTACTCACCTCTGGCAACGTCCAGACGGCGCGATTGAAAATGCATTCATACACCGTCCAGTGTTTAGCCGCATGTCCCAGCAGCGATGTGCCAATGGTGCAGACCAGGTTGGTGAGGGTCGGCATGGACCGACACAACACTCGCCCGGTGGCGATCTGCAGGAACGTGACGTACGTAGGTTTGCCAAACGCCGCCCCCAGCTCGTGATAAAGGGCCTCCCAGCCTGTTACCAAGGTGGCCTCTATGCCGACCTCCTTTGGTGTGATCAATACAGCCACACAATCGGTTCGTCGGGATGGTTCTTCTTGACCCCGAGGTCATCATCAAGATCACTGAAATCGGCTAATGTACGCAAAGGTGTGTCTTAAAAAACACAAGCTGATCGCTCACGCTCTTCTTGAAGTCACTCCCAGTATAGATGTCGAAGTGGCCGATGGGATAATGCTTAACATCCGCATGTTTCCTCAGTTCTTTTTCCACTTCGGTGCTTATGGGAGCAAGGATGTCATGGTCACATATCTGAATCAGGACCGGGCAGCGTACCTTCCGGAGGTGTTCGAGTGGTCTGTATCCGTGTGAGCGCAAAATGACACGAGCACAGACTTCGTTGACAAAGTTCTCCGACGCGAGTCTTCTGTAGCCGTCATACGCATCCGACATGGGAAAAAACGCAATACTTCCAGGTTTCCCGACGATAGGTATTTTATGGGCCGACAGACCGAGGCGGGACCTCATTACATCACGTTGTCCGTGCATGATCAGGCGGAGAATGTGTCGGATGCCTAATCTTTTAACAAACATTTCTCCTGAAGCATGACTATCCAGCCCTGGACATTGCGCACATACACATGCAATACCCTTATCTTGTGCAGCAATCACAATACCATATCCACCGCTTGCAGATGTTCCCCAGAGAGCAATTCTTGCCGGATCAACCTCCTTGAGACTCCGAGCATACTTGATCGCTGCTTTATAATCTTCCAGTTGGTACTGAATCACAAGCAACTGTCGCGGTTCGCCCTCGCTTTCACCATAATGCCGGTAGTCGAATGTAAGTGCAGCAAACCCGGCGGCCTGATATCGAAGAGCATAAGGCTCCATGACCATATCCTTAGTGCCGCCAAAACCATTTCCCATAATTATACATGGAACGGGAGTAGACACATCGTCAGGTAGATATAGCCACGCGCTCAATGATGTTCCTTCGACTTCGAAGCTTACGTCCCCCCTGAAGGCGGCTCGTGGTGTGTCGTTCTCCGGGGCCGGCTGACTGGTCTTCTCCAGGGGTTGCTGTGGAACCGACATGCCAGGGAGAATGGCCACTAGGAAGAGGTAGATGAAGCATGCTGCAAGGATGAAGCCGACAGCTTTAGCAATGTATAAAAGAGTCATCTCTTCTTCTCCTTTGGACGGCCGTGCTCGGGCCTTCGTTTCCTCGGTCGTATCCAGCGACCCTGCTGACTCCTCGCGGCTAATACCGCGTAACGTCAACAGCAGGTGTGGGTACCGGTCGAACGCCTCGCTGAGCACGCCGTGTTCAGAGTCAGCGAGTGGATGACTTACTCCTGCTTTTGTTCGGACAGTTCTAGCATCCGCAGCTCGAGGCGTTTTATCTCGCGCTGGATGGAGTTGCGGTTCATCTGCATCCAGCCCCACAGCTTCACCATCAGCAGCAACATCGCCAGCAGCAAAATGCCCGTGGCATAGAAGATCTGCCACTTGGTGTCGTCGGTCTGGAAGAACTCAATGGCCGCCAGAACGATCAGCACCGGAAGCACGACGGAATATATCGTGGCAACTATGGCCATCCACCGCATCTTGCCGCGGAAGATGCCTGCCATCTGCCGGAAGACGCCCTCTTCCCTGTCAAGGTCGTAGGATGCTTCCCCGTTTGCGAGTGCCTTTCTGATGTCATCGTCGAGCTTACTCATGACTGGTCTCCTTCCAGAAATTTCCTCAGTTGCTCCCGGGCGTGGTGCAGGCGGCTCTTGACCGTCCCCGCCGGGATGCCGAGGACGACGGCGATCTCAATGATGTTGAGATCCTGGCCGTACCTCAGCGTCAGCAGCTCCTGGCGATCCGGCGGCAGTCGCCGCAGGGCAACGGCCACCGCATCGCCGGGACCTTCCCGGGGCGGGTCGTTGTTGGCCCTTTGCCGCTTGGCCAGGGCATCGGCGAGATTTCTCCGCCGGCCCGTCCTGCGACAGTGGTCCGCGCTCTTGTTCCGCACGATGCGGTAGGCCCAGGCTGCGAACCACGCCGGGTCGCTGAGCTTTCGTATCTGTCTTAAAACGGCAATCCACGTTTCCTGCGTGACATCCCAGGCAGCGTCGTTGCTGCCGGTAAGTCTGCGTGCGTACCGCCACAGTCGGCGCTGCCAGCGGCGTATGAGCAGGTCGAAGGACTCGCGGCTGCCTTCCTGGCAACGCATGACGAGCAGTTCGTCGATTACCCTCTCGCGCGCCTTGTCCATATGCTCTGCGATATAGTCGCGCGACGGCGCGTCAAGGTTCAGAGAAACTCGGCAAGAATCCGGTGCGTAGCAAGTATTCCCTACCTCTCGTCAGCACAGCACTGATGGTTGACCGGGGATCAATGATGTGGGCGAACTTGTGGCTTTGGGAGTACCCGATAAAACCGGTCGTCGATGAGGCCGAATAGTCTCGGCGGGTCACGAGCGGTCACTCAATTCACGTTTTACATTCGCAGAATCCGCAATTCTGGATCATGAACGCCCGTCTTGAGGCTGGCGGAGGCGACATTCGATCCCCCCGTCCGTCGCAAACGTTTTCCGCCCCCCTGGTTCCTGGGACAGCGCGCGACCGCCGTGAAGTCCGTGTTCGGCGTCGGCACGTCGCATTGGCCGAAGTCGTTCAATCCCCACGCCGCGATCCAGCCGTCGACCCTCAGGCCAAGACCGTGCCCCCATCCCGCCGCGCCGTCACTCGGCCGCTCAGGGCGTCCAGTCGGGTGGGCGGATTTGGCTGAGGATGTGACGTGCTGTTGCCACCGAGGCGTTGCGGAAAGTATCCTCCTCGGGTGGTGAGCTCAATACCATGTCGCCCGCTACCTCGAAGCCGCCAACCAGGCCCATTTCCGAGGTGGACGCATATCGTCGGTCACGTGGAAACACGAAGATGCCCGGGCCGCTGCCGGCCGGGGCGATCAGAATGTTAACGCGGTGCTGCTGTGGGTTACCCGCAAGCCACTGCTGGGCGGTGTCATGGGCGCGCTTAAGGCCGTCGCCGTCCGCCGGGAACCGGCAGACGGCCGCCGGATAGTGATCCTCCCGGCCGGGTTGCAGCCCCTCAATGGGCATGGGTGTGGTCGTGATTTGATAGTGCAAGTGCCAGGGTATGGTCGCCCCGGCTCCGAAGTCATTGAACAACACCCGGAAGCGCCCAGCCGTCTGCAGATGCAGGTCGAGCATGGCTTCCAGTACGTGGCAGGAGTAAACCTGATCCACGTGCTCGGCGGCCATTACGGTGAAATGGTTAGGCTCGATCCAGGCGAAGTTGGCACCGGCGAAGTAGTCACGTCCCGCAAGTCTCACAGGCACCAGCGTCTCCATGGGATGACACTCGGCAACGTTCTTGGGGCACAGAAAACAGTGTCGCCCATCCGGGTCACGCGGGTCGCGGAAGAGCTTGTTCTCATCGCGGTGCGGGTCCAGGATGCCCCGGCGCTGAAGCTCGGGCACGTTGCTGCGAACCTCACGATGAGGCATCCACAAGAACCGGTATGACACGCCGCAGCGATCGTCAAACGCCTCACGTACCGACATCTCCACCTTCGCGGGGTCGGTCAACAAGAAGCCCTCCCGCCCCTGAGCCTCCCAGGTTTCGATCAGCGTCTCGGCCAATGGATTGTGCGGCTCAGCGTGCTGCACGGCAATGTCACTGAGCTTGGGCTCGGTGGTTAAGCCCAGATCGGCCAGCAAATTCTCGGTCATGTGGCGCCAGGTGAAGTATGGGACCGTGATATTCAGGGCGTGCTCACCCATGCGTCTGCGCAGGACGTCGTCCCGCAACAGTCGCACGAGGGCGGCGGCGAATCCCTCGACCAAGTCGGTCGGTACGATCACGCCGGCCTGGCCGAAGAGCAGGTTCTTGGACGGGCCCTTATGGTCCAGGGCCACACGTTCGGGATCGGCGCCCAACAGGTACTCGTACACGAAGGGTACGAGTTTAGACGAGACGACCGGCGTGCCCGAGGCAGCCGCCTCCTGGGAGGTCATCCCGAATCCTTCCATCACCGAAGGCGTGCAGAAGACATCGGTCACGTTGTACAGCAAGGGGAGCTGGTCCCAGACCGAACCCAAGACGATGACATCGTCTTGAAGGCCTTGATCAGCGATAAGGTTCAACAGTGAATCGTGCAGGGCCCCGGCATGAGGATCGATGGAAACCAGCAACAGGGCCTCGGGCACCTGTCTCTTGAGGCGGGCAAAGGCCTTGATCAAGATCTCCTTGCGCTTGGTCTTGTCGGTCCGGCTGATCTCGGTAACAAGCCTACGGCTCTTTAGCTCTTCCACGCTGAGGCCGGATTGCTCGCGAAGGAACGCCCAGACCGGCTCCACTTCGTCAGCAGAACGTGGGCGATAACGGGTCTCGTCCACGCAGGGCGGCAGAAAGTAGCGTGCCTCGAAACCATAGTCCTTGCGGACTGTATTCCGAATGGCGGTGGAGGTGGCCACGCAGCCGTCGACCGACTCCAGCAGTTTGCGTTCGTGGGCGATCCGCTCGTCAATGCGAAGGTCGGCCCAGGTAGAGGGGTCCATGTTGTGCTTCTTCAAAGCACCGAGCGAGTGAGGGACCCAGAGGTGCGGCATACGCTTGCGACCGGCCCCGTTGAGCATGACACCCAGTTGGCCTGCATCCCAATAGTGTGAAATGATCAAGTCATAGCTGTCGCCATTCTGATTGAGCTTGCGGGCAAGGTCCTTGGCCAGCTCGGGCAACTGCTCGCTCATGTCCTCCTTGCGGACGAATGCGGACAGCCCATCTTCGAGATAGATGATCCGCGCGTGTCCGGAGGGATGGTAGATTACGCCGGTCTGCATACGGCCGGTTACGGGATGACGATACCCGCCGCGGTTGGCAATGGTCACGCGGTAGCCTTGAGCAACCAGGGCTTCGGTGAACTGGTTGACGTAGACGTTCTGTCCACCGGTGTCGGGAAGGCCGGGGACCACCTTCCATTCGTGCACACCATGGTTGGTGATCATCAGCACGTGCGTTCGCCCGCTGCGGGTGAAGCACTCGTGCGGGTCATCAACAGACAGCTTCCCTGTCGCTACCATCAGCAGTGTTCCTGACGCCTACGAGAATAACCTGCCAGACCGTAGGGAGCCCCCCTGTTCTCCCTTCCACCGGCAAGCCCACATGATTATATTCACAACCACCCGTATGCTTCCAACCCTTCCTGGACGCCCTCGGCGTAGAAAGCGCGTGCGTGGTAGACGTTAGGAGCCCGAAAGCCCTTGAGCTCCTCTTCGGCGTTACCTACAGCAATGCTGCGAAAACCGAGTTCGGGACGCATCATGTCCAGATCGTTGCCTGAATCTCCACTGGTAATAACGTTATCGGGTCCCAAGCCATAGTGTCGGGCTACGAACCGCACAGCCTCACCCTTACCGGAGCGAATGGGCAGCAGGTCCAGGAATCTACCCGCGGAGTACACAACCTTCGCTCGAATGCCCGCTTGCTCGAGCCGACCGTGGATTTCCGCCAGACGCTCTTCGACGTTTTCCTCGAGGTAGTGGCTACTCTTGAAGGGCGACTGCCACTGCTCGTCCTGCATCCGCGTTTCCGGAATCGAACGGATGATAACCTCGACGGCGTTCTTATCCCAATCCTCAGCGATGGTCTTGTGCCAGGTAGGGTCCAGGTAATATGCGCCACGGTCCCAGAAATACACGTCCGTGCCGACCATACAAATGCACGCGTCCGAACGGTCGGATGCCGATAAACCGGTCTGCTGCTTCTCGGCGTAGAAGTCCTGGATCGATTGTAGGTGCCGACCGGTGGAGAAGGCCACCAGGATGCCGTGGGTCTGCAAAGTAGCCCACAATCTGAGCATCGCCTGGTCGTCGCCGATAAAAGTACCGTCCAGGTCCGTGGCGAGCAATCGCTTTGCCGGCATGTAACTCCTCGCCTTATTCGGTTGCGGCACAGCCCGGTCGTTGGCCGCAGGTCTCAGGTATAAGCTGCAATACAACAGGTAATGGTGACAACAGCTTCTTCCAGCTTGGGCCCGGTCATACCCGACCGGATCGCCGGCCCAAGGGGCTGCAAATCATAGGCAGAATCGGACGCCCGGGCAAAGGTCTCCCAGGCCGACGTTGATCCCGCCTGTCACCTGAACATCGCCTTGGATGACTATCGCGAGACAATCGACGGCCGCCTTGTCGTAAGCGGCGGGTAGCGAGCGCAGGCCTGGGTCTGTAGGATGTGGCTGCGAGTAAAGAACGTGGCGCAACCATTCTATTCAGACCGGGGTGGGAATAAGGCGAGAGGCTTGATCGTGCCGAGCGCCTTGATGCGACGCTTTACGGTACCGGCAGCCTTCGTAGCCGGTACCGTCCTGGTATCCACGATCGCCCAGTGCAATCGCCAATCGGGATCTACCGGCGCCCGAGTCATTATGGTCTGGGCGCATCATGGGCAAGAGCGCGAGAACGCCGCCATGCGGCGCATTGCCGAGGCGTTCAACGAGCGTCACCGGGATCAGCAGATACGCATCGACATTAGCTTCTTTCCTGACCGCCAGTACGCGGACAAGGTCTCGATTGCATCGGCCTCGGCTTCTCTGCCGGATGTGCTCGACATCGATGGCCCGTACGTCGGCCCCTGGGCGGCGGAAGGAGTGCTGCAACCCCTCGGTTACCTGGTGAGCGAGAAGCTCAGGACTGACATGCTCCCGTCACTACTGGAACAGGGGACTTATGATGGGAAGCTTTACGCGCTCGGCGCATTTGAGTCCGCCCTGGTCGTTTACTACAACCGTGACATAATCGAAAATGCCGGCCTGGACCCGCCCGATCGTCTTGCAGGCGCATGGACCTGGAGTGAATTCGTCGAGGCGCTTATGCGAGTCAAGCCCCACGTTACGATTCCTCTCTCGCTACACATGGACGATCACAGCGACGAGTGGTTTACGTACGCATTCTCGCCTCTGATCTGGTCCAACGGCGGTGGCCTGATCGATCCTGACTCCGGGAACGTGCTCGGTGTATTGGATTCCAGGCCGACAATCGAAGCCGTCAGACGCTGGCAGCGGTTGTTTGAGAAGGGGCTGGCTCAGGGCACATCGACAAACCCGAATCCATTCGCGGCGGGCTTGGCTGCCTTTGATTGGACCGGTCACTGGATGCTTCCGGGCTTCGAGCAGACCACGGCACTTCGATTCGGAGTCATGCCGCTTCCTTCCATGGGGGACAAGCCGGTCTGTGCTTCAGGCAGTTGGTGCTGGGGTATCTCACGAGACTGTAGGGACCGGTCGTTGGCGTGGCAGGCAATCCGCTGGTTTCTGGATCCGGCCCAAGGTATTCGACCGATTGTGCAGGCCAACGGGGCGGTTCCCGGTCGGCGCAGCGCATTTGAGTATTTCCCCGAGTATGACAGAATGCCGCGTCGGCTGTTCCGTGAGCAGCTCGAAGGCGGTGCCCATCCCCGGCCGCGGACCCCGGTGTACCTGTCGTTGACCAGCGCACTTGCGAGGGCCTTGCGCGATATTGCGCTCGGCGCCGACGTGGAACGTACATTGCGCCGTGCCGCCGAGTCGGTCCAGCGAGTTGCGGATCGTCAAGGCCGACGCGGAGGATGATGCAGGGAGGTTGCCGTGGCCCGTCGAGAGATGCTCACGGCCTACATGTTTGTGGCTCCGGCCATTCTTATGATTGCGGCGTTTGTCCTTTGGCCGGCCGTCATCACGTTCCACACCAGTCTGCACAGGACCACACTGACCGACCCGGGACCGGGCGAGTACTGTGGAGTCGAGAACTACCGCGCCGTGATGAGCGACCCTGAGTTTCGTCGCAGCGCCATAAACACGATCGTCTTTACGGTACTGGTCGTTCCTGCTCAGACGGTTCTGGCGCTGCTCCTTGCCCAATGGACCAACGGACCGGGTTGGGCGAGCCGCTCACTGAGACTCGCCGTCCTGATCCCCACGATGATTTCACTTACCGTACTGAGCGTTCTGTGGAAGTTGCTTTATGAGCCGGTTTCGGCGACCGGCTCGGGTTTGTTTAACGGGATACTCACCAGCCTGCACCTGCCGCCGCAGCCGTTCCTGACCAGCCCCCGACAGGCGATGCCGGCCATTGTGGTGATGAGCATATGGCAGGGAGTGGGTTTCCAGATGATGATCTTTCTGTGCGCCTTGCAGCAGATTCCCGCGCAGCTCCGTGAGGCGGCGTTGCTCGACGGGGCCGGTCGATGGCGTCGATTCTGCCACGTGACCCTGCCGGGGATCGCTCCAACGGCTGCATTCGTCGTCATGATGACGACCATCTTCGCGTTGAAGCTGTTCGTTCAGCCTTTCCTGATGACCAGAGGCGGCCCGCAAGGATCCACCCTGTCGATAGTGCAGTTCATCTATGAAACAACCTTCTTCAGGCGTGATCTCGGTCTGGCCTGTGCGGCCGGTGCGGTCTTCTTCGTAGGCGTGTCCACGATCGCCGTCGTTTTACGGCGGATGCTCAGAGCCGCGGAGTGCTTACGATGACAAGGTCCGGGCACACCGTGCGGGCACTGACGGCCTTGGCTGCTCTCTTTGTCGGCGTTACCTTTCTCATACCTGTAATATGGATGTTTGCTGCCTCGTTGAAGCCGGAGTCGGCGATCCATAGGGACGTTGGGGCGGTCCGCAGCTTCGTTCCCGCACCGCCGACGCTCGAGAATTACCGCGGCGCATTTCACCGGGGCGATGTCGGAATCACGTTGGTGAACACATTGATTGTGGTTACCGTGATCACGCTGGGCGGGTTGCTGGTAAATGGGCCGGCCGCGTTTGCCTTCGCCAGAATGCGGTTTCGGGGCTGCGAACTGCTGTTCCTGCTCATAGTGACTACGATCATTATCCCCTTGGAGCTGATCGTCATCCCGTTGTTCATGACCGTCCGGACGACACGCGGTCTGGTCGAGATCATCGGTGAGCGACCTTGGACCCTCGCCGCCCTGAGCATCCCGTTTATGGCCAAGGCCTTCAACATCTTCCTGCTCCGCCAGTACTTTCTGGCCCTGCCTCGATCCCTCGAAGAGGCGGCATTTATGGATGGGGTCGGCTGGTGGGGAGTCTACTGGCGGGTGGCTTTGCCCAACGCCAAGACCGCAATCACAACCGTGATACTACTGGACTTCATCGTGCACTGGAATGACTTTCTGTGGCCCTTGGTGATCTGCCAGGCCGCCAACACTCGCACAGTGCAGCTCGGTCTTGGTAACTTCTTTACGCAGCCGCCTATATCGTGGGGGGCCATTATGGCTTACGCAGTACTGGCTACGATACCGATGATGTTGATACTCGGCGTCGGTCAAAAGAGGATTGCGCAATCACTGGTCACTACTGGAATACGGGAGTAGTCTCGATCCCGGGCCAAGAGTTTTACCGGGCGTGCACTTCACCAGTTGGAAACCGGTGCCACAGGGGTCAATGGGATAGGCTCTAACAGCGGAGAAGTTGGACCCTTACTCCGAGACTTCTGTGCGTTCTGCGCGCATCTTTTGGCGGCGGCGTAGGCGTGGCTTGGGTAGCGGCCGGCGTCTCGCCGGCCGAGGGTCACGGCGGCCTGCGGGGACGCAGGCCGCTACTTGAGTCGCGGGCCCGCCCGCATTAGGAAGAGGTCGTGTGGACAATGGTGGATTCTTGGGAGAAAACAGTGGTTGGGATCGGCGAACTGCTGTGGGATTGCTTCGGCGAGCTTCGTCGTCCGGGGGGTGCTCCGGCGAATGTTGCCTTTCACGCCTCCCAGCTCGGCCTTAATGGTGTGATTTGTTCGCGCGTCGGGTCGGATGCCATGGGTGATGCACTGCTACAGCACTTGCGCGGCCAAGGGCTCGAGATACAGTACATTCAGCGTGACGGGGAACATCCCACTGGGAACGTGACTGTCGAGACCACGCGCGTTGACCAGCCCAGCTATCGGATCCACGAGAATGTAGCCTGGGACCACTTGGAGTTCGACAGCCGCTTATCCAACCTTTTTGAAAACGCGTCCGCAATATGCTACGGCACATTGGCGCAGCGATCATCGCAAAGTCGTAGTATCATCGCGCGGGCTCTGGGCGCGAGCCGAAGCGCTCTGCGGGTTTACGACGTCAATCTACGGCCGCCCTACTATACGCAGCAGACCATCGAGGCCTCCCTGCAACTGGCTGATGTCGTGAAGCTCAACATTGGCGAGGTAGCCGTTGTCGCACCCATGCTGGGACTTGATGCGGACGATGTGCAGGGTTTCAGCGACACACTTCGAATGTCGTATGGAGTTGAGCTTGTCTGCATAACGCGCGGTAAGAACGGTTGCGTCGCTATGGCGAGTACATCTTCACCTTCGTGGATTATCCCTACGTGCCTGCGGATAACAACTTCGGAGAAAGGCAGATCCGGCCAGCGGTCATCTTGCGGAAGAATCCCGACGCGTCGGGATCGAATCGTTCGGACCGCGGCGCGGCCACCCAGGCCGTTCTCATGAGCGTGTATCGCACACTGCGTCTTCGCGGCCTCAACCAAACCAAAACCATCGCCGATGCCCTCAAGACCTACCTGACCACCGGGAAACTCCCGCAGTTACCCGAGTAAACCATTGCACATGGCTGACCTCTTACGATCGAGGAAAAAGGTCCGTCCAATCCGATGCCTCCGGGACCTCCAGCAACCCGCAGTTATTCGAGTCGTGTGCCCGCAGCCATTTCATCGTCCGGTGAATCTTCCCGAAATAACGCTTGGCAAACTCCTCGTCACCGGTGACTCTCACGTAGTTCCAGGCCGCTATGACAGTCCACAGGGCCCCGTCGATGCCGGCTATGTTCCCAATACCGCCATATTGTGGTTCACCCGTGTCGATGTCGACATAGTTGGGAAGATGACCATCACGAGATTGACTACCCAGGATCGTTTCCAACGAGCGGCGCGAACAGGCCGTAAGCTCCGCATCTCCCAACGGCAAGGACCACATTCCGGTCATTGCGGAGTCGCGGGCCCAGACGCTCCCGTAGTTGCTGCCGGGATCGTCGTCGTGCTTGACGCTACAGGCGCTGAAGCCCCGCTGTGTAACGTTCATACGGAGGACTTCCTTGGCTCTTTGGAATGCTTCGTCGAGGAGACTCACGATCGCCTAGGTCGCCAATAAGGAGACTTCTTCCAACCAGGTCTCACTGTCTGTCTCTCGCTCCTTGGCGCTGTCATGTTCAATGCTCACGCGCGACGGCAGACGTTCGATATGGCTGAGAATCTGCTGGGCGACGCCCGTCCAGGTAAAACGAGCCCGAGCCTTTTGCGAGCCGTACTTGGCTAGCTGTCCGGTGATCCGTGAATCCTGGAGCACGGCGCAAATCGCATGCCCGAACGCTTCAGGATCGAAGGGATTCGCGTAAATGGCCTCCAGGCCCCAGATTAGCAACTCCCAAAGACCTCCCTCGGTGGTGATTACGGTAGGTGTCCCACAAGCCATCGCTTCAACGGCCGTCATGCCAAACGGCTCGTAACGGCTGCTCAGCGCGAACACGTCGGTGATCCGGTAATAGTCGGCCAGTTCCTCGTCGGAAATGTAATCCCGGAATATCACCCGGTCGGCCACACCGAGCTTGACCGCCAGCTCCTTGAGTTCGCCGATCTGCTCACGCTCCCGTGAGGTGGGCTCCGTGGAGCCCAAGGCCAAAAGCAGTCTGGCATCTTTGATCCGCTTGAACACGATGGGCATCGCCTGAATGAGCAGGTCGTACCCCTTATTGTGGGCCATCCGCCCCAGTGCAAGCACCAGCCGTCCCTCCACCCCGATCTCCTGCTTCAGCGTCATTCTCGATGCTCGGGATACGGGAAAGAACCGCGTATCGTCGTAACCGGGTGGGACGACGTGAATCTTCTCTCGCGGCACGTCGTATTCCCCGTCGCACAGAATGTCACGTTGCTGTGATGTGGTTGCGATGAGCCCATCGCATTCGTCGTAGAGAACCTTTTCCTTGCGGATGCGCTTGCGGAAGTTGTAGTTGCGCTCGAGCTCCTCGGGATCGCCGTCCATGTTGTCTCGCTTCCACGAGCCGATGGAGTGCGGCGTATGAAGGTGGGGAATGTTAAGCTTGTTGGCAAGCGACTGCCCGGCCAGGCCTGCGTCCCAATAGTGGCTGTTGATGAACGAGTAGCGCAGTCGTTTGGCTTCGATGAAGCGTCGCACGTTGGCCACCCACTCAGGGATGTGCTCGCACAGGGTCTCCTTGGGTATGAATCCCTTCCCGCCACATGGGAAGCGAAGCACGCGCACGCGCGGTGATACCTTCTCCGAGCGCGGCTGGTTCTCGAAGCGCCTGGTGAGGATGTCCACCTGATACCCCATACGGCCCAGGCACTTGCTCAGCTCCAGGACATATGCGACCTGACCACCGGTGTCGGGTTTACCCAATTCCGGTTCGGCCGCCACGTAGCCGTGTGTTGAGATCATCATTATGCGTTGTTTGACAGGCACCACATACCTCCTTGTTGAACTGGCCGGCAGGCTACGGCTCATCAGATTCCTTGAAGCACCTGAATAAAGCCGATCGCTACATATCAGGAGCGGCACCTTCCAAATGTACCGGCGTGACCTCGCGGCAAGACCAAAGGCATGCGCGATGTCACGATGAGACGACAGACGAAGATGCAGCCCTACAACTTGAGAGTCTACACCCTCGGCGATCCGCTGGCAATACGTCAGGCTGAGAAAGGCGTCGACTTGTTCTGATCATCCCGGAAAAACGTGTAGAAGTGTGTGACATTCTTGAGCCAATGATGCGCTGTAGCCCGGCGTTACCTGCGTATCGCATAGAAAGACGGCTCAAAGCGCGTCGCGTTTGCAAGGGGCGCCAGGCCTTGGAATCCCTGAAAACGCATGCGCCTTAAAAATGGGATTTATCTTGGAAAGTTTTACTATACACGCGAGATGTCCATCGATTACAGTCCATGAATCTTGGCAGCCATCTGGGCGGTGCGTCAAAGCGTATTTCACAGGTTTGGGGGCTTAGGCATTTTCCCTACGTGGGGACATCCTCCCTGTGACTGATGCCTCGCTTCTTCGCCCCAGATGCCGAACCACGCCCTCTACAAACCACGCCGTCAACTGACCCGTTCCCACCTCGGTTGAACCGAGACCACATTCAGTAAACCATGCCCGATCACCTGAGCAACGCTTATGAGCCGACCTGCTTAAGGACAGACTGCTCGAAGGGTAAGCGCGCATCCAGGGGCTGAAAATCCATGCGACATTCGTTTCCCGACGTGGTCTTGGAGTTTCTGAGTTTTCCGCGCACGGGGGATCCATCCTTGGATCCCCGCCCCGTCGGTACCTTGTGCGGTGGGTGTTCCCAAAGAACGATCCGATTGGCTGTTCGGCCGGTGCTTTGCCTGATTGGCCCTGCGGGGTGACGATTCACGGCCAAGAGTCTGCACGGCCTCCCACTGACCGCTAATCGGCGCACTTTCTTGTGGCGACTGCGTGGGGTACGATTAGTGTTCCTGACCGGCGGATGGTTGGACCGACGACCACGCCACCGGCCGATGAGCACGAGGTGCCATTTATGATGCTCCGTATCATGGTTGTTGCGGCGTTGGGCCTGGCAGCGGCTCTGCAATTAGCTAGCTGCACGCCCAGCGAGCCTAACGAGCTGGACAAGCTCGGCACGGTCCGGCTGACGATTGGCGAACAGCCGTTTGCGCTATGGATCGCCGACGACGACCGGGAGCGGACCCGCGGCCTCATGTTCGTAACGGCCGAACAAATGGCTCCTTTACAGGACGGCACTCGGCGGGGAATGATCTTCGTGTTCGACCATGAGCACCGCATGAGCTTCTACATGAAGAACACGATCATCCCGCTGGACATCGCATACCTCGATTCAGACGGCATAATCGTCGCAATTCATACCATGGTTCCTCTGGATGACCGATCCAACCAATACCCTTCCGGCTCGCCGGCCCGATACGCGATCGAGGTCAATGCCAACGTGCTGGCCGATCTCGGCGTCGGTGCGGGCGATAACATTGAGATTCCCGTCTCGGCGTTAAAGGGCACACCCTAACCCGTCGAATCTCCGACTATCAGCGTTCAGTGATCAGCGGTCAGCAGTCACTCTCTGCTACGCGGCTGACAGTTGCCGGCGTATGCCTGACGCCTGAACGCGGATAGTTGCTCCCACAGGCCGCACTATGCAGGTGCTCGTTGTCAATCCGCCCGAACAGGCCCTTCCTGAAGGTACAGCAGACCTGATCCGCTCCATTGGCTGGGAAATCACCTCAGCCACAAGCTATGGCACTGCTGTCGATGTTGTCGGCAACGGCTCGATCGATGCCGTAATCATGACCGCGCCGGACCAAGTTGCTGCGAAAGGCGGGGAGGACAGAGAGTTCCACACGCTCCTGCGGGTTCTTGATGCCCGACGGATGGCCGGGGTTGTAATAACTGATGATCCCCGACCAAACGTCCCACGCGCCCACTCCCTGATCGACACCGTCGATCGTCAGGTCTCCCTCGCAGAGTTGCGGGGGCGGCTGACGGTGATCGAGCGTTACCACGGCCTGGTGAAACGCCTGGAACAGGAACTGAACAACATGCAGCGGCTCGGGAAGCGCTTGAACGAGCACTTCCGGGAGGTGGATCAGGAGATGCGTCTGGCTGCACGGCTGCAACGTCACTTCCTCCCAGACGTTACCAAACCCATCGGCAACGTTCAGTTTGCCACGGTTTACCGGCCGGCCTCGTGGGTCTCGGGTGACATGTTCGATGTCTTTCGCGTAGATGAAGACAGGACCGGCTTTTACATCGCGGACGTAGTGGGGCACGGGATGGCAGCCAGCCTGCTGACCATGTTCATCAAGCGCGCCATCATGCCCAAACGGGTAAACGGCGGTGATGTCACAGTATTGACACCGTCTGACACGATGAAGACCCTGAACGACATGCTGGTCGATCAGTCGCTTGCTGATTGCCAGTTCGTCACCGCCTGCTACGGCTTGCTGAATCACCGTACGCTCACCCTGCAATACGCGCGTGGCGGTCATCCCTACCCCATCCTGATCACGGCCCAAGGCGCCGTCAGTGATCTGAAATCACCGGGCGGGCTGTTGGGTGTATTCAAGGACGAGAAGTTCCCAACCTTCGAGACTCAACTGCATCCCGGTGACAAATTGTTGCTCTACACGGACGGTGTCGAGCTTGCCCTTCCCAAGAGCAATCCCAAGTCGGCCGAGATCATGCCGCTGCATCCCGTTTTGCAGCCCATTGCCACCCAGCCAATCCAGGTCATCATGACGCACATCGAGTCCTTGCTGGACGATGAGACCGGGTCGGTCGATTTGCGCGACGATGTAACCATCGTCGGCCTCGAGATCCTTGGGTACTAACTTCCCGCTCAGACAATCGTCGGTGAGAGCCGCTCTCGTGTTGCACGGTCCTGCGGAGCGAAGCTCGGCAGGGCCATGGCCGCGAATAACCGGACCTGCTGCGACGTGGAGGAAATCAGAGAAGCTGCACGTCGGCAAGCCCTGGCCTGGCTTCGCCAGACCATGCCGCCCGCCCGCTCAAGCATTGTCAAGCACATTATCGCCCAAAAAAACGGCCCCCGGTGCAGCGCACCAGAGGCCGATTCCATTCCGAATGGTCTGCGGATTACGCCATGATCTTCTCCGCATTCGGCCTTACCGACTTCATCAGAACATCGGTCCAGTGATCACGATGCTCGTTGATAAGATCCATAAGCCTACACGCAGTGCGGGATGGTTCACCGCGACCCTGCTCCCACTTTTCGATGCACTCGGGGGAAACCGCAAGAATTGCAGCGAATATGGCCTGGCTAACTTGGAGTTCTTCCCTAGTTTTCCTTACTGCTAGGGCATCATATTGTCTTGGCTCGAGTTTCAGTTCGACAGTCCTGACCGTGAACTTTGCGCTAAGCGGCTTGCCTGTAGCAACAGTTTCGGACAGTTCGCGTAGCCCATCCACGATTTCTTCGCCGAGAGTCTGCATCTCCTTTTTCTTGTTAGACATTGATAACCCCTTTCTTAAGAGAGGCCTCGAATCCTTCCAAGAATCCTCTAATTTCTTTCTTCTCCGCGTCCGTCAAATCTTCCTTACGTCCTTTCAGGTAGATTGTTATCAAAAGCACAATCGAGTATTCGGGGTAGTACGCGTAGCACACACGTGCACCCTTCCGTTTTCCTACACCCCACCGGTTTGACGAGAATCTCATCTTGCGCAATCCACCACTTCCCACTACGATCGGAGCGTCCGGATTCACCATGATTAGCAGGTGCAACGCATCGCGATCCTTTTCGTCTAACCCGAGTTTCTTCCATGCTTTCTCGAACGGCTTCAATTCGACAAATCGAGCCCAATCCTCTGGTTTCACGCCCGGAGGATGAGATACCGTCAGCTCCTTTGTACGTTTTCCACTCGGCAAAGTCAGCCCAACTATTATCGACCGCGCAGGACCGACTGCTTAAATATATCCTACTGAGTAGGATAGTGTCAAGAGGATTATTGTGGTTTCTTGCCACGTTTTTTCGCTGACCAGCGCGTTTTGGCTGCTATACGTGCAATATCACTGCGTTTCTTCTTGCTCAGCTTCTTTGCTCTGGCGGGTCCACGAGCTCTATCCGGGCCCTTCACGCGGCGGCCGGATGCCATGAGTGCCCACCCAGGCCGAGAAACAACGTGTCCCGTAGCCGGACAGTCGCGGCGTCCCGATCCGCGCTACAGGTGTGCTGTCCGGCGGGTCCGCGAGCTCTATCCGGGCCCTTCACGCAGCGGCCGGATGCCACGAGTGCCCAACCTGGGCTATGATAGTAATGTGGCGGTTTTAGTGACCTTATGACCTTTGGGGAGTAATCGTGAAGCGAAGTAAAAGCCTTTCCCTCACGGTGGCTGGATTGGTGCTCGGCATCCTGCTAGCCCGCCCGACCACTAGTCTTGCCGGTCCCAACCTTATGGCGATCACCGACTACGGCGACATACCGTACAGACGGGCGGTGGCCAAAGAGGGCTTTTCGGGCAAGGAGATCATCTACCGATTCGACGATCCGGACTTCGACTTCGGTCACATTGTCGTCCGGTCGAGCGAACCCAACTCGGTAATTCGCCGCGACCTGTTCGTCGGGTTCACCGGCGATGGCCTCAGCGTGGACACGCGAGGAGTGGGCGGGGGGGCGACGTCGGTGCGGATCGATGAGATCGAAGTCTGGCTGAGGATTCAGGGCAAGATTCGTCCGGGTCAAAGCTACGAGTGGGAAGTCGAGGTCGGTGCAGCCAATGAGATCGCCGACACTGGATTCCCGGCGGTCATACCTGCGCTTTGGGCGGACGGCGAACCAATCGGGGTGGAGGTTACGGTCCGCACGCCCCAACTAGAGGATACCGACAGGATTCAACGGCTGATGCTTCCCCATGGGGCGGTAAAGATCAAGCCCTTCAACCGACAAACCGGTGGTGCGTGGGTTGTACTCAGGCCTGGCAACTACGGCGCGTTTTTTGCTGTGCGGCGGTTTTCGTTCCGGGAGGTCGACACCCCCGAATCCCTCGCAAGCAAGACTGATATGCCGATCCCGGTTCGCTACGTTCCGATCCGCAGTGTACTGGAAGACGGTGTTGCCGAAGCCCTGGAGCGCGGTGCCGAGGCGCTTAAGGAGGCGCAAGGCCCGGAGCATTACTGGCCGGGCAGCAATCCGGAAGAAAATGTCAGACTTACGGCACTTGCCGTCTCTGCTCTCGCCGAGCTCGATCCCGAGTCCGATGCCTTGCTGCCGGCCATGCGATGGCTGTCGGAACAGGAACCGTCGGATGATGCACCTTGGGGCACCGAGACGGCGGCTCGCCGACTCTACTGCCTGGCTCGCCACGGAGGACTGGACAAGTTCACCGGGGTCATCCATGCCGACGCCCGGTTTCTTACCGATGCCCAGTTCGAGGACGGAGGTTGGTCGGATCGCAGCAGGGGAGAGCAGCCGGAAGAGACGGCCCACGTTAATTCCGACAATGCCAATTCCGCGACCGTCCTGAGTGCCTTGCGCGAAGCCAGGTTCGCACGCGCGGAGATCGACAAGCGCCTGTGGCGGCGCGTCCTACTGTACTGGACCGACGCACAGGCGTTTGACGGCGGGTTTCGGGAAAGGCTGGAACGACATGGCGGCGTTGGTCAGGCCCCGACCAGTGCCTACACGGCGCTGGGCGCCGCTGCCCTGATCACATCGCTTGACATGGCGGCTGGATTCGGTGGGCGGCGGTGTACAACCTATTTGGGCAGCCGGAACCAACTCCGGGCGATCGAACGGGCCCTGGGTTGGCTGGATAAAAATTACAAAGAGCCGCTCAGCAGCCTGGGCTCAATGACCGTGGATCCCGACCCTTACGCCGAAGCGAAGGCCCTCCAAGTGGTCGGCGAGGTGTCCGGCCTATCCCATTTCAACGAGAAGGACCATTTTGCCGAATCGGCGCGGACTCTGCTGCAGCACTATGATCGGCAAAGCAGGATGTTCGGGGTGCGCGGGGCAGATCAATCCTGGGCTGAGTCGCCCTCCATCTTGCGGACGGCGCGGGCCCTGTCGATCCTCGGGGCAGGAGCCGCGCCGACGGTATGTCAGCGCATCATCGCAGGTGAAGACGAAGACGGTCGGACCCAGTACAACGGCGACGTTGTCCATCTGGTGCGCTACCTTGGAGCCCAGCGCGGGCGGCCGTTCAACTGGCGACGTACCACGATCGACCGAGACGTGCGCGAGCTTGTGGAAGTGCCCATCATGCTGCTAAGCGTCGTCGGCCCGTTCGACTGGTCTAAGGAGCAATGGGACAAGATTCGCGAGTATTGCCTCGCGGGTGGTTCGGTGGTCATTGATATTACTGAAGGCCAGGAGGCTGAGCGTAAGGCAGTGATCTCGGCGTTGCAAAGAACATTCCCGGAGTACCGGCTGGAGGATCTGCCGCCTGATTCGCCAATCTTCTCGAGCGAGACCCAGCTTTCCTCACCCCCAGCAGTCCAAGCACTTGGAAATGGTTTTCGGCAGTTCCTCTTCCTTCCGGCTGAAAGCTGGTCGTGCCAGTGGCATCTCTATCAGGTGGTTGATCACGAAGACAGCTTCGCCCTGATGAACAATCTGTTGACCTACGCGACCGACGGGACACCTCCGCGCAGCTCATTTGAACGGTCCACCTACGCCGTCGGGTCGATCCCGGCGCACCTCATGAAAGCCGCGCACCTCGAAGTGGGAAGCGACTTGCCGGCGTATCCGAACCTGATCGACACGATGGACCGGTTGATGCAAGCCAATTTCCGACTCGGCGTGACCGAGACCAGCAGCCCGAGCGAGGCGGATATTCTGTGGGTCAGCGTAACCGGCAAAGCCGTGCCCTCAGAGACAGCCAAAGCTCAAATGCTCGACGCGGTTGGCGCAGGCAGGTACTTGTTCATGGATGTCGTCAGCGGCCGGAGGGACTGGGACGAAAACACCCGAGGATTCCTGCAAGGACTGGAGGGCATCACCCTCGAGAAGCTGCGTCGCACCCATCCCATCTACACCGGAGAGATTCCAGGCACACAGGGATTCGAGGTGGTCCAGGCAAGGTTGCGCAGGGTGCTTCATACGCGGTTTGCCACCAGCGGCCGGTGCGACCTGTACTCAATCCGCTTAAAAGGCGAACCTGTCGGCGTGTATAGTGCCTATGATATTTCCTCAGGAATCGGGTATCATTACTATCCAAAGTGCCGCGGGGTGATGCCGAAACACGCCAGACGACTCGCCATGAACGCATTCCTGACGGCCTATCAGCGGAAAGTGAGCGGGCAGTCAACCCACTAATGCTCAAGAATGTAGACATGGGAATCATCTTCCGCGTAATATTGCTGCTGACACCGTTGCTGGTGGCTACGGCCTTATATGCCGACACCATCATCTTGAAGGATGGCATGTTCGTTGAAGGCGAGATCACGCTCCAGACGAGCAGGACCGTCCGCGTCAATACGCGCTTCGGTGAGCGGACCTACCGGCGTGACAACATCGAAGAGATCATCGAGAGCGTGGATTCGCTCGATCCTGATGCGGTCAACAAGTTCGCCGAGCTTCCCGCCCCGGTAAAGGCCGTCCTCAATGCCCGGGCCGAGTACGACCTTGGGCGATACGAGCGGGCGCTGGCCCGGCTGGAGCCCTTCCGCGACCATCAGGACAGCAAGGCGATCCGGATTAACATCGACTGGCTTATCATTGAAATCAACGAACGCCTGGGGCGCTGGGAGACAGTCCGGCAGCTCCTTAAGGACAAGAGGAGCAACGGTACCCCGCAGGAGAAGATGCGCGCCAAGGCGCATCTGGACATCTTCAAGGCCAATGCCGACTACGATCTGCGTTACGTGGGCGAAAAGCACGCTCGCAACTTCATCAAGGATGAAGAGCTGCGGAATCGTGCCCGGCAGCCAAATGCGCTTAAAGACTACAAGATCATGCGGATCGCCCTTGAGGAGACCTGCGAGCAGTTGCTGGTTGAAGACCAGATGAGCGTCAAGGCTTTGGCGGACAAGTTGGACCCCGAAGTCACATACGAGGCGTGTAAGACATTGCCCCGGATCGGTGATGTCGGCAAGTATCTTCCGTACATCGAGGACTTGAAGCGTACCGAGGCTACACTGGCCAAGGCACAGGCGATTCTGGACGACTATGGCGGTGCCTTCGAGCTGGATATTGTTCGCACGGAACTGCATCACTTGCTGCCCATCCTGATCCGGTTGTTGGAGGAAGCATCCGCGGCCAGTCCGGAGACCTACAACCCGCCTTTCGATCAAAGGACGGGAAGGCTGACGAGAGAGGGCCGTGAGCAGTGGCGACAGCGCTGTGACGAATTTCTGACAACAGCCGAACCAGTCATCAGGCTGGTAGACTATATGGTTGACAGGGTAAACTATTATCCGCAAGCCCTGCGGGATCTACGGAAGGCCCTGCTGGACACGAACGAACGATTCAAGCAGATGGTCAGGGCTGTCAGGAAAGCACGGAGCAGGACCCATGTATAGAACACTACATCCCGGACTATGTTGGAGCAGGTGGTTTGCTGCAGCGTTGCTCTTGTGCACAACCACGACCTATGGCATCGACCCTGGCAGCGCCAAGGAGTTGATGACCGCCGGTAAACTTCAAGAAGCAATCGATCTGCTGACCAAGGAGGTGGAGGAGAATCCTGCACATGAAGCCGCCCGGATTCTTCTGGCCGAAGCGTACGAAGATGCTGACATGCCCGATGACGCGATCGACACATGGCAGGACTTGATCGCCCTTTCACGCAATGAAGCAAACCTCGGTAAGGCCCGACGGGCGATAATCCGACTGCGACGCCAAGAGTTGGACCGAACCGACCTGGCAAACCTGTCGTCCACGCGTCCACGTGAGGACCCCTTCAAGATTCCCATGCCGGGAATCGAGTGGGAGGGATTAGAGGTGGTCGAAGACTCGAACTACCTTCCGCCTATTCTCCCGCCACCGCACGACTCCGAGGTTCCTCCCTTTGCCCATGAGACGGAGCATTTCACGGTGTACTCAGCCAATGAGAGGTTGTCCAAGGTCATAGGCGAGCGGGCAGAAATCTATCTGGACTTCATGACTGAGAAGCTGTTCGCCGGGCGGTCGTGGGCAGTGCGGTTCCCGATCATTGTGTATACAACCTATGAGGACTATGTCCAGCACGGGGCCCCGGCGGGCTCGGGCGGCGTCACGATGCCGGAGATCACCGGTGGGATTCGGTTCATCCTACTCTTCCAACTCAGATCCGAGTCGCTCCTCCGAGGGGGCTCCAGCCGGGGCGGCTCGGGCGGCGCCGGCGGCCGACAGGTCTGGAGGTACGGAATCGAGAGCGTCTTGCCACACGAACTCACCCACGCGGTGATCAGCGAGTTCTTCGCCGGACAACCCACGCCGCTGTGGATGCACGAGGCCGTTGCGGGAAGGTTTGAACAGACCCGCGATCATTATGGCGAGGCGGCGCGGCTGGCACGCAAGGCGGTGGCCGGGGAGTACTTCCGGATGCGCGACCTGTTCGACCAGGAGGGTTATCCGGAGCGGGTCGCCCTCTTCTACGAACAGTCGGCGACTGTCGTCCTGTATCTGTTTGAAGCCGGGCCCGAGGCAATGCACGTGTTCTTGAGCGAGCTGGCAGCCGGCAACGACCACGACGCGGCTTGTGCCGCGGCCCTGGGTATCCCCAAGGAGAATGCCGTCGAGGAGTTCGAACGCCGATGGGTCGAGTGGATGAGAGTGCGATACATCAAAGACCTCGATGCCGCGCAGGACGGGACGGACGTCGCTGAGGCTGTCAGGAGCGATCACGCAATCTTCCGGCCCTCAGTCAACGAAATGGATACCTTCGACAACCTGGAGAATTGGCGACAGATCGACCTCGGTTCCCTGGACGCGTTCATGGGTGTGGGGACCTCGAAAAAGGACTGGTCCGCCGGCGGGGGCAAGCTGCGATGCAGCGTCTCCGGTGAAAAGGGCTCAGCCCTTCTTGGTGTCCGCATGAATGAAACCGCACCGGTGGCCGTCAGTTGTGACGTCAAGTTCCTCGGAAACCCGGGTGACGAAAACCACTGGTTCGGATTCGCCCAGCTTGACGCCGATTTGAATGATACCAATGTCGAGGTGATCGCGTCACTGCCCGACAGCGCACAGCACAAAGTGGTATGCCTCTGGTCGGACGAATTAGCCATTTATGTCGACGGGATCTGTAGAGGACGATATCCGGCGTTCCACGTAACGGGTGATGCTCCGGATATTGACTACCCGCTGGCACTCGTCGCTTACGGGCCTGTGGAAATCCAAGGCCTGAAGATCGCGTCGATCGACAAGTTCTCCGAAAGACCCCTTCTTGCCCAGGACGACGGCCAAACTCAACGACCGGATGATAGAAGACGGGACCGCCGTGGGCGTAGAGGGCGCCGCGGCCAGCCGGAGCCCTGATCCAGGGTCGCTGATTACATCCACGTTAATCCCGCGCCGCAGGCACTTGCACGAGCGCACTGAATCGCTGAAGATGCAGCCCGAAGTTGTGGAACAGGCATCATGAGCGTCGATCCTCCGCTACCCGACGTCGATTCCGACGACGACTCTCCTCGTCGGGCCAATGATGCACCGGAAGGCAGAGAAGGTGCCTCGCCCAGTCCGCCCATACCGTCCACCGAAACGCTGCGCGATGCTCCGACACGCGCGCCCAAGCGGATCGGGCACTACCACATCAAGCGGGTGTTGGCCTCCGGCGGGATGGGTACGGTCTACGAAGCGACGCAGGAGAAACCCCGCCGAACCGTGGCGCTGAAGCTCATGAAGCATGGGATCGCGTCACGGTCAGCGCTGCGCCGCTTCGAGTACGAATCGCAGATTCTCGCCCGGTTGCGGCATCCCGGCATCGCCCAGGTCTATGAAGCCGGTACCCATCGCGACGACAGCGGCACCGTGCCCTTTTTCGCCATGGAGTACATCGTCGGGGCCAAGCCCATCACGAGATACGCCAAGGAAAAGAAGCTCGGCACGCGTGAGCGGATGATTCTGTTCGCCCAGGTCTGCGATGCGGTCCACCACGGCCATCAGAAGGGCATCATTCATCGGGACCTCAAGCCGTCCAACATCCTCGTGGATGCGAGCGGTCAGGTGAAGATCATCGACTTCGGCGTGGCCAGATCGACGGATTCGGACCTGGCCGTCACGACCTTGCAGACGGACATCGGGCAACTGATCGGCACGCTTCAGTACATGTCCCCGGAGCAGTGTGAGGCCGACCCGCACAACATCGACACGCGAAGCGATGTCTACGCCCTGGGCGTCGTCTTCTATGAACTGCTTTGCGGCAAGCTGCCCTACGACGTGACGCGTGTGGCCCTGTACACCGCGACGCGGATCATTCGTGAAGAGCAACCGGCGAAGCTGAGCACGCTGAACAAGACCCTGCGCGGCGACGTGGAGACGATTGTGCTCAAGGCGCTCGAGAAAGACCGCGAGCGTCGCTACCAATCAGCCACGGACTTCGCCCAGGACATTCGCCGCTATCTCAGCAACGAGGCGATCATCGCCCGACCGCCGAGCGTGATCTATCAGTTCCGTGTCCTGATGCGTCGAAACAAGCCGGTCTTCGCCTCGATCGCCGTCGTGTTCGTCGTACTGGTGTGCGCCACGATCGTGAGCACCACCCAGTACTTTAAGGCAGAGCGAGCCCGGCTGGAGGCAGTGGCCGCGCGGGACGTAGCGAGGCAACAACGCGATCGGGCGATTACGGCGGAGCGGCGTGCAGAGGAGGAGGCCCAGCGCGCCCTAACAGAAGCCGCCAAATCTGAGCAGATCGCCACCTTCATGAAGGACATGCTCAAGGGTGTCGGCCCTTCCAAAGCTTTGGGCCGGGACACGACCATGCTCCGCGAGATTCTGGACCAGACCGCGCAGCGGGTCGGCGCAAAGCTTGCGAATCAGCCGGAAGTTGAGGCGTCGATCCGCAACACCATCGGTCAGACCTATGTGGACCTCGGCATTTTCGGCGCGGCGGATGAACACCTGCGAGCGGCCGAGGCAATAGCCACGCGCGAACTCGGTGACGAGGATCCGCAGACCCTCCGAATCAGAGCCGCGTTCGCCAGGCTACTTCAATATCAGGGAGAGTTTCCAGCGGCGGAAGCGCTGGTGCGCCGGACGCTGGAAATCCAGCGTCGCGTACTTGGTCATAGGCACCCGGACACACTGGCGTGTTTGAACAGCCTTGCCGACCTGCGAGGGAGGCAAGGGTATTACGCCGAAGCAGAGACACTCTACCACCAGGCGCTGGAAGCCCGGCGTGACGCACTCGGCAATGAACATCCCGATACGCTCGGGACGATGCATAGTCTGGCTACTGCACTTCGTACCCAGGGGAAGTATCCGGAGGCGGAGACGCTCGAACGTCAGACGCTGGCGATCCGACGCCGTGTTCTCGGCGACGATCATCCCGATACGCTGGACTCGATACAAAACCTGGCCGTTGTGCTTCGACATCAAGGAAAACAAGCGGAGGCGGAGCCGCTCTATCGCCAGAGCGTTGACATCAAGCGCCGGGTCCTCGGGGCCGAGCATCCTTCGACCCTGAAATCGATGAACAACCTGGCGTTCGCGCTTGAAAAACAAGGCAAGTACGCTGCGGCGGAAGAAGTGTATCGCCAAACGGTCGACCTCAAGCGTCGGGTCCTCGGCGACGAGCACCACTCCACTCGGGTCTCGATGGGTGGCTTGGCAGGCGTGCTGCACCGCCAGGGCAAGTCGGAGGAAGCGCGTTTCTATCACACCGAAATGCTCGTCCAGCTCAGACACCTCGTAAACAGCCCCGACGCGGATTCCAACGCGTTGAACTCATATGCCTGGTTCCTGCTGAAATGCGAGTCGACCGACCTGCGGGACCCCGAGGCGGCGCTGCTCGCCGCCCAGAAGGCCGTCGAAGTCAGTGAACCGCCCAACTTCGGCATGCTCGACACTTTGGCGCTGGCCTATCGGATGACCGGTGACATTGACAAAGCCATCGAGACACAGCAAGCGGTCGTCGCACTGCTTCCATCCGGCGAGTCGGAGATGAGAACGAGGTTGGAGATCACGCTGGGTGAGTACTTCACCGAAAAGGGAGCGTTTGCCGAAGCCGAGCCGCTGTTTCTCGAAGCCTACCACCAGACAAAAAACCGTCTGGGAGCCGGACCGGAACAGATTCGCGAGGCGCTACAGCGCCTCGTCAACCTCTACGAAGCCTGGAGCAGGGCCGACAAGGCAGACGAATATCGAGCGATGCTGCCGAGCGCGGATAGTCCCGAGCAGGACAATGAGGATGATTGACGTACAAAAGGGCACGCCACCCTATTCTTGACATGTTGGCTCTGGGCTACTTCATGACTGGGAACATGGCCAAGGCGATTGAGACGCAGGAAAAGGCCATCGCACAGCTCCCCCAGGATGATCGCGCTGAGTACGAAGCCACCCTCGCCAAGTACCGCCAGGCCGCTGAGGCCGAATCCACGGATCAAGGGCAGGCCGTACCAACCGACACGGACGACGAGAACTCAAGGACGCCCGATGATCCTCCAGGTGCCGGCGGCTGACACACAGCTTGACTCGGCCCTTCTGCTCCATGCTCGGGAGTAGGGTCTGTCGTAGGATTACCGATCTTGCGATACCGTTCCCGAATCTCTGAGAAAGAGACACGTTGCCTCTCACGGCTGGGGGAAGGGCTTTTTGTCCGCGAGCCAGAGGAACGCCAGGCTGGGTCTGACACCGGTGGGTAAAAAGATCCGGACAGTCAGTCGGGCCAGTGGCCGGCCGAAGATGACACCGAGCAATCCGCCGAGCACTTGCACACCCATGTGAGCCATCACATAGAGCAGGCCCCAGTCGAGCAAATGTGGGGCCTCGTAGCGCCAGGTGATCGCGACCAAAACACCCGCCACAATAGGCACGGCCAGCATAAGCCCGAAATACGCACCCCGGTGCCAATGTGGAACGACGACCACGGCAAGCGCCCCACCTACAAATGCGATCAGAGAGGAGGTAATCAACATTGTGGCTATGAAGAGCTTCCTATACGGATAGTCTGCCTGGACCTCCAAGGGACCATAGCCGCTCCACGTACGGATCGTCGTGTTGTTGATCCGTTCGACGCGGGAACCTCCCCGCACAGTCAACTCGTCCAGATTTGCGTAGCTCATCGCCCCCTCCGCAATACCCAAGGAGACTAATCCGGCGAGGAGCGTGAGCATCCAGATGGCCAGCAGTAAAGACGTCCACCGGTGAAGCCAGGGCCTAAGGGCCGTGGAAGTGTCGTTGGCGGGCTGGAATCGGCCGCATTCCGGACAGCGGACTACAGGGATCCCCGTGTAGTCATCACGGTACACTGGCAGCGTGCGGAGGTTGTACGCACAACCCTCGCAAAAGCGGTCCAACTCGATGCAGGCACGCGTTGCCCCGCGCGTCTCCGGAGATTCGGATCCTGGTTCGATTGTTGCCTCGTGTGACCCTCTCACGGTCAGAAGTACCTGCCGGACATTAGGGCTTCCTGCCATCGCATACTTCGGGTGTTAGACGAACCACGTCTGCCCCTCGCCCAGGGATTCGCCATACCGGTGGCAATATTTTCTCGGTATCCCCCACTTCTGAGGAGGTGGGCCACCCACTTCAACTTGTGGTTTGAGCTTTGACGGAGCACCATCCCAGGACCTCATCGGATTGCGCCACTCCGCCGTTGCCCGTCAGGAGATCTGTCCGATCACCTGGGACCATGCGTGTCATCGCTGTCGGCCGGGCCCGCAGACTCGATGGGCAGCTTGATGTGAAAGGTCGTCCCCTCCCCAACGACGCTCTCGAATTCGATCTCGCCCTTGAGTTCAGTAACTATTTTATTGGCGGCTGCAAGCCCCAAACCGGTCCCTCCTTGTCCCTTGGATGAATGGAAGGCATCGAAGATTTTGTCTCGCTCCTCGGGCTCAATGCCGGGACCGTTATCGCTGATGGAAACGATCACCTGACCTTCATCGGCCCGATAGCTCGTGGAGATGTTGACCCGTCCGCCGCTACTGGGAACCGCCTCGATGGCATTCAGGATGATGTTGTTGAGCACTTGATGTATACCGTCGGGATCCAAGGGGACCGGCGGCATGTCCTCAAGATCCGTCAGGATCATCACCGACTTTTCGTCAGCACGGTTCTGCACAAGGGCCACAGCATCCTCGATGAACCTCTCGAGTTGGGACATCTCGACGCAGGGTTGGCGTTCCTTGCTGAACGTGAGCATGTTCACGGTGAGAGCCAAGATGCGATCGAGATTGCGACGGATCAGCGCCCAGCCTGACTGGGTCGTCTCCATACATCTAGTCTTGAGACCCTGCTCCACGACTTCGGCGCCACCCTGCATCCCCTGAAGGATGTTACGGATGTAGTGTGACAGATAGGCCACCGTCTCCCCGGCAGCCGCGAGACGTTCGGTATGGACGTGGGATTCGAGCAGTTGCATGTTTTCGATGGCCATCCCCGCAAGCCGCCCAACTGCTACCGCGATTCGAAGTTGCTCCTGGGTGTAGGTGTGTCGCGACATCGAGCAATCAAGATGAAGGATGCCACGGATCTGCTCGCGGGCAATGATAGGCACGCAGATGATGCTTCGCAGCCCGAGACGGTGGATGCTGTCCTGTTTGCTCTCGCGGCTGAAACGATCGTCGGTCATTGCATTGGCACAAAGTATGCCCTCCCTGGTCTTGAGGACGTGATTGATGATGGTCTGGGAGGTGACGATCTTGGGGCGCCGGCCTCGCTGCCGGCTCCGATAACGAACGACTTGAGGTGTAAGCTTATCCGTGTCTGGGCTGTACATCAGCAATATCAGCCGGTCGACAATGAGATGGTCGAAGATGATATCCGTCATCCGCCCCAGGAATGCCTCCACCGATTCAATAGTCCCGATCATTTCGGCGATCTTGTAGACAACATTCCAGGCAGCAACGGCGTCAGCCGTCTCCGGCGGCTGAAGGATCACACTCTCTGCCGAGGCGTCCACGACCGAAAGGATCGATGAACCGCCCGAGGGGATGCTCAGGTCCAGGTCGACAAGATCGCTAATCATCTGGGCACCGGTGAAGCTTTCAACATGTTCCAGCCCGCTGAAGACCAGAAGCGTGCTGCCCACCTTGATCTGATCTCCGTGCTTGAGCTCCGTGGGCGCTACGATCCGCTGCCCGTTGAGATAGGTACCGTTCGAGCTGTGGAGGTCGACCAGAATCCACGCATCATTGGCCGGGCGGATCTCGGCGTGCCGTCGAGATGCGCCGTTGTCTGTCAGCTGAATGTGATCGGACGAGCGCCCAATGACGGCCGGCTCGTCCGGCGTCTGATACGTACGACCTTTATCTGGACCCTGCAAAACATACAGCGTGGGCAATGTGAGCGCTCCCGAAACGGAGGTGAGCCGAACCGCGCTCGCATAAAAGATAGTGGATGGCCACGGTTCCGGCTGCGGCATGCCGCTTGTACACACTCATCCAGCTACTTGCCAGTGCGGAGAATCATATCCGACAGCACCTGGATTGTCAATCTGCAGACCACCTATCGGTTGGGGAACAGGGCAATCGCATCTTATTGGCGTCGCTTGAGGCCTTCTGGCGGGCGATACCCGATAAGGTCTGAGTTTCTTGGGCCGAAGCGAGGGGGTACGGTCGATAGTTACAGCGGAAATGTCTTCGTGAGGCCTCGCACTCAACACAAACCTTCATTGAAAGACGCGCCACCCGGTCGCTAAGGCCCAGCCGTCGCCTTCAGGGCAGCGCAAGAAAATACAGCGTACCACGCCCCCATGGTTTGCCGGTGCACAGCTTCGATACCCTTGTGCAGGAACTGGGCACACTCTGCCGCAACCGTTGCTGTATCCAAGCCGATCCGTCTGGTAGCAGCTTCACGCAAGACACGCAGCCCACTCAACTGCAGGCTCAGGCCTTTGGGCTCCTGGGCCTGTAGCCAGTCTCGGCAAACGCCCCTGAACCGTAACCTCAGTTGCCCACAAGATTTGCGCCTTGCCCATCACCGGAACTTCGACTTAGGGGATTTCACGCAGGGAAGCTCTCCGCGTCTGCACGGGGGCGATTCACTACATGGACCGCAATACTCTCCTGGTAGAAGCGGCATTAGCGCGGAAAGCGGCTGGGCGACTCCGGTGCACCGGTTCTGGCAGATAGGTAGGCCGCTTCGATCACTGCCAGCGTGGGCAGATGTTCCTCGGCCTTAGACTTAAGGGGTAGCGCGCCCGATAGTCGTGATGCTCCGAAGGCGCTGATGGCGTGGGCCACCGGGTTGGGTGTTCGCGCCCCGTGATACTCCACCAGCTTGCCGCCGCGCGGGATGATGGTCAGACCGTCGGCACCGACTTCGACCGTACCCTCAACACCCATAAACGTGACTCTCCATGAGGGTTCGGCTACGCCGCGAAGGGCGGTCACGCATGCCGTCCGTTCCTGTCCGAAGCCAAGTACGACGATGGCGGTGTCTTCGGTGTCGTATTTCCGGGGCGCACCCGGTGCAACGGCGACTCCGCATTGGGCGTACACAGTCTCCGGCAGACCGAGCAGGTGGACCAGCATGTCTACCGCTTCGTAGGCCCCGTTAAGCAGGACCCCTCCGCCCGCCCGGACCGAATCGCCGCGCCACCCGACAGGCGTGTCGGCGGTCTGCACATGTACTGTCGCAGCATGCACGTGTCCGGTGGACTCCGCCAGACGGTTGAGCGCCGCATACGCCGGCTCAAACTGCCACAGCCGTGACACTACCAACGGGCGTTCATTGGCGGCGAACTGGTCCACGAGGCGCTGGGCTTCCCGAACGCTGCGGGCACACGGCGCCTTGTGAAACACGCCGATTCCTCGTGCCGCGGCCATCTGCACGAACTCAATGGACTGAAACGGTTCGAGGGCCACAAAGAGCAGGTCCAGACCGGAGTGGGCAGTCTCTACTATCAGCGAGCGGTAATCTTCAAACACCCCTGCGGCTACCGTATCCGTGTACCGTCTGAGCACTTCGGAGTCCGTGTCGGCTACAGCCGCCAGCTCGAACTGCTCAACCGAACGGATCGCGGCGAGATAATCCGCGCCCACGCCCGCCAGTCCCATCAAGGCGACCTTCAAACGTTTCAAGGTCTACTCCACGGCAGTGCCAGGCTCGCCGTTACGCTTATGCAGACACCTGGTCGAGAAAGCTGTTCGACAAGGCGGAAAGCTCGCCCCGAACACTGATCCTATATAAAGATACGATGATTGTAGACCACCCATTCCACAAGCAGCAAGGCGAGAACCGCCAACAACAGATAGGGCCAGAAGGGCTGGTTCACCTCGATGCTGCCGGCTTGGGTTTCGACGGAATCCGCCCCGATCGTAAGCCTTGGTGCCGGTTCGACCTGACCTTCAACCGTATTGAACAGGTTGACCGCGAAGACATCATCGCCGGGGACGCCGGGTTCCACGCGGTAGGTGCCGACTTGCCGTGTCCGGGCGTAGTGGATCGTCTGATACCCGGCTGAGGGAACCTGATCCTCGACCCCGTCCGGCCTGAGGATCTTTACGTCATCGACCTTTTTTGGAATGGGAAGCGTGACCGGCTCGCCGGGTGACACGCTTTTCTTGCCGGTGGTCGCAACATTGGCGGCCAGGTATTGAACCGCATTCTGCATGAACACCACAAAATCAACACTGGTCACCCAATAGGTGTTCATCAGCAGGTTGCCGAACTCATCCTCGGTGAGCAGGGCAAACGCGCTGATCAGAAACTGACTGGCGTCGCGCGTCAGGTAGGCGAGCACCGGTGACGTTTCGCCATCCACCAAGGAGACCGCTTCGGGTGGCAACTTCAGATCAAGCCACTCGTAGACGTACAGAGTCTCGACGGCCACATGACGCAGAATCGGATGCGTATCATCCCAGTTGAAAATGACCTGGTTGTCGATCATTTCGCCGGCCGCTACGCCTTCGATCCGGGGAAGGGCGCCGAAAAAGAAATAATTCCCCTGCGGGAGCCGTCTGGTCGAATGCCGGTCCATGATGACCACGTCAAACGCGCTGCGCTGGCCCTCCATCAACACCTCATCGTCGTCCTTCTCGTACTGATCGCCCGTCATTTTGACAAGTTCGAGCGGAAGCGTGGACAGCACGTCTTCCAGGAAGAGGTTCCCATCGGTTACCAGTAAGACACGCAGGTGACGTGGCGCTTCGATAATGGTCCAAGCCCGATCATCCGCCGAGAGGGCATCATCCACACGCAGCACGACCTCGACTACACCGCCGCCTCCAAACTCAACCTCATCAAAGGCAACCACCCACACGCTGCCCACTGCGGGCTCGGTCGATTCGGAACCTGACTCAATTTCACCCGCGCCAACCGCGTCCAACTGAATGGATTGAACGTCTACGCTGTGTCCGTCGACATACAGTACAGCGTCCAATCGGACGGGTTCCGAGCCGAAGTTGCGGACGGTGGCAGCCACCTCGAGCACCTCCGGCTGCTCGTAATTCCGCCGTGCGTCCATGGCCACAATGCCCACGTTGTCGCTGCGCGCACCGATGGGGGTCATCTGGAATCTGTCAACGTCGAAGCGCTGCAAGGCCACGCGGTCGGCATCCTCGAGCCGTCCGTCCGTAAACAAGAACACACTGGCCGGCGGAGCGGCAGACTCCGGGGCAATCTCGCTTCCCGCTTCCTCCGTGCCGATCATGATGTTCTGCGTGTACGCCTCGGCGAGGCTGACCGCTTCGGTGAGCGAGGAGCGGCTCTGTGTCTGTTCGATGGAATCGATCTTGCGCTTGAGGGCACGTTTATCGGTGTCGAAGGACGACACGACTGTGGCACGATCACAAAATGCTATGACCATCGCCCGGGCATCGTCGCTCATGTTATCCACGCACATCTTGGCCTGCTCCTTCGCAGTGGCAAGTCGCGATCGCCCATCGGCCTCTACGACGCCCATCGATGCCGACTGATCCACCAGGATGATGATCGTGCCTTCGTGCGTTTGGACGGTCTGGAGCATCGGTTTGCCCAGCGCTACAGCCGCGACGATCAAAATCAGCAGTTGCAATAGCAATAGCAGACTACTTCGCAGCCTTTGAAACGGCGAGTTGACCTGCAAGTCCTCCACGGAGCGCTTCCATAAAAGCGTCGAGGGCACCGGTCGAATGCTCCGCTTCAGCTTGAGAAAGTAGAGTGCCACCAGCGGAGGGATGGTAAGCCCGGCGGCAATGGCAATGGCTGTGGGACTCAAAAAGCTCATCGGCCAAGCCTCGCTCCGCGAGCCGATGACAGGGTTCCACTGTCGAGCCGCACCCTGGACATCATTTCAACAACCCTCGCCGGCGGAAGTAGGACAGCACGATCTGATCAAAGGGTACTTCGGTGCTTGTGAACAGGTAGCTTATCCCTCGCCGCGTGCAGTATTCGCGAAGCCGCTCACAGTACGCCTGCAGGTTCTGCTTGTACCGATTGAGGAGCGCCCGGCTGACGGTGACTTCAGCCACATCATCATCTTCGACGTCTGTAAGTCGCAGGTCGCCAACGATCCTGGGGTCAATCTCCTCCGGACTGAGAATCTGAACGGCGTACAGATCGTAGTTGCGGCCCAGCAGATATCGCATGCCCTCCTCATAGCTGGCCTTTTCGAAGAAGTCGCTAAGCACCAGTACGATGCCCGGCTGGGGATGCCGAATCGCAAACTGCTTTCCGGCTTCCGGCAGGTTACTGACGCCCTCGCAGGTCAAATCCGTTAGAAACTCAATCAGCTTGAACATCAAATGCCGCCCGCGCACGCCGGCGATCTGCCCCCGCAGACCGTTGGCATACCCGTACAGGCTGACCCGATCGAAGTTGATCAGACCGATATAAGCAATGGCTGCGGCAATCCGACGGGCGTAGAGCCATTTACCCGGCTCGCCCCAGTCCATGCTCTTGGATATGTCCAGCAGCACGCTGACATGCAGGTCTTCCTCCTGCAAGAAGAGCTTGACGAAAAGCTGATCGAGCCGGGCGTAGATGTTCCAATCGAGAAACCGCAGGTCGTCCCCGACGACGTAGCTGCGATAATCGGCGAACTCCACCGACTCACCTCGCCTTTTGGTCAGCCGCTCCCCGCGCATCTTGCCGGCGAAGATCTTCCGACTAACCAGGGCAAGCTGATCCAGCTTGTTCATGAACGCCGGATCAAGCAGCTCGTCAAGCTTTGTTCGATTAACCACTGCCACAGTCTTGCATCACTCCGGATTCAATTGTCGATTGACGATTGTGGATTGTCGATTAAACAAGGGGTTGGTCGCTCAATCGACAATCGTCAATCTCCATCCGACAATCCCCAATCCGCAATCCCCAATCGCGTTATGCTGCCGCTTCGGCCATTGTCGGCATAAGTAGCGGCTGGCGTCCCCGCCGGCAGTTTCTTCTTTCAGTCTTCCGTGTCATTATTATAGGACTTAAGCAAGCTGCGGTCCCGCCGATCTTGCCCAGCCATCCAAATATTTTTCTTTTCTGTTGACATTACGTCCCTCGATCGTCGTATATTAGAGGAGCCTGGGTGCTGTGCGGAGGTGTCGGGTCAACCCGACGATCGCTAAGCCGCGCAGATTACCCGGGCCACTTTTTTGCGCGCCAATACCACACGCTGAATTTAGGGCACCGGTTTCTTACCTCGCGCAGACCCGCATGTTCCCAGGCCTTAGGCAAGAAGCTTGGCACATCAACTTTCTCGCAGAGGTACTTGCGGATCTGATTCTTGTACTTGTTAGCCGTCGGCCTGAGGTTGTTGAGAACACATCCGAGAAGCAAGTCGCACGCCTGCAGACACTGGTACGAACGAATCTTGGAGGAGACTTCGGCCAGGTGCCGAAACGTACGCTTCCCTCCTGGAGGGTTGAAGCGTTCGGAAATGCGCTCCAGAAACTCGTCTCCCCGACACCGTGTAAGCTCGTCCGCCAAGAACACCGCGTCCTTCACTTGCATGACATTAGGATGAAGGAGCATTTCCGTGAATTTTTTGTAGGCCCGCGCCTTGAGAATCGCCGCGGATTCGTCGGGCCGACCGAACCGGCTGTAATCGAACTTGTGCTGCGGCACGACTACGCAACGGAAATACGCCGAGTCCGCGATGAACTCATCAACCACGCGACTGCACACCCTGTAGCCGAACGCCGTCTTGCACCATGTATACTTGATCTCGACCTCACACCCTGTCTCGCGCCTGACATCTTCGATCCGCCGGTGCAGAGTCGACGAATCCGGCAGGAACAGCGCGCCGTACAGCAAGTAATCATGCGCGTTGTCATAGGATTCGTCGAAGTAAACGATCATCTAATCTCCTAAGCCGCTGCTTCCGCCATCGTCGGTGTGTTGTCGAGTATCTCCTTGAGCACGTCGTCGGTGCTGATTCCTTCCGCCTCGCCCTCGAAGTTGAGCAAGACCCGGTGTCGCATGGAGGGCAGGTAGATCTTTTTAACGTCACTGAAACTGGCGTTGAACCGGCCGTCGAGCAGGGCGTGCAGCTTGGCACCCAGTGTGAGAGCCTGCACTGCCCGCGGGCTTGCACCCCAGCGCACGTACTTGTTGGTGGCTTCCACGGCGTAGGGGCCGCCGGGGTGCGATGCCAGGGACAGGCGAATGGCGTACTCCTGAACATGTGGGGCAATCACGATCCGGCGAACCAGGTTCTGCGTGCCCAGGATCTCCTGACCGGTCATGGCTTTTTGAACCGATGGGCGGTAGTCGGTGGTCGTCCGGTCCATGATCGTCTTCAGTTCGTCCTTGTTCGAATAGCTCACGATGAGCTTGAACAGAAACCGATCGAGCTGGGCCTCGGGGAGCGGATATGTGCCCTCTTGTTCGATGGGGTTTTGCGTGGCCATCACGAAAAACGGTTCCTGGAGTTGATGACTAGTGCCGCCGACAGTCACCGAATGCTCCTGCATGGCCTCCAGAAGCGCCGATTGAGTCTTGGGCGTCGCCCGGTTGATCTCGTCGGCCAGGATTATCTGACCGAACAGCGGGCCTTTCTGGAACTCGAAGGTGCGCTTCCCGGATGCGGGATCCTCCGAGATGATCGTCGTTCCGATGATGTCCGCCGGCATCAGGTCGGGGGTGAACTGAATTCGCGAGAACTTCAAGTCCACGGCCTCGGCCAGCGTGCGGATCAGGTATGTCTTACCCAAACCGGGCACCCCCTCGATCAGCACGTGACCGCCGACAAACAGGGCCGTCAAGACTCCCTCGACGACCTCCGTGTGACCGACGATTACCTTGCCGATCTCATCACGAACAGCGTGAAACTTCCTGCAAAACTCCTGCGTCGCCTTTTCAACAGCCGGATCAATCTGTGATGCCATGGCTCGCTCCTAACGGTTCGACACTCGTACAATCAGGACGCACCACACTTTTGTTACCGTGTTGCGTATTCTGAATCCTCGGGTACCGCTGCATTCCTTCACATTTCGACGTTTATTCGTCCTTCTTCTTCTGATCGCGCTCAGCGCGCCTTTTGGCACGTAGGAGTCGCGAGGTGGTTGTCGGCTTTTCTTCGGCCTCCTGGTCTTGCGCTGGTGGTTCTCCGGGTTTGGGTTGCGGCTGGACCGTCTTGGCGCCGCCGAGGGCTTCATGCAGATCACCCGCGGGCCTGGCTGCCCGCTCATCCCCGACATCGAAACGGCGTCTGGCGGTCGCTCGTGGCAGTGGGGTGCCCTCCGCTTCTTGGGTGCCTTTAGCCGCTTCAGCTTCGAAGCCGTCGCGGACCCGCTCGCGCGCGCTCTTGAGCTTCTCCAGTGCGATCGCGCTGCGGTCACCTGTTTGCCGTAGAGCGGTGACAGTATGAGTCATAAAGTCAAACAGCGGTCCAATGTATCGGAATCGGATGGTCCACCCGATCAGCTCTGCCAGAAGAAACACACCCAGAACGCCCCACCACGGACCATGTCGCATGTCCAGACCGAACAGCAAGACGACGACTATCACGACCTCCACGACGACGGAAAGCGCCAACCAACTAGCCAACCGCCGGACCGCCACGTCAAGCAGAAAGGCCGGCAAGAGCAGCCATGCGAGCACCCACTCCCAAGCAGGCCGCTTCGCTTCGGTCGGCGGCAGATCATGCTTGAACACGCCGGCCTCTTGGGGTTCGACATCCAGCCAACGGCCGCCGGTGGTTTCAGCCACCTGCCGCAACAGGGCTTCGTTGGGCATCAGATCACGATACTCCGGTGAGAACGGGACCGACAGGCCGGTCCGAATCGTCCCCAGGCTGCTTCCATCGGCACTGTGAACATGGACGTTGGCGAGATACTGGCCTGCATGTTCGATCGGGATGTCCGCTTCATAATGCCCGGGCCCGGTCTGCATGAACTGAACGGGCATGGCCTGGTTGCCGGGACCGATGATCTTGGAACGCAGTTGCAGCAGATTGAGGTAGCTTGCATCCTTGTCCAGGGCGTCGATCACGATGCGCCCGCGGTTCCCGTCGACCTTGGTGTAGGTGTCGAAGTTGGCGGGCGTATCCTGCCGCATGGTCCAGCGAACGATCTGGGCCCACAACTTGGCGAACTTGGGCCACTGCGTCCAGGCCTCCCCCCACACCGGCCAGTAGCCGCTCGTAAACGCCACCGTCTTGCCCAGCTCGTACTGCCAGTGGGCCAACAAAGGGTCTTCACCGTCGTCGGTGAAGCGCACCATGGGCATGATCACATTGGGACTTGGCTTTGGTGATGTCAGGACCATACCCTCCAACGGCGGCAAAGATTCAGTCGGCTCCACACCGGCCAACAATTCGCTCTGGGCATGTAGAATCTGCGGCTGCAGCGTCTCTTCGATGATCAGTGGACGACGGACGACCTTTGACTCCTTGACGAAGATTTGGGGGAGCTGCCGCGGGTTTCGGGCTCCATAGAACTTGCCACCGGTCACATTGGCGATTCTGCGCAGCGTTCCGGTCATCACATGCGCGCCCCATCCAATGGCAATCGTGCTGACTGTGATCTTGGCCTTTACATAGTCAGCAAGTAGTCTTTGTGACGGCCCCTGGGCGTCGCCGTCACTCAGGATAATGACGTGTTTTTGGGCGGCGTCTCGGCCCCGACCTGCCGTCAGCTCTTTATACGCCATTCGCATGGTCGTGCCGAAGTCGGGCATGTCCCCGATCTGCATCCTGTCGATTCTGGCCTTGACCGCCGCTTTGTTGGTGTTCAGATCCAGGGGTACTTCCCAGTTCTCTCCGCCCGGGGAGTAGGTATATGTGAGCACGCCGAAATAATCCTGCGAGCTGATCGTATCGGCGCTCTTTTTGGCCATCTCCTTCCCCCAGTAATTGCCCCGGGCGATTTCGCAACTGTGCATGATCAGCACTAATGCGCCTCGCGGGATCACACGCTTGTGCTTGATCTCGAAGGAGACAGGCATGACCTCCTCAACGGGGCTGCCTATCCAACCGCCCGCGCCGAATCCCTCGTCCCCACCAAGCATGATGAGTCCGCTGCCCATGTCCTTGACGTAGGTGGCCAGGTCTTGCTGCTGCTGGTCGGTGAATGTGGCGGCCGGAACATTGGCCAGGATGATCGTCGAGTAGTTCATCATCTGCAGAAGCCCGAACTCGCCGAGCTCGGCCGTGGTCTTGATATCAACGTTTACGTTCTCGCTGAGCAGGGCTTCATAGAGGGGAAGGTCAAGCTGTCGATCCGGGCTGACCAGAAGCGCCCGGCTCTTGCCCGACACAAACGTAAAGGCGCTGGCCGTGTTGTTCAAGGCGGTCACGTCCATCGACTCGTCGTCCGGGCGGAACGTGGCCTCGAAGGTGTGCGCACCCGCCCCGTGGACGGGCAGCTTTATAAAGAAAGTGCTTTTGCCCGGCTTCAGATCGACCCTGGCCCGATCTTTCGGGAGGTTGACCAGTTGCCCATTCTGATAGATGGAGATCGTGCCCGAGACACGTTTATTGGTATGCAGGATCATGCGGATGGGCACCTGCTCACCCGGCTCGGCGTGCGTTGGCGCGATCATCCGATCAAAGTAGACCTCGTTGCGATGGGCGTACCACAGTTGTACCACGTCGACGGGGATGCCATCCGCCTTGGCCCGCCGGGCTTCGGTCAGCAGGTCGCCCATATTGTCGTTCCCGTCGGACATCAGCACGATGCGCTTAGCCGTGTCGTGCGGGAACATGGCCATCGCCAATCGCATCGCCGAAGCCACATTGGTGCGATCCATATTGGGCATGATGGGAAGTCGGCCGGGCGGGACGAAGTATCCACCGCGCATGGGCAGTTGTTCCAGGTAGGCGTCGCGGGCGAAATCGATTACGCCTACCCGATCATCGGGTGGCAAGTCAGTGGTTGCTTGACGGATGTATTGCTCTTGATACTCCTGCAGCGGCTGGACGCTGTGCGAACGATCCATCAAGAAGATGACCGTCAGATCGTCGTTGCGTCGGACCTGCTCGACGCCGGCCAGACAGCACGCAACCAGAATCACCAGCAAGCTGCGAACCACCAGGGCCAGCACCCTTCGCATCGGATCGAGCCCCGCCAGGCTCCTGAGCGACGCCACGATCAGCACCGGCACCAGCAGGCACAGCCACAGCCACGCCGGCTGCTGGAAGTCAAACGGAAGGGTCATCGCGACGCCGGTCATGGTCGGATGATCTGGACTCGACTGTTGAGCGAATCGACAACGTACACGTTCCCACCGGGGCCGAACGCGGCGCCCCACGGGGCAAACAGCTCACCGGGTTTGCGGCCGCCACCGCCCCAAATGCGCAAGGAGCGCCCGTCCCTGGTAAACCATTGCAGACGGTTGCCCTCATACTCGCAGACCATGATCTCCCCACTGGGTGACACACTAATGTCATAAGGATAGCGGAGCTTGCCGGGGCCGTTGCCGAAGCCGCCAAACGCCGCCAGCGCCTTGCCGTTACGCGAGAGCCTCACAATCCGATGGTTGCACGCATCCGCGATCCAGAGAGTCTGCTGATCGTCGATGTCGATCCCGGCCGGACGGCGGAGGGGTTTGCCGTCGATAAGTCCCTCACCTATCGCGTCTACGAACTTCAAATCCGGCGACCACTTTGTGATTCGATCGTTGCCCTGGTACTCGCTGACGTAGATGAATCCGTCGGCGTCGACGGCCACGTCGGTAGGCAGGAGGAGCTCACCGTCACCAGTACCTTCGCGGCCGAACGAGCCGAGTTGATTCCCGTCCCGGTCAAAGACCGTAACGCGGTGATAATGGGTGTCGGCGACGAAAATCCGCCCGTCCGGGTGCACGGTCAGGCCCACGGGTTTGCCCTGGGCCGTCTCCGGCATTCGCCAATACGTCTCGAGAGCACCGTCGGCGCCGAAGCGCTGCACGCGACCGCTCTTATCCACCACGAACACCGACCCGTCGGGTTCCGCGGTGATCGCCCGAGGATAGCTGAACGCACCCGGCCCCAGACCCACACCTCCGAAGATCCCGATCACACCGTTGGGCGTAATTGCCGGCGGTTCGCAACCGGCAACCAGGCCCAGGACAACAGGTAACAGGACCAGGCAGATTGCAAGCCGTGGGAGCATCAAATGACAACGCGAGCCATTATGAACCTTCACCCCGCGCTCAACTGAGACAACATGACATGAACCACAGGGTTTAGCCTGCGCGGATATCCGTGCGGCATTTCGGCCGCGACTCGTTTGAGTCGTTGTTTGCACTCGCTTAGTCCTTGTCCGCGTCCTTGCGAGTCTGTTCGATGGACTCATCCGCGTTATCAACGTCAGTGGCCGCTTTTGGTTCGCTGAATTTGACGTCTTTTATAGACCTCTGCACGGTGGAGAAATAGGTCTTCACCGCCTTGTGGTATTGGCGCGGGATGCGATTGCGGTTGATCCGGTCGCTGGCGTCGTGCTCGGCGGCCATGACGACATCGGTGAATTCGGACGTAACGTCGCCTTTGACCTGCTCTCCGTCGAAAAGGAACTGCCCGATGATGGCCCCTTTGCCGGTATGCACCTTGCCCCGCTCGGTTTTGAAGCCCACGGAGGTCTGCTCCTCGGGCGCAAGCCCTCCGCGTCCCTGCCCCAGCCGTCCCATTCCAACGCCCGGTCTGTTCCCCTGGCACCGTCCGCAGCCTCGACCCTTGCAGAATGAGCAAGGCCGATCGAGGCCATCCCTGGTGTTCTGCAAATCCGCTAAGGCCGAGTCAAGTTGGCTCATTTCCTGTTCGAGCGTTTCGAGGTCGCTCAATTGATCAGCAGCCACGGATAACCCCGCCAGAGCCTCACCCATCTGACCCGGGTTGCTGCACTGGCACCCCTGCTTCATCGCTTGGGCGAGCTTCTTGGCCATGCTGCCGGCCTGTTGCCGACGCTGGAGCTGCTTGACCAGCTTGTCAATCTGCTGCTGACTCATTCCCTTTTCTTCAAGCTGCTTTTTGATTTGATCCAGATCCTCCTTCGTGAGATTCTGGAGCAGCCGTTCGAGGTCCTCTTTCTTGATTCCGGCCTGCTGGAGTTTCTCGGCGAGCTTTTCGTCTTTGGAAAGCTTCTCGAGTTGCTTAGCAATATCTTCGAGCTGTTTGCTGATCTTGGTGACCAGCTCCCTGTCCTCTTCCGACTTCAAGGTCGCCAGTTGCTCCCGCAGGGCTTTGATCTCCTCTTTGGCGGTTTTGAAATCGCCCTTGGCCAGGGCCTTGGTGAGTTTTTGTGTCGGTGCATTGGCGGATTGCGGCACCCTAATACCGCGCAACATCTTGCGCATTTCTTTCGTCGCTTCGTACTTGCTGCTTTTTCGTTTTTGTTTGACGGCGTCGGCCAGCTTGTCGATCTTCTTGATGGCCTCATGGCGGATATCCGCCGGCCTTTGCAGCTTGCCGCCAGCCACCACGTCCCGGACGCCCAGCTCCTCTTTGAGGTCTTGCAGAGCCGGATTGGCTTCAGCCATCTTCCGGACGGCATCCATCTTCCGCTTGACTGCGACCTTGGTTTGCTCCAACTGCGCGGTCTGCTTGTCGGCTTCCGTCGCCTCACTCGACTTGAGCAGACCCGGCGATACAAGAAACATCAGTGCAGCAAGAATGATCGAGGCCGCGCTCCACCCGAACGTCTGTGGCATCTTCAGGCGGATGTGCTGGCGAGCTGACAGCGATCCGCTCACGCGCTCCGCATCGGCGACAACAGCTCTGGCAAACAGGTCGGCCGCGCCGGCGCAATATTGTCCGCTGCTAAGGCGCTCACGAAGGCCTGCCGCCTCATCGAGCGTAACTGCGGCGAACGCGGCGTCCTCGCGTCTGGCCACCATCCATGCCGTGGCCCCGACCATTGCACCGGCTGCCAGACCTGCGCCGATCCAATGCAGCGGCATCGGCAGGTCGTACAAACGCTGGATCAGCACCACAAGGGCGAAGATGCCGGCCGCGACGGCTACGAACCAGGACACGGCGTAAAGCCAACTATTGACCCAAAGCCGGTACTGGGCGGTCCGGATTTGCCGTTCGAGTTGCGTCATTGTGCTGCCTCCGCGTTCATTGCGGTGCGGGGGATGCTTATGCTCCACCTATATGCTACCCGGTCGGGCAGTGACAGACAAACTCGCCAGCGTTTGTCACCGGCTCCGGGAGCCCCGCGTCTATGGCTGTCCGACACTGATTCTCCCCTGATTCTGACACCTGATTCTGTCTATTCGCCCGATCGACCGACAATATTTGACAAGGTGCGGAGGCGAATGTCCTGAATCCGCCTCGCCGCATATATCTGGTACAATGTCGGGTCGCAGATGAGGCCTTGGGTTCTCAGCCAGGAACAACCCGCAAGGGGCCTGCCACCATGCGCACGGTGCCCGCTAATTGGGACGGACGAAGAATTGCACTGTTATGGTCGGCTGTACCGAAGCCCTGGGTACGGTTGCTCATCGTGGGGATGGCATACCGCCGCACGCGGGTCAGGCCCGTCCTCTGGGCGGCCCTCGCATTGTTAGCGATCCTTATTGTTGGACCGGCCGCCTCAGCGGATCAACCTGAAAGTAAGGCCACACAGCCCACCGATGTTGACCAGACGCCACCGGAGGAGGAGGGACCGCCCCCTTCGTTCGTGGTCGTCGAGGGGCAGATCACCGACCACATCGGCGCCGGCCAGGCGGGAGTCAGCGTTACGGTACGGCGGAAAACCGCGGACGGCACCATCGGCGATGTGATCGCAACCACTACGACGGACAAGCTCGGCGACTTTGTGATAACCGCGCCGGAACCGATACGTGGTGATATCGTGGTCACGTTTTCCAAACCGCTTTACACCGATCTGACCCGCGAAGTCCATGTGGGCGATGATGAGTTCCCGCCCTATCTCGCCGAGATGCTTGAGGGCAAACTGGTGGTCATCGGCCGCGTCGTCGATGCCCGTACCGACAAACCGGTGTCGGGTGCATCGGTTAACCTCAAAGCCCAATACCAGGATTGGTATGAGAACACGGACGAGCAGGGTCACTTCACGATCAAAGGCGTGTTTCCGGGTGATGGTGAACTGATCGTCGAATCCAAGGGCTACGGGCGGGAGCGGGAACCGGTCGCCAGGCTGGAGGATTTCGGCGAGATCATCGTGTCGCTCAAGCCCGAGCGAATCGTGCATATCAAGACGGTCGGTGACTCCGGTGAGCCGATCCCCGGCGTGACCGTGGAATGCTATGACCGGGCGCACGACGATTTCCGCACAGTCGTCACAGACGAAAAGGGGGCCGTCACCTTCCGCGGAGTTAACTTTGACGCTGCCACGCTCACAGTACGGCTCACGCACGATGAGTACGTATCGAGCGAGGGATTCGATCGCCAGATCCTCCCGCCGGAGCAAGAGGTCGAATCTACGCATCGTCTGGTGATGGCCCGTGCAGGCCGCATCACCGGTCGGGTCACCGATGCCGACACGGGGAAGCCGGTCAACGGGGCCCGCCTTATCACCGGCGATGACTACTCCTATAACTCGCCGCGCGATTGGGCCGGGTACAAAGGCAACTACACGATCCAGGGCGTCAAACCCGGAAGTACGACCGTCACCGTTCATGCGTCCGGCTATGCCCCGGACTTAAAAACGGTGAACGTGACAACTGGTGGCACCGCACAGCTCGACTTTTCACTCAGCGAAGGAGCCGTACTGCTCGGCGCAGTGAAGGATGATGACGGCAAACCGGTTGCCGACGCGTATGTCGAGGCGACGCTGTGGCGAGGCCGGTCCACCCTGGGCCTGCGCGCCTGCACGAACGATGAAGGCAAGTTCTCTATCGCCAACGCTCCTCACGATGAATTTGAAATCGTTACTCTGGCACGTGACTACCGTGAGGTGAACAAGACGGTCAAGGTGAGCCCGGGCAAGATCGTCCAGATCACTCTCCCATCGGCGCCTAACGCGGGCGATCCGCGAAATCTCCCCGGTCTTAGGGTGGGTAACCCGGCCCCGGACTTGACCCTGACCACGGTGAAGGGGAAGGTGCTTAACCTGGCCGACCTGAAAGGCAAGACCGTTTTGCTGGATTTCTGGGCGACCTGGTGTGCCCCCTGCATCGAGGAAATGCCCCAATTGATAGCCGTTTACGAGAAGTTCGGCTCGCGCAAGGACTTCGTTATGATCGGCATCAACCGGGATTTTGAAGCGGCAACGCTGATGGGTTTTCTCAAGAAGAACGACAAGCTCAAGTGGCATCAAGTCTTCGGAGAGGCCGGCGGGGTCGAAACCGCCTGCCAAAAGTTCGGTGTCACATGGATACCGCGCGTCTTTATGATCGGGCCGGACGGCAAGATCATTGCCAACGAACTCGGCGGCAAGAATATCGTTACACGCGTCGAGCAACTGCTGGAGGATGACGAATCGAGGTGAACGAAGCGCCGGGTGAACCACTATCGCAGGCCGGAACGCGCCCGGCAGGCTTCGTCGAGCCCACGCACGAGCGGGCCGTCTCCGCACTGAAAGCAATAGAGGCCAATCGCATCACCGACGCCGAGAAACACATCGCTGCCATCCCTGACTCGCCTTTGATTGATCGGGCGTGGAAGTCGCTCTTACGCGGGCTCACATCCGTCCAGCAAGCTGATTTTGCAGGGGCTGAAGTGCTATTGCTGCGAGCTTGTTCCGTGGGTCTTATAGCCGGCCTGGGGAAGCGAGAAAACGTAGATCCGGACGCGCTGCGGCTTTGTGCTTTGGCGCTTCACCACGCAGGACGACTGTACCGCCGGCAGGATCGGCCCAAGGATGCCTTTCACGCTCACCTCGCCGCCCATCATCTGCGTCAACAACATGGCTCGCTCGACGAATTGTGGGAGATTGCGGTCGAACTCGGTCTGGATGCTGACGTGGATAGGCGTTACCAGGAAGCCCAGAAATGGCACCGGACAGCCATCGACATTGCCGAGAAAACGTCAGAGGAACCGGCGCGCAGGCAGGCGGTCGCCTGGAGCAATCTGGCGGTGTCTTACGCGGATGGCGGGCGGTACGATGAAGCGGTGTCAGCCGCTCGAACGGCCCGTGACTGGTGGCGACAACACGACATCGGGGCCGCCAGTGCAGCCCAGGCCGACCTCAAGCTCGGTGGCATCCTGCTCAAGCAGGGTGAGGCTCTGCACGAGCGCGGCGATCCGAATGCAAAGTTCCCGCTCGATGAAGCGATCAAGTGGCTTGCTGCAGCCCACGAGGCATTGCAGGCATTCGGCCCGGACGATGCCGTCGATGCCCAGCTCTGCCTCGAACAGCAGGATTTCGCCCAGCGACTCCTCGCCTCGCTCGATCCTTAGGGATCTCCGTCCTGCAACCGCGATCCAGGGTCGTTCTGAGCTCGACCTTCCGGTACACTCCCCGACAACTTGTATGAGGAGTCAGTGACCGTGCCGTATCAAGATTTGCAGACGTTTATTGGGGATCTCGAGGCTCGTGGCCAGCTCAAGCGGATCGCCGCTGAGGTTGACCCGGTCCTGGAGATCTCGGCCATTGCCGATCGGGTGAGCAAGCTGCCGGCTGCAGGTGACGTCGAGCCGCCGGTGACTGATCCGGTTCATGGGCGATACGGCGGGCATGCGCTTCTGTTCGAGAATGTCAAGGGCTCAAACATCCCCGTGGCGATCAACTTGTTCGGCAGCTATGAGCGCATGCGCTTGGCGCTGGGCGTAGCGAGTTTCGACGAGCTGGCCGAGCGCGTGCAGCAGCTTGTCAAACCAGACATGCCCACAACGCTGATCGACAAGATCAAGAAGCTCCCACAGCTCGCCAGGCTGGCGGGATTCGCGCCCAAGGTGGTCAAGCGAGGCAGGTGTCAAGACATTGTCCACACCGACGACGCCAGTCTCCTGGACCTGCCGATCATCCAGTGCTGGCCCCACGACGGCCGGCCGGGCTGCGGCGGCAAACCGCCCGACGACACTACAGGCACCGGACGCTACATCACCTTCGCGGGCATCCACACGAATGATCCTGACAGCGGGACGATCAACGTCGGCATGTATCGCGTGCAAGTCTTTGACAAGAGGCTCGCAGCCCTTCACTGGCACGTGCACCACGACGGGGCCCGCAACTTTCGCAAGTATAAGAGCCGTGGCGAAAAGATGCCTGTGGCGATCGTGTTTGGCGCGGAGCCGGTGTTAACGTACGCAGCCACCTGCCCCCTGCCGCCCGATGTCAGCGAGCTGCTCTTCGCAGGCTTCTTGAATGATGGTGGTATTGAGCTGGTCCCGTGCAAGACGATTCCCATGGAGGTACCAGCCAATGCCGAGATCGTCATTGAAGGATGGGTCGACCCCGAGCATACTCTCGTAGAGGGGCCGTTCGGTGACCACACCGGTTTTTATTCGTCGGCTGACCGCTACCCGGCACTTCACGTCACTGCAATCACGCACCGTGAGAATCCGGTCTTTCCTGCAACCATTGTAGGTTTCCCACCGCAGGAGGATTACTACCTGGGCAAAGCCACCGAGCGTATCTTCCTGCCGCTGCTGCAGGTGCTCATTCCGGAGATCATCGACTATCACCTGCCCATGTTCGGGGCCTTCCATAATTGCGTCTTTGTGAAGATCCGCAAGGAATACCCCCTGCAGGCCCGCAAGGTAATCAGCAGCCTTTTTGGTGCCGGGCAGATGATGTTTTCAAAGATGATCATCGTTGTCGACGAGCACGTAAACGTCCACGACGAGCAGGACGTTCTGTTCCGCATGGGAGCGAACGTCGACTGGCGGCGCGATACCGTCATCGTGGAGGGACCTTGCGACATCCTCGACCACGCCGCACCCTACTGCGGTACCGGTGCCAAGATAGGCATTGACGCGACCCGCAAGATTCCCGGCGAAGGTGTGATCCGCGACTGGCCCGAAGAATTGAAGATGAGCGACGAGATCATCGAGCGAGTCGAACGCCGCTGGGCGGAATACGGATTGTGACGGAGATTTGTTTGCCCTACCTGCGGTGTCAGTGTCGTGGCGATGCGTTGCTGACTGGTAGCCGCACTCAGATGATCACTCGAACGTCGGCGGCCTTGGTCCCCTGCTCAAACGCGAAAAGCGGGTTTATGTCCAGCTCGCGGATTTCCGGGTTATCGAGCAGCATTTGCGAGACGCGCTGGATGATCTCGATCAGGGCAGCCAGATCGACGCCGGCCTGACCGCGCACGCCAGTCAGTAACTTATAAACCCGTAGTGATTCGATCATCTCCCGGGCCTCGCATTCGGTGACCGGGGTGATCCTGAAGCTCACGTCCTTGAGCACTTCGACGAAGATGCCGCCCAGGCCGAACATGACCACGTACCCGAGCCCCTCGACGGCCTTGGCCCCGACGATCACTTCATGCCCGCCGTGCAACTGTTCCTGCACCAGAAACCTCAACCCTGGCGAATCGGCGAACCTGTCGGAGAACCGCTCGGCATGCTCTCGCAGTGAATCGGGATCGCGGATATCGAGAACCACACCGCCGCTCTCTGTCTTGTGCACGACAGTCTCGGCGTCAACCTTGAGGGCGACCGGATAGCCGATCTGCTCTACAGCGGTGAGGCATTCCTTGGCGTTGGGCACGGATAGGTGTCTCGCCACGGGGATGCCGTAGCAGGTCAACAGGTCGTATGCTAATGCGGCCGGCAAAACGTGCAGTCCCGCCTCTGCAGCTTCCTTTAGCAGTGATCGCGCTCGTGAGGCGTTCGCATCAGTGAATGAAACGGGAGCTTCGGAAGGCCGTTTGAGCAGAGCGGCGTATCGCCCCATCGATGCCAGTACCTTGGCACCCGTCTCCGGCATGTCATAGGTCGGAACACCGCTGTCACGGATAACCTCGAGGGTCTTAGCCCAACCCTTCTTTTCGGTCATGACAGTGGCCACGATGGGTTTTTGCGACCGGCGATTGGCGTCAGCAATCTCGCGGGCCACGCCCAGCGTATCCACGAAGAACGGTGTCACGAAGTTCAAGAAGATCGCGTCGATACCGTCATCGTCTATCAACGCGCTCATGGCCGCGGCGAAGTGTTCCGGACCGGCCGTGGCCAGAACATCTATCGGATTGTTGATCGACGCTTCCGGATAGAGCTTCTCTCGCAAGAGGGTCTCGGCCTTCTTCGACAGCGGCGGCATGACCATACCGGCCTCGATCAGCTCGTCGGTGGCAATAATCGCCGGTCCGCCGGTGTTGGCGATCATGCCCACACGATTACCCGCCGGGACCGGCTGCGATGCGAAACCGATGGCCGATTGGCAGAGCTCCTCGATGTTGCGAAAGGCGACGATTCCGGCCTTATCGAAGACCAGTTCAACGGCCGTGTCCTGCTTTATCATACCACCGGTGTGCGATGACACGGCCTTGGCTCCCTCGGCGGTTCGACCCACTTTCATGCCCAGGATCGGGTTTCGGCGTGCGACGTGCTTCGCTGCCTCCAAAAACGCTCGTGGATCCGGCAGGCTCTCGATGTGCACGACGATAACCTTGGTCTGCTCGTCCTCGCCGAAGTGGCGGATGATCTCGGGAATCGACACGTCGCATGCGTTGCCGTTGCTTGCATATTGCCGTACTCCGACGCCGAGTTCCGTGATCCTTTGGTGGATCACCTCACCCACGCCGCCGCTTTGAGCCACGATCGAGATATGGCCGGGCATCGGCCGGGTGAACGTGAAGTTGCAGTATGCCCGCACCGCCGGATCGGTGTTGATGATCCCCTGACAATTCGGACCGAACACGCGAATACCCGTCTTCTTGGCCACCGCGAGGAGCTGATCTTCCAATGCCACCCCTTTGTCACCGATCTCGCTAAAGCCGGCCGTGTTGACGATCACCGCCTTAACTCCCTTTTTGGCACAGTCTTCGACACAGGCTGGAACGAGTGTGTTCTTAATGACGATGTGGGCGACATCGACGGGATCGGGCGTATCAAGAATCGATGGAAAGGCCGTAAGCCCGCGAATCTCCCCGCCCTTGGGGTTGACCGGGTAGATCGGCCCGAGGTAGCCGAATTCCAGCAGGTTCTCGATAATGCGGTAGCCAATGGTCAGCTCCCGATTGGAAGCACCCACCACCGCCACCGCCCGCGGCGAAAACAACGCATCAAGTGCCATAGTCTGATCTCCCTTCCGGGCCTTCGCAGCATGCCGGGAAACGAATGACCTTGCACGCGGGATGCCATCGTATCCCGAAAGGGCGGTTCCGCACAGCGGCCTCAATTTGACCGCTTGACGCTCTTCGGAGGTGCGATGAGAATGCCCGAGCGGGCATGAAGCTCCAACGAGCTCGGCGGGATTCCCTGCGCGGTGGGATTCCGAGGCCGAGGAGCCGGCTAGGATTGGCTGGGCGAGCAGGCGGGTCGAAACCCCTGACGGAATCGTTCCAACCATAAGAACTAACGTATCTGGATGTTGTGGCAGTCCAACACAGCCTGGGCTGCCGGCATGATAGTTGCAGACAAAGGCGCATGTTCGGATGAACTAAGGAGACGCGGTATGAATCTTCCTGTCAGGTTTCGACACGTGTTACTGGTGCCTCTGGCGGTCAGCATCATTCTTGCGGCCGGCTGCCCTGCTACTGACGGCGGTGGACCCTCCGACGGTAACGAGAATGTCAACGACAACGGTGACGAAAACGTTAACGACAACGGAAACGAGAACGTCAACGACAACATCGATGACAACGCAAACGAGAACGACAACGGGACCGGCGATGATGGCGACACGAGTCAGTTGGGCGAATGGGCGAACGCCTTGGGCACCTATCTCTTCGTAGGCAACTGCCCGGGAAGCGGTGGCTGGGTGACACTGGTGCAGGTCGGCCCCACGCTCGTCCTCCAAGGCCTGGAAGAAAACCCTGACATATCGCTGACTCTTGACGGTTCCACGGCCACCGCCGGCGACGTTGTGGCGTTCACCATCGGCGGCCACGATCTCACCATGGTACTCGAGGGCGGCCTCATCGCGTTCGACCTGGTCCAGTACGAGTTGGGCGGCTTCTGTGACGCAATCATGACACCGTTGGATCGTGACTGTTTCCAGTCCACTGGGCGGGGAACGGTCACCCTGGATGTTGAGGACACGGACTGCGCCAACGGTATTGAGCTGGATTTGGCCTCCGCCGGATTCGATACGGCCGTGGTTGAGCTGGACCCGGCGCCTTACACGACCGGCACCGACATCCAGACGGAGCTGGTACAACTCGAACTGGCCGCCGACCTGGGTGGAACGTTCGGACAGGTCGTCATCCGAGAACGCGACGACAAGCAGTCGACGGGGAAGATCGAGAACGTGGTCGCCGATGACAACGGTGACTTCGTGAGCGGAGACAGCTTCTTTGACGTCTTCATCGAGGTGGAAATAGCAGGCATGGGCCTTTTGTTGGACACGGCCGACACGCCGTTCCGGCTGGACGCCGGCACGATCATGGAGTTGCCACCGCTCAGCAGCGACTACTTGCCGCCGCCCTCCTCCCCCCCGGTTGAGCTGTACATGGTGGGAACCTCGACGCAGGTCGGGTGGTTCTGCCATGCCCAGCACACACCGACGGAGGTCGTTCCCTGCGACGAGCCATGAACAGGTAGCAGCCAAGGAAGGGGATGGGTAGAGCTAAGCACGGCGCAACCCGCTGGGGAACGACTCGCGCAGCAGACCTCACGGGCTTACGTGTTTTAAGCACCCCGTATAGGGAACTTACGTGCCGTTCGCTGCTTGGGATCCTCACGTTGCAGAGGGACTCCAGATTGCAGCCCAGCGATTCATCGCTGGGAAACGTAGAGGGCAGAACGCTCCGGTCCGGTCAAATCACGTGTGTCATCCGGCTGCGGCTTCGTGTTCCTTTTTGTGCTGGTCGACGATCTGTTGTTGGACGTTGGCCGGAACGATCTCGTAGTGCGAGAACTCCATCGAGTAGCTGCCCTCGCCACCGGTTATACTCGAGATCCGGGAGTTGTAATCCGACAACTCAGCCAGCGGGACGACGGCACGGATCAGGGCCATGTGCCCGGGCAACATGTCTTGCCCTTGTGGGCGACCGCGTCGTGAGGCCAGGTCACCCTGAATATCGCCGACATTGTCCGCCGGCACGGTCACTTCAACGTTTACGATGGGCTCCAGAAGGACGGGCTTGGCCTTCATGAAAGCAACTTTGAACACCCCGCGGCCGGCGATCTGAAAAGCGATGTCCTTACTGTCCACCGGGTGGGTCTTGCCGTCGATCAGTTCGACTTTCAGATCGGTGACGGGGTAACCGGCCAGCACTCCCTCGACCATCTGGGCTCGTACGCCCTTGTCGACGCTGGGCCTGTATCCCTGGTCGATGGCGCCGCCGAATATCTTGTCGATAAACTCATAGCCTTCGCCCCGCTCGGCCGGCAGCATGTTGATAATGACCCGGGCGAACTGTCCGGCGCCGCCGGTTTGCTTCTTGTGGGTGTACTCGATGTTACGGGCTGAGCCGGTGATCGTCTCCCGATAGGGAATCTTCGGAGCTTTGGTGTCCACCTCGAGTTTGTATTGTTTGGCCATTCGCGCAAGGTAGGTGCGCAGTTGCATCTCACCCATTCCGCGTACCACCAGCTCACCGCCCGTGCCGCGTTCCGACTTGAAGCACGGATCCTCCTCCATAAATCGTTTCAGAGCGCCGCCGATCTTGTCCTCGTCCCCCCGAGCCTTGGACTGCAGGGCCAGAGAGAACATCGGCTGCGGGAACGTAGGCATGGCAATTGTGCCGCCCTTCTCAGAAAAGAGGACGTCACCGATGTCGAAGTCCAGCTTGGCCAGCGTAATGATGTCGCCGGCCACACCGGCTTCGAGTTCACCGTGCTCGGCGCCGAGCGATCGCATGACCTGTCCGGGCCGCGCGCCTTTGGTCATCCCAACGATCTTGAGGGCCATGTCCGAGGCGAGCTTGCCGGAATGAACCCGAATCGCCAGATACTTGATGTTACTCCTGGGATCGGTGGTGATTTTGAACACCTGACCGATGAAGGGTCCGTCCTGGGTCGGCTCGATTTCTCTTTCGGCCTCACCATCGACCAGCGTGCGTCTCTTGCCAGTCACCGGCGAGGGGCACATGAATTCCAGAGCATCCAGGAATTCCGTGATACCGACGTCACCTCGCGAGTTGGTGAACAGTATGGGGACCAGTTCACTCTGGGCGACGGCCTTGGCGGCAGCGTCTCGAGCCTCCTGATCGGACATTTCGCCACCGAGGTACTTCTCCATCAGTTCTTCATCAGTACCGACCACCGTTTCGATCAGGGCCGTGTGCGCCTTGCCGACATCGGAGAAATCGGCCTCTCCCGATTCGTTGACGAAGCAGTCGACGACCTCCTTGCCGCCCGAGGCCGGGAGATTCGCCGGCACGCACTGGGAGCCGAAGGTCTCCTGAATCTGCGCAACGAGCGCGGGTAGGTCGATGTTGGATGCGTCAATGTGGTTGACAACGATCCAAACGCCCAGCCCGTACTCGCGGGCCCGCTCCATCATCTTTCGCGTATTCACTTGAATACCGGCACTGGCTGAGATGACGACCACCGCGCACTCAACACCTGCCATGGCCGCAATGCCCGGTCCACAGAACGCGGGCGTGCCGGGCGTGTCAATGATGTTGACATGCATTCCCTTATGCGTGAGGTAGCACAGGGCCGAGTCGAGCGAGGACAGCTTCTCCTTCTCCTCATCGGAGTAGTCAAGAATCGAGGTCTTCTCTGGTACGTTCCCGAGGCGGTTGGTCGTGCCGGCTTTGAACAGCAGCGCTTCAGCGAGCGAGGTCTTGCCGGACCCGCCGTGGCCAACCAGGGCGATGTTCCGATAACGATCAACTTCTAAGAGAGCCATCGGTCACTCCTATGACGAACAGCGGTCTTTGCGGCCGCGCCTGTGACATCTCATGCGAGGATGGGCCCGCCGGGGTCATTTCGCGGAGTTGAGATGCCAAACACTCCGCACCGGCTGAAGCCGGCGGCACAAAGGCCGCGGCCCGATCCCTGGCTGAAAGTTCCCGGCATGCGCAGGAGTCCGCATGTTAACGGAACTCTCCCGTCAGCCAAAGCCTGACCAGAGGGATTTTCCGAATCCGGGCGGTTTCCGAGCACCGCCAATCCAGATAGGGGCCAGGACCGCTGGGGCGGCGCCGGCGTCGCGTGCGCGCTGTCACAGGCTACAATAGCCTGGCATGAACTCGGATTCTGGCGCTAACGCAGAGCCGGTCCGCGCGTCACAATCTCCGGTTGTGAGCTCGGTTACGCCGAGCCCGCACACGCTGCGGGGACCGCTCGATGGGCCCCCTCGCGGAAGGGATCATGTGGATCACGTTTGGATCGCACGTCTCATCGAACGTGAGGGGCCCGGGATCCTGCGGATGTTGTGGCGGTTGCTCGGACGTGAGCAAGACGTGATGGACGCCTATCAGGACTGTTTCTGCAAGCTGGCCGCCCGTGAACATGGCCGGGACCTTGCCAACGCAAGGGCGTATGCATACCGGACGGCAGCGAACATCGCCATCGAAATGCTGCGGGTCCGGAAACGTCGGACCGCCCACTGGCCGGCCATCGTGGTCCAACGGACCGACGCCCAAACGGGCGACAGGGGCGAAGGGGATACGGAGGGACACTTCGAGCGGCTGCGCGATGCCATCGGGCAACTGCCTGCCCACCTGCACAATGTCGTGGTATTGCGGGACTTGAGCCGCATGCCGTACAAGGAGGTTGGCCGCACTCTCGGGATCGACCCGGCGACGGCCCGGGTGTACCGGAGGCACGCGGTGGTCAAACTGGCAGAGCTCCTCAGCGAAGGGGACGCATCGTGAACGATGAGACGGAGCTGCAAGAGCAGGGCGGCGCAAGTTGTCCAAAGCGCATTTGGGTGATGATGACGCTGTCGGATGACGAGGCCTTGCCCGAGGACGGAACGCTGCCGCAGGGCCTCAGGTTTCATCTGTCTCGTTGCGAGTCTTGCCGGGCTGTTGCGGATCGGTTGCTGGCGGTTTCGGGAACGCTGGGCTCATTGTCTTCGATGGATCCGGGTGACGACCTTGCCGAGCGGGCGGACACTCAAGCACTGGGAGCCCTCCGAGAGGGGGCAAAACTCACAGGGAGGGTATCCATACCGGACGAGCCGGAGCCCACCCACCGCACGACCGGTCGTGTCAATTGGCACCGCTACGCTCGATACGCGGCGGCGGCGGCCGTCTTCATCGCGTTTGGCCTGTTCGGTCTTTCCAGCCTGCGGGGCCCACAAGGGCCAAGAGTAGCGCAGCAGGCGGAATCGGGCCCACCTCCTGTGAGCCTGCCCACTGTTGCTCCCAGGCCGTTTGCACCTCCCGACATCGAGGCGGGGCCCGGTGAACGGTTGGCTGATGCCGGTCCCGTGGAGCCCGTCATTGATGTGCCGAAGCGTGCAAGGCGATCACGGCGTACATGCGGCTACCGGTCCCACGTTGAGGCGGCCATGTGCGACGACACTCACTGCATCCATCGGGCGGTCATTGTTCCCCGCCGCCGCTCTTCCCTGCCGGATGCCGCCAATAAGTTCGGATTGGTGTGGTCCGCCCTCCGTGCGTTTGACAGTTCACGCTCCTCCGAGTCTACTGTGCACCGTCAGAATGGCGAATGACCAATAGTCCAGGTTTGGAATTCGTTTCTCGCTGTTCGGTGCTCGGGATTGCGGTAGACATGCCAACAACGGAGACCGGTACGGGAAAGGCGAAGCCTGCTGCAGGGCGCGATACAAGTCATCGTGTTGCTGTCTTGAATCGCAACGATAGACCCTTTCACGTTGTCCTGGCCCAGCAGTTTGACCGGCAGATCATCGAGGAGCTTTGTCGGCTCGCGGACATGATCCGCTCGGTCAGCGGGTCACGACAAGGTGCTCAGTTCCTCAGGACGATGTTGAGTCATCGGCGGGCGATGCTGTATTTCATCCAACCGTCGACGCGGACTTTCCTGTCGTTTACGGCGGCATGCCAGATCGTGGGATTGCCATACAACGAAGTGCGCGACCGGTCTACGTCCTCGGAGGTGAAGGGCGAGTCGGAGGATGACACGATCAGGGTGCTGAGTCAGTACTTCGACCTGATCATCATGCGCCACCCGGCCGAAGGGTTTGCCGAGCACGTCGCCAACATGCTCAACAACATGCCGCGGACCATTCCCGTAATCAACGGCGGCTCGGGTAAGGACCAGCACCCGACTCAGGCCCTGCTTGACATTTACACGTTGCTCAGGTCGTTCAGTCAGCCGCAACCGGAAGCCGGTCCGGAGACTCCATCGGGATCGCAGCGTGCAGCTCGTGCCGAGGCGTTGAGCTACTCTCGGGACGTGCTTGCCGGCAAGACGATTACCTTTGTCGGCGACTTGAGACGCGGCCGTACCGTGCGATCACTGACCTACTTGCTCTGCCGATACCCGGGTGTACGCCTGGTGTTCGTGGCCCCACCGGAGCTCCAGATCGACGACGACATTCTCGACTACATCTCCCACCATGGCATCGAATATGAACTCAGCGATGACCTTCGCTCACATGTCGGCGATTGCGATGCGGTCTATATGACGCGTCTTCAGGATGAGTGGGACGTCGCGGGTGAATCGAAGGCGATCGATTACAGCCGGTACAGCCTCACCCGTGACATGGCCAAGGACTTCAAGCCAAACCTTGCGATCATGCATCCTCTGCCGCGGCGTCACGAACTCGACCAGGAGCTCGACGCGGTTCCGCAGGCCAAGTACTGGGATCAGGTCCGCAACGGCATGTGGATGCGGGCCGCACTGATGGCCTCCATCTTCAACGTCGACGCCGCCATCCGAGACCACTACCACGCCTACTACGCATTCTGAAGTGGAATGGGGTCGGGTCGGGGCGTGCCGGTGTCAGCGAGTACCAGCGGCTGACGTTAGGCTCGGCTACGCTATTGGTCTAGTGCCTTCGATCGGTTGGACGTGGATAGCGCCGTAGCTTCGGGAGTCGCGAATTGCGAGGGTCCACTGGAAGCAACACACCATTATGGCGATGCCCAAGGTTGCGAGTGCAAGTGCCGCCGATTCGGTACTCTTCTACGCCGTTCGACGACCGCAAGACGTAGCCCCTTTGGCCTCTGCCTGAGCAGACATCACAGCGGAAGCTCCCACGCTCCTCGTAATCGAACCAGCCAACAACAGCGGCCATTCGGAAGTCTAGGTCTGTCGGCATTATCAGTTCCTCGGTTCACCACAAGTGGACTGACTTCGGGTCGGCAGTGCGGTGTTCTTTCGAGCCCTCATTGTCTGGGGACAGTTCTGAATGTTACGGGCCAAACAACTCTCCAAGGCGCACCGTCGGCCCACCTCCCGGGCGCGGACCGAGTGGAATCTGCTCGGGAAAGTAGTCGTAGTATCCGCCACCGGACCCGCGACAGATCAGTATTCCCGTTTCGGGATCCTCGTTGCAGTTTGTAGAACCCGACAACTCACAGCCGCCCAGCGTCGCCAAGAGAAATAGTCCGCTAGACAGTCGTAGTTGGCTCCCCTGCGAAATAAGTCTCATAATACGCACGCTCGCTGGCAAAAAGCCGAATCAACCTAGCTCACGATGCATCACCAGTATACGATTGATTTCAGGTTCACGCCGGCGGCCAGTTGCGCGAGCCAGGGCTTCCATCGGAACCAACGCACCCAACGAGTCTACGCCGTGTCGCATCATTGGCGCGCGGCGGGTGGCATGCTCGGCGCAGGCGAGCATGTTCTGACATTGAACATGTCCGCGCTTCGCCCGGACATGCCACCCGTCCGTCCAGGTTCTGCATGGCGTGAATCGGACAGGCGTTGGAGTCCCGCTACGTCGAGGTCGTTCAGCGGGGAGGCTACGACCGGCGCGGGGGCCGGGTGCTATCCATGAAAGGTAGGTCCCTGAAAAGAGGTTCTTGGAATAAAGTTCTGCTCATTCCTGTGGGCTCACAGTAACAGACTGAGGTCTGCAAGCGGCCGGGGCGCGAAGGGCAGCCTCGGGCGGACGCAGCGTAGCGACCGGGCCGCCTCCGCGCGATCCGCCAGGCACTTTTGCCATCTATCGAACTGTCCTCGTCCCTGCACCGGTTGGGGCTCGATGGGCCCCGACTATGGAGCTCGTCCGGCTCGCAATCCCTCACAGGGTATATCCGCAGAGCCACATCGATTACGTAATCGAGGTGGTATTGGAAGTTCAGGCCCGGCGCGATATACTAAGGCCGTTGGTGATTTCGGAGCCGCCGCATCATGTCCGGCTTTCGGACGATCGGGTCGCCCCAGCAACGGCGACAGTTGTTACAGGTAGCGCGTGAGACCTCGGAGCAGGTTCTAGGCGCAGCAAAGCGAGAAGCCCCCGAAGCGCCCTCGATTAAAGGTCGTTTCGGCGGGGCTTTCGTCACGTTCTGGAACAACAAGGCCCTTCGAGGTTGTGTGGGCACATTCGCGCCGACGACGGACATTAACGCGACAATCCAGGATGTGACCAAGGCATCACTGAAAGACCCGCGGTTCGCCTCGGACCCCATCACCGCGGCTGAGCTTAAGGACTTGGAGATCGAAATCTCGATTCTCTCGGATCCCGAGCCTGCGGACGATCCGGCGTCGCTTATACCAGGGAGACATGGGATCGTTGTCCGACGGGGTATGCAGTCGGGATGCTTTTTGCCGAAGGTGGCTACCGAGCGTGATTGGTCGGCTGAGGAGTTTCTGTCGAATTGCTGTACCATGAAGGCCGGCCTGGCCGCCGACGCCTGGAGAGAGCCGGACACGGAAGTACTCCTGTTTGAGGCGGAGGTGTTCTCCGAATCACAATTTGCGTAACACGGCTCGAATTGTGGCGCGGGACGAACGGCGCGGGATCAAATGCACTATGGAACCGAGTCGCATCCAGGCCGTTGACCACGTAAACCTAGAAGCCCCATACGGGGTCGACGAGGGTATGCGATGGTTCTACGCGGAAGTCGCCGTATTGGAAGAGGTTTCCTGCGATGACCCCGCTACGAATCGGTTGTGTTTCATATCGAGACAGATCGAGTTGCGGGTCAACTTCGTGGATAGCCCGGACATTGACCCCCTCGAGCCTCGGGTGACGATCCTTGTCCCATCACTCAGCGAAGTTGCCGAACAGTTGGAGGAGCGCTCGGTACCGTACACCACGTTAACGGGATTGATGTACACGGACCGCAGGTTGGAAGTACATGACCCCGCTGGAAACCGGGTGGTGTTGAAGCAGGAGACACACGGGGGCGTGTTCTGAGGGTGTCGGGGAAGGCGGCGACGGCCCAAGTGACGAGAAAGTGAAAAAAAGGGGGTGACAAGGCCCGAGCCTCCGTGTATAGTACCACGGTCCTGCAGGATTGAACGTCCTGTTGCGGTCTGTCCTTCCATCGGGTAAACTCCATAATTGTGCCCGGCGGGCTTCGTCGCGACGCTGGATACCACGCAGATCGAGTTGCCAGGGACGGCGACGTCGGGGGATTTCCACGACAAGATCGCAAAGCCAGGGTTGTGCCCGTTGGCCCAGCGCGGTTGCAGATGGAGCGGCTGGTTCGATCGGGCGGTTGGGCCAGTCTGGATGATGAGTTGCCACCAGGGCAATGCACGGCCCGAACGAGTTGTCGCTAGTCCGCTCGAAACGGAAGAAACCGATCATCGGCCTCGCCGGAGGGATCGGGGCCGGGAAAACCTCGGTCGCACGGATCCTTGAATCCCTCGGGGCAGCGGTTATCGACTTCGACCGGCTTGCCCACGAGGAACTTGGTACCCGGGAACTTGCAGCAACTTTGCGGCGATGGTGGGGTGAGTCGATTTGCCCGCCGGACGGAAGGCCGGACCGCGAGGCGATAGCCAAGATCGTCTTTGGTGATGAGAGTGAGCTGACCCGGTTGGAGAACCTACTGTACCCGCGGATTGGCCGACGATGCGAGGAGTTGGTCGCGGGATATGTCAATGACCCGGACGCGAAAGCGGTTGTACTGGACGCACCCAAGCTTTTCGAGTCCGGTTTGAACGAGTTGTGTGATAAGGTGATCTTTGTGGAGGCTGATTGGTCGATGCGTGTGCGGCGCGTGGCGGAATCCCGCGGCTGGACGGAAGAGGAGTTCATTCGGCGGGAAAATCTTCAGAATCCGTTGGACATGAAGAAGGCAAATGCCGATCATGTAGTGAAAAACCATTCCGGCATCGACGCGTTGCAAGCACAGGTTGAGCGAGTTTTTTCTTCGGTGTTGGCTTCCTTCGCATAGGTGCGATGGAAGCGACTCTCCGAATCGTTTTCGATAACGTTTCCGTAAGGCATTGAGCTTCAGGCCGAACTGGCCGGTCATTGTGACCGGGCCCATGTCCTATTCAGGAGGATGAATCTATGGCGAGAGCCACCACTGGTAAAACGCGGAATGCTAGGAAGAATAACTCAACGTCCACGACGGGCGAACCGGAGGACAGCAACATGAAACGTCCTACTTCCGGGCTTGACCCTGAGTCGGAAGGTGTGGCCACAACTGAGGCTTTAGAGGATATATCCGGCCCGATCGACGCTGAGACTCACGCTCGGTACGAGGAAATCAAGAAGGGCGAGATCCACATCACTGAACTGCAGAAGATGACCGTTCAAGAGCTGCACGACGTGGCGAAGAAGGAGGGCTTCGAAGACTACACGGGTCTGAAAAAACAAGACCTGATCTTCAAGATCCTCAAGGAACGGATCAACCGCGACGGGTTGATGTATGGCGAGGGAGTGCTGGAGATCCTTCCGGACGGCTTCGGGTTCCTCCGGAGCCCGGAATACAACTACCTTCCCTGTCCCGACGACATATATATCAGCCCTTCGCAGATTCGCCGGTTCGGCCTCAGGAACGGGCACATCGTGGCGGGGCAGATTCGACCGCCGAAGGAGTCCGAACGGTACTTCGCCCTGCTTCGGGTCGAGGCGATCAACTTCGAGGATCCCGATGCCGTCACCGAGAAGGCCAACTTCGAGGACTTGACCGCGCTCCACCCGGATAGCCGCTTCATTCTCGAAACCACGCCGGAAGAGGTGAACATGCGAATCGTCGACATGGTGACGCCCATCGGGATGGGGCAGCGAATGCTCATCGTCGCCCCGCCGCGCACGGGAAAGACCGTATTGCTCCGGAAGATGGCGAATGGCATTGCGGCCAACGCCCCCGATGCGTACGTCTTCGTTCTGCTGATCGATGAACGTCCGGAAGAAGTAACCGAAATGCAGCGGAGCACTACCGCTGAGGTGATCAGCTCGACCTTCGACGAGCCCGCATCACGGCACGTCCAAGTGGCTGAGATGGTCATCGAGAAGGCCAAGCGACTGGTGGAGTTCGGACGCGACGTGGTGATTCTGCTCGATTCCGTTACGCGACTTGCCAGGGCGTATAACACGGAGGCGCCTCACTCCGGGAAGATTCTTTCCGGCGGTATCGATGCCAACGCGTTGCAGCCTCCCAAGCGTTTCTTCGGGGCTGCCCGTAATATGGAGGAGGGCGGGTCACTGACCATCATCGGCACAGCCTTGGTCGACACCGGCTCGAAGATGGACGAGGTCATCTTCGAGGAGTTCAAAGGTACCGGCAACAGCGAGCTGCACCTGGACCGCCGACTGGTGGATCGCCGGGTCTGGCCGGCTATCGACGTCGCCGCATCCGGGACTCGCAAGGAAGAGTTGCTCCTCGATCCCAAAGAGCTCGAGCTGGTCTATCGTCTTCGCCGCGTGCTTTCGGACATGAACGTCGTGGAGGCGATCGAACTGCTCAGGGCCCAGCTCCAGAAGGTTCGCTCGAACGCCGAATTCTTGATGACCATGAACCTTTCGTAGCATCGGCCGGACCTGTGGCACCACCCGCACAAGGAGATGTCGTGGTGAAAATCAGCATCAAATACTGCGGAGAGTGAAACTACTATTCCAAAGCTGCCAGTTTGGCAGAAGTGATCAAGAAGGAATTCGACGTCGATACGAAACTGATTGAAGGCGCCGGCGGCGTGTTCGACGTACATGTTGACCGCACCCCGATCTGGAGCAAGTTCAAGATGGGGCGGTTTCCTGAACACCGCGAGGTGCTGGACAAGATCAGGGCCGTAACCGCCAACGCATAGAATTGCAATCGCGCACGGGGCAAGGATGCAAACCCGGCAGCCAGGGTTTCTGCTGAAGGGAAATCATAAGCCGCGGGCTTTGACCTGCGCGGTCCTCCGCGCGGGTTAGAATTCGCGGCTTCTGTTTTGCCCGGGGAGGGTTATTACTATGAGTGCTACGATCACTTGGCTTGGACATGCTACAATCCGCCTGGTATTACCGGATGAGCGGGTCATCCTGATCGACCCGTGGTTGACCGACAACCCGGTCTGTCCTGACAACCTGAAAAAACCGTCACGTTGCGACATGATCTTCCTCACCCACGGCCACACCGATCACGTGGGTGACGTAAAGGCCCTGATCGAGCGGTTCGATCCGCCTGTGATCGGCAACTTCGAGCTGTGCAACGTGCTCGAAAAACAGATCGGAAAGGGGCGCTACAGCGGGATGAACACCGGGGGTACCCAAACGATTGAGGGCGTCCGCGTGTCGTTGACACAGGCGTTTCATTCATCTGGAGTGGACTCGCCCGACGGGCCGATATACGCCGGCATGCCCAACGGGGTAGTAGTGAGCATCGACGGCCTGGCCAGCGTCTACCACGCCGGCGATACCGACGTGTTTGGCGACATGAGGCTCATCGCCCAGCTCTTCGAGCCGAAGGTGTGCATCCTGCCGATCGGGGGATACTACACGATGGGGGCAAAGGGTGCGGCCATGGCGGCTGAGATGCTGCAGCCCAGCGCGATCATCCCGATCCATTACAGGACTTTTCCGGTGCTTGCCCAATCGGCAGACGCCTTCCGGGCGGAGCTGCCCAGTAATCTGAAAGAGCGTGTGATTGCGGCTGATGTCGGGCAGGAAGTCGCCTGGACGGCAATGGGCGCCTCAGCGCGCTGAAGGAATGTGCAAAGTTCGTAGTGTGCATGTCTCGCCAATCATCCGATTGTTCGGCAGGGAGGATATTGAATTCGCCCTGAGGCAGACCAAACGCGAGGGGTGGGATGCCAACGTCGAACTCTTCGGAGTGCTTCTGGAACACGATCCACAGGGGTGCTTCATCGCCGAGTGCGATGGTCACCGAGTGGGTATGGTGACGACCACCAGGTATCGTCGAACCGCGTGGATCGGGAATCTCATCGTCACCCCCGAATATCGTAACCACGGGATCGGCTCGCACCTTATGAACCACGCCATGAAACATATTTCCAAGCAGGGAATCCGGACGATACGATTGGAGGCTGACCCGCCTGGCATCAAACTCTACCGCCGCTTCGGCTTCGTGGATGAGTTCGAGTCCCTCAGATTTACGTACGCGGGGTCGATAGAGAACTCGGATCACTCAGTGGATCGGTTCGACGAGACGGATCTGCCCGAGGTGGCGGCGTTCGATGCTGGGTTCTTCGGCGACGATCGTGTCTCAATGCTCAGACTGTTGCTCAAACATACGATCACCGCCTACTGGCTGCGCACTGGCGGACCTGTGCGTGCCTATGCCATTGCACTTCCGTCGGCATCGGGTGTTCAGATCGGACCCTGGGTAGGGGAGGATCTGGAAGCCGCCCACGTGGTGCTGCGGTCTATCCTGAGCGAGGTGAAGGGTGTACGGGTGGGTCTCGGGGTCCCGTGCGTTAACCGTGAAGCTGTCGAGCTTTTGACGTCACTTGGCTTCCAGCGGAGACCCTCGAGTCTCCGCATGGTTTACGGCGAAGCACAAGGCCGGGGCCTCCCCGAAAGGGTCTTCGCCATTGGCAGCGGTGCCGTGGGCTGACATGCGCGGGGAGCGGTTGGGACACGCGGCCTATTGGCCCGGTTATTCCGTACCGCCGTGGCTGCGGAGCAGGGCGGTCACTCCTTCCCGGTTCTTCTTGAGGGCATAGTGCAGCGGAGTAAATCCTGCGCCATCGGTGGCATTGACCTCAGCGCCGTGGGTTAGAAGCACCTTGGCCACCGCTGTCATGAGGCGATCGACCTCCTTCTCTTCCGGCCCGGCTGAGCCGGTCAAGTGCAATGGTGTCGCCCCGCTCTTGTTCTTCGCGTTCACCTTGGCCCCTTCGGCGATGAGTCGTTCGGCCGCTGCTTTGCGGAACCGTAGGACCGCGCAGTGCAGCGGCGTGTCACCCCGTGTGTCGGCAGCGTTGAGATCAACCTCTTTCGACAACAGCCAGGCAATCACGGAAATGTGATTGTAAAGCGCGGCATCATGCAGAGGCGTGCGTCCGGACCGGTCCTGGGCAGCCACTTCGGCACCGGCCTTGGCAAGCAAGTCCAGCAACTCAATGCGTCCCCGAATCGCCGCCATATGTAGCGGACTCTTCCCGCGTTCATCCACAGCCTTGGCATCGGCGCCATTCTCGATCAGCAGCGCCGTAAGAGACTCCCGCCTCCGCTTCATCTCCTTCGTGTCACCGCCGGCCAGCAAGATCATGTGCAACGCCGTGGCGCCGTGCCGACCTCTGGCGTTTACATCGGCACCGGCCGCGAGGAGCTTCTTGGCTGCTTGTACATGCAGACTTCGCACGGCCATGTGCAGCGGCGTGTATCCGGAGGCATCCGGTTTGTTGACTGAGCCCGGTGCATCACGGAGCAGGACATCCAGTTGTTTAAGGTCCCCGGCGGCAGCGGCTGTATGGATGTCCATCCCGTCACCGCCCAGGCATAACGGGCTGACCCAGGCCAGCACACCTGCCGCTACGAAAATGGCCCTGACCCTATTCATGACGGGTCCCCCTTTCTTGAGTCGGCGCATTGAGATGTCCATATGCAAGTTGCAGCCGCCCGCGATCGACGGCGGCGAAGCACAATTGTCCCCGCGACACACACCAACAGTACCATCACAACCAGACCCCAGTCGGAGACTGCGGGAATGGGGCCGGCTACAGTGAAAACGGAGTCGCTCTCATCCCAGGGTCCGTACCCAGCGATCTCGTCGTACGAGCGAACTCGGACCTTGTAGCGCGGGCTCTCGCTCGTTGGTGTCCAGGGCGTCGAAAACACCCCAGGCTCTGTCAAGGCGATGATGTCCATCCATGTGCCGCTGTCGGCGTTCGGCGTGTATTGCACCTGAAAACGGGCCTCCGGGTTGCCCACCCAGGTGACGAGGGTCTCCACACCCACCGGCAGCGTCTCGCCGCGATTTGGAAACGTTAAGATTATGGGCCAAAGCGCCACATCCAAACGGGTGGCGTCGCCGCTCGAGACCACTACGTTGGACACCGTTATAGGATCGTGACCGTCGGCCGTAAACGTCAAATCATAGGCACCGGACAGCAGCATCCGATGGTAATCCCCGACATCCGGATCGGTATAGACAGTATGGTCTCGACCGGCAACCGTGACGGTGGCCGCCAACGGATCGGCCGTGATCGCGTCGCTTACGATTCCGCGAACACCAATCAAGCAGGTGGCCATGTATGACAGCATCGACTGGCGGTTGTCCTCCCAAAGCTGTGGAAGCTGGGACGCCGATGGCTGGAAGGTACGACTAAGCTCCACGGTCACCTCGTTGCAGCCCATGTAGCGATAATTCCAGTCCTGCATGCCGCCGTAGATGACGTACCAATCTGCGCCGTTTGTGATGCCGTGGTAGAAGGTCGAGCTGTTCCACATGGGCAGATTGTGTTGTGAGTATTCCTCGCTGATCCAGCGGAACAGGTCGTCATCAGGCGAAGGCGTGTATACATCCAGGCCGTCCTCGTTGTTGTCGAAGGGATAGTTGGTGACTAGCGCCCCGGTGTGGAAATTCGCCGAACAGGTGAACGACTGCCCAAAGCTCCAGTTCATGATCACCGCGGTCTCAGGCTGACGTCCGGCCGGGGTGTTGTCCGGGCTGGTGTACAGGTCGGGGAAGTTGCGGTTCAGGTCAACTCCGTGGGCGTTGTACCGGGTGCGCGGCGAGCGGTCGTACCCGTCGGGGTTCATCAGCGGTACGATCCAGATATCGATTTCGTCGACCAGGGTGGTGACCTGCGGGTCGCTGCCGTAGTCGGCGGTTATGTAATCGATCAGGTAGAGACACATCTCGGTACCCACCGGCTCGTTGCCGTGCATGGTGGAGATGTACTTGAACTCAGGCTCATCCTCCTCCACAGATATGTTGTCGCTTATGCGTAAGGCCCAGATGTGTCGTTCCTGGACGCTCAGACCCAGGTCATACCGCTTGCAGATGTCCGGATAGTCATGTTCAGCCGCCAGCAGCTCAGCCCCGATCTCAGAATAGGTGTGGTACTGGCCTCGGGCCGGGCCGGCGCCGCAGAACAATATCGGACACAAGACCCCCACGGCAACGTGATACCATCGTAACCGTCGACGATAGGTTTCGTTCAAAGCATCCCCTCAACGCACCTCCACCAGTGCCACCCTATCGTACCAGGGTCCGGGGGTCTCATTCAACAGCGCCGGATCAGACGATATTCCAATGGCCTCCCGCCGGTTTTCTCGTAGACGGGAACATGGTTGCGTTGTCGGGGCCCGTGGGGTCCAATAGAAGTCCCGATGAGCCGCCAACCATTCAACCCGAATCTGATTTCAGACCCGGCGGCAGAGCTTGCCCGCACGGTCCGCGGCCCCTTGACCGTCTCGCAGGTGACCGCCTTGGTCAAGCAGGCTATCGAAACGGGGCTGCCGCCGACCGTCCACGTGGTCGGCGAGATCAGCAACTTCAAACGCCATTCCAGCGGGCATCTGTACTTCACGCTCAAAGACCGCTTTAGCGAGCTGGCCTGTGTCATGTGGAGCAGTAGCGCAGCCGGTCTCAAATTCACCCCGACCGACGGACTCGAGGTAATCGCCACCGGCGCCGTCGAAGTGTTCGAGCGGGCCGGTCGTTATCAACTCTATGTACGGAGGTTGGAGCCGCGCGGCGTCGGCGCATTGGAGCTGGCCTTCCAGCAACTGTGCGAAAAGCTCAGCAAAGAGGGACTTTTCGATGAGCGCCACAAGCAGGCACTCCCCACATATGCAGCGCGCATCGCACTGGTGACCAGCCCCACCGGGGCCGCCATCGCCGACATGTTGCGGACAATCGAGCGCCGATACCCATGTGTCCACGTGCTGATCTACGCGGTACGCGTTCAGGGGCCCGGTGCAGCCGACGAGATAGCCGCCGCCATTCGTAGCATCAATGACAATGCCGCGTCACTCGGCGGAATCGATCTGATGATCGTCGGGCGCGGCGGTGGATCACTGGAAGACTTGTGGGCGTTTAATGAAGAACTCCTTGCCCGGGCGATTTGCGCCAGCCGCATTCCAGTTATCAGCGCGGTCGGGCACGAAGTGGATGTAACTATCGCGGACCTGGTTGCCGATGTGCGAGCCGCGACTCCTACGGCCGCCGCTGAGCTGGCCGTCCCTGTGCTGGAGGAGGTCCTTGCGATTCTAAACACGCAGGAGTCACGACTCTCTCGTGCAATGAGCGGGCGGGCCGAGCTTCTCACAACACGTGTGTCCGCCGTGCTGCAACGAGCGCCGTTTCGTGAGCCGGTGGATCTTGTGCACCGTCGCGAGCAGATCGTGGATGAGCTGGGCAACCGGATGCACCGCTCACTTGTCGAACACGTACACGCGGCTCGCCGCATTCTCGATACGCTGGAGCCGGTAATCCAGCGAATCGCCCCGCATACTCATCTACTGAAAAGGGCCATGGAGCTGCGTGACGCGGAACACCGCTTGCGATGGGCGATCTCGACCCACCTGGCCCGTGCGGAGCGATTCATCAGCCGTTGCGTGCGGCGACTTGACCGCGTATCCCCTGAGAATGTGATTCCACGCTTTTCCGACCGGTTGGACCGGGCCGCTGACGCGCTGTCCGCGGCGATGCGACACCGGCTATCGCTTCATCAGGAATACCTGCGACGGTATGAGCAGCGCCTAAAAGCCATGGGCTACCAGAGCGTACTGGGGCGCGGATTTTCCATCACCCGGGCCAAGAAGGGCCGCAAGATAGTTAGATCCCTTAATCAGCTAAATGACGGTCAGCGCGTCGTCACGCAGGTCACGGATGGTGAGTTCGAATCGAAAGTGGTCAACCTCAAGCAACTGGAGCTGTTCGGATAACCATGGGCAAACGGAAGCTGACATTCGAAGAAGCGCTCAAGCAGCTCGAAACGATTGCCGAGCAGATCGAGCAGGGCAAGATCGGTCTCGAAGAATCCATCAGCAAGTACGAACAGGGAATGGCCCTGGTGAAGCAGTGCCGCCAGATCCTCTCCAAAGCCGAGCACAAGATCCAGCAGCTCCAACCCCGAGCCGACGGCACACTCGAAACCACGCAGTTCCAACGCCCTGACGAGTAGTAGTAGGTCGGGTCAGCAGACCCGACATACCTCACTAGGTTGCACCGTCCATCAGCTCCGCCATCTTCGCGATCCAACCTCTTACTTCCCCAACTGGGTCGCGTTCGGCTAGGAGCTGCGGCGTCATTCTTGCGACGGCCTCTGTGTTCATCCACTTCTTGGCCTGCGAGACCTTCTTACCTCTCTTCTCCTCCCTCAACTCGTCCCAAGCCTTGTCAGAATCACTCGCCTCATGCACAGTTTTGGCCGCGAGTTCGGGAACATCGTCATAATCGCCGAACCGAATCTCCACGTCCGCCCGGGCCTCTTTGATTGCATCGGGATGTAGATAATTCTCCATTTCCCGCTTTCGCGTCAGGACGGCTGTGCAGTTTGGTTTCCGGTGTGCCTCGTCCACTTCAGTTTGGTGCGGCGAGGTTTCCCCGACTGTCGTGGTATCGCTGTCTTGGATGTAAAACTCGGGAATGTTCAAGCGCGCTGTCCTCGATGCCCACAGAGCCAAGTTTGCTCCTCCCATCGGGAAGAAGATGATCCGGCCTTCGCTTTCGAGGTCATAGAGGTCCGGCACAGAGGCATCAGCAGCATGAAGAATCCTCGACATACCACACAAGAAGTTGATGTCATGCCGCCCTTCGACGCCGATGAACAGGCTTACGTCATGATCGGGCAGAACACCCAACGCCTTAGCGACGAGCGCCAGTGTCTCGTCGCCCCCGGCGTGTATGACGCGGCTGCCGTCGTCCCTGACTTCGATATACCTGAGCGAGTCCGCCGGTAGCGTTCGCGCCAGCATCGGGACGTGGGTGGAAAGGATAACCTGGCGGTTCGGCTCGTCCGCCAGATCGGCGAAGGCGTCCATCAGCATCTTCTGGTTGTTCGGGTGTTGGCTTGTTTCCGGTTCCTCCACCACGTAGATGACACCCGGGGCGTTCGCTGCCGACGCCTTCTGCTCTGCCTTGGCCCGGAAGAAATTGAGAAGGATGAGCCGCCGGACACCACTGCCTCGCTTGTTGATTGAAATCTGGTCTTCGTCAGTGAGGCTTATCTTGAAGACATTCTTCCAGGATGGCGGGCTAAACCTCGGCTTCAGTTCGCTCGCAAGCGTTGGGTCCATTTCCCGAATCTTGTCGACGGTCTTCTGGGCGATCGCTTCCACCTCTTCCCGCACGTGATTCGTGATGGCCTCAAGTTCGGCTTCCTTGGATTTTAGAGCTTCCTCTACGGCCGCTTTCATCGGGTCTTGGGCCTCGGTGTCCTGATCCGTACTCGTGCGGTCGGATTTGAAAAGCGAAAACGCCGGCACCTCTTTCTTAAGCTGATCCCAAATCTTCTTAGCATCTTCGGCATCGAGAGGAACTTCTTGAGGCTCCAGCTTCAAGTCGTCGGTAGAGTCCCAGATCGCCCGGCGGAGTTGGGCGTTCACACGGTTGTCAATCTGTGAGATATCGACGTTGCTTTCCTGGGCACGTTTCTTGAGATCGGCATTCTTGAGCGTGAGGAGGTCGTCCATCCCTACGGCAGTTGGATGGACCGCCCTCGCAAATGTGCCCTTCAGCTTCGGTGTCTTCAGGCTTCCATCATAGACCTTGTGGATTTCAAGGTGGCCGCTCTCGTTCAGAAGATGCTCATCCTCAAGAGTTGTTGTGTTCCTCGCGTCCAGGACCAGCGCCGTTGGAAGATCGGCGAACTCACACATGATTCGGACGTCCCTCTTGTCACCGTCCTTGTTGGCGTCGTCAGCGTCCAGCTTTGCATTCTCAAAGAATATGTCGAGGGCATCCATGATAGTCGATTTCCCTGCATCGTTCTTGCCGATCAAGGCGGTGACATCCCCGATGTCAATGGACAACTCGTCCCTGTAGCACCGGAAGTTTCTGATGCCGACACGCACCATTCTCATGCGCTAATCCTCCGTTTCTGCGTCGCTTTCATTGTTCGGTCGCCGCATTAGTGTCAACCATTGATCGTCTCCGCTATGACGCCTTGCCTAGTGACGTAGGTCGGGTCCCCAGACCCGACATATCCCTACTCCATCGCGTAATCCGCTATATCCTCGAAATCCGGGGCTCGATCCTGCCGCCCATCGTAGCCGCAGCACCAATCCGACGCATAAACACCTACTCGCTCAAAAACGTCGGGTCTGGAGCATCGTAGGTCGGGTCCGTAGACCCGACCTACCGTTTCATTGTCCGCGCGGGCTGAAGCCCGCGGCTCGGGTTATTCGCCGTACTTGGCGATGATTTCGTCCTTTGTCTTGCCGAGGATGTCGTATTTCTTGCCGATCTTGGTGAAGGCCTCGACGGCCTTATCTATGTGGGAGAACTCGTGGCCGGCGGATAGTTGCACGCGGATGCGGGCCAGGCCCTTGCCGACTACCGGATAGTAGAAGCCGATCACGTAGATGCCCTCGGCGTAGAGGTCGCGAGCGATGTCCTGGCTGAGTTTGGCGTTGTACAACATGATCGGCACAATGGGGTGCACGCCGGGCTTGATGTCGAAGCCGGCCTCGGTCATGCCTTTGCGGAAGCGCATGGTGTTGGCTTCCACCTTATCGCGCAGCTCGGTCGTCGCGGTGAGCATGTCGATGACCGCGATGGAGGCCTTGACGACGATCGAGGAAACGGTGTTGCTGAACAGATACGGTCTCGAGCGCTGCCGCAGCATCTCGACGATCTCTCTGCGGCCGGTCGTAAAGCCGCCCGATGCACCACCGAGAGCCTTGCCGAGGGTCGAGGTGATGATGTCGATCTGCCCCATCACGCCGCAGTATTCCGTGGAGCCGCGACCTGTCTTGCCGATTACTCCCGTGCAGTGGGCGTCGTCCACCATGGTCAAGGCGTCGTATTTGTCGGCCAGCTCGCAGATCTTGTCAAGCTGGGCGATGGTCCCGTCCATGCTGAACGCGCCGTCGGTGGCGACGACGCGGTAGCGGGCACCTCGTGTTTCCTTCAGCTTGGCCTCCAGGTCGGTCATGTCATTGGTTTTGTAGATGTAGCGGGAGGCTTTGCACAGGCGGATGCCGTCGATGATCGAGGCGTGATTGAGGGCATCGGTGATGATGGCGTCTTCCTTGGTGAACAGCGGCTCGAACACGCCGCCGTTGGCGTCGAAGCAGGCGGCGTAGAGGATCGTATCCTCTGTCTTGAAGAAAGCGGCGATCCTGGCTTCCAGCTCTCTATGGATGTCCTGGGTGCCGCAGATAAATCGGACGCTGCTCATGCCGTACCCGTGGGTCTCGAGTGCGTCGCGGGCCGCGGCGATGACCTTGGGGTGTGACGACAGGCCCAAATAATTGTTCGCACAGAAGTTGATGACTCCCTTGGGCGGGTGGCCTTCCGGATATTCGACACGGATGTCCGCCGCCTGTGGTGTCAGGATGTATCGTTCTTCCTTATACAAACCAGCCTCACGGATCGAGGCCAGTTCCCGCTGAAGGTCGTCTTTCATTCTGCCAAACATTGTCGTTGCTCCGATTGATCTTCTTCCACTTAGGTCGAGCTCTGCCCGACGCCCCAACTCGGGCTCTGCCCGAGAACTTAATCGATGATGTCGGGTCTATGGACCCGACCTACAGTGCTACGTTCGTTCGTCCCTACGTCCCTTTTCTACCATGTCCTTCGGCGGGAGGAACCCGCCCTACCGCTCTGAAGAAGGTGGGTCGTATGACCCACCCTACGTCTTCCCCATTTGTTTGACGGCTGCGTCGTACTCTTCCTTGTCGGGAAACAGAATCAAGCCGGCCAGGCGGAGATCGTCGGTTGCGACTACTCCTCCTCCTCCTCCACGACGATCGACGGGCCAAACGCAATCAGATACCCTTCAAGCATCCGCAGGGTCTTGTTCCGGATTTCCGTAAGATCCACGTCGGGCAACTCCTCCAGCTCCAATGGTGTGCCGAAATAGGAGTATTCGTCGCCCTCACGGTAGTGCTCCACGGGCGGGTCTGCCCAGTCAAGACCGGCCTCGGCGAATCCCAGCCCGACGAACTTCTCCATCGAACCGCCCGAATCCTCGATAGCCTGCTCGATCTCCTCGTTTATCCAGCCATCGCTGGTCAGGAACCCGATCCAAATCTGCGGGATCATGGGGCGTACGGCCACCTCAAACCAGCACGAGGGTCCCGCCTCGAAACGGGTGGTCAGTGTCGACTCGTCCTCCTGATCATGCCGCTGGGCGGGGCCGTACCGATCGTCGTTGGCTATCGAGTCTTCTATATAAGTGCGAAAATCCTCGATCTTCTCCCGGCTTAGCTCGTCAAGGGGCATCTCTATAACGCTCCGATCACTTCGTCGTCGGTTACGCGGCCTCGTTCGCCGCTTTTGTGTCCTGGATCCACGCGGTCAAGCACCCGTCGCCGGCACCACGTAAACGGCCGCGTGAGAAGACTGTGGAGGTACACATACCACGGTCTTCGATACGAGAACGCCAGTTGTTCGGGGGACAACTGGTCCGGTCTGGTCCGACGCTGCAGTTTGACCAGGTGGTAGCGGTCACCGGCCTGAAACCAACGTCGCAGCTTGCGAGCCGGCCACAACTCCCCACCCCATTTACGAGGAAGATACCAGGAAATCTGGAAGTCAAACAGATAAGGCCGCCCATCATCCCCCACTAGCACATTCTCGCACTTTTCGAGGTCAACGTAGGCCATTCCTCGTCCATGGATTGCCTCGATCAGCGACCGTAGGCGGGTGTGAAAGTCATCGGGCACGCGCTCTCCCCGGGCGAGCGGGTGGCCCTCAACGTACTCGCGCACCAGGCCTGTGGGGCCCCAGCGCCCGATCAGCCTGGGCACGCCCTCCACGTTGCGGAGGTGGTCGAACGCCGCACGCTCCCGTGCCGCCAGCAGCCTCCCCAGCCATCCGAGAGACAAGAGCAAGAAACTTACCTGCCGATGAACCTTGAGAATGACCCTACCCGCATCCCCCTCGTATAACGCTGTGACGGCGAAGAAGTCGTTCTTGAACACGCGGCGCTGAGTGTAGGTCTGACCGTGTACCTCGATCCGTGACGGGAGGCCCCGCCGACCGAGAGCCGTTAAGCTGTATGGAGTAGCCTTCGCCAAGGGAACAACCGTTCGCGCAAGAGAAGCCACGATGACGCCGGGTACGGTGCAATTGTAGTCCGTGGCAGAAGACTGTCCAATAAAACCGGTGCGTCGGGAACCGACTCACGATACGATTACCCAGTGCTCGTACCCGAATAGTTAGGATCACCGTGCAACGAATCCTTGAAACCGTATCGCTGTTTGCGCTGATAGCCGTAGCGATCCTGCGGCCGCTGGTGGCGGAGTCGTACGATTCCGCAGGCAGCCCCCTTACCGGAGCCCTGCAGGCCGTGAGCGACCCGTCGCCGTTGCGGACGCTGGTGTTCGACCTGTTGATTCTGGCCGCCGCTTTAGGCTGGCTCGTCGCTCGGGCACTGGGTCCGTCTCGACGATATCGCCGGACCGGCCTCGAATGGGGCGTAGGGCTGGTTGCAGTCGCCGCAGTGGTGTCGTGTTGTGTCGCCGGCAACAAGCGGCTGGCAATCAACGCCTCGATCGACTGGCTCTGCTATCCGCTGCTCGCTATCACGCTCGTACAGCTCATGCGCCGCCCGTGGCACAAGCGCCTGCTGGTCACGGCCGTGCTCGCGTCGGCATGCTTTCAAGCCGTCCATTGCATGGAGCAATACTCCGTTGGCTTTGACGAAACGTGGGCCCACTATGAATCGATCAAGGATCAGTTCTGGGCGAGTCAGGACGTTGATCTCGATTCCACGAGAGTTGAATCGTTCGAACGGCGAATACACAGCCGGGAGGCGACTGGCCTTTTGCCGCACAGCAATGTGACCGGCAGCTATTTGGTGCTTTGCGGCATCGCGGCATTAGGACTCGCAGTTGCCCGGTGGAGGCGGCCAAAGACACTCGAAAACCGGCTGACCGCCATCGCCGCGACACTTGGCACGTTGCTGATCCTCGCGGCTGTCGGCCTGACCAAGAGCCTCGGCGCGATCATTGCCGGACTTGTGGGGATCGCTCTCTGGCTGCTTCTCGTACTGGGAAGATCGTGGATCGACGCCCACCGCACGAAAGCCATTCTGGTCGGGTGGATTTGCGCGGCAGTCGGCGTTTTCGGGGCAATCAGCTACGGCCTATACCGTAATGCCCTACCTGGCTGGTCGCTGACCTTCCGCTGGCAGTGGTGGCGGGCGTCCGCTGAGCTGATCACTGACCACGCCTTCACCGGGGTGGGCCGTGAGAACTTCGGACGGCATTACCTGCGATACAAGTTGATAGAAAGCCCTGAAGAAGTCGCCAACCCGCACAACTTGTTCGTTCAGGCTGCCTCTGACTGGGGAGTACTTGGCCTCATCGGTATCGTGACCATGCTGGTCGGCGCATCACTTGCCATAAGCAGACGCACTGCCGCGGCAGAGTCGTTTGCCAATCCACGGACCGGCTCCCCAGGCAGGTACACGATGCTGCTCTGGATAGCCGGCTTGGCGCTGGTTGTCACCCTGGGGCGTCTACCACTGCTCGGAACCAACGATCCGAATTTCCTCTACTATGCCACCGTCACCACCGGCCTGTTTTGGCTTCTTGGTTTTGCCGCCTTTGGACTCTGGTGGAGTCAGGGGGGATTAAGGACTGATTCCAGCACTCGTACGATCAGCACCGGCGTGGCCATCGGCCTCTTCTCGTTCATCCTCCACGACATGATCAACTTCGCCTCATTCGTTCCCGGTGCGGCGACGACCCTCTTTGCACTTTTCGCCTTTGTCATAGCGACACGCGCAACCGATAAGCCCGCAAGTCAAACCCGGACGATCACCGGGCGATGGTTGCCCATCGTGCCATTGGCAGTCGGCATTATCGTTGTTCTATGGGCGGCTGCGATACCCGTCGCGCAAGCAAACAAGCATCTAAAACTTGCCCGGCGAACTGCCACAGGATTGGCACCTGCGCCGATCACCGCCCAGCTTGCCCACCATTATTTTCTACGGGCCATCGAGGCAGACCCGCTCGATCCGACGCCGTGCGTTGAACACGCGTCATGGGCAGTGGCGGCGTCATCACTGCCGGAGCTTCGCAAGGAGGCGCTGCGTTTGGCAGAAGATTCACTGACCCAGGCCTTCGAGCGTGATCCGTTCAGCATCCAACTGCGCCGAATGCAGGCACAGCTCTATAGGACGAGGGCAGAGGCGACGGGCAGCACCAAGGACCGCATCGCCGCTGTCGAGGCCGCCCGGAAAGCACTCGAACTGTACCCGCGCAGCCCGTCGGACATCGTTGCTCTGGCCGACAGTCAACTCGAAGCCGGGCAGGCTGCTCATTCCGAAGAGCTGCTGCATCAGGCGATTGACAACTATGACCGTGCTCTGAAACTCGACGAGGCCCGCCTCTGGTGGGAAGAACTGCGCCGGTTCCGCGAAAAGGACAGGGAGGTTATCCGAGAGAAGATCCGCCGTGCACAGAAGCTACTGCAAGAGGGCTTGTGAAAGCACCGTATCGCGCCCACCTGACCCGGCCACGACCTACGGCTCCTGAACGATCCACCGCCCGTGCCTGTCCCGCGCGAAATGCAGAAAGAAGTAGTCACGCTTTCGCAACTCACTGTTGTGGCCGTCGATACCCAGGATCACGAGACGTTTCCAATCGATCGGAATGCGGCCGGTGTTGATCGCGAACTGCTGCACATCGCGTGTCCGGATGGTCAGCTTGTTGCGCTCGGGATTAAACGATCCGGTAGCCCAGGCACCGGGCGCGCTGCTGCGGACTTTCTCCACGAAAAGCCAGCGGTCCGGGTCATCAACCGCTACATCAATGGTGATGCGCTGCGGTGCGGCATCCACCGGCGCCGTCACTTCAGGCAACGGCGGCGCTTTCTCCGGGATGGGCGTTTCTTCTACTGGTGCCGGCGGTGTCGGTCTATTGCACGCCGGCACGGTGACCAGCATGCCGACCCATACCACCAAGAGGAAGATGCTTCCTACGGCCACAGGATATTGCCATGCCGAATCTTGACGTTGAATCTCGCTCGTGCCGCGCATCGGTTTCGCACCCGTGACAAGACGGTCTCAGCACCCCGAGCCTATCGCAACCCATGCCTGTTGCAAAGACGACTATAATGTTGTACCGTCCGGCGCACAGACAGGATGCGTGTCTATGATGCAGACTGACGGACAATCCCCGATCCGGTCGACAACGATCCTCACGGTCCGCCGCGGGGACCGCGTGGCCGTTGGTGGTGACGGGCAGGTTTCGCTCGGCGAGACGACCGTCAAGCACGACGCTCGCAAGATCCGCACTCTGGCCGACGGCAAGGTGCTATGCGGGTTCGCCGGTTCCGCTGCGGATGCCTTCGCCCTGCTGGAGCGGTTCGAGACCAAGCTCGAACAGTACAAGGCCAACGTCCGCCGGGCCGCCATCGAGCTGGCCAAGGATTGGCGGACCGATCGGGTGTTGCGCCGGCTCGAATCGTTGATAATCGTCGTCTCGCAAGACGCTACCCTGATGATCGGGGGATCGGGCGATGTCATCGAACCGACGGACGGTGTGATCGGCATCGGCTCGGGCGGAATGTACGGCGCCGCGGCCGCCCGGGCGCTGCTCGCCCACACCGAGCTGTCACCGGAGGCGATCATTAAGCATTCACTCGAGATCGCCGCGGACATCTGCGTCTACTCCAACCGGGAAATCATGATTGAAACCCTCAGCGATGCAGGAACTGACGCCTCAACAGACTGTCGAGCGACTCGATAAGCACATCGTCGGCCAGAAAGCCGCCAAACGGGCCGCCGCGATCGCCATTCGCAATCGATGGCGGCGTCAGCAACTTCCCGAGGAGGTCCGCGAGGAGATCGGCCCCACCAACATGATCCTGATCGGGCGCACCGGCGTCGGCAAAACGGAGATCGCCCGGCGGCTGGCAAACCTGGTCAACGCGCCTTTCATCAAGGTTGAAGCCACCAAGTACACCGAGGTCGGCTACCACGGGCGTGACGTGGAGAGCATGATCCGCGATCTCGTCGAGTTCGCCCTGCACATGGTCCGCGATGAACAAACCCAAGTAGTCCGAAACGAGGCCGAGCGCCTTACCGAAGAGCAACTCCTGGACACACTCATCCCGCCCACCGACCACGACCGTGTCGACGGCGACGCCGACAGCGAGACGGCCGAACGCCGGCGACGAAGCCGCGAGAAGCTGCGCGCCCAGCTCAGAGCCGGCGAACTCGAGGACCGCGCCGTCGAGCTGACCGTCGAGAAAAAGTCGGCACCGGTCGGCATCATGGCCACCATCGGCATGGACCAGCTCGACCCCGAGGTCCAGAGCTTCATGGACCGTTTGATGCCCTCGCAGCCTCAGCGGCGCACGGCTCCTATCCGAGAAGCTCGCAAGATCATCTTCGATCAGCAGTGCGACAAGCTCATCGATCGGGAGAAGGTCACCGAGATGGCACTGCGGCGAACCGAGAGCAGTGGAATCATCTTCCTTGACGAACTCGACAAGCTTACCTCCACCGGACAGACCCACGGTCCCGACGTCTCCCGCCAGGGCGTGCAACGCGACCTGCTCCCGGTCATCGAGGGTTGCACCGTGCTTACCCGCTATGGCCCGGTCAAGACCGACCACATCCTGTTTATCGCCGCCGGCGCGTTTCATGGCAGCAAGCCCAGCGACCTGATACCGGAGTTGCAGGGACGACTGCCCATCCGGGTCGAGCTCGACGATTTGACCCAGGAGGATTTCGTCCGCATCCTTACTGAGCCGGAAAATGCACTCACCAAGCAGCAAGTGGCCCTGCTGGCGGTCGAAGGTGTGCTGATCGAGTTCACCAACGACGCCGTCATGGAGATGGCCGCGACGGCCTACCACGTGAATCAGACCCAGAACAACATCGGAGCCCGCCGCCTGGTGACCGTCATGGAGCGGGTCATCGAGGAGATCAGCTTCGATGCGCCCCATCGCAGCGGTCAAACCATCCGTATTGACCAGGCCTACATCAGCAAGCGCCTGGCTGATATCCGGGAAGACACCGACCTGAGCCGCTTTATTCTCTAGCAACTATTGACTCCTGTAATAGTAAAGAGATCGACTGGCGACGGCCGATCTACCGGTACATGAGACCTCATGGAAGCCCTCAGGAACTGGAACGCAGGAGGCGTCGGGCGGTGGCCCTTCTGGAGGCGGGGCATCGTCAGGCGGAGGTGGCCCGGCGGGTTGGAGCCCATCCCACCAGCGTGAAGCGCTGGTGGGAGGCCTATCAGAAGAGCGGAGAAGGGGGTCTTGCGGCCAAACCCGTTCCGGGGCGGCCGTCGAAGCTGACCGCCCGTCAGAAGACACTACTAACGCAGCGTTTGTTGAAAGGGGCCAAGGCCAATGGGTTTTCCACCGATCTGTGGACCTGTCCGCGGATTGCCACAATGATCCAGCAGCGTTATGGGGTCCGCTATCACATCGACCACATTCCCCGGTTGATGGCTTCCCTGGGCTTCTCCCCACAGAAGCTCGAAACCCAGTCGGTGGAACGCAACGAGGAGCGAATCGCTCGTTGGGTTACCAAGGACTGGCGGCGAATAAAAAAAAGACGCCGCACGTAGAGGCGCCCACATCGTTTTCCTCGACGAAACCGGTTTTCTCATGCTGCCGGCCGTCCGCCGTACATGGGCCCCGAGAGGCCAAACACCGATCCTTGGCCATTGCGCGCGAAGCCACAAGAAGGTCTCCGCGATCGGAGCTCTGTCACTCTCGCCCGGGCAAGTCGATCCGCGTCGACCAGCACGTGTTTGGGAAACCGGGGGATCTTTTCGAGCACCTGCTCGATGGGTGGATAGTCGGGGATATTTACGAAGGGCACGGTGCTGGCAACGATCGTGCCGCGCTCGCCGAGATAATGAACATAGCGCAACGCCTCGAGGGGCTCGACCGCCAGGATCATGTCGGCGAGCCCGCCAGGAAGATCTGCGGTCGGGAATCCCCGGGGCAGCACTGCTGACACCAGCAGGGCCAGCACCCGTTCGTCACTTGGTTGTCGGCACGGCAAGCATCCGCTGACGTTTGAGGGCGACCGGGACCGCATCTACGACAAATTCTCTCGGCGGCAAACTGAGCACATGGATATCCAAGGAAGTCTTCACTGCTCCACGATCCCCGTAGCAGAATCCGTACGCCGAGCGGCCCTGCTGTTACTTCCGGCGCTGGATCTTGAAGTAGGCTTTCCTGCGGCATACAATGATTCGACCGTTGGGGCAGTGGTGGCCAACGGTTTCAAATCGATCGCCCAAAGAGACGGGCGGGGTTCGCAGGGACTGAGTCTAGGCGTCAAAGTCATCGGCAACTGTGGCACGCGTTTTCAACCCGTGAACGCACGGGTGGAAACCGGCGCCGTACGTTGTGAGAGGGTGATAGCACTGCCTGTGAGGAAAGGGTGCCCGCCATGCGAAATCGAGAATCGAGCACAATCCGTGCAACGGTCTGTTTTGGCTTCGTACTGGTGACAGCTTCGGTAGTCGCCGGTGTTCATCCTGTTTTGCGGCCAGGCGAGGGCGAGGCACTTGTGCCCGCTGCCAGATCGCCGATGGCCGAGCCGCCCCAAGCCCCCGTGCCTGCCACGGAGAGCTTGCAGGATCAAGTTTATCCACTTCCCACGAACGTGGAGATTCGCGAATTCGTGGTCGGTGTAGAGGGCGGCGCGGTCGCCGGAACATCCCGCCTGGTCTACAGCAATACGCTAGGAGCGGCAGTATTTGCGCCAAGCGGGGACCTGGCAAGCGCAAGGATCGCGGACGATATCACGACCACGGGCGCCAACTGGTGCAACCTCGACCGCTACGTGATTATGGTCAGTGGGGACAGGGAGGGCGACGGCTCCGGCGTGGGGCCCTTCAGTATTGACGTGGCGTTGTATGAGGTTTGCCCTGGCGCGGATGGAGCGCCCATCCCCGGTACTGCGGCTCACGTCGACTTTTCGGACAACGGAACATACACCCTCGCTGTTGTCATCCCTCCTGACGTTGACATCCCTATTCCCAGTTCGCTGTATCTTGGGTTGTCGTTTAGCCGCGACAAATGCGGCGTGGTCGTTGGGGCACCGCCAACCATGGGGTTCTCGGCTGATCGCTTCGATTTCCCTGGCTTCCCCTGTGCAGCAGGATTCGGTGGTTTCCCCAGGGCTCCGCACGCCAGCTTCTACGCCGAAATATACGTCAGGGACGACTGCGCGGCCTCGTTCGTCGGTTACAAGAACACTAATCATGCGGGTAGTTTCTACTCCGCGGGTGTGCGAGAGCGCTTCGCCGATGACGTCGCGCTGAACGTAATCGACTGCAACATGGTCGCCTACGAGATCGCACACAGGGGAGACGGCATTATCGGGGTTGACCTTCGGAGCTTTCTCAGCAATACCAACCCTAGCTCCGGCGGCGTGATTCCAGGCACCACAATGTACTGCTGGTCCAGTGGGGATGACGTTCAGATCTGTCGTAAGGAGTTCTACAAGTGCGATGGTGGTGAACATGACGGAAGGACGTGCGATCCTGATGAGCCAGTGAGCCAGGAATGTCCCGGAGGTAGCTGCGTCATTGCCCCGATTGCGCTCCCTCGGTCCACTTTCTCCGTTACCTACCTGACGAGCAGCGGCTATACCGGTCCGGTGCTTACCTGCAAGGAAGCCAATCCCGGCAGCACCGAGAGCTTTTTCAGGGTCTACACAGGCGGAGAGTGGGCCGTCCAGGAATTCGGCGGCCAATGCTGGGCGGGGTTTGAGCTTACCATCTTCTGCGAGGAAACCCCCCCGGTGGGAGCCTGTTGCGACATGATCCTGAAGGATGAGACCGACGAAGCAGTCTGCCGCGACGACGTGCCACTGATGAACTGCGCCAACCCCACCGACAAACTGTGGAAAGAGGACCGAGACTGCGCCTCGACTTGCGTCGGCGGCGAGAACACCGGGGAACCTTGCACC